>JACTMU010000102.1 GCA_014584465.1 Pseudomonadota bacterium | reverse complement strand
TCAAAATCTCCTGACAAACCCGAGAGATCGCTGAAGATCGTGATTTTGAAAAGACGAATATTCGTGCCCGGTAGGACAAAATGTACTGATTCGAAGCAGTGCAGCATAGCGTAGGGGTTGTTGGGCAAAAGGGTATTGCCAATCAGTTCCTAACCTATAGGATTCAGTGACACTTCCGGCAACGCTTCGTGGCCGTTCGCTCGCCTTGAGTTGCACTCGTTGCTTGACACTTTGGCAGCGATGATGAAGAGATCACCTATGCATCCGATTCTTGAAAAGTATCAACATGGATTTCCTTTGGTCTCTGAGCCCTTTGCCTTCATAGGACGTGAGTTTGGCCTCTCAGAGGAGGAGGTTTTGAAGATCTTCTCCAAGGCAAGCGAAGAGCATGTGCTCTCTCGCATCGGCCCCGTGGTGCGTCCCAATCTGGTTGGGGTCAGTGCGCTCTGTGCCATGGAGGTTCCTGAATCCCTGATGGAAAAGACGGTCCGTTTGGTCAATGAGTTCCCTGAGGTGAACCACAACTATGAGAGGGAGCATCGGATCAATCTTTGGTTTGTCCTGGTGTGTGATGATCAGGCGCGATTTGATGAAGTCATTCATGAGGTTGAAGGTCAGACGGGGCTTGAGGTCTTGAATTTTCCGTTGGTTGAGGAGTACTTTCTCGACTTGGGTTTTGCGCTGAAGTAGTGGGTCTTATGGATTTGATGGAAAAAAAGATATTGGCTCTTCTTCAGCAGGGGCTTCCCCTCTCTTCGAAGCCTTATGAGGAGATTGCGCAGAAGCTCTCACTTTCGGAAGGGGAGGTGCTTCGAGCCATCCAAAAGTGGAAGGATCGGGGGCTTTTACGACGCTTTGGAGTGGTGCTTCACCATGATCGTCTAGGCTACAGATCCAATGCCATGGTGGTCTTTGAGGTCGAAGAGGAGAGGGTTTCCGAGCTGGGGAGACGCCTTGGAACTTACCCTTTTGTGACGCTCTGTTATCGTAGACTTTCGCGCAAACCGTGGTGGCCCTACAACCTCTACTGCATGATTCATGGGAAAGAGCGTTTGGTCGTCGAGGGTCAGATTGAGAGGCTGCTGGATGAGAATGGTTTGAGGGATCTACCCCATGCGATTCTCTTTACCAAGCAGAAGCTCAAGCAGCACGGTCCTCGCTACTTTTATCGAGAGGTCTCAGAGGAGACATTGTCATAGAAATCGTGATCTTTGCAGGTGGACCTCATGGTGATTGATGAAGTCGATCGAAAAATTATCTCTCGTCTTCAGAGCGGAATCGCGGTTGAGGAGGAGCCCTTTCGATCGGTGGCCCTGGAGCTTGAGATCGATGAGGGGGAACTTCTTCGTCGTCTGCAGGGGCTTGTGGATCGTGGCGTCCTTTCTCGATTTGGTCCACTCTTAAATGCCCAAGCTCTTGGAGGTGGCGTCACCTTGGCGGCGATGAGTGTCCCAGAGGATCGGTTTGAGGAGGTGACTGAGATCGTCAACTCCTATCCCGAGGTTGGCCACAACTATGAACGCGATCATCATTGGAATATGTGGTTTGTTCTTTTGACTGAGGATCCTGAACAGATTGGTCGTGTTCAAAGGTTGATCGAGAAGAGAACAGCGCTGGAGGTACGCCTCTTTCCTAAGGAGAAGGAGTACTACTTGAACTTTCAACTTCAGCTTTAGAGCGGAGAAGTCTTTGGATTTTCTAGATCGTGAAATCTTGCTGAAAACACAAGGGGGCCTTCCTCTTGTCTCAAAGCCCTTTGATGAGGTTGCGCGGACCATTGGCTGCTCACCTGAAATGGTTCGCGAGAGGTTTCAGAAGATGTTGGAGATGGGTGTCGTGCGCAGGATTGCGGCCATCCCGAACCATTACCAATTGGGTTATCGATTGAATGGGATGAGTGTGTGGGATCTTCCTGATGAGATGGTGGACGAACTTGGAGTGAGGGTCGGATCTTTGGATTTTGTCACCCACTGCTACCGAAGGCCTCGGTTTTTACCCGATTGGCCCTACAATCTCTTTGCAATGGTTCATGCACGCAGTCGCGAAGAGTTGGACGGTCAGCTTTTGAAGATTCAAGAGATATTAGAAGGAAATTGTCGCGCTTGGGATGTGCTCTTCAGTAAGCGCATCTTAAAAAAGACGGGACTTCGGATGGCGGAGAAGAGATGTTTCGATTGACCTCATACATGAAATCTTTATTGAGTGAAAAGACGGAGTCTTCTCACCGTGGGCGTCGAAGCCAAGCGCCTGTGGTGATTTGGAACCTGCTTCGACGATGCAATTTGGCGTGCAAACACTGCTACACCAACTCTACGAATCGAGATTATCCGGGGGAACTCACCTACGAAGAGATTTTGGAGGTGATGCGAGATCTTAAGCAGATGGGAGTTTCGGTCTTGATCCTTTCAGGTGGGGAACCACTTCTTCACCCAAGAATTTTTGAGATCTCTCAAGAAGCCGTGAAACTTGGTTTTTACGTGGGACTCTCCTCCAATGGAACGCTGATGGATGAAGAGACTGTGGCAAGGATCCGCCAAGTTGGTTTTCAATATGTCGGCATCAGCGTGGATGGCATCGGCGAAGTTCATGATCAGTTTCGGCGTCAAGCGGGGGCCTTTGATCGTGCCCTCAATGGTGTTCATCGACTTCATTCTCATGGGATCAAAGTTGGACTTCGTTACTGTTTGACCCAAGATACCTGGCAGTCGCTTCCCTTAATGTTGGACTTGATTGAGCAAGAGGGGATTGCAAAGTTTTATCTCTCCCACTTGAACTACTCGGGACGGGGAGAGACCAACCATAAGATGGATGCCTTTCACCAGATGACTCGAGATGCGATGGACCTTTTGTTTGAGCGATGTCTTGAGCTTCTGGAAAAGGGGGATGAGAAGGAGTTTGTGACGGGGAACAATGATGCCGATGGAGTCTACTTTCTTCATTGGGCCAAACGGCGCTTTGGAGAGGAGAAGGCCGATCGACTGAGAAAACTTCTGGTGGATTGGGGCGGAAACGCCACAGGCGTTGGAGTTGCCAACATAGGACCTGATGGGCAGGTTCACCCTGACTCTTTTTGGGGAGATTATGATCTAGGCGATGTTCGCAAACGACCCTTTTCTGAAATTTGGAATGATCTGAGTGAGCCCCTCATGGCAGGGCTTAAGAAAAAACCTCGCTTGATTTCTGGTCGTTGTGGCAAGTGCCACCACTTTGACATTTGTGGTGGAAACACTCGAGTGCGGGCCTATCAACGAGCTGGGGATCCGTGGTCCGAGGATCCAGGGTGTTACTTGACTCCTGAGGAGATTGGAATTTCTCAAAGTGGGCCCTATTTTCCGATGTTCGTCTCTCTTCGCGAAGAAGAGGTGCTCGTGATTGGTGGAGGCGAAGTGGCGACTCGAAAGGTGGAAAAACTGGAACCTTTTGGAGTTCGAATCTCCGTGGTGGCTCCCAAAATATCGGAGAGAATTTTTCAGAGCCCTTCGGTGAAGGAGTGTTTCCGCCGAAATTTTGAAATGCAGGACCTTGAGGGAAAGGCCGTCGTGATCGTGGCGGCTCCCGATCGAGAGGGGCTCCACGAGACCATCTACAGGGAGTGTGTTCGTAGAAAGATCCCGTGCAACTCCGTGGACCACCCTAAGTTTTGCACCTTTCTCTTTCCCGCGCTTGTGGTCCGAGGGGATGTGACTGTGGGAGTTTCAACCTCAGGGCGCGCACCAGCTCTTTCGGCAAAACTTCGTAAAGAGATCGAAAAAAATCTCCCTCACGATCTCGATGAGCGAGTCGAGTCGATCTCTCAGATTCGTGAAGGCTACCGTAAGCCCCACATCGATGAGTCTGAAAAAAGAGCGATCGCTCAAAGAGCGATCGAGGAGAGTCTTAGGTAGGGGCTGTTCGGTCGATCCACGTCACCCGCTACCTAGGGGCTGTCCGAGGGCTAGCCAGAGGCGCTAACTCGAGGAGGCTCAACGAAGGTATAAGGAAAACTTATAGAAATCGGCAAAAATGGAATTACCGGACAGCCCCTACCTATTCTCGATCAGGGACACCACAACTGCGGGATCTGCAAGAGTTGTGGTGTCTCCAAGATCGTGGAATTCCTTGGCGGCGATCTTTCTCAGAATGCGTCTCATGATCTTACCGGATCGGGTCTTTGGCAGTGCAGGCGCCCACTGAATCACGTCAGGTGTGGCGATCGGGCCAAGCTCCTTTCGGACCCATTGAATGAGCTCCTTTCGAAGCGCCTCCGAAGGGGGGTGGCTCGATTTCAGTGTCACGTAGGCATAGAGCGCTTGCCCTTTGATTTCATGGGGAAAACCCACCACGGCAGCTTCCGAAGTTGCAGGGTGGGCAACTAAAGCACTCTCGACTTCAGCTGTTCCAATGCGGTGACCTGAGACGTTGATCACATCATCCACTCGACCCGTGATCCAGTAATAACCATCTTTGTCTCTTCGACAGCCATCCCCGGTAAAAAAGCGATTGGGGAAGGTCGAAAAGTAGGTCTTCACAAAGCGCGCATGATCTTTGTAGACGGTTCGCATTTGTCCGGGCCAAGAGTCATTGATGCAGAGTTGGCCCTCTGCTTCGCCTGCAAGCTCCTCTCCCTTTTCATTGACGATGGAGGGGACAACGCCAAAGAAGGGTGAAGCGGCAGAGCCCGGCTTAAGTGGAGTTGCCCCAGGAAAGGGAGATATGAGAATTCCACCTGTTTCTGTTTGCCACCAAGTATCGACAATGGGGCAGCGCTCTTTTCCAACTTCATGATAAAACCAATGCCAAGCTTCAGGGTTGATCGGTTCACCCACGCTGCCAAGAATTCGTAAGCTTTCACGATGGGTCGATTTGAGGTGACTCTCTCCTTCGCGCATCAGCGTCCGCAAAGCTGTGGGGGCTGTGTAGTAGATGTTGACCTTATGTTTGTCCACAATCTCCCAGTGCCTGGAATAGGAGGGGTAGGTTGGAATGCCTTCAAAGATCAAGGTGGTTGCGCGATTGGCCAGAGGACCATAAACGATGTAGCTGTGGCCTGTCACCCAACCGATATCGGCGGTGCACCAGTAGATCTCTCCGGGATGGTAGTCAAAGATGTACTCATGAGTCATGGCAGCATAGAGCAGAAAACCACCTGTGGTGTGAAGAACCCCTTTGGGCTTTCCTGTTGATCCTGATGTGTAGAGGATGAAGAGAGGATCCTCACTGTCCATTGGTTCTGGTGGACAGCTCTTGGGTTGTGGTTCGCAAAGTTCATGGTACCAGTGATCGCGAGCCCCATTCCACTCGACGTGACCTCCTGTACGTCGGACCACCACAACGCTCTTCACATCAGGGCACTCTTTGAGAGCCTCGTCGGCATTCTTCTTCAGGGGGACCTTTTTTCCACCACGCAGTCCCTCATCTGCGGTGATCAGAAACTGACTTTCACAATCACGAATCCGATCTGCAAGAGACTTCGGTGAAAATCCTCCAAAAACCACAGAGTGAACAGCGCCAATTCGGCTGCAGGCAAGCATGGCGTAGATGCCCTCAAGGATCATGGGCATGTAGATCGTCACTCGATCTCCCTTTTTCACACCGATCTTCTTGAGACCATTGGCAAACTGACAGACCTTTTCATAGAGAGCTTGGTAGGTGATGGACTGATTGGGCTCATTGGGATCGTCCCCCTCAAAAATAAAGGCGACTTCACCTGCATGCTTCTCAAGGTGTCGATCGATGCAATTTTCGCTCACATTGAGTTTTCCACCTGCAAACCATCGGATCGTGACATCACCTGAGAATGAGGTCTCCTTAACTTTCGTCCAGGGCTGAATCCACTTCAGTCGCTTTGCTTCACGCCCCCAGAAGGAGTCGGGATTCTTGATGGACTCCTCATACATTTGGCGATACTGCTTCTGATCGCACAAGGATTTGAAGTTGGTCGGTACGGGATAGACTTTTGAGTGGTCCATGCTTGCCTCCTCAGAATGGATTTAGAAACGAAGTCCTAGTGGTAGCATCCATCCTATAAGGAATCCAGTCTTGGTTCAACCGACACACTCAGTGGCTGGCGCTCCTGAGGGTGAGCTTGCTGGGTAATGCGGATCGTCGATCCTCTGCTATGCGTGATCTCTATTGAGGGGTTGAGTCAATCAAAGAGACGACCTCGCGAGCGATCTTCTGCTTCAACTCTTCATAGTTTCCCGTCACAAAGGCGCCCGAGGAGAACCTATGCCCTCCGCCTCCAAATTTCTCAGCGAGGTCCAAAACGGCGTAGTTTCCTTTGCTTCGAATGCTCACCTTCAGATCGTTAGGTCCATCTTCTCGGATCAGAACCGCCACCTCAAGACTTGCAATGTTCATGATCATATCGATGACGTCACGGGAATCGTCCATCTCCAGTTGATTGTCGAGCAGGTCTTGGAGGGTTACCTTCAAAATGGCGATGCGGTTGTCGGCGAAGAATTCAATTGAGCCCAGAGCCTTTGAGAGAAATCGAATCTTCTCAACCGTATGATGGGCAAAAAGGTTGCGATGAACCTCATCGGGATTTTTCTCATATTTAAGGAGTTCAGCGGCAATGAGGTGAGATCTTGGGGAGTTGCGGATGTAGCGAAAGAGTTGAGTGTCAAAGACAATGCTGCTGTAGATGGCTCGAGCGATCTTTTCATCAAGTGGAATTTCCATTGCGGTGATGAGCTCAAAGGCAATTTGGCCGGTGCTGGCGGCAGATGTGTCAATGTAGGAGCCTTGGGTTGGAAGTGGCCCCTTGTTGAGGATGGGATGGTGATCAATAAAAGCAATCTGTTGGCTGTGCTTTTCAAACTCTGCAAAAAGAGGGCCTAAAAGGCGCTGGTCGTTGGTGTCAAAGATCAAGACGGCATCGACCGACGAGGAGAGGGTTGCTCCATCTTCAAATGACTCAACGAGGTCTTGGGTATTCAGAAATTGGTACTTTTTAGGAGGCGCGTCAACATTAAGAATTCGAACACTCTTTCCTGATTTCTTAAGGGCATAGTAGAGGGCAACTTGGGCTCCCAAGCCATCCCCATCAGCTTGACGGTGGGTGGACAAGACGATGTTTTTACACCGTTTCAAAAGTTGAGCTAGATGCAATATCTCAGTTGATGATGACGAGCTCAATGTGGATCCTCCCCAGTCTCTGACTTTTCGGAAAGTTGAACGGAGATCTAAAAATTTTAGCAGAGCTAGATCAAAGTCTTGTGAATTTGACCTTCGGGATGGTGACGGTCAAAGCATTGTCGACATACTCAGAGCGCACTCGATCGGAGAGAACGGGATGGTGAAGTGGCAACTCTTCGTGATAGGTTTGATAGGTGTTGGTGCTGATCTTGCGATTGGGATTTGTGCTCTCTCTTTCTGCAGACCGATGGCCTGAAATCAGGATTTTATTGTCTTTAACTTTTACTTTAACATTATCCTCTTCGTACTTAGGAACACGTGCCTTTAGTATGTAGGCATCATCTGTTTCATGAAGTGAGGTTTCAAGGTTTCGGATCTTGTAGAAGGGATCGTCCACCTTGACTTCGTTTTTATCATAGGTCTCAAGAAAGCGAGCCCTTTGCTGATCCATTGCTTGAAGGTATTGGTTCTTCTGCCCGTCAAGGCTTTGTTTGTAATATTCGTGATTTGTGAGGTAACGCTTTTGAAAGTTGTCTTCGGCTCGTGTCAGGTTTTTACGATAGATCTCTTGTTGCTCAAGAAGTTTCTGCTTTTGGGTCTCTTCAAGTTGCTTTTGCTCCTTTAAGAACTCTTCCTTAAGAGATTGAGATTGAGTGATGTAGCTCTCCTTTTGCTGACGGATCTTTTGGTCAAAGACCGTCTCTTCCGTGCGCATCTTCTCTTGAGACTCATGTCTCAAACGGGCAATCTCCTCTCGATTTTCGAGGTGGATCTTCTCCTGTTGGGCCACCGATTTTTTATGCTCCTTTTCGAGCTCCTCTTGGCTTAGTTTTCGAACTTGAGCAATCTGAGTTTCACCTTTCTTTTTCTCTAGTTCCGAGGTAGAGCTCAACTTTTTGTTGAGGTCCTGGAGCCTGGAGTTGTACTCCTCACGTCGGGTCTGAACCTGGAGATCTCCCTGATCTTTGACATACTTCATTTGGCCCTGATTGTGCTTGCGAAGCTTTTCTAACTCAATTTCTTGAGTTTTCTTCATGTGGTTGACGTAGTCCTCCTGGTGAGTGTAGAGCTCTTTTCGTTCAAGATTCTGTCGCTCCTTGATCTGTGAGAGTGTTTGTTGTCCCGCCACCTTTTGTTTTTGGATGTCTTGATTGATCTCGCCGACAGCCTCAGCTCGACGCTTCTGTTGAATGGCCATATATTCTGAAGTTGCTTCGCTCTCCCGCTTGGACTGTTCGTAGCTCTGTTTCTTCAAGTTTTTAAGCTTTTCATCATAGTCGCGTCGCTGATTTTCATAGTTTGACTCATGTTCACGGACTCGTTGGAGGTTGTTGTCTTCCATATTCTTCAAAGAGAGGGAGGCTTTTCGATTCTCGGCCACAAGTCGTTCATGAGTCGCATTGCGGACCGTGTCGATCTGCTCCTGTGTCCGATTTCGAATGTGACTTACAGCCGCTTGGCCCTGTCGGTGAATGGCTTCTGTTTGATCTTGGTAGTGTTGCTGAAGCTGTTTGAGACGTCCCTCATTTTCTTGAACAATCTCTTCACGCTGACGATCGTAGCGGTCATTGAGTTCTTTGATCTTTTGGTTGTTGTGTTGAGCAACGGAGGAGACTTCTGAGCTCATATCTCATCCATTTTACGCTATTTGAGCCTGAGTTAAATCACTGCCAGTAGGAATCTGGTCCAAACGCAGTGGTCTAGAATTTCAGGAGCCTACTCGGGTTTTTTGCAGGGTGGTTCGAAATAGTCGGACCGTGACCAACACATCCACGTGTCGCCAAGGCGTATGACTTCACCCTTTTGAAGAGGATGGTAGGCTGGGTATTGGTCTGGGTCGAGACTGGTCAACACGGTCCGACTTTTTCCCGAGGCACCTTCGATCTCAAGTTTGTAGACGCGATACTCGCCGAAGGTCGTGGAGCACGAGAGTAACAGAAAAAAAGATAGAATGCCTTTCATCGCATCTATCTATCGGAATCATTTGAAATGGAGTGAACTGTCGCCAGGAGATTTGCTAGTGCTTCCAGTTGTTGATGAGGATCGTGTTTTCCACAATGTGAAAGTAGGCACAGACGAAGAGCTCGTAGTCCTGTTCTGGGAGGGTTTTTAAGAAATCCATCTTATCAAAAAAAGTGGGATAATTGAGAAAACGATTCAGAAGGTCCTGGGCCTTCTCAACAGATTCAAGGGTAAAGTCGTCAGCACCTCTACGTTTTCTTAGAATTTCGGCAACACTGGTTGGATCAAAGAGAAGGTGTTGCCCCTTGAGTGACTGTGTCAGAAAGTACTCCATTTCGTCTAACTTTTCTTTGGACAAGTTCATCTTCGCCTCCGTGCGAAATTCGTTCCATTACTCAAGCTTCTATTAGATTATGAAGAGAGTGCACAGGAACGCAAGAGATGTTCTCGTGAATTGACATCATCTGTCACTGTTTCTATGATCAGAAGTGTGGGGGTACCCTTTTGGCAAAGAAAAAGAAGGTAGAAGAGAAGATCGTTCTGGATGAAGAAAGTGGTCTGGTCTTTGAGAACAAAGATCAACTGTTTCAACATTTCGAAAGTGAGATCACTCAATTGGAAGATGAGTTTCGTTCATTTCGAAAGTCCAATGACATTCCTCAGAAAAGCTATCCAGAATATGAGGAGCTCTTGACCTCGGTGCTGGAGGACCCCGATGAGATTTGGGAAGATCAGGAGACATTAGAGAATCAGGTCTTGTATCACTTTTTAGGAGCCTATGAAGATGAAGATCGAACGGTCTTCTATGTGGCCGTTGCGCATATGGTGGAAGAGGTTCCTGTTTTCGTATTCCTCCATTTTCCAACTTACCATGAGGAGATATTGGAAGCTTACCGGCGTGGAGAGATGATTTATGATCGAACCGTCAAAGAGGTGGAACTTGGTGCGGTTGAGGGAGATGCGCTGAGTGAGGGAGACGAGCTTGCCGTTGGACTCTACAAATCGATGTTGAAGGTGCGCTCCGAACAGGACGTGAAGGAGGCGCAGTTTCATGAATTTGTTCATTTAAGGGCCATTACGATCGAAGATGCAGATGAGATTTGGAGAAGCACCGATTATAAGGGGCATGTTCTTGTAACCTTCTTTAAGGAATTTTCTGATGAAGAGCAAAAGGAGCTCTACTACTTAGTGGTTACAGTTGAAGATGCGCCTTCCAACAGCCACGTGCTTCTCTTCTCCTTTCCGACTTATGACAAACATTTGGTTGAGCGCTACAAACATGGAGAAAATCTACAGGCCGATGAAGTGGTTCAAGAGTCAAGTCACTGAGCTCAGTTTGTGGCTTCTCATTCTAACAGGTTGTGCAACAGCGAGCGGTCCTGGCTCATCGTTGACTTCGGTGGATCAAAAGGAAGCTATAGAACTCAAGCTCGTTTCAACGCCGGGGCGTTTGGAAAAGAGCACCTACCATTCTCACGTACGGACCAAGGTCTACCAATCAGGTCAAATCACCAACGAGAAGGATGAAGTCATGGATTTCAAGGTTGAGAGTGAGGGTCTCGCGGGGGAGGCCAACATCAATCAAATGATTCGTGTGGTTGAAAAGGATGGTTTTGCCGATCTTCACGATATGGCCTTTCCAGAGATTGGAGAGGAGCTCATCGTCACCTTGAACCCGAATGGAAAGGTTCTCAAAGCAGGAGATTATCCTCGAAATAGCATCTTTTACGTACCCCCTGTATCCTTGCCTGATCGCCCTGTTCGGGTGGGGGACACGTGGACCCTCGATTCAAAATGGATGAGCCTGAAGAATGGACTTCCCATGCACTTAAGTCTTATCTCGATCTTCAAAGGATTGTATCGTTGTGGTGTCGGCGATCTGTGTGCGGACTTAGAAATCTCCGGAGGGGTTAAGCTGATGGATCCTTTGCCGACGGGGATCAAACTGACCAGCAACATTCAGGGACGACTCTTATTTAATGTGAATCGTGGGACACTCCTATGGGGAGATGTGCGAAGTGAGGAGAGCTTTCGCCAGGGTGAGATCTGGGTGCATGTCTCCTCGTGTTTGGAATCAGTTTTGGAAGAGCCCAATGCAGAGCGATTGGTGGGTGAAAGTGCGGACTGCCAGCCCTTGGATTCAAGGGTGGAAATGAAAGAGTGAGGTGAATGCATGATTCAACCCTCCGAGTATTCGATTTTGGTCGTCGATGATGAGGAGATGATCCGCGAAAACGTTGGCAAGTTCTTAGAACGTCGAGGATTTCATGTTCTCATGGCTGAGGATGGAACATCGGCCTTTGAGTGTCTTGGTCGAGATAAAGTGGACCTTGTGGTCTCGGATGTGCGAATGCCTAATGGTGACGGAATTGAGCTGATCAAAAATATCAATGACAAGCTTAATGGAAAGCCACCTGTGATCTTCGTGACGGGTTTTTCTTCAAAGACCGAGAGAGAATTTTTGGCGATGGGAGCCAAAGCCATCTTTTCTAAGCCTCTGGATCGGAAGGTTCTTCTTGCGAAGATCGAGTCTGTTTTAGCAGAGAGATAAGGAGTTCTATTTTGGATCAGGAGATGCTCATACAACGCATTGTCAGATACAGTCGTTTTCAAATTCTTGAGGTCTTAGGAAGCTTGATTCATGAGGCCAACAATCGGCTCAACTTTATTCTTGGCCCTGTTGAAGACCTCGAAGAGGCGCTCTCAGAGCAAGGGGGTTCAAAGGGGGATGAGGCTCAAGTTCTTAGTGACATTCGAACCACCATTCTGGAGCTCTCTGGAACCTTTAAGAGTTTTGGACGAATCTATCACATTTCTGAAAGTGAACCACCGGATTGGAATCTCAGCGGAGATTTGTTGAAAAACTCCGTGGAGATTGTGCGAAAGAGATTAAAGAGAAATCATGTGAATGTGGAAATGGGGAAAGTGGAAGGGGAGAGTCTCTTTTGTGAAGGAAATACGGTTTGTTATGTTCTCATGGGTCTTATATCCAACGCCATCGAGTCCATGGACGATGCAAAGGACAAGTGGATTAAGGTGAGTGGAGAAGCAGACGGGGATCGCTTCGCATTCACCGTCACGGACAATGGATCAAAGCCCAGTGAAGAGGTCACTTCCAAATTGTTCGATCCCTTTTTTACAACCAAAGATCCTCAACGCCACTTGGGAATAGGTCTCTCCTACGGGCGTCTCTTTGCCCGATCCTCTGGCGGGGATTTGATCTTCGATCAGGATCAAGAGGAGACAACCTTTCGGCTCCTTCTTCCCATGGGCGCGAGCGAAAATTAAGGCGGGAGTTCTTTCCTAGGTGACAGTCGAACGAATGAGTGCATTACGCCGAGAGAATTTGGCGACGCGTTCGCAACTTCTTTTCCTTGATCACCCGTGTAAAGCAGTCAAGATCAAGGACTGGCGAAAGCCCCTCATCCCCTATGAGCGTTGCCTTTGAGAATATGTTGTTGTTTTTTACATATCCGTCCATCTCTTTGATCACGATCTCCTCGAGGCTTAGGACTTGGTCGACAATCATTCCAAAGGTGACGACATCGTTGCCCACAATGACAATGCTGACATCTTGGCTTTCAACGCTCCCTTTTCGAGTGTTGGGTTTTGGAAAGATCTTTTTCAGGTCTATGAGAGGAATGTTTTGATCTTGATACGATAGGACATCTTCCCCCTCGATGTCTTGAACGCGCTTCTGCTTTTTCATGGATTGCAGATCCAAAACCGCACTCACTTCGTCTCGAGGAATGGCAAAACTGTGGCCATTGCATCGAGCATAGATCGCTTGAAGAACCAAAAACGACTTTGGAAGAGGGATTTCAAGTCGGAACGTCGTACCTTTCTTTGAAGTTTCGTGGACTTCGATGTGGCCGCCCAAGTATTCAAGCTCTTGTTTGACTTGGGAAAGCGCCATTTGGTATTGGGTAAGGTTCTCTTGATCTGTCTCTTTTGAATTTGAGAGTTGGGATTCAAAGATGAGATTGGCGATCTTATGTTCATCGAGTCCGTCAATTTGAGATCGAGAGAGAAATCCTCTTTCTACGGCTTTGGTCTTTATGTGTTGAAGATCAAGACCCTTTCCATCATCGATGATTTCGATGAACATTCGATCATCTCGAATTTGTCCTGAAATCTTTATATGACCGACCTCGTCCTTCCCAGATCTCTTTCGTTCTTCGGGAAATTCGATGCCGTGTTCGATGGAGTTGAAGATGATGGGGTCAAGGCAGGTGGAAAGAATTTTTGAGAGTTTTCGATCAATAAGAAGTTCCTCTCCAATAAGCGAAAGGTGAATCTTTTTGTTGTTGTTTTGCGTCGCTTTTCGTAGATTTCGTTTGATGGGATTGAACACAAACTGAAGTGGTATTTTTCGAAGTGATTCAGATCGATTTTGAAGATGCTGGTTTTCCTTTTGCATTTCATCGATGATCTCGATGAGGGCAATGACATCTTTGTCTTTCATATATCGTCTTTTTAGAGTATCGGCTTTGCTCTTGATCATTCTTCGTATGATGGTCAGCTTTCCGGTGACCTCAAGGAATTGATCAAGTACAGAGATGGGTATGGTGATCTTCTCGTTGGACTGATCGTGGCCTCTTGTTCGACTCCTCCCTTGTGAAGACTCTCCATTTGCATTACTTTTCTCAACTTTGAAATAGGATTCAATCTCGTGAGAAGAGGGGTGTTCGACTGATCTCTTTTCTCCGGTGGTCGTTCGAAAATGGTCCTTGAGGAGATCCACACCACGGAAGATGGTTTCAAGATCGCTCTGTTGAATTCTTAACGAATTTTGGTAGAGATATTGAACAAACTGTTGAAAGTGCGAAGTGAGGTCCTTTAGGAAAGAAGAGTTTGAAAAAGAACTGATCATCTCGATGCTTTTGAGAATTCGTGTCATTCCCGTAACGATTTCAAGATCATTGGGGTCATATTCGATTCGCAATGCGATGCTCTCAAGCTCCTCCACAAGGGGTTGAACCATCTGAGAAATCTGTTTTGAAAGATCTTGACTTGACATTGTGCATAACTCCTGCAAGTAAGTTTAATGAAAGAATTTTGTACGTTCCATCGAGTTGTAGTTATATCGGACGATCTTGGTGTTTTGTTGAGAGAGATAGTCTCTTCTAATTCCCGCTGACGATTTTGGTCCGTGCGTAGTTGGTTCGGATCCATTTTCGGATGTATTTGAGGAACTCTTCGTCAATCCCAAAGTAGAGGAATGAACAGGAAAATTTACCCCTTTCCTTTTCGCTCTCCTTTGAGTAGTACATTCGCCCACAGACGACACGTTCGGTGTTGAGGTCAAAAATTCCACCATGGAGGTACAAGGTGGTTCCTATGTTGAAATTTCTCTCATTGAGAAGAGTCACGCCATATTCAGAAATGGACTCAAGATGAGACTCCTTGGCAACGTAAACTGGAATGGCCGATGGAATCCATGAAATATTGTCAAATTGGTAGAGTGTAAATGGTGAGTTTATGAGATTTGAAAGAAGACACTGCAATCGTCGACTTTCGACGGGTTTGTAGATCATGCCGTCAATCGAGTAGACCTTGTAGATCTTTGGAAGGAAGGCGGGACTCTCCTCACCCACAAGAATGATCTTGACCCGACGGTCGGTGGAACTTAGGCCTCGCTTTTCTGAAGCAGCCTGAAGGCCGTCGATCCACTCCTGAACCGCAGCAGGCACCAGTGCACTGTTGATGATAATGGCATCAAGTGTCTCAATAAACCCAGAGTGGCCTGTTTTAGCCTCGACCTTTGGAGCTGTCATGGAAAAGACGATCTCACGTTTGTTTTCAGTCAATTTGAGTTGCAATGAAACCTTTCTCAGTGAACCTTCCACAGCAACAAGATCAACAAGTCGCTCTGCCACGCCCTTTGTTTCCACAATTGCAAACATTTCAGATATGAGGGCCCGAGAATCAGGGTGGTCGAAGAGTTTCTTCCAACCATCCGGTGATGCGAAGACTTCCTGGGCCTTGTGATCCACAATGTTGTGGTCCTCCTCTAGGTCCTGAGGTCCTTGCGTAAACTCCTGGGTCAGATGGGAAACTCGCCACTCGATGGTCTCTGTGTAAAGCTCCTCTTGTTGAACTGGAATTGAGATGTTGTTTTCTGTTTCCTTTCGATCGGTCAAATACTCTTTGAAGAAGAGGTAGTAGGATAAGCTGGTAATGACATCAATTTGTCCCATGCCCTCAAGTAGAAGATCTTTCGTGGTGCTGCAGGAATGTTGGTCCACATCAATGATTGCAACAACTTTCTTCCGTTTTTGATCATAACTCAATTCAGAACTTGTCGCCGAATAGGCAAATCGAGTAGGATCATTGATCTTGACCGCTTTGTAGTTTGAAATCTTGGTCAGGAAGGTTCGAAGCTTTTTTAAGTTCTCTTTGGAGAGACCAAAAAACATAAAGTAGATGATGAACATCTTTTCATTTTTTGGATGAGGCTTCGTGAAAAGGACCTTTCCATGGAGGCTCAAGATCTCCTTTTGACCAGGAAGTGTAAAGTAGAAGTGAGTCACGACTCCCAGATTCAAGGCCACGGGGTTGTAGATTGCAAGACCAAAGTCGGAGATCTCCTTGATTTGACTCTTCTTTGAGACTTCGATGTCCAGGGAGGCCTCTTGGTTGAAGAGAAAGGTTGGAGAGATCTTTCGTGGGAGGGCAAGAATGAACTCCACTTTTTGTAGGAATAGGAGTCGATCCAGTGGCAAACATATGAGATCGTCAATGTTGGAATGAAAGAATTCGGAATTGTCGACCCCATCATCTTCGTATTTCATGGCAATGAATCGAGTCGTGTTGTTTTCTGGGAGAAGCCCTTTCTCCTGAATCTCCTCTCGCATTCGCTCAACCCACGCCTTAAAGGGTGAGTCCACATTGGATGCATTGAAGATGACCATGTTGACTGTGCCCAAGACCTCAAGTGGGGCAGAGGCATCGGCATTCTCAGGAGCTTCAAGAAGAGAGTTTTCTTCGGCATTCTCCATTCGAGGGAAAAAACGTTCATGAAGCGCCTTGGAGTCTTTAAAGAATCGAACAATATGATTGTCTGTCATGCTCGAGAGAAACTGTCGGATTTGAGTTTGAATCCGAGGGTCCTCTTCAATGACAAGGATATTGGCCACTGATCTCATTCCTAGTAGGTTTCGCTGAGTGCGCGAGCACTGCGTTGTGTTTAGTACATATAGAGATCCTACTTGTTTATTAATTATATGAAAAGGTTAAGTTCACGTCAGTGTGCTCATGGTCCAGCTCTCGCCTCCTTTTCATTGTTCGGGCCAGGAAAAACCTTAACATTTTGGTCTATGGTCTTAGACTCCGGTCGGACTCTTTGCGGTAGATTTAAAGAAGGGAAGTTGGACGTACCCCTAAGGATCGTCTAAACTTGTTTTATGGAGAATCCTATGAAGCGACAATGGATGGTCGACAAGTTTGGTGGAACAAGCTTGGCGGATTCCTCGGCAGTCAAGCGGGTCGGTGAAATTCTTTCTGAGCAAAACTATGAACTTCAGCTCGTGGTGGTCTCGGCGATGGCAGGAATCACAGATGCCCTCTTGTCGGTGGTGGAACAGGCGGCCCAAAAGAACCCACAATATGAGGAGAATCTTCTCCGCATTGGAGAACGGTACCTAGGGGCTGCACGAACGCTTTTGGGTGAAGCTCAACTGGCCCAATTTGCAGTTCTAGTGGAGACAGGTCTTAAAGATTTGAAAGATGTTTTGCGAGGTCTCTTTGTGACCAAGAGTGTTTCTAAGGCTACTTCAGAATTGGTCAGTGGTTACGGAGAGCTTTGGTCTGCCCCCCTTGTGGCACTCTATTTGGACTCGATGAAGCGTTCGGCAATCTGGTTGGATGCTCGTCAGGTCCTCTTTGTGAAAGAGGGGGAATCTGGGGCGGTGGTGGATTGGGATCGATCCACAGAAGAGCTAAAAAAATGGCTGAATCAGTATGGGAGAGGCCATTCGATCATCGTGGCCACCGGCTTTGTGGCGTCCGATGAGAATGGGCATCCCACGACCCTAGGGAGGAATGGGAGTGATTTTTCAGCAGCGATCTTTGGGAGACTGCTTAAAGCCTCCCAGATGACCATTTGGACCGACGTCGATGGAGTGATGAGTGGGGATCCAAATAAAGTGCAGGAGGCGATCGTTCTCGATGAACTCTCCTATGACGAGGCCATGGAACTTGCATTTTTTGGAGCCAAGGTTCTTCATCCGAGCACCATGGTTCCATTGATTCAAGATG
Source organism: Pseudomonadota bacterium (assembly GCA_014584465.1). Classification (GTDB taxonomy): domain Bacteria; phylum Bdellovibrionota; class Bdellovibrionia; order Bdellovibrionales; family JACTMU01; genus JACTMU01. The sequence continues at coordinate 78,446 of JACTMU010000102.1, read as the reverse complement.
AAATACCGATCTGGATTCGTAACACCTTTTCACGGCACCGGGGCTCGCGGATTTGGAAGAAGTCCACTTCTCGGCAAGGGGGGCAGGCCGTCAAGGGTTTTTCTACGATCGATGGGGTGGATCTCATCACCGTCGAGGGCGCCGGGATGCTAGGTGTACCGGGGATTGCCCAACGTCTCTTTGGGGCACTTAAGAGTGCTGGGGTCTCTGTGATCATGATCTCTCAGGCCAGTTCGGAACACTCGATCTCTTTTGTCGTTCGATCTGCACAAGGGCAGAGGGCTCGGCAGGCGGCAGAGAAAGAGTTCTTTTTTGAGCTCAGTCACGGTCTTGTCCACAAGGTGGATTGGGTTCAGGATGCTTCCATCCTTTCGGCCGTGGGAGACAACATGGTCAGTGAACCCGGAGTCAGTGCAAAATTTTTCTCTGCTTTGGCAAAGGCCAATGTGAACATTCGAGCCATCGCTCAAGGTTCATCGGAGAGAAACATTTCGGTGGTGATCGATCGTAAACGCTCTTCGGTGGCATTGCGAGCGGCTCACTCGAGATTCTATTTGGCGCCGAGGACCCTTTCGATTGGGCTGATCGGATTTGGAGGCATTGGGTCTACTCTTATAAGTCAAATTGCGGCCGAGGCCGACCGCCTCAGACGTGACTATCATATCGACATGCGAGTTCGTGGGATCATGAACTCAAAGAGCATGTGGCTTGAGGAGACACGAATACTGCTGCCGATCCGTGAGCGAGATTTTCAGCAAAAGGGCGAGAAGGTGGACCTGAAATCCTTTGTGGAACATATTCATTCCGACCATTTGCCACACTCAGTACTCGTGGATTGTACCGCTTCTGACGAAATTGCATCGTTTTATGTCGAGTGGCTGGAGCGTGGGCTTCACATTGTCACCCCAAATAAAAAAGCTCACTCGGGAAATTTTGAAAATTACAAAAAGATCAGAGAAATGGGTCGTTCTCACCGTGTTCACTGTCTCTTTGAAACGACCGTCGGAGCTGGGCTTCCTGTCATTACAACGCTGCACGATCTTATGGAGACGGGCGATCGAATTCATCGGATTGAGGGAGTTTTGTCCGGCACGCTCTCCTTTCTTTTCAATGAGTTTGATGGATCCACCCCCTTTTCTGCACTTGTTGCACAGGCAAAACAGAGGGGGTTTACTGAGCCTGATCCACGAGATGACCTATCGGGAATGGATGTGGCTCGAAAACTCACCATTTTGGGACGTGAAATGGGGCTCCCACTTCATTTGGACGCGGTGGAGGTGGAGAGACTCTATCCCAAGGAGTATGATCACCTGACAGTTGAAAAATTTTTGGAGCAAATGCACGGTGAAGATAGAAAATTCTTGGATCTATTTCAAAGGGCTCAACGAAGTGGAGAGGTCTTACGCTTTGTCGGGACGGTCGAGATGGATGGAACTGCATCGGTCAGACTTAAATCTTTCCCACTTTCTCATCCATTTTCACGATTGAACCGGAGTGACAACATCATCTCCTTTACGACTGATCGCTATTTGGATCAGCCCTTGATTGTGCAAGGGCCTGGTGCAGGACCCGAGGTCACAGCAGGAGGAGTCTTTGCGGATCTGTTGCGCCTCTCTTCGATTTTAAGTGGGTCTTTATGAGAGATTCGAAATCCATTGTGGCATGGGCACCTGCATCTGTTGGCAACGCGATCGTTGGATTTGACATCATGGGGTTTGCCGTTGAGTGTTTGGGCGATCGAGTTCAGGCAACGAAGATCGATCCTAAATCTGATGCGCGATTTCCGCAAGTGGTGATCGAAGCCATTGAAGGAGTAGATGGAGCTTTGCTTCCCACAAAGGCTCATCTCAACTCTGCAGGGGCTGCCGCATTGAAGCTCCTTGAGGATCAAAGGGCCGACTTTGGTCTTCGATTGACGATCCAAAAGGGAATTCCTTTGGCTTCGGGTCTGGGTGGGTCAGGGGCCTCTGCAGTGGCTGGAGCGATGGTTGCCAATGCGTTTTTAAAGGTGCCGCTATGTAAAGAGGAGGTGGTCCCCTATGCGCTCTTTGGGGAGTCTGTAGCCTGTGGGTCGGCTCATGGTGACAATGTGGTCCCCTCCCTTTTGGGAGGGTTGCGATTGATTCATCCTAAAGGCAAAAATTTTGAACTACCTCTGCCTGAGGATCTTTGGACCGTTTTGGTTCACCCTAAGATCAAGGTGGAGACCCGTGTTGCACGTCAAATCCTTCAGCCCCATCTCTCCCTGTCTCAGTATGTTGCGCAAACAGGTCATCTTGCCGCCTCTCTCTATGCATTGTTCAAAAAAGATAAAGCCCTCTTAAAAGAGTTCATGAAAGATGAGTTGATTGAACCTCAACGAGCCCACTTGATTGACGGTTTTGCTGAGGTTCAAGGGCGGGCTTTGGATGCGGGTGCAATCTGCTGTTCCATTTCGGGGAGTGGACCAACACTGTTTGCTTGGACCGATCTGCCACAGAGTGCTGAAGAGATTCAGCGGGCCATGATGACGGCGTTCAAAGATCGTCAAGTCGATTGCCGTGGGTGGATTTCAAAGATTTCAGGAGAAGGGGCCAGGATTTTGTGAGATATGTCAGCACTCGAAATCGTAACGAAGAGGTTTCATTGAGTGAAGCGCTTGAAAGGGGGCTTGCGTCTGACTCCGGGCTTTTCATTCCAAAGAGAGTTCCGAAGATCAATTGGAAAGATCTTCCACTGACGAGGCTCTTTAGCACCGACAGTTTGTTCGTTCTTGCACCATTTTTTGCAGGAGATCAGCTTGAAAATCAACTCAAGGAGATTTGTCAAAGGGCCTTCACCTTTCCGGTTCTTGTGAGGACTCTTGGTGAACAGTTGGGGCTTCTTGAGCTCTTTCATGGACCCACCTTTGCCTTTAAGGATTTTGGAGCAAGATTCTTAAGTGAGTCCCTGTCGGTGATTTCGCAGCGATCGACACTGAAGCATCGTTCGATCTTGGTTGCGACCTCGGGAGATACAGGAGGTGCGGTCGCTGCGGCTTTTTGGAGAAAGAGAAACTTTCGCGTGATCCTGCTCTATCCCGAGGGTCGAGTCTCTCAGAGGCAGGAGAAGCAGCTCACCTGCTGGGGAGAGAATGTGAAGAGCTTTGCCGTCAATGGCACATTCGATGATTGCCAGAGGATGGTGAAGGAGATCTTCTCACAGCCAGAGCTCTGCGCACTGCTTGGAGCCGCATCAGCCAACAGCATCAACATTGGGCGACTTCTTCCGCAGATAACCTACTTTGCTCTCTTTAGCATCTACCACTATCTGGATCATCAAACGATGCCAACTTGGATTGTCCCGACGGGCAACATGGGACATGCTGTTGCGGCGTTTTATGCACAGAAGATGGGTTTTCCCATTCAAGAAGTTGTGATTTCCACAAATGAAAATTCCATATTGGTGGACTTTCTCTCTGGTCAGAGTTGGCAACCTCGAAGAGCCCTTTCCACTTTGGCCAATGCGATGGATGTTGGGCATCCAAGCAACTGGGAGCGACTCTTGGCGCTCTTTGATTTCGATGAAGAGATGGTGCGAAAGAGAGTGAGGGCTTGCAGTGTCCACGATGAAGAGATTCGAAAAACAATGAAAGAGATCGATCAAAGATATCAGATCGCAATCTGTCCTCACACGGCCACGGCTCTCTTTGCAAGTCAAAAGATGGCCATTGAAGGATCGGCCATTGCAGTGGCCACAGCTCATCCTGCAAAATTTGAAGTTGTCGATGAGATCTTAGGGCGAAGAGTGGAGGTTCCGCTAAGTTTTCAAGATTTGTTGAGGCGCCCCTCGTACGTGCAGAGAATTGAGGTCTGCGTCGATGATCTTTTGGATCATCTAGATTTATAAAGGTTGCGTTAAGGATTCCAGTGGCACTGGGCTACGGTCTAGATTCGCACGAGGCTCTTCCATCAGGTGGTTGTTCTATAGATATCTCTATGTCATATTCTATGAGTTAGCATGTTCAACGTCTTGAAGGAAAGTGAGTGTGCCATGGCAGGAGCAAATGAACAACAGTTGAGAGAAGAACTGGAACGGTTGAGAAATGAGAATGAGGCCTTGAAATCAAAGAAGGGGCGAGGCGGCGAGATCACATTCAAGGTGAGTCAAAAGGGGGCTGTCTCTGTCTACGGGATGGGAAGATTTCCTGTGACTCTTTACAAGGAGCAGTGGGAGAGACTTCTAGATCGTGTGGACGATTTGAGAAAATTCATCGCAGCTAATGAATCAGAATTGAAAGTCAAATAGGGGTGAGCATTGCCAGCCACTATTTATACACTCTTTTTTTCGTTACGGACTATAGGGCTTTGTCGTTATGCTTCTATAAACGGCATCAAGCGTTGGTAGAAGATGGTGGGCCGAAAGAACTTTGCCATTGATCACAAAAAAGGGTGTTCCTTGAAGGCCCGCCAGAGTTGCCTCTTTGGTTTGGCGGCGGATGGTTGTGAGGACCTCTTCTCCCATCATGCAAGTTCGAAGTTCTTCCTCATTGAGACCATGGGTCTGAACCAATTTCGCAATGGCCTCTTGAACAGATTCCATCGACCTAAGATTGGATTGTTGTTCAAAAAATGAGTCGTGAAATTCCCAACCTCGACCCATGCCACTTGCGCACAAAGTGGCCTTGGCCAATTCACAAGGTAGCTCCACACTGCGTGACATTTCGGGATTGCAGCTTCCATCCAGAGGAAAAACAAGAAATTGGTAACCGACATCGGGATGCGATTTAAGAAAGAGCTTCACGCTCTTGGAGGCCATCATGCAGTGGGGGCAGAGAAAATCGGCAAACTCGACGATCTGCATGGCGCCACCCTCGTCGCCTCTCTTGAGTGCACCTGTGGTGTCCATCTGGAGCACGCGGCCACGTTCCCAGAAATGAACTGACTCTTCAATATTGGCCGTAATGCGTTTGCCGAAACTTCTCCATGCCATTGCATCCACAAGCCAAACAACCAAGGGAATTGCCAACCAGCAGCCCAGGGCACCCCGGTTCTTCGTAAGCCAGAGTTGAACGTCGCCCACCAAGTGAGAGAGCCACGATCCGGGCACAGTTCTGAAGATGGCGTAGAGCTGAACGATCGACAGGATGTAGGCCCCGATGCAAAAGAGGCAATAGACCGACATAGATGTGACTGAGATGATCCCCATCACCAAAGAGGCTCCAAAAACCCCGACGCTCAGGAGTTTCACCATTCGACCGAGGAGGAGATCCTTTTCAAGGCTGAGCCAGTACATGAGAAACATGATCAACAAGATGGCGTTGGTTACGGCTCCCCAAAGAGCCAGAGGAAACCCCAACAACTTGGAATAGGGGCTTACGTTGACCGAGTCGCAGTCGAAAATGGCGTTCACATTGCAGATGCTGCTCGTTGGGCTCAATGAGAAGTAGAGGTTGTAGTGTTGATAGGCCAGATAGCTATGAAGAACCACTGAGAGTAGGAGTGCTCCTACGACGAGATAAGAGGTTCTCTTCTGTTTTTCCGAAAGGGTCATAAATCACATACCTCCATTGCCGAACAACCCCCTATCTTAACGATCTGGTGGGGCCGAATCAAAGTTTTTGCTCGATCTGTTTTCGGGTCGATTCCTTTATTCCTCGACCTGTTTTCGGGTCGATTCCTTTATTCCTCGACCTGTTTTCGGGTCGATTCCTTCATTCCCCGACCTTTGAATGAATATCTTCCTTGACGCTCACCTGCGATTGTCCGTGAAACCAGAGACATAGTAGGATTGAAGCTCAGGATCAAACGCGATCTTGAGGATCTGTGCCGGAGTGCATTATTTGTGGTATAGCTCGGAGCATGAGATGGGCTCGAAACGGTAGGTGTTGCTGTTGGCTCAGTACGAATGGATGGTCACACGTCGTGAGATTTTAGAGCAGGTGAAGAGACAGGTGGGAGCTCGTCTCGGAGTTGAACCATCGGACTTGAAAGAGTATGCCTCAGCCTACAAGAGAGAGTTTCGAAAGCGATGGGTCGAGAGCAGCAAAGAGGAGCTCATCAGTGCGATCATGGGTGCTCAGCTTGTCTATGGCGGAGACTTTCATGCCTTTTCACAGGCTCAACGGACCCACCTTCGAATTTTGCGAAGTTTGCCCAGAGACCGCGAGGTCCTTCTGGGACTTGAATGTGTTGAATCGAAGGACCAAGCTCTGCTGGACTCCTTTATGTCTGGAAAGATGAGTGAAAAGAGATTTCTTCAACGCATTCGGTGGAAGGAGAGGTGGGGGTTTCCTTGGGAAAACTATCGACCCATCTTTGAGCTTGCGCGAAGTCGCAGGATGAAGGTCGTTGGGCTCAATCTCATCACCTCGCGTCGAACGGCAAAGAATCTTCTACGAAGAGATCATCATGCCGGACAGATCGTCTCAAAATTGCTTAAAAAGCACCAAGGGATGCTCATCTATGTGATTTATGGTGATCTGCATTTGGCCTCCTCACACTTGCCAAAAGCCACGCGAGAAAGAGTTAAGTCCTTCCAATACAATGAGGTGACCATCTTTCAAAACTCAGAGCGGATCTATTTTGAACTCTCCAAGAGGGATCTTGAGGCTCACATCGATGTGGTCCGAGTCGGGAAACACTCATACTGCGTATTGGGAGCTCCACCTTGGGTGAAGTGGCAGAGCTATCTTACCTATTTGGAACAGAACTATGATGAAGACTTCGACGAGGAGAGCTTTCTTGTGGATGGCACAGAGCGAGTTCATGCTTATGTCCGCATGCTGGCGCGAGATTTTGGGGTCGATGTTCGTGGTGATGACATTGAGATCTACGGTCCACTGGACGAGTCCCTTTCTCAGGTGCTTGCGCATCACCTATCCGACCTGCAGAGGGTCGTTGCAAAGTATCTTGTACGTACGGGGCAAAGCTTTCTCATTGTAGGCACAGGAGTTGGTTATTTGGCTCAGCCAACGGTCAATCACGTGGCGCAAGTTGCAGGAGAGTACTTCCTCAGTTGCTTGTCGAAAAAGAGACGACCACTTTGGAGGTTGCCTCACGATTTTACGCCTCTCATTTGGTTTCAGGCACTCTCTTTTTTTCTAACCAAATTGATCAACAACAGGCGTTCTGCAGATACGCTCTATGACCTGAAGGCTCGACTTTCGGTGACTCATCCACGCGATCAGGGGCGCGAACCCCTCATGCTTGCGTTGGCACAAAAGATGGTGGAGGTGAGTTGGATTCAGGGGCGAGCCTCCCGAGTTCAAATGCCCAAGGTAAAGCGTGTGACCAGCTACATTGAAGCAGCTCGGATCTTGGGCGCAATGCTTGGAGAGCAGTTCTACCATTACCACCGCGCTGGGACACTCTCACGACAGGATCTTCTGCTCTTTCTCAAACGTGATCCGTTGGAAGAGAGTTTTGATGAATTCTATAAGATGATCATCATTCATATTGGGTCACTCCCATCACTGACGAAGAGTCGAGCAGAGCGGTTGTAAGAGTTCGCATGGATCAAACCAACCAGGATCCTAAGTGGATCGTCCTTAAAAGAGTTGTGGATTCGGAAGCAAAGTTCCTGCAGGAAGGCCCTTATACGCTAGAGAAGGTTCTGGAGCTGATTCAAGTTGGTGAAATCACCTACTCCGATTTCATTTGGACGGACGGGTGGTCCAAGTGGGAGCGCATAGGAGACCGCCCAGAGTTTGAGTTGAAAAAGAGAGAGGAGACGGTTCTGCCGCCTTCAAACTCGAAGTTTGAATTTCCCTCCGCAGAGGAGATGCTCAAAGAGATTCTTGTGCAAAGTCGCGTTGATTGGAAGGAGATTCTCGGACAAGGGGAAGAAGAGGAAGAGGAGTTCGAACTACAGATAGATCGAGATGAAAGATCGACAGAAAGAAAATCCTCTGATTACGAGAACTCTAAGAGTGCATCGAAAAACACAACGTCCTTCTCTGAGGATCCTACTGCTGAGACGGGAACGGTCGCCACAGGATTCATGAGTGGTCGAACCTTTCGTCTTTGGGCCTTGGCGATGGTGGTGGTGTTGATCTTTGGTTTGTCGATGGGCCTACTTTTTCACAAAAAGCTAAGAGAATCCTTTCTCTCTTGGTATCAGACGGTTCAAGAAAGAGGTGCAAAAGAGGATCTACAGGAGGAGGATCTTCAAGAGGAGAGTTTTAAAGTTGAAGAGCGAGTAAGACCCACCGCGCAGCCTAAGGAGGCTCATGCTCCTCTAGTTCCCGCCACCCTCATGACTGTAAAACAGATAAAAACAAGACAAGGGCGCCACTTTTTGGTTTTGAGAACCGATGCATTCAATGGAGAAGAGATCCGTTTGATCTTTCAGGCTGCCACGGGAAAGGTGCTCAAATATAAGAGTTTCTATGGTGAGTTTAGGGTGAAGTCCAACGGAGGTGGTTTTGTCGAGATTGACTTGAGTCCCTATGGTCTTGGAGATGGGGAGTATGTCGTGGAGGCAAGAACTCAGAGAGTGAAGGATCGACGAACGCTCTTTGTGGGCAATCGTCGAGATGGAAATTTTGACCAACTGCTGTCGGACTTTCGGAAAGAGATCTCTTTCTATCAGCAGCAGGAGAAAACAGAACTCTACGGTTTGATTCGTCAGCTAGAAACTCGATCGGTTGAGCTTGCCCTGAATGCAAGAAATTATCGCAGAGAGAAGTCTCGCGCGTGGACCGACTTCTATCTTCGCTGGCGAGGGTCTTCAAAGCGAATCCATCATGAGAATTTCAATCTAACTCGAAAGAGCCGCTATAAGAACTATGCATTTCCTCAAAAGTGGATTGAGCTTCGTCAACTCCGGGAGCGACTTTTGGAGCTTGCCTCTAAGTTTCATGCAACTGCTACAAGGATCTATCCTGAACAGGGCGCAGATTTGCTTAAGATTGGTGAAGAGATTCGTAAGCTCGTGGTGGATGTTCGGTTGGGCAAGAACCACATAGCTCACCTCTCCGGTTGGCGATGAACAAGCACTAAATCCAGGAGGTGATCTTATTGAGAAGGGCCTCACTGGTGATCGGTTTGCCACAGAAGTCACTGCAACCTGCTGCAAGGCAACTTTCGCGCTCCTCATTTGTGGCACTTGCAGTAAGTGCAATGATGGGTCGGTCAAATCCCTGAGATCGCATGACCTTTGTGGCTTGACGTCCATTCATTCCGGGCATCTGTACATCAATGAGAATGAGATCAAATGGCTCTTTGTTGGAGAGTGCAATTCCTCTGGGGCCATCTTCGGCTTCTCGAATCTGCGCTCCCACCTTTCCCAAGAGGCGTTTGAAGAGAAAACGAATGTCTTCACTGTCATCCACGACAAGGATTCGCTTTCCCTCAAGAGCACTCCTTACAGAGGCGTCAAGATCTTTCGGGTTGCGATCTTCGCTGGCCTCTTTCGAGGGGGTTACTGATTTTACAGGGATTGTAACGTCAAAACGACTCCCCTTTCCGACAACGCTTTCAATAAGTTCGATACGACCACTCAGGCGATTTACAATCTTTTGACAGAGATTCAGGCCCAATCCCGTTCCCGGATAGAGCGCCGGATCGTCATGGGCACGGTGAAAGAGTTTAAAAATGTCCTTTTGGTGCTCTATGGGAATTCCACAGCCGGTGTCGCAGACTGAAAAAGTCAAAGAGGTCGTAGGAGGATCAAAGGAGACAGTGACAGTGACATCACCGTGACGAGTGAATTTGACTGCATTGCTGAGCAAATTGATCAAAACCTGACGTAGTAGAATCAAATCTGTCTCAATCCATTGCGGAACGGATGGATCAAAAGTGAGTTTAAGGCTAAGACCCTTTTTGCCATGAATCTTGAAAGAGTTGACCGCAGTCTCAAACTCGTCACGAAGAGAAAAGGTGGTCGATTTGATCTGAAACTCCGAAGACTCAAGGCGAGTGAGATCCAGGATGTCATTCACCAACCTTTGCAGATGGTTTGAGTTCTTAAGGATCTTTCGAATGTATTCGGCCTGTTCAGGTCGTTCGTACTTAAAGCCAGAAAGAAGTTCAGAAAAGCCAATGATTGAAGTCAGAGGACTTCGAATTTCATGGCTCATAGTTGCAAGAAAGAGAGATTTTGCTTCGTCTGACGCCACGGCTCGCGCCCGTTCTATTTCCGCCACCTCAGCCATTCGTTTGCTGGTCACATCGTTTTGACTTCCTACATAGTTCACCAAATGACCCTGACCATCAAAGACGGGCGCAACCGTCACCTCGCACCAAAACATCTCACCTGTTTTTTTATAATTTCGAACGATCGAACTGCCTTGAGATTTATGTTGGACCGCCTTGCGAAGATCTTCAATACCCGACTGCTGTGGATCTCTCTCATGGAGGAAGCGGGGATTTTTCCCAAGCACCTCTGCTCGAGAGTAACCCGTGAGATCCGAAAAGGCCTGATTGCAGTAGACAATGGGGTTGTCAGGAAGGTTTGGGTCTGTGATCAATATTCCGTTTTTTACGCTATCCATTGCAAGTGCACACACCTTAAGTTCAAGACTCTGCTCAAGGTCCCGATGGACCTTAAAGTAATTTGCCACGATTCCCAGAAAGGGGATTGAAAACCCCACGATGAGCAGAAGATGAGCTGAGTTGGCATGGTTGTCCCCAAGGTCCTCTGTTCCAAATGTCATGTGGAATTGAGAAGCTACAAGGGGGATCATGCTCAATAGAAGTGTGGAGCTGAAGATGGTTCTACGTTTTTGATAGAAGAAGAGAAAATAGAATATTCCGAAATAGACCCAAAGAAATAGAGGGATGAGATCAAGTGGCCGCTTTGTAATGGCGTTGCCATAAAAGAGTGTGTAATTCCAAGGACGCTGGATGATCGTGTAGAGGGTGATTCCTGCCACCAACGCCCCAAGAAAGACGAAGGCCACAAGGTAGCTGAGATTTTTTTTGGTAAGCTCTTCTCTTCGATTGTGGGTCAGGTGGAGGTAGCTCACTCCACCGATCAGTGCCAAAACATAGTAGGTCTGTGCGAGAGTCCAGCTGGCCGCGGCCGCCGACCGTATCTCCACCGCAAAAGGAATGATGTGATTCACAATCAAGGTGTGAAGCCCAAATAGGATCGAGGCAGCTCCAAGACCCATACCGATCACCACAGCAAGGGGATCCCCTCGAAGTCGAAAGTGAGCAAGCGCAAAGGGGAGTGTGACACAGCCAATGATCACAGCTCCTAGATCAAAGAAGAGGTGTACAACCTCGTTTTCCGAAGATAGGAGTACACCTGACTGATTTCTGAAATGGAAAGTGAGATCGATCCCAAAGATAATAAGCAAATAGGGCAAAACTGAAAGAACCAGAAGAGGAATGGTTAAATTGATCGGTACGGTTTGTCGTATTGGGAACATAGTCCTTTGTATCGGCCTTTGGATCGTTCATCAAGTGCAATTGGCCAGGTCTACGTAGAGAGGGTGGATCTACGTGGGGCCATTGAAGGTGTCCTTGTTCGAAAATCTAAGAATTTCAAGGAATTCTAAGTATTTAGCCAGATTGTATAGATTTCCATAACCTTACGGATCTCAACGGGTCGAAAGGTTTGTGTCTCTTATTAAGACACTCTCTACTTTTCCCAACTTTGATCCGATAAGAGTCTTATGGCGATGACTCGATTCGTTCTCTTCATTCTGTGTCTGACTTTGGCCCTGATTGAGGTGAGATCCTATTTTCATAACTACTTCAGTCAGAGTGATCGGTTAAGAGGTGAGGTTGGCAAGTTGAAGGAGAGGCTTGCTCGAGAAACCCTACGTCGAGATCTTATGGCTCATCAGTTAGATGATTTCCGCCAGGTCGTTGCAACTCTCCTGCCGGAGGCCTTGAAGCCCCAAAGATCCAATCGAGCAGATGACTATCCTTTACGAAATCTTGCAACCATCGTCTTTGAACAGAAGTCTTTGAACCTGGGTCTTGAGCGCGCCGGAGTTCTCTTTTCGAAAGCAAAAACCCATTTTCAGCAGGGTGAATATGAGAGATCCAACAGGATCTTTTCAAGTCTCATACAAAACTACCCGGATACGGTTCATCTCGCAGAATCCTATTTTTTGCTGGCGGAGGGTCAGTTTCAGGCAGGTGATTTCGAAGGATCTGTTCGAAACCTCGATGCGATGATCACCCTGTTTCCCGAAAGTTCGTTGACGGGATATGGGATGCTTCGACTGGGGAAGATTTTTGAGAGTCAAGATCGGTTTGAGGATGCTGAAGTTGTCTACCGCACAATTTCAAAGATGTTCAAAGACGAATCAATGCTGGTTCAGGAGGCTCAATCTCGACTTAAAGCGGTTGAACTATGATCGTGGTGGGACTGCTTGCTTTGATTCTTGCATTCGATGTCGCTCACGCCGGTGAGATCGTGGCCCTTCCAAATGAGGAGCCCTCCCTCGTACTTCAAGAACCCAATGAGTGTTTGCAAGGGAATTCCTATTGCGCGGTTCGAACGTCGGAGCGAAGGAAGTTCAAGTGGATTGAGAAGAGTGCGACCCTCACGATGGATTGGCAAACCCTCTTGTTGAGGTTGGAACCTGGAGTTTTTCGATTGATCTCAGGAAATCTTTGGGTTAGCCCCCAAAAAGGTCAGAGCGAAATCTTGACGGTTGAAACGGAAGCAGCCCAGTTCTCCAGTCGGTATGAATTTTGGATTCGAAGAGAGGAGAGTCAAATTCTGATTCTTTCTGTTCGAGGTCCCGTGGAGATTCGATTGCGAGGGGACTCTCAGGTCTATGTTTTGGAGTCTGGTTTTCAAAACTGGATATCAAGAGTTGATCGTCGTGGAAGGGCTCAGATGGGAATTCCGCGGGCCATCGACATTGAATCACACATTGAAGTGTGGGCGCGACTCTTTCCTGGATCACGAACGGAATTTCGCGCAGCTTTGGAAGAGTGGCGTCCCATTTGGCTCAATGCCGTGGGTCTCTCTTCAGAGATTCATCAGGAGCTCGTACACCATCGGGAGCTTGCCATGGCAAGAGAGCATCGGTCCAAAAAGGCACAGGCTGAGGCACGAGCCAGCGAGAACCAGAGGCTTCGAGAGCTGTTTCGCCAAAAGGTTCTTCTTGAATAGTCAGCACCAGTTAGCACGAGTCAGTGCAAGCTACCTCTGAATGAAACGTTCATGAAGAACGGCCATCGCACTCTCCCTCTTTGACTGGGAAAGAAAGACCGTGGCGCTGAGTGGGCTTGGAAGAAAGAGATGAACCGGAATTTCTCGTTGATTTAAAGTCTCCACAATTTGCACAGGAAGATCTGAACCCACACATCCTTTGCAGGTCAAAGTGATGGAGCTCAATGTGGTTGGGTCACTCTCCAACTCCGTGGTCTGTTCAATGAGATTGTGAATGGAGCCGATGGTCTCCTTAGGTGCGGTTAGGTAGAAATAGATCTGCCCATACTCCTCAGTAGTGGCCAATATTTGTGGCCAAGGGATTCGATCTTTCTTAAGAGCGTTCCTAAGGGATTGAAAAGCCAGGGCCATATTCTTTTCACCCTTGAATTTGATTTTTTGGACGAGTGCGTGGGAATGAACTGCTAAAACTTGACTCTCTTCGTACATAGGACTCTCCATAACGATTCGTGTTCCGGGTGCCGACTCATGGGCAGGAGCAATGAGCAGGGGGACATTCATGGCCTTTGCAAGTTCCACACTTCGAAAGTGGAGCACCTTGGATCCCCAATAGGTCATCTCCAAGAGCGCGTCAAAGGTCAGTTCGGGGCGCAGATAGGGTTGATCCACAAACTTGGGATCTCCGGAAAGTACGCCAGAAACGTCTTTTAAAATTTCACATCGAGGAGCCTTAAAGTGGGCGGCCATGGCCACGGCAGTTGTGTCTGAGCCTCCTCGCCCCAGCGTGGTGATCTCCTTGGTGATCGGATCAACACCCTGAAAACCTGCAAGAACGACCACCCCTCGTTGAAGTTCACTCTCAACACGAATTGGGCGGATATCCTTGATTCGAGCGTTGCTGTGAGAGTTGCAGGTGAAGAGGCCGGCTTGACTTCCGGTAAAGCTGATTGCCGGACAGCCCTGGTCGTGAAGAGCCATCGTAAGAAGAGCCATCGAGACACGCTCTCCAGTGGAGAGGAGCATATCAAGTTCTCGACGTGACGGGGTCGCAGAGACCGAGTAGGCAAGATCGGTCAGTCGATCGGTGGTCTTTCCCATTGCGCTGACAACAACTATGACCTGGAGCTTTTCTACGAGGTGGAGGTGGGAGATCCTCCTTGCCACACTCTTTAGATGCTCTGGAGTTTCCAGGCTGCTTCCGCCATATTTTTGAACCACAAGACCCATAGAGGCCCTTTCATATCAGAGTGCGGCCTGGTTGGCCAGCCCATCCTTCAAGTGTGAAAGCCCAAATCTCGTTTCAAACTGCATTGGGGTCGTTGGAGCTTAACTTCGTTTCAGCTCGACCCTCCAGACGCTTTCGAATGAAATCTGAGACTTCAGGTATTGAGCGCTTTGGAATGCGAATGCGATGACCCTTCACATTGGAGGGGATGATCCCCTTGGTGAGTTCCGGGTTCAGGTCGCTGAGGTATTCGCGGGTGACGCCAAGGTGGTCGGCGAGAAGTTGGAGACTTGTCCCTCCAGGTAGGTAAAAGGAGTCGTATTGAAGCGGGGGGTATCCCTTTAGGTTTCGAAACCCATAGAGTCCCGGAGCTTTGGCGATCAGCATGGCTGCCATAAGTTTAGGCACATAGTTTTGAGTCTCTTGGGAAAATGCTCCCTTTTGGACCAGGACCCAATAGTTGTGGGAGTTGTACTTTCGAATGATCCGCTGAACGCCAGACTCTCCCATGTTGTAACTGGCTGCGACAAGGTGCCATGATTGAAAGATCTTGTAGAGATCCTTTATATAGCGTGCCGCCGCCCGTGAGCTCTTTTCGAGATCCTTTCGTTCATCAATCCACCACGCGATCTTGAGGCCATAGCGGTGCCCGGTCGCACGGATGAATTGCCAAGGACCTACGGCCTGCGCCGTACTGACCGCATGGTTGGAAAAGCCGCTTTCGATCATCGCAAGATAACCCAAATCGAGTGGCAGCCCCTCATCGCTAAGAATCCGCTGAATCGTCGGAAGGTACCTTGAGGACCTTTCCAGCCACTTTCGAAACCATTGCTTTCCTGAAGATTGAAAATGGCGAACCCAAAACTTTACCTGTGAGTTGTAAGTTACGGGAAGGTCAAAGAGTTTTGTAGATTCTTGGGTCAGTTGAAGGGACGGAGGCTGTTGGATGGCGGCTTGGATCTGGGTGGTGGGCACCAGATACCCTAAGGTTCCAAACCCATAGATTCCAAGGAGGCATAGCCCCTTATTGCGTCGATTTTGCAATGCCTTGAACATAGTCCAATTATAATAGGACAACGTTGAAGAGGATCGAATATTGGGCGGGTTGGATGCACAATCGCGACTTAGGCCTTGAAATCCCTTTGACTCTTTGGTGGGGAATCGATAGTTTCCAGCGTCAAATTTATCAAAAACATACTCTCTATTGAGGATCCCTTTTTATGAAAAACATGAAAGAGATGAGCAAGCGATCACTTGGTCTTCGAAGTGGTTTCCCGTTTGGACTTTTTTTGACTCTGTTGACGATTTTTCTTTTTGGTTCAGGAGCTTGGGCCAGTGAGGCGGATCTGAAGATTCCAGAGCTTCTTACAAGTTACACCATCTTTGGTATGGAACTCACAGGATCTGCGATCCTTAAGTTTGGGATCCTCGTCTGTCTGTTGGGGTTTCTCTACGGGTGCATTGAGTTCTTAAGGATCAAATCCCTGCCCGTGCACAGGTCGATGGCTGAAGTTTCACATCTCATTTATGAGACGTGCAAATCTTATCTCTTGGAGCAGGGCAAGCTCTTGGTGCTCCTTGAGGTGTTCATTGGGGCTTGCATCTACCTCTATTTTTTTGGACTTGAGGGATTCTCTTTTGGGAAGACCACTTTGATCCTCTTTTGGTCCATTGTGGGAATTTTGGGATCGATGGGAGTGGCCTGGTTTGGAATTCGCATGAACACCTATGCCAATTCACGAACGGCCTTTGCTTCTCTGAAGGGTCATCCTTATCCTGTGATGGAGATTCCTCTTCGTGCGGGGATGAGCATCGGGGTGCTTTTGATCTGTGTCGAGCTCATCATGATGATCTACATTTTGCTCTTTGTATCTCGAGAGTCGGCAGGAGCCTGTTTTGTGGGATTTGCCATTGGTGAGTCCTTGGGTGCGTCGGCACTGAGAATTGCAGGAGGAATCTTCACCAAGATTGCCGACATTGGATCTGATCTCATGAAGATTGTCTTTAAGATCAAGGAAGATGACGCACGAAATCCGGGTGTGATTGCCGACTGTACAGGTGACAACGCGGGTGACTCTGTGGGTCCAACGGCCGATGGTTTTGAGACTTATGGTGTGACGGGCGTTGCTCTGATCAGTTTCATTGTTTTGGCGGTCGGCTTTCAGCGTGGGTCTGATGGATCTTTGATCATCGGTGACGGCGGAGTGCTTCTGCAGGAACGTCTGATCATTTGGATCTTCACCATGAGAATTCTTATGGTGGTGACTTCGATCGGCTCTTACTTTCTCAACTTGGTGTTGACTTCAAATTTGCGTAAGAGAGAGCATTTTAATTTTGAAATGCCATTGACCTCTCTTGTGTGGATCACCTCTTTGGTCTCAATTCTTGTGACTTACCTTGTCAGTTACGAGCTGATTTCAGATATGGCCGATGGCATGTGGTGGAAGTTGTCCACGATCATCAGTTGTGGAACCTTGGCTGCTGCGGTCATCCCAGAGGTCACCAAGATCTTTACCTCGTCCAGTTCAAAACATGTGCGAGAGGTGGTCGCCGCTTCACGTGAAGGCGGGCCGAGCTTGAACATTCTATCAGGACTTGTTGCAGGGAACTTCAGCGCCTTTTGGAAAGGGCTCGTGATTGTGGGCCTGATGCTCGTCTCCTATCTGACGGCTCAATCGGGGCTTGAGGCCATCATGGTCTATCCCACTGTATTTGCCTTTGGGTTGGTTGCCTTTGGGATGCTTGGGATGGGTCCGGTGACCATCGCCGTGGACTCCTATGGTCCCGTGACCGACAACGCCCAAAGTGTCTTTGAGCTATCGCAAATTGAAACTCTTCCAGCAATCTCTTCGGAAATTGAGAGTGGTTTTGGATTTAAACCCAATTTCACAAGAGGTAAGGAGTTGCTCGAGGAGAATGATTCTGCGGGCAACACCTTTAAGGCGACGGCAAAGCCCGTACTGATTGGAACGGCTGTGATTGGGTCCACAACGATGATCTTTTCGATCATTCTCCTTCTTCATTTGAATCTTGATCTTTTGGATCCGCGCGTGCTGATGGGCTTGATTACAGGTGGGGCTGTCATCTACTGGTTTTCAGGAGCGTCCATTCAGGCTGTGGTTACTGGGGCCCATCGTGCCGTTGAATACATCAAAGAAAACATCAATCTTGAGACGAGCACAAAGGCTTCCGTGGAGGATTCCAAGGCGGTCGTACGAATCTGCACCCAGTTTGCGCAGATGGGAATGCTCAATATTTTTGTGGTGATCTTCTGTTTTACATTGGCATTTGCCTTTTTTGATCCGACCTTTTTTGCGAGCTACCTTATCTCCATTGCGGCTTTTGGCCTCTTTCAAGCGATGTTTATGGCCAACGCGGGTGGAGCTTGGGATAACGCCAAGAAAGTTGTAGAGGTCGATCTTCGTGAGAAGGGAACGGACCTTCACGCTGCCACAGTTGTGGGAGACACTGTTGGAGATCCCTTCAAGGACACTTCCAGTGTGGCACTCAATCCGATCATCAAGTTCACGACCCTCTTTGGCCTCTTGGCTGTTGAGATCGCCGTGGCGGCTCCCCCGTTCTTGGCAAGAGCGCTTGGGGTCGTTCTCTTTGTGATCGGACTTGTCTTTGTTTTGCGGTCGTTTTATCGCATGCAGATCTCTTCGGCGATTGGAAAAAGGGGCGCAAAGAGACACTCTTGAGCCTCTTTGCGCCTCATTTTAAAAATAGGATCTTCTTTTGTTACAACCTTTTCTCTTCACAAGAGCTCATAGTGTATCACGCTATTTGAGGATGATGGGTTTCAGAGCCCAGAGCGTCTGATTCAACCTGATGCATCTTGAAATCAAAGAGGCAGGATTAGAAAAGGGGGATTGTATGATCAGTCAAAAGAGAATATCGATAAAGCTCATTCTAGTTTTAGGCGTCATTGCCACATTTTTTCAATCCTGCGGTGATGTTGGCTATGATCCAATGTCTCAAGATGAGGCAGGTGAAATCTATAAGTCCCTCTCTACCTCCTATTCGAGTGAGAAAGAGAATTGTCGTGTTGAGCGGCGTTGGGACCAAGAGGCCACAACAGGATCTCAAAATCAAAAGATGAAATCCTTTTCCAAATCGTGCCTGGCGCGAAACCTGCTTTCGAGCGAATTGCCATAAGTTTTTCTTATACCGAGGCGGGCCGACGAAGGGCTAGCCAGAGGCGCTAACTCGAGGAGGCTCAACGACGGTATAAGGAAAACTTATGGTGAATTCGTCGAAATGAGGTTTCGCGCCAGGCACTAACTACTGCAAAACTCAAAAGAAAATTGCTCAACGAAAGGGACATCTTTTAGATCCATTCTGAATTTTCGATGAGTGTTGATTTTTGAAACAACAGTTTGTTGTGTTTGAACGGAGCTCCCTCTTGAAACTCACCGCTGAATCTCGTACAAAGAGTACAAGGGATTCGGGGGAATCCTAAAAAAAAGGGAGAGGGGGCTCAAATGAAAAAAGAATCGATGAAATCAGATGGAAAAACAAAGATGACAGAGACAAGACAATTGGCATGCTGTCGGAATCGCCCGTTTGCCAAGACAAGGGGAGTGATCACGATCCTGGCCGCGCTTGTGGCAGTTGCTCTGTTGGGGACAGGGGGCGATGCAAATGCATTTGATCTCATGTCTTTTCGACGGCATCAGGCGCCAGTGGATTTTGGTCGGGCGGCACTTGCAGGCGAGGGTTGCCGGTATGGAGATTTGGAGATTGAAGAGATTGAAGATGGTTACGTGTTGATCATTGTTCACTCCGATGATTTTAAGGTAAATCAAAATAGTTCGTCAGGATCGATCGCAAGAGAGCGATGCACATGGGCCTTACCCGTGGAGCTTGGAAGTGGATTTTCACTCAAGATTGAGGGAGTCTATGTTGAGGGAAGAGCTCGATTGAGTCCAGGCGCGACGGCCAAGCTCAACAGCGAAACTTTTTTTGCAGGAACCGAGGGCGAAAAGATCTCCATGGATCTAGATTCTTCCAATGATGGAAAGATTCAGGAGTTTCAACCGATGAACCTTCAAACTTCCTGTGGTGAAAGCCTCAACTTGAGACAGAACAACAGCATTGTTTTGCGATCGGCCGATTCTTTTGGAAGTTCGATGGTCAAGATCACCGATCTGTTGGTTCTTGCCAAGGTAGAACCTTGTGAATGAGCTTGAAGTTATTTTGAGGTTTGATCCGCCCATTCTCAGAGATCAAGGGGTCGGCTCACCAAGAGGTGGGCCGACCCTTTTTTTTTGCCAATCTCACGACACCCAAGAAGATCTCATCGTCGGACACACGCTCATTTTCTAGTGCCTGGCGCGAAACCTCATAGGTCCCAATTTGGCCCCGATCTTTCAGTCTCGCACCTCTGTGTTGTAACGAAATGGATCAGATTCACAACAGTGTGTTGCGTTAGTGGTGGAAAATCGAGGCTTTCTCACAACGAATTTTGGGCACGTGATTTGCTTTAGATGAAAGGTGGCGGAGAGTTGTGGGGCGGCCAGTGGTGAAACAAGGAGGGGAGACCATGAAAGACATCAGGAGTTTGTTTGCAGTACTTCAAGAGATTTTGAGTCGTTCTGTGTGGGAAATGGTAAGAATGGCTCTATTTGGATGGGCCATCTTGTTGGCTTTTGTGACCGCGGAAGCGAGTTCGAAACCTCAAAGGGGTGGAGTGGTCTCTGGAGGAGTTGTTGTCGGTGATCTTGGTCTTGATCGAGAGCTCTTTGACAAAGTTGGAGACTTGATTCGGGATGGTTACATCAGCACGCATGGAGGAAAGGTAAAAACAGATGAGGAGAATGTTTGGTTCTTGGGAAGAGAAAAGATTCCTCTTTGCGTTTTACGTGCCGACGACTTTCCACTGAGTGAACCCGAGTTGAGGAGTCTCATCCATGAAGCCTTCGTGGAGTGGCGCAGTTTCTTTGCCAAATACAAGATGGATGATGTTCAGCTTGATGGGTTTTCTGATGGAAAGAGTCGTGGGATGACCCTTGAGATTGAGATCTCGGAGAGCTGTTCTCATCCTCGAAAGGAACTTCTCTTTCTCTTTGGGTCCACCTTCGGGGAGATGTCTCTACCGGAAGGGATCGATCATGCTCTCGGACTGGCCATGCGTTGGCCCTACGACCACAAGGAGTATCGAAGTGGGGGAATCATTTGGGTTAAGGGTTGGACATCCGATCGTGTGAAGATCAAACACATTTTACTTCATGAAGTAGGCCATGTCTTTGGAATGAAACACAACTCCACCTTTGTGATGGATGCAAAGATTGCCGATCGATTGCTTCACGTGAGCGATGGTGAGTTTGGAAAGATCGAGTCGGTTCACTGGCCCTACACATTAGAGAGGGGAAGTGAGGTGGACATGAGTTACACATTTGAGTGTCAAGGGGTTAAGGGATTTACAATCAACTCCTCTCTTCCTAAGGAGATTCTTGAAAAGTTGGAATTGGATCGGAATGGATGTTTTCGACTTGGGCTTAAGTACGTTTCACGAAGAGGTCTATCAAATCAAAAGCTTCAGCTCACGATTTCAACGCTTGAGGGGAAGAGTTTTGAGTTTTCGGGAAGCTTCACTTCTCATCTTCGAGCAGCGACCAAGTCGACCAAGGGTCCTAGCCTGTACACTCAGTGGAGAGTCTTTGGTCGGGACGATCTGCTCATTTCGACGACGAAGAATTTTGATACGTCAGCTTATCTATTTCCCCTTCAGGGTCAGTTTGAATCGTCCGTTCGTGGGGAAAAGGTGAAGTTTCCAGCCATTGTGGAGATGAATCGTGGGCCATCCATTTCGATGTTTCTAAGCGATTCGGCGAAATGGTGGAATGGACTCTTTCCCGTTGGTCTGGAAAAGTTTTGAATCTTTGAATCATTAGTTTGATTTTTGGGTGTGAAGATGGATACCAAAGAGGTCTATTATCGAGATTGTTTGAAGGCGGAGCTGGATCGAAGGCTTCGCCACAATCCTCGCTACTCTATGCGATCGTTTGCTCGAGCCATAGAGATGGATGTGGGCGCTCTTTCTCGAGTGCTTGCAAAAAAGCAGACCATTTCACTCAAGACGGCACGAAAGGTTGCAGATCGGCTCAACCTGAACCCGAGTGAGAAGGAGTATTTTCTTCTCTCAGTGGTTGAGGATCGAAAGAGTGAGAGTGTCTCCAAGGTGGTGCGGTCTGAGGGGCGTGCCATGCAGCCCAACCCTTTAGACCATGAGATCTTTCGCGTTCTCAGTGAACTTCACCACTTTGCCATCCTCGTGCTCACCACAACAGATGACTTTCAGTCCGATCCACGTTGGATCGCCAAGAGAGTGGGGATCTCCGTGATGGAGGCAAAGCTTGCCATCGAGCGTCTTACCAACGTGGGACTTCTTGTTGAAGAAGAGGGTGTACTTAAAAAGAGCGAGGGGAACTTAACCACAGCAGATAAGAGTGTCACATCCCCGGCCCTTCGGAAACATCAAAAAGATGTCCTTGGTCAAGCCATTAAATCCTTGGACAACGATCCCATTGAAGAACGAAGCATGAGTGGTGTGACCATGGCGATCGACCCTGCGCGCATCGAATTTGCCAAGAAGATGATTCAAGAGTTCATTCACAATCTTGCCACCTTTTTGGAAGATGGCGACAAGAAAGAGGTCTATCAACTCAGCATCAGCCTCTTTCCCCTACGTTTTCATATTTAGGGGCTGTCCGGTAATTCCATTTTTGCCGATTTCTATAAGTTTAGCGCCTCTGGCTAGCCCTTCGTCGGCCCGCCTCGGTATAAGAAAAACTTATCAAAATCGATCAAAAAGCGAATTACCGGACAGCCCCTATTTAGTGCCAGGCACTATTTAATTTGCAACCGATGCTGAAGGCGGTCGTAGGGCAAATGACCGATGTTCATTTCGGACAGAAAGTGGTACACCCAAAACAATTGAGATCACTCAGGAGGTGTTCCATGAATTTTAAACAGGTTTATGATCTGCCCACTCGATTTTTTCACTGGACTTTTGTGGCGCTCTTTGTGGGAGCTTTTTTAATTGCAAAACAGGTCGATGACGAAACAGCCCTCTTCTCATTTCATATGATGATGGGACTGACCCTAGGGTTTGTCGTTCTTCTTCGGATTTTGTGGGGCTTTGTTGGAACATCTTACGCACGGTTCAGCACATTTGAGCTACGTCCATCACAGTTGATTCTCTATTTCAGGGGTCTCCTTCAGAAAGATGGAAAGAGGTGGTTTGGGCACAATCCTGCATCGAGTTGGAGTGGAACCTTAATGATGGCACTGGCGTTGGGGCTTGGAGCCACGGGGCTCCTCATGGCGCAAGGCGGTGAAACTTTGAAGGAGAGCGTGGAGGAGATTCATGAGTTGCTGGCCTACTCCTTTTTGGCTGTCTCCATCTTGCATGTTGCGGGAGTTCTTTTCCATATGATTCGATTTCGAGAACCGCTGGCGTTTGCCATGGTTGATGGAAAAAAGACCGAAGTCGCCGGGGAACATCCTATTGAGTCGACCCGTCCGTGGATTGCATGGCTCTTTTTGATCTTAGTTCTGGGATTTTCATGGAACCTGCTTCGTGGATTTGATCCCAAGGATCGATCGTTGAATCTCTTCGGATGGGCATTGACACTCGGCGAAGAGGGGCATGATCATGACTCTCATCGCCAAAGGGACAATCAGGATGACAAGGAAGATGAAGACCACGAACATGAAGACCACGAACATGAAGACCATGGTCAAGAGGACGAAGGTGAACTGCCTGATGACGATTGAGGAAAGTGAGTGAGACAGCTCGGTAAGACCCTCAAAAATGCTTCTCGATTGAGAACCATTGTGGCCGTCTTTGCACGGCACGGATTTCACAACATTGCCGAAAAGATAAAGCTCGGGCGTTTCATTCTTGAAAAGTTCTCTTCGGAGGATCTTGACCTCTACACAGCACCTCAGCGCTTGAGGATGGCCTTTGAACAGCTCGGCCCTACGTTTGTAAAACTTGGGCAACTTCTTGCAACAAGGCCCGACTTGGTTCCTAAGGAGTTTGTCGAGGAGTTCAAGAAGTTTCACGATCAGGTTCAACCACTCCCCTTCTCACAAATTGAAGAGGTTCTGATCGACCACTATGGTTCAGATTATCGATCCCTGTTCAGTGAGTTTAGTGAAACGCCATTGGCCTCCGCAAGCATTGCTCAGGTTCATTGGGCTCGTCTTCAAACGGGCGAGGATGTGGTGGTCAAGGTTCAAAGGCCAGGAGTTTCAAAGCTTATTGAAAATGATCTGAGCATTCTGTACAACCTGGCAGAGCTTTTAGAGCATTACGTTCCTGAGATTCGGATTCATAGACCCAAGTCGATCGTGGATGAGTTTTTCAAAACCATGTCCCTTGAGACCAATTTTCTGGTTGAAGGGAACAACATACGTCGTTTTGAAAAGAACTTTAATGCCAATCCAGATGTGAAGATCCCTCACCTTTATCAAGAGCTTTCGGGACGAAGAGTCTTGGTGATGGAGGCTCTTAAGGGGATTCCGCTGAGTCATATTCGAGAGTCGACCCTTGAAGGATATAAGCCCGATGAGGTCGTGCGCAAGGGTCTTAAGTGTTATCTTAAGATGGTCTTTATCGATGGGTTCTTTCATGGTGACCTTCATGCGGGAAACATCTTCATTTTGCCGGACAATCAAATTGGGCTTGTGGATTTTGGTGTCGTGGGTCGTTTGGGGAGAAAGACCAAGGATATCATCGCCAATATGATGTTGGCGCTTTCCGTTGAGGATTACGAGCGCTTGGCCTACGAGTTTGTCGACATGGCCCCTTTTAGTGGCTACGTCGATGTCGACCTCTTTGCTCGAGAGCTTCGTGATCTGATGTCCCCCTACCATGGTCTCTCCACCAAGAATGTCAATTTTGGAAAGCTTCTCTTGGACTCTACAGCCATCGCCACTCGCCACCGTCTCTCGGTGCCGACGGAGTTGATGCTCTTTTTTAAATCAGTTGTGACCATTGAGGGGATGGGCCGTACCGTCATCGAAGATTTTGATCTTCTAACTTACGTTTTGGATATGGCCAGCGATATTGTTGAAGCCAAATATGAACCTGCGCGCATTGTGCGAGATCTTACAGAGGTGGCTCGTGATTCTACGGCCCTTCTTTATGAGCTTCCTCGCCAAATTCGGCAGCTGATTCGGCGAGTGAACAATCCCGATTTTTCGGTGAAGCTGACATTGAATCAGATGGATGATCTGACCCGAGCCATCGAGATCGGTTCACAGACCATCTTTTTTGCTTTGATCATTGGAAGTTTGATTTTGGGATCCTCAATTTTGATTTTGCTCAAAGAGACCCATGTCACAATCCCGATTGCGAGCATGGTTGGTTTTGCAGGAGCCCTTTTGTTGAGTCTTGTGGTATTGTTTCGTAAAAGCAGGTGAAGAACAATAAGGAAAGGAGGATGGATCGTGAATTTCGGAAATGAGGATTTTTGGTATGATCAGAAGAGGTTTTGGACTCTTCAACTGATTTCTGAGCATGGGAATATCTGTTGGCATCATGGAGTGAGGCTCTCGACTCCCTCTTTTGTGATCACTGAGAGTAAGACCCATTTTGGAGAGTGGAACGAGACACTTCGACGGATCTCGATTTCGGAGCATCTCATCAAGAACCACTCTTGGGATACGGTCGTTCAAGTGCTTCGACATGAGATGGCTCATCAGATGGTCAGTGAGCTCCTCTTTTCTCAAGAGGGTCATGGTCCAAATTTTAAGATCGCCTGTGGACGGCTGGGAGTTGCCTCTCGCTTTCAGGGATCTCAAGGCGATCTCAAAGAGGGATTTGAAAAGGATGCCTCGGATGAAAAGCTTCCGAGTAGGTATGATGAGATTGCAAGTAAGATTGACAAACTTCTCTCGTTGGCCAAATCGGACAATGAGAATGAAGCTCTTTCTGCCATGCAAAAGGCCCGCGAATTGCAGCAGAAGTACAACATCTCCCAACAAGAGAACTTAAAAGATGAGGACTTCAGCTACAAGATTCTTGAACTTAAAAAAAAGCGCGTCACGCTACAGCAGTCGATCATTGGCTCGATTTTGCAAAATCATTATATGGTCAATGTGGTTTACAGCTCGCTCTATGATGCCTCGGTCGGGGAGGTCTACAAGACGATTGAACTCTTGGGGACAAAGGAGAATCTGATCAGTGCTGAGTACATCTTCTATTTTTTGTCGCAGAAGATCGAACAACTTTGGGAGACCCATCGTCGAGAGCATGGGTCGGAACATCGCTACAAGCGCTCCTATCAAGTGGGACTGCTTCACGGTTTTCGCAAAAAGTTGGAGAACTTAGAGAGACAGAGTGAGAACTTCACAAAGGGATTGATGGTGGTTCATGACAAACTGGTCAAAGAGTTTACACGGACGCGCTTTCCCCGTCTTCAGTCCGTCTCTCACTCTAGAAGTGGATTGTGGAGCGGAAGTTATTCGAAGGGCTGCTCCGATGGGGCGAGCATTGTCATCAATAAGGGTGTGGAGAGTCGATCCACGACGCGTGGAGGACTTCTTGCCGAAAGGGGTTGAGATGGCACCTCAGGTCTTTGTGTCGCGGCGGATTCCGAAGGTGGGCTTGGATCTCCTCTTAGCAAAGGGATTGAAGGTCGATCTTTGGCAAGGGGATATCCCCCCCTCTTATGACGTCATGATGGAGCGTTGTCAGAGGGTGGACGGGATCATCTCCATGTTGAGTGATCGTATGGATCGCAAATTTATACATCGGTGTCCAAATCTGAAAGTCATTGCAAACTTTGCCGTCGGTCTTGACAATATCGACTTGGAAGCAGCCCACGAGGCCAAGATCGCGGTTGGCAATACGCCAGGGGTTTTGACGGAGGCGACGGCCGATCTGGCCGTGTCTCTTCTGCTTGCATCCGCACGAAATGTTGTGCCAGGTTGTCATGCGGGACTTCAAGGCCGCTGGCAGTGTTGGGAGCCATTGGGTTACTTGGGTCTTGATCTTCAAGGTAAGACGTTAGGGATCTTGGGAATGGGCCGTATTGGTGAAGCGGTTGCAAGAAGGTGTGCGGGTGGTTGGAACATGAGGATCATCTACACCAGTCGGAACTCAAAACCCAAGGTGGAACGAGACCTTGGGGCTCAGCGGGTTTTGCTGGATCAACTTTTTCAAGAGAGTGATTTTCTCTCCATTCACACCGATCTCAACTCTGAGACGAAAGGTCTTTTGGATCGAAATGCCTTTGAAAAGATGAAACCCAACGCCCTCATTGTCAATACAGCCCGAGGAGCGATCATCAACACCAACCATCTTCTGGAGTCCATTCGAAACCAAAGAGTCTGGGGCGCAGCTTTGGATGTGACCGATCCGGAACCTCTGCCGCACGATCACCCCTTGTGGAAAGAACCGCGTGTCTTGATCACTCCCCACATCGGCTCTGCCACCTACACAACTCGAGATCAAATGGCTGTGATGGCCGCAGAACATCTGATCGCCAAATTGTGCCAGGTTCCAAATGCTGGACGCACCACGGCTCTATGACATTCGAGGCTGTGCCGTAATTCGCAAGAATGGAATTATAGTCCATTCGGAAAATTCTACGACACAACTTGCTTGTTTTTTCACCAGATTGAACAAAGATCTCCTCGAATTAGCTTCTGACTAGCCCTTCGTCAGCCCGCCTCGGTCTATTTTTCTTAATTTTTTGTGCTGGACTTCCATTGGGTCTCACTGGATCTCCTGACAGGTTCATGATCTGGTTGGTTGTGAAAGGTTCACGATTTTCTTTTACCCATGCTATGATGATAAATAGTGGCTGGCGCGAAACCTGCCGACGAAGGGCTAGCCAGAGGCGCTAACTCGAGGAGGCTCAACAAAGGTATAAGGAAAACTTATGACAAATTCACCGGAATGAGGTTTCGCGCCAGCCACTAAATAGACAAACCATTCTCAGGAGGAGATCGATGTCTTCGGTGGGCTCAAGCTCGGGATCAGGACGAAGTCAGGACGACACCATTCGGACCCAAAGGGAAGCTTATCAGGAACGAGAAGCTCAGCTTCAAAAGCGCCATGCGCAAGAGATGAGACGAATCAATGACCTTCACATTGAAGAGATGAACAAGCTTCAGGATGGTCATAGGACACAGCTTGAGGAGTTGAAGAAGCTCTCTCAAAAGTCCATCAGTGATCGTGATGATCGTTATCAGAAAGAGATCTCTGCTGTACGAAATGCCAATCGTTTGCAACAACAGCGAATGGCAGAGGAGATTCATCAACAGGAAAAGACAGAGGATCAGAGGCACGATCAGGAGATCAAAAGAATCACCAAGGCGAATGATCAACGGATCAATCTCATCCGAGAGGCCAATGAGCAGGCCGTTCATGCTCAAGCAGAGCAGACCAACAGAATCAAAGAAGAGGCCCAAGAGAGTCAAAAAGGAGCTCTGGTGGATCAAAGAAAGAAGCTCTCTGAAGCCCATGGGACCGAAAAGGGGGCGCTCATCGAGGACTTTGAAGATCGCCTTCGAGATCTGAAACGTGAGAAGGATGCATTTCGGCAGACCTACACCAATCAGAAAGAGCAGATGGAAGATCGTCATCTCAGAGAGAAGAGCCAGATTCATGATGCTCTGATGGGAACGATCCGAGAAAATGAAACTCGGCACAACCAAAATTTTGGGCTGCAACGCGAAGGATTTGACGCAGAGTTAGGAAAGGTCAAAGGGAAGTTTGCGCTGGCTGAAGAGGCTCGTGCCCAGAGTTCTGAAAAGAACTTTAGGGAGCTTAAGAGTGATGTGAACAGTCGTTATGAGGGGAAGCTTCGCAATTTGGAGCGAGATGTAAGGCAGGAAGCTCTTCAAAGGCAACTCGATCAGACCCGATTGCACCGACAGGGTGAAATTGAAAAACAGCATCTTCAAGACGCCTTTATGGATCAGGTGCGAGTGCTTGAAAGCCAAAGGGGGATGCTGATGGAGCAGGGGAGTCAATTGAACAATCGAGAGATCGCCAATGCAAAGAAAGAGGGTGAGAGGAATTTGCAAAAGACCATTCGATTCTATCAGGAGAAGATTTCCGATGATCGCGTGAGAAGTGAAGAGGCGCGGGGAATCGAGACGGATCTTGCTCAACACAAGTTTGACCAACTGGAATCCACCTCCACGAAAAGGATCAACGCCATTACGAACCAGAACGTTGAAATTCAACGTAAGATTCAAGAGGACTTTAGAGAAAATGTTGATGGACTTAAGGCTATGTATCACGATAAGCTCAATGAACAGAGAGAGGTGCATAAGCAGGAGAGACAGGAGCTTGAACGTCGGTTCATCAGCGAGGTTCGAGAGTTTCAGAAGCGTCAAGATGAGCGTCTTTCCAATCTTCGCAGCTCTTATGAGTCCAAGTTGAGTCAGATCAAAGATGAGAACCTTCGCTCAGGGCGGCAGAGGGATGAGTATGAAGCCAAAAAAGATCGTGAGGCAAAGAAACTTCATACTATGGAAATGGAGGCCCGGGAGATCAAATACCGTGAGCAGATGGATCAACTTCGAGGTCGCCATGAAGAGGAGCTTAAGATGATGGAGCGGCGTCATCAAGCGCAGATTGATCGTATGAGTGTCGGAGTTCGCAAGATCTAATTTCAGATCTGGGTTTCAAGTTCGTGTTGAGCGCGAGGGGGATGTGGGGATGCTGCTGTCGCAGAGAAGAGTTAAAATTGTTGCAACCATCGGGCCTTCGATCTCATCTAAAGAGAATCTTAAGAAGGCAGTCTGTCGAGGAATGAATGTGGCTCGCCTCAACATGAGCCATGGGACTCACGAAGAGCATAAGCAGGTCATTGAGCACGTAAGAGCACTTTCGGAGGAGCTGAACGCTCCCGTGAGCATCCTTCTTGATCTTCAAGGTCCAAAGATTCGCGTGGGTCGATTCAAAGAGGGATCCATTGAACTTAAGGAGGGTTCTCTGGTCACGATCACGGTCAAGGACGTCAAAGGAGATGGGAGTTTGATACCCACAGATTTTGTGGAGCTTCCCTCGGTCTGCTCTGTGGGTTCGCGGATTCTTCTTGATGATGGTTTGATCGAACTCAAGGTTGAGAAGGTGCATTCTGAGGAAGTAGATTGTCGGGTCGTTTTTGGAGGGGTTCTCAAAGATCGAAAAGGGATCAACATTCCGGGAGCCAAGCTTCCTGTTGAGAGTCTTACAGAGAAGGATCTAAAAGATCTTGAGTTTGGTATTGCTCACAAGGTCGATTACATTGCTTTGAGTTTCGTCCGGCGCGGAGAAGATACCAAGAAACTCAGAGATCTCGTAGAACCCAGGAATAGAGGAATTCGGATTGTCTCCAAGATCGAGATGCTTGGTGCCATTGAACACTTGGAAGAGATTGTAGGCCTCAGTGACGTCCTTATGGTCGCGCGTGGTGATTTGGCCATTGAAGTTGGTCATAGCTCTCTTCCTGGACTGCAGAAAGAGATCATTCGACTTTGCAATCGAATGGGCAAACCCGTGATCACGGCCACTCAGATGCTTGAAAGTATGATTGAACATCCTCGTCCCACGCGAGCCGAAGTGACCGACATTGCCAACGCGGTGCTTGACGGTACTGATGCCGTGATGCTCTCGGCTGAGACGGCATCGGGCAAGTACCCCTTTGAGTGCATCACAACGATGCATGAGGTGATCACCGAGTGTGAACGCACCAGGCCCTACTACTCAATTTCTCTGGAGCAGGGAAAGCTCTCCGTTGCTGAAGCCATTGGGGCCAGTGCCTGTCTTACGGCTCTTAAGACCAATGCCTCTGCGATTGTCTGTCTTACAACATCAGGAAAAACAGCGACCTACATTGCCCGTCATCGTCCCAAGGCGCTGATCATTGCCATGACCCATGCGCTTGACACCCTCAACAGTTTGGAACTCGTTTGGGGCCTCCAAACGATGCCACTGAAGCCTTACAAGACATCGGAGGAGGCGATGGAGGAGATTGAACGAAAGCTCCTGCAATATGGACTTGTCGAGCGTGGGAGCACAGTTGTGGTGACACTCGGCCGACCCGTTCACAAGAAGGCCAAAACCAACTCTCTTCGTGTGTTGACCATCGATTTGGAGGGAGTTGAAAAGTGGCCCCAAGAGAAACTTCCTCTGCGCTGCCGTGATCTTTAAGAGGTCACAGTTTCCCCATCAGCGTCAGGCACTACCTATCGACCTGGGAGAATGAGTATCCAGTGCCGTAGACCGTGCGGATGTAGTGACCGAGGTGCAGTAACTTTTTTCGCAGGCTACTGATGTGAATGTCGACCACGCGATCTGTGACGTGGGTTTCCTGGGTCCAGACGCGATCGAGAAGTTGTTCTCGACTGAGAATTTGTTCTTCGCTCATAATGAGCGTATAAAGCAGTCGAAACTCCGTTGGGGTTAGATCGATCTGCTTTTGATTTTCACCCTCAACGAGATAGGCTCTCTGAGAGTGGAGATTGAGATGGAGTCCTTCCCGTTTGAGCCACTTAGCTCCTTCTGCTTGATGGGTCGATTTTTGAAGCTTACCTTCGATCTTTGCACGAAAGATTCGTGGTTCAAATGGTTTGACAATGTAATCGTCGGCGCCAAGTTTATAGCCCATGATGATGTCGTCGACCGAATCTTTGGCCGTGAGAAAAATAACCGGAACGTTCCGCAGAGTTTCATCATTTTGAAATCGCGAACAAATTTGAAATCCATCTCCGTCGGGCAACATGACATCAAGAAGAATCAAGTCGAAGTTACGGCTCCTGGCCAATCGATCGGCCTCAACCGCAGTTGAAGCAATCTGAATTTCATACCGATTACCTAAAATACCTTTGATCAGGGTTTGTACTTCGAGACTGTCTTCTACAAGAAGAATCTGCATAGCCATTCAGATAGTCCTCTCTTCCTTCCTTAGGTCTAGGTCAAGCACCGAATGGACTTGAGCCTTAAAATCGTTGAGCCTCCTCGAGTTAGCGCCTCTGGCTAGCCCTTCGTCGGCCCGCCTCGGTATAAGAAAAACTTATCAAAATCGATCAAAAAGCGAATTACCGCACAGCCCCTAAACAGATTGAGTTTCTCATAGCTCATTTGCCTCCTGAACGCAAGGTCCTGTGCACTGATAGGTGTTAGGAGAGTGGCTATTTTCTTCCCCCGTGAGTTCGCATTTCTTGAAAAAGAACTGCCAAGGGCGAATTGCAGGGTGCTGAGGTGTCTTTTTATCAAAGGTAAAATAGTCGGCAACGTAGGAGGCGCCTTCAGCTTGACTCTCCCGAGGTGGCGGAGACCGCCTTGCTCCATCCTTTCCGTTGGATGCGCACGCAGAATGAATCGTGAGAAAAAAGATGGGAAGCCAAAGGTAAAGTGTTGGAGGTGAGGCTTTCTTTTTTCGTTCTTGAGTCATCACGCACTCATCGGCATATTAAGAGAGGTTATTGATCGTTGAGCAATGCATCACGCCATGATTGGGTACAAAGAGCAACAGTGAGTGGTTGAATAACCACAAGTTCAAGGTCCCACTTGAGTGGGTTTCAGTATGGAAATGGCTTTAAAAGGGGAAAATTGAGTTCTTTTATATCCGTCGAAGGTTTGTGGAAGATTATGGCATTTCAATTGCATTAAATTTGTTTTGACGTGGATTTGGGTCTAATTAAAGTTAGGGCGGGGATTGTCGTTAAGATGCATAATGAGCGAAGTAGAGGGGTGTCTTCTGTGCACCTGGCTCTGACGTAGAGCGACAGGATAGAGAAAGGGTGTTTTTACAGAGAACCATTCGAAAGGCTGTTGAGGTTAAGGGGATTGGACTTCATAGCGGTGAACCAACGTCACTTGTTTTTCGTCCAGCCCCGCCGCAAACGGGCATTTACATTGTTCGTTCCGATTTGCCAGGCTCTCCCGCTGTGGCAGCAAAGGCGGAGTTTGTTCAAGCGACCTCCATGGCGACCACTCTGGGGTGTCCAGAGTTTTCAGTCTCCACAGTTGAGCATTGTCTTTCGGCATTGGCCGCTTTTCGTATCGACAATCTGTTCATAGAACTTCACGGGCCAGAGATTCCCATTGGAGATGGGAGCGCTAGGATCTTTTTGGAGGCACTCCTTAAAGTCGGAATTGTGGAGCAGGAGGAGTCCAGACTCTATGCTTACATTACTCAACCGATCTATTTTGGTAACGATGAGAAGCATGCCTACGTGGTCCCATACAATGGTCTAAGGGTGACCTGCACCATCGAGTTTCCTCATTGTCGTATTGGGCGACAAAAGATGGATCTTGACATCAATGAGCACTCGTTTGCTCGAGACATTGCAAAGGCTCGCACCTTTGGGTTTCTTAAAGATTCAGAAAAACTTCGCGAGCGGGGTCTTGCTCGAGGTGCGAGTCTCGACAATGCGATTGTTTTGGATACTAGGGACATCTTAAATCCTGATGGATTAAGGTACAGTGATGAGTTTGTTCGCCACAAGGTTCTCGATGCTTTAGGGGATCTGGTGACCTTAGGGTATCCCATGATGGGGCATCTGATCTTGTACAAGGCTGGACATGATCTCATGAACCGTTTGGTACGAAAGATCCTATCTTCCCCTGACAGTTTTCGGCTGATTGAGCTTGGTGCTGATCTTCGGTCCAATTTAGAAGAGTTTCGATTGTTGTGGGGTTACTCCTGAAACAAAATAGAAGAGATGAGAAGTTCTCTTCTATTTTATTTCATCGCTCTTTGGCTGGTCGGATGCACCAACTTCAAATTTCGAGAGTTGCAAGATCGAGTTGAGGAGAGTCTTTCTGGTGAGTTGGGTGGTGTCGATGATATTGATCCTCCTGGTACGGACTCTTTTTCGTTTGTGGTTGTGGGAGACACCCACGTAGGAAATGCTGCCGGGCAGATCTATGCCGATCGCGTGCAGGCCATTTCGGATCTTGGGGTGGCTTTTGTCGTGGTTGCTGGGGACGTGAGTCAAGCAGGTCTTCAGAGTGAACTTGAGAGTTTCATCGAGATTACATCTCTTGCAGGATTGAGTTTTCGAGCAGCCATAGGCAATCATGACATCTACTTTGGTGGTTGGGATCGATGGAGAAGTGTGATCGGACGGAGTCTTTACTCCTTCAATGCGGACAATGTTCACTTCTCCATTTTGGATTCGGCCAATGGTGTACTTGGAGAACGACAGCTTGAATGGCTCAAGAATGATTTGGCGTCTGCAACTCAGACCCACAAAGTGGTTGTAAGTCACTATCCTCCCTGGATTGGCAAATTTTCAAGCATGTTCAAAATGGGATCTGAGGAGGAGGCGGCCATTCTTAAAGATATACTTTCACAAAACAATGTGAACTTCATGTTTTCAGGACACTATCATGGGTATGATGAGATTGTTCTTGGAGCGACGACCTATGTCGTTACGGGAGGCATGAACAACCTTATCGACCCTGGTCAGAGCAAAAATTTTGTTCGAGTCTCTGTGGAGGGAAGTTCGATTCGATCCGAGGTGATCTTTTTTTGATCCGGGTTACAACCCGTGAGAAAATCCGAGTCCGCTGTAGATCTCTGCGGGGTAAGCTGTCCCCACAAGAAAAGAGGTCATGCGGGTACCGAGGAGCCACTGCATCTTTGAGGTTGTGCCTATTGCAATCTCATAGGTGAAGTCGATCGCCAGGTTGTCTCCATGGTAGTAGGAGTAACGATCTCGGTTGTTGAGGTCCAAGATCCAGTGGTGCCTTTGAGAAAGGGCCAGGATCAATCCGAGCGCGCCTTGAATGTACCCTTCTTGATCATTGGTTTGAAATTGTGATGGGTCAAAAGGTGAGGGGTCCCATCTCTGTTTCAACCATCGATAGTAGAAACCAAAAGCAATCAAGGTTTGAAGGGACTTGGAAATGGTGAAGAGATTGTTGTAGTCGACTCCAACGGACTCCTTTCCACTTTGGAGGTAGTAGAGATTTTGATGAATCCATTTGAAGGCAAACGAGGAGCTAGGGCCAACTCCCAGGTCGTAGCGTAAGAAATAGGCATCTCGGTGAGACTCAGGTCGATCGATCGTGGTCATGACGCCCATGGAGAGATAGTTGTTGGTCCCATTTCGATAGGAAAAATCCCAGTCAAACCTTGTTGTGTTGGGTCCCCATTCGGGATCATTTTGAGAGAAGCTGTAGTGGATGAGTCCAGCTCCCTTTTTTGATGAGAGCCAGTAGTTTTCTGCGCCCTCAATGGATGCACCAAAGCTCGCAAACGGGAGAAAGAGCAAAAGAGAAGTGGTGAAGAGATTGATCATGGCGGTAGATGTCAATGTGTCGTGCACCTCGACCACGGGTTCAAAGGGTCTGTTGACGTTGTCCTTTTTACCATTATAGAACAGATAGTTGTTTTGTGTCCCCAATTTACTTTGGAAAAAAGGAGTAAGACCATGGTCATAGGTGTTCCCAAGGAGATCAAGATCAGTGAGAATCGGGTAGGTCTGACAGAGGCAGGGGTTCGCCAACTCAAGCTCGAGGGTCACAAGATCCTGGTGGAGCGAAACGCGGGCCTTGGCAGCCGCATCAGCGACGAAGATTATGAGAGAGCGGGAGCTGAGCTTGTGGGTAGCGCCAAAGAGATTTTTCAGCGTGCCGATATGATCGTCAAGGTCAAGGAGCCACTCCCTGATGAATATGACCTTTTGCAAGAGGGGCAGATTCTTTTCACCTATCTGCACCTTGCGGCAGAGCCTAAGCTTACCAAGGTCTTGTGTGAGCGAAAGGTGAAGGCCATTGCCTATGAGACGATTCAAAGGGATGATGGAACGCTTCCACTTCTTGTGCCGATGAGTGAAGTTGCCGGTCGAATGGCGACTCAAATCGGCGCATTTTATCTTCAAAAAGATCATGGAGGTAAGGGCATTTTACTTGGTGGAGTGACCGGAGTTCGCCCAGGTAAGGTTACAATCATTGGTGGAGGAATCGTTGGAACCAATGCAGCTAAAATGGCAGTTGGACTTGGTGCAGATGTGACCGTGCTGGATGTCAATGCGGCAAGGCTTGAATATCTGGATGACATCTTTCAGGGACGTCTTTGGACTCTCTATTCCAATGTTCAAAATGTGGAAGAGTCTGTAAGGCAATGCGATCTTTTGATCGGAGCCGTCTTGGTTGCAGGAAGCAAAGCGCCTCAGTTGGTCACAAAGCAGATGGTTGAAACAATGAGTCCGGGAGGAGTTGTTGTGGATGTGGCAGTTGATCAAGGGGGTTGCATTGAAACTTGTCGGCCCACCTCTCATGCCGCTCCGACCTACGAAGTCAATGGGATCATTCATTACTGTGTTCCCAACATGCCGGGTGTGGTGGCGCGGACTTCGACCTATGCCTTAACAAGTTGCACCTTTCGATACGTTTCAATGATCGCTCAGCTTGGGGTTGAGGATGCCGTTGTGAAGTTTCCTGAGCTCTATCGAGGACTCAATGTTTACAATGGTTTTGTCACCTATGAACCTGTGGCACGTGATCTTAAGATGGAGTATCGACCCTTCAAACACTGACTCTTTAACCCTTTTTCTATAGTCCGTTCGGAAAATTCTGCGATGCAATTTGCGAAGGAATTTTTTAGTAGAATTTTCCGAACGGACTCTATTTCTGTTTTCAGATCCAGATTTTAAGTTCCTATTTTGGGGGAAGATCGATGAGGATGTTCCCCCACTTCTCTGTCTGGATGAGACTGACACCGGCTTGCTTCAATCGCTTGCGCACCTGCGGATGTGGATGCCCGTAGCGTCGACTGCGAGCACTTGATATGACCTGGCGAAGTTTTGGCAGAGATTCGATGAGCTCCTTGGAGTTGCTCGTGCGGCTTCCGTGATGGCCCGCAATAAGGTGGGAGATCCGATTTTTTTTGGAGAGCTGATGGCGCCAAATTCGCTCTTGGCGTGAGGGGGAGTCCCCGGTGACCAGCACCGATCCATTGAGGTTGAAGATGCGACTTTGGTCGTTGGAGGGTGAGGAGCTGGTAAGGTGGAACAAGGTATGGAGCTCTTCAATGGAAGTCATCTTTGCAGAATGAGGGTTTGAACAGGTGGGAACGCTCTCCAGCAACCTCTTCTTTTTAGGTTGTTTCGTAGGGTTTTTGGGAGGCCGTCGGGCCACGCAGAGGTTGGGAAGGTCGCGAAGAGATCCTTTCAGAAGTCCAATATGATCCCAGTCCCAGTGGCTAAAGTAGATTTCGTTGAGATGATGTGCGCAGAGAGTTCGAATGAGTTTGGAGGAGGGTCGCCACTCTCCGCCCATGTCAAAATGGTTGCAAACGTTGGGTCGGATCCACGAGACCCATTGGCCTTGGCCAACATTCCAAACCACAAGAAGATCACGATGCTCGTAGGATAGTTGATAGGGGTAAAAGAAGGTGGTGAACAAGATCATCGTGACGGCAAGAAGATTTGCATTGGGAGAGACTTTGGAACTCCATCTGAAGGGTTGAGGATGAGGATCGTCCATCAAATTTTTTGGTTCCACAGGATGAGACGTCTTTGGTGAAAACCAATGTGGAGGAGCAAGAGATAGATCCAAAGCACTGGCTGCCAAAGGGGAATGCTCCAAGTAGTGATGGGGGAGGAGGTCATAACCCATTTGAGAATGAAAGAGAGACTCTCCCAAAGAGCATCCGTAATGACCGTCAGAGGTGGAAGGAGGTAGTTCAAGAGACAAAGTGGAAAGAGAAGGAGTCCCAAGATCGGGGTAAGAAGAAGGTTGAAGAAAATGGAGAGAGGGTGAGGTGGTGCAAGTGGCAAGAGGATCGGAAACAGTATGAGATAGACTGCGAAATGGATTGATAACTTTCGAAATTGTGAGAGCGCAAGAGCAGCTCCCCAACTGAGCATCAAAGAGTAGGAGGTGATCCATCTGGGGAAGAGGGCAAGTGTGACTACGCCGCTCACCAAGACGTGAAAATCGCCGGGCCAATGAAGTTTTCCTCGCTGCACCAGAGTTCGCGCTCCAAGTGAGATGAGAGCTCGAATCACAGGTGGTTCGCCACCAGCCAAGAGAGCATAGAGTGTCAAGATCAGAGTCAAGAGCCAAGGTCGAGTCCTTCCACACGGTGACAAGAGGAATGAAAAGATCTCCTCCACAAAGAGAAGATGGCTTCCAGAAACAACAATGAGGTGAATGAGGCCTGCCGATTGCAAATGGAATTTAAATGGACTCTCAGACAAGGGGCTTCCACAGACCAACGCTGAGGTGAACTCGCTGAATTGAGAAGTTGGTGTGGCCGCAACACACCACCTGTGGAGTGGAAGTGAAATTTGGGCCAGAAGCTTCTCCGTTTCAAGCCAAAGCGAAAGGGGGACAAAAACAAAAGGGAGGATGAGCCAATGCATCGTGAAAAAGAGAGCAATGCAAACCCACTGGCTCACGCTTTGCTCCACCGAGTTGAAGTAGCGTTTTTAGAGAACGACTTTCGGCCAATTTATGGGACGGAGCAGTTTCGCGCCAGGCACTATCTAGTGGGATCTGATCAGATTCTGACAGGCAATCCAAGAAATCATTAAATGTGTAGAAAAATCAGTAAGTTAGGCAAGCACAATTAGTAAGCAAATCGCTGAAAGCCAATAGGAGAAACGAGTCTAAGGTCCAGCAGGCGGGTTCTTCCACATCTTGTGTGGAAAAGTGCAAAATGGCTCAGCGGGGCAGGAAACTTTGATGGAAAATCGGGCACCTTTTCAAGTCTTTGGATGGTAACTTTACGCCGTGCCTTCATATTTGTGTGCGATTCCGCTATGATCGTGAGAGGAGACGAAGATGAATTCATGGATGATGATTTTCTTCGCCATTGTGTTTCAAGGCTGTGCTCTTCTTAGTGATAGTGTGCGCCAAGATGGAGACATTGTTGTGAAGAGGCTCCGACGACGCGTCATAAAATTGGAGGAGCAGCTCTACCGAGAGCGAAGTGCGCAGCGTGAACTACAGGAAGAAAATGAGTATCTCAAAAAAGAGATTCTTGAATCGAGTTCTGAAAAGAAGAGACTTCCTGAGGCGATTCTCTATAGGAAGGTCCTCGAGTTAAGTCGCTCTGGTGATCTCTTGAGCTTAGAGAAGGTGACGGAGCTCCTTTTGAAAGGCTATCCCAAAAGTGCTTATGTCGATGATGCTCTCTATCTTTCTGGAACATTGGCGCTCTTCAAAGGAGATAGTGTCAAAGCACAACGCTACCTTGATGAGATCATCGAGAAATATCCTTTGAGCAATCGAAAAGTGTCGGCACTCTATGGCAAGGCAATGTTGCAAAATAAACTTGGAAAATTTGATATAGCGAAAAGAACCATGGAACTTGTGGTGAGCTCCTATCCGGGGAGTCCAGAATCGACAAAAGCAGTTCAGTTCATGAGGTAGAAGATGTCTGTGCGGTTTCCTTCATTTTTGACTCTGGTATTCTGTGGAGGCGTCACATTGAGTCCCATTTTCCAGTGCGCTCGGGCGCAGATGGACTCTGAGGTGGAGCGCAAGATCTTTAATGAGTTTCAAAGTTACGAGACCCACCGTTCTTCTCTCGATATTAAGACGGCCATAGGTAAGAAAAGATCCAGTGAATCTTACATCGTTCAGCCGAGCGATACGATGTGGGATCTGAGTCACACCTTCTTTGGTGACAGTTACTTTTGGCCGCAAATCTGGTCCTCCAACGGAGAAATTCCAAATCCCCACCTTATTGAGCCTGGAGCCAAGCTTCTCTTCTTTCCTGGCGGAGAAGAGGCTCCTCCTCAGATGCTCGTTGAAGGTAAGAGGACCTCACAACCGCCTCCGACTCCGGTAAGGCCTGCACCTCATGTGAATTTAGGTCAGGTGGAGATCCCGCCACCATCGATCATTTATCCGCGAGTTCTTCATAATTTGCCACCCAGCTTGCCACAATGGCAGGGAATGAACAAGACTCAGAGAAACTACGACGAATCTGGAGTGAGCATTGATCTCATTCCAGTACGACAAGAGGAGATTTTTGTCCCGGTGCCCTCCTACATCACAGAAAAGTATCCGATCTCGGTTGGCACGGTAAAAGAGATAGAGACGAGCTACAAGATTGCGGCCCCGATGCAGAGTCTCTATTTGCAACTTAAAAGCAGTTTTGAGGTCGGTGAACAACTAAGTGTTGTAAGAGACGGTGGTCCCGTGAATGAGAGGCTTCGTGCTGTGATTGTGGAATCTGTGGGAGTGGTCACTCTGACCGAACTTGTGGATCAACATCGTAAGATCTACCGGGCCACTTTGGATGCATCGATAAGGCCACTCATGTTGGGTGATAAAGTGATTGAAGAACCGCTTCAAGAATATTCGATCAACATGCAGGGGACTCGAAACTCGATCTATTCGGTGATCGTCGGGGGCTCCTATGAAGTGGAACGAAGAAACTTAGGAAATGAGGATTTCGTCTATCTCAATCGCGGTTCAAATCACGGTTTGAGTGTCGGGCAAGTTCTCACCGTCATTGAGAATCGCAAATTGCGCTACCCCGACACGATCATCTTTGATGGAATTCGTGAAATAGGACAGATCCAAATCGTGAGCGTCACTCCAAAGTTTTCAACGGCGCTCATCGTGGAATCTCTGGATTCAATTGGGACGGGAGATTTCACTGGAGTTAAAGAGCGCTCAATGATTCGCACCTCCTTAGATGGTATGGACCTCTAAGGTATCTCCAATGTTTTATTTGACATTTTGATGAAAGAGGCAGAGATCGTGATGATTTCGGATTGGGTGGGCACCGTCATAAAGTAGATCGAGTGTGCCAGCGTATCGGACGTCTTGTGGGTGGCCCGGTACGATGCAAAGGTCGATC
Organism: Pseudomonadota bacterium; assembly: GCA_014584465.1. Classification (GTDB taxonomy): domain Bacteria; phylum Bdellovibrionota; class Bdellovibrionia; order Bdellovibrionales; family JACTMU01; genus JACTMU01. The sequence goes on along the minus strand of JACTMU010000102.1, from coordinate 38,393 downwards.
CCAGACTTGAGCGCCCATTGAGCCGTGAGCAGAGAACCACTACACCTTCGGGCTTCGGTGATCAGGACCCATCTTGAGAGCCAAGTGATCAATCGGTTTCGATGATAAAAGTGATGCCTCTGAATGGTGGTGTTCGGTGCATATTCACTAAGAATGGCACCACCAGTCTTGAGGATCGAATCGTACCACTTCGAAAAATCTCTCGGGTAGGGTGAAGAGATGCCCGCTGGCAGTACCGCAATCGTGGGAACTCCAAGTCGCACCGCAATTGCATGAGCCTTCTGGTCTACACCTCGCGCAGCACCACTGACAATACCACATGGACATTTCTTGAGGAATTGGGGAAGGGCCGCATCCATCCAGAGAAGGGTGGACTCAGAGGGCTCCCGAGCCCCCACGACGGCCACGAAATCAATCTCTTTCCAAACAGGAGCTCCTCGAAGTGTAAGAAATAGGGGTGGAAGGTCAAATCCAAGGAATGCCTTTGGATAATCTTCATGAAATGGGTGAAGAATTGACAGGTTATCTTTCTGGCAGGATCTTAGGATCTTCTCACATGAATGAACCCAGTTGCTCTCCTTTTGAAGAAAATCCTTGAGTCTACCTGGTTCCAGTTCGCGCCCTATCAGCTCGAGTTCAACCCCACCATATTGAGCAAGAATCTTTAAATCCAACAGTTTGAGAGGATATTGAAACTTCAGCGCCGCTAGCAAAGAGAGTCTTCGATCTTGATCCGTCATGGTCCAAGATTACGATGCAAACTTCAACAACTCTTCAAATCAAGCAGATCGCGTCCCTACTGTTCTTTTTCCGAAAACCGAAACGGTGCCAGGCGTATTTTTCGGAGGCAGCGAATCAAAGTCGGACAACTCTGTTGCTGAACTCATCATAAATGAGTTTTGAACCTGGCACCATACTTGAACTTCGCAGTGTCATGCCCAGGCGTATTGTAGAGCTTTCTGACCATTTCCCATACCACATATGTGCGCGAACCAACAATCGTGATTGGTTTGAAATTCCCCTTTCAACGGTGTTTTGCATTTGTGCTAATGTTCTAAGAAAAACAGTTCAGCGCTATGAGATTGAGGTGCACCTGTTTCTCTTGATGTCAAATCACTACCACATGCTGGTATCCACACCTCAATCCAATATTTCTAAGTCTATGAGGTATTTCATGACTGAAACGAGCAGATCCGTAGCTAGAAGTTCCAATAGAATCAATCGAATCTTCGGTGCCAGATACCATTGGACGATCATTCGAAGTTCAGAGCATTTTGCTTTTGCTTACAAGTACATTTGTCGAAACCCTGTTAGAGCAAATATAACAGAAAGAGTAGAGAGTTATAATTGGAGTTTGCTAAACTCCAATCATGAACAATTTCGATCTATCATTAAAAACAACCGTCAAGGTTTCGGTGAGTACATTCCAGGGAATTATTATGAGCAAGTGAGATGGTTGAATCACGAGGATGGAAAGGAACACGAATTGAGTGTTCGAAAAGCTCTCAAAAAACATGAATTTCGATTTGTTCAGAACCAAAATACAGGCAAAATCCCATCTTATGTTGACTCCCTGCCTCCGAAAAATACGCCTGGCACCTAGGCGGCAGGCACCTAGGCGGCACCTAGGCGACTTTTAGGGCCATGCGGGCACGAGGAAAGTGCAGGGTAAATGCCGTACCGTCGGTCTCTGAGCTTGTCACTTCAATTATACCACCATGATCTCTCATGATGTCATAGGCAACGGACAGTCCTAATCCCTGGCCTTCGCCAATTCTTCGAGTTGTGAAAAATGGGTCAAAGAGACGATCTTGAACTTCCGTCGGGATAGGGCCCCCATTGTTCCAGATCGTCAGGTCGAGTGAGGATTTTCTCTCATACAGAACGGAAGCGATTTTGATTTTCGGATTGCGGGAATTCTCTCGAAGGGCATGGAGAGCGTTGCTGAGAACGTTGAGGACAATCTGTTGTACCTTCGAAGGATCGCACTCGATCATCACACTGGGATTTACATCCACAATGAACTCAATACTTTGAGTTTTGACTTGATGTTCCACGAGAAAGGAGACCTCTTCTATGATTTTTCGAAGATTGTGAAACTGAAACTCGGATCGAACCGAATGACTCATGCTTTTCATGCTGGCTATGATTTTCGCCATACGATCGATTGCGTTCAACATTGGGTGGATCTGAGATCTTAGTTCATCAACAGGTAAGGGATCCTCCTGTAGGAAGAGTTCAATGTTCTCAGTAAGTCCTTGAAGAATGGCAAGGGGATTGTTGAGTTCATGTGCTACACCCGCGGAGAGTTGACCTACGGCTGCAAGTTTTGAGGTCTGCGCAACCATTTTAAGTGCTCGCTCTCTCTCATCTTGAGCTTTGCGCAAATTGGTGATGTCTGAGATCACTAGAACCGCTTGATGAGTGTTATCGACAGGAGATTCAATGACCGAGCCTGACAAAAGCGCATCAATGTGGTTCTGCGATGTTGTCCGTAAAAGAAGTGGGTAGGTGTTGATTCGCTTTGTTTTCTTTAGAACTCGAAATATCTTGGTTGAGGCCACAGCTCCATTTTCAACGAGATCAAAAAAGAATTTCCCGAGAAGCTCTTGTCGGGACATACCGAATCGGCGAAGTCCTGCCGTATTGATCTCTCGAATGATCCCTTTGGTGTCCATAATGACCACGATGTCGGAGAGGTTGTAAAAGATGTTGTCGACATATTCTTTGGCAAGTTCAATCTTTGCAGAAAAGAGTTTGATTTGAGTGATGTCGTGAAGGGATATGATGGCAAGATCATCAACTTCGTCCATGGTGTTAAAGTTGATTTCGGCAAAAATCTCTCGACCACTTTGACGTAGAATGGTGACATCGGACTCTGTTGCATTCTTGATCTGTACAGCGGTGTCAATGGCCGCTGCGATTCGTTCTCGATCCTTGCCATGAACTAGGTCTTGCAAAGGTCGGTTGATCAAGGTCTCTTTGGAGCGACCCGTGAGATCTTCAGCACAGCTGTTGGCAGAGACAATGAACCCGCCCGGTTTTCTCACAACCAGTATAGGCGTTCGAATCTGTTCATAGGCCTCTTCGAGGTCTCGTTGGTTCCAAAATTTCATAATGGCATCAATAGTTTTTCGCCTCAAAATTCAATCTTGTGACAGAATCTGTATCGGTTGTTGGTGTGAAAGATTGAAGGCGAACTCGTACCTCGTCCATTGAGTTTTTTCCCAAGCTGGCTCGATCTTCGTCGTGAGGGCGTTGTCGTTTGGAAACGAACTGGTTGAACCACTAGATCCAGCTGCGGCGAAAAAACCAGACTCCCATAAGAAAGAAGAAGAGATTCCCGAGCCAGACCGAAAGAGCTGGACTTAAGCTTTGGGTTCGAGCGAAATGGTCACCGACCACGTAGAGGAGCCAGTAGAGCACGATCATTCCCATAGCGAGTGCAAGCCCTCCCGATTTTACGGCTCGACGATTGGCTTGAGTGCCAAGGCCCACTCCCACAAAAGCAAAAAGGAGAGCTGCAACTGTTAGAGCCCATCTCTTGTGATACTCTGTGTGAATGAGAAGATAGTCGGGATGGTTCGAATTTTCTTTTTCAAGAAACGCGTCAATCTCTGAGAGAGTCAAGGATTGAGCTGATTTCTCGCCGTATCCAGTTTTGATAGGCGCATTGAGATGAATGTCGTAGGTTTCGAAATTGATCTTAAGGTAGGTGTCCGTTTGTCGATGGATGTTCCCATTTTTTAGACGCAAATAGGCTCTCTGAGTTGTGGGATCTTTGGTCTGAACGAGAAGGCCCTCTTGAGCAATGATGGTGAGCGGGCTGTCGGGTTTTCGCTCATCATAAATGAAGACCTCCTTCAAATAGCCCTTCTTTGAGTCAACCTGATTTGCGTAGATGACCAGATCAAAAAAACCTTCCGCGAAGGTCCCTTCTCTTAGAGAGATCCCCGCCTTTGAGGCGCCAAGCTGAGTGATGAGAATCTCGAACTTTCGATTTCCCCACGGTGCAAGTTCAAAAGTCGTTTTAGCCGAAACGAAAGAGACCAGGAGTGCAAGAAGAAGTGTTGGGAGATAGAGGGACCACATGTTGAATCCAAGGGATTTAAAGGCCACAATCTCTGAGTCCATACTCAAACGCCCAAAAGTAAGGATGACGGAAAAGAGAAGGCTCATAGGTAAAATCGCTGGGAGGAAACTCACTGTCAAAAATCCTGCAATCTTTCCAATGGTTTGAAGATCAACTCCGTGAACTAGTACGAATTCCGTAAGCCGAAGCGCCTGAAAGGTAAGTAGAATCAAGACAAAGACGACAACCCCAAGGACCAATCCAGGAAGAAGTTCCTGTATAAGGTATCGTGTGAGACGAAAGGTCTTCATAAAGTCACTGGTTGCATCGTTCCTACATATTCAGGCTTGCCGATGGCTTGCCTCACATTCATGGCCATTTTAAGTAAATTTTCAAAGTGAACGAGATTGAGTTGAGAAGCAGCATCGCACTTTGCTGAGAGTGGATTAGGATGAGTTTCAATAAAGAGGGCGTCTGCTCCTGCGGCAACTCCTGCCAGAGTCAAATGGGGAACAAAGCGAGGCTCGCCCCCTAAGGGATCCGCGCTTGAGATTCCGTAGAGTCGGACAATGTGGGTGCTGTCCATCACTACGGGAACTCCCAACTCCTGCATGATCGGAATCGAACGTAGATCCGCAACAAGGCGATTGTAGCCGAAACAGGCCCCACGTTCGGTCAACAATATGTTTTGGTTTCCGGTCGAACGAATCTTGCTGACAGCGCCGGCCATATTCTCTGGTGCAAGAAATTGTCCCTTTTTGACATTGAGTGGACGCCCCGTTTTGCCACACGCCAGAAGGAGTGAAGTCTGCTGGCAAAGGTAAGCAGGTATCTGAAGAACATCCAAAACTTCAGCGGCCTCTTCAACATCTTCCTGGCGGTGGATGTCACTCAAGACCGGTATGCCAAACTCTCGGCGAAGATCCTTTAAGATGGTAAGCCCCTCACTCTTCATGGGGCCGGTCCAATTCTTTTCGCTGCCTCGATTGTCTTTTTCATAAGAACTCTTAAATATGAGTCCAACACCGAGGCGATCACAAATCTCCACAAGACGTCGGGCTGTTTGAAAGACAAGGTCGCGACTGTCCATCACACAGGGTCCTGCAATCACTGCAAGTGGTTCGTTGCTTCCAATTCTCACTTCACGACCCGCAGTTTTCACCACAAAATGTCGAGGGGCGATTTCTACGGTTTCAATTCTCGATTTATCACTCATCAAAGGATCTCCTCATCTCTTGATCATCACTTGATCAATTCTTGATCAACTTAAAAGGCTTGTACTCTCCAATTCGCCAACCGAACCCTCGTTCAATGAGGTCACTCGACCAAAGTCTAAGATCCTTAAGGGTCCAGTCCTTGAGGGTTCTTGTTGGATCAAATTCCCAATCCTGTTTTGCTACGCGGTTCATCATAACCTGGGGGTGAGTTCCCTTAAAGTACCTCAAGCCATAGGCCCGATCATATTGAAAGTGATCAAAGTGGGAATCTCTCTTGTTTCCGTGCCACAGCCGATTGAGAAGTTTGGTCTTCACACCCATCTGCGAAGGAGGCTTGACCCAACCATAGTGGTAGATCTGTGCATGGGCCTTTGCGACTTGAACTCTTCTTCCCTCGATCCGAAAACCTTGTGCATCACGATAGCTCTGTACTCCGCTATCTTTTTTAATCATTCGAATCTCATTACGGTACCACTTTCGAGAGGTGGCAATGACCTTGTGTGAACCATAAAAATGGATGTATCCAAAGAGAAGACCCTCAATTCGCGGATTGTGCTCAGAGTTGCGAGCAGCCTTAAGTATGTTTTCGTAATCCTTTTCATGAAGAACTTCATCTGCCTGAAGGTAAAAGCACCAATTGTGTTTGCAGTGGGTTAAGGCCTCATTGGTCTTTTCACTCAGAATCAACCCTCCTCGGGTCTTGTTGAGATCCCAAAAGGAGTCAAAGATTCGAATTTTCGAGTCATTAAGTCCCTCAATGAGGGCTTTGGTTCCATCTTCTGACTGCCCAACTCCAATGACCAGCTCATCCACCAAGGGGAGAATGCTTCGCAAGGACTCTTCGATGGGATAGCCCATAAGCAATGCGTTGCGTATGACCGTAAACCCACTGATCTTCATAAAATCCTCTCAAACTTAAAACTCGAAACACTCATTACACGCAGTGCTATCACTCCAGGAGGGAGTAACTCCACATGAGATCCCACCACTTGACGTTTGGCGAAACATTAAGAAACGTATCAGGAGTTTCTGGTAGGGGTCAATGGAGAGATCGTTCCCGTAGAGATCTTTGTGATTTTTGCGCCTCATCTTCATTTGACCCTCATGATCCTAGGGGGAGATAATAAGGTGTGCTAAAAATTTTGCTTGTGATCGACAACTACAATGAATCCACTTTTATCCAATCGACTCTAAAGAGTCTTGGATTTGATGTCTTCGACGCTCAAAAGGAGTCTAAGGTGGAAGAGGCCTTGCTGAGCTTTAAGGCGGATCTTATGATCTGTACGGGGATCAGCCGGTCCGTCAATGGAGTTCGCATTGCAATCCATCAACATCGAAAGAAGATGGCTCCTAAGGTGGTCCTGATTTTTGCGGAGGGACAGACTCCGAAGATGGAGGGTGCAATGGCCGAGGTGGTCGCAGCTCTTCTTAAGAGTCCGGTGAACCCCCACGATCTCATTGCCACAGTGGCCCAAACTGGAGGTATTGATGCGAGGGCCCTTTTTGAAAAGCAGCAACGACTTCATGAGGCGCGTCTAAAGAGCCATGAGGGATCGGAAAATCAAGATCTTTCCATTGTTTCCCAGGGGGAGGACCACGGGGCAAAGAGCGAAGAGCCAGCTGCGCTCAATGTGGAGATCGAGTATTTCTCCAAGGAGGATCGTGAAGAGAGTTACGCGGCCGCTGTTATGGAGATGCCACCACCGAAAGTTCATGGCATTCCTAGAGAGCGTATGATAGAGGCTAGAGAGCAGGCTCGAAAGAGTTGCAAATCTGAGGAGATGGAGGAGCTTGAGCGTGAAAGACAGGCGTTCGCTCAAGCACTCTTTTCTAAGAGTTGAGTGGCGAAATTTTTCTGATTTGAGCGAAGCAAAGAGAAAAGGAGTTGTTATGAACGCAACCAACGACAGTTCATTTGATAAAGATGTTTTGCAATCGGATCTTCCCGTACTTGTCGATTTTTGGGCAGAGTGGTGTGGTCCCTGTCGAGCTTTGGCACCAAAGCTTGAGGAAATTGCCAAGGAGTTTGCGGGTAAGATCAAAGTTCTTAAGGTTGACATCGACCAGAATCCAGATACGCCGGCCAAATATGGGATTCGAGGCGTTCCCACGTTGATCTTGTTTCAAGATGGCAAAGAGGTTGAGCAGATTGTGGGGAACCATCCTAAGGAGCAGATATCCTCAATGATTCGAAGCCACTTGAGCTAAGGATCTGTGACAAAATGTCTAGGTTATTTTGTCACAGATCCTATCCTAAGTCTCTTGAGTTTCGGTCGAGCTCAATCGAACCAGGTCGATGGGGCTTACGATTCCAACCACCTTTTGAGTGCTCTGATCCACCACGATGATTCTGGGGTCGCGGGTCTTTTCAAGTTTCTTAAGAGCCATATCGACCGTGTCGTTGAGATGAACGATCGTCTTGGGAACTGTTTTGATCTCTTTGATCAAAAGGTTCTTTCCTGGAGGTTGCTTTTCCATATGATTACGAAAACTCTCCAGGGACACCAGGCCGCAGAGTGCTCCCGTGCTGTTGACCACCGGATAGGTCGCATGGGAATCCTTTGAGATCACCATCTCGGCTTCATTGAGGGTCATCTCCTCAGAGACGACAATCGGATTTTGGGTCATCACATCCTTGATCCGAGTGACACACATGAGATTGACGCCGATGTCGGTCACAAACGAGAGCCCCTTTCTCTTAAGCTTCAATGAGTAGATCGACTCTGAGGAGAGGGCCCACGCCACCTGATCGGCGGTGACGCAGACAAACATCAGAGGAAGGATCAGCGAGTAGTCCATAGTCATTTCAAAGAGAATGACGATGGCCGTAAAAGTTGCTCGACTGGTCGAGGAAAATACGGCTGCCATTCCAACTAAGGCATAGGGGCCAAACCCAGAGGTCATTGTGGGGTAGAGTGAGTGAACAAGATAGCCATAGGCACCTCCTACCATGGCACCAATGAAGAGGGCTGGTGAAAAGACTCCTCCGGATCCACCGGCACCAAGAGTCACGCTCACCGCAACAATCTTGAGGACCACAAGAAGAGCCATCAGCTCCAAGGTCCCCTGTTCTCGAAGCACACGACTCATGGCTTCGTAACCCACACCAAAGATCTGAGGGTAGTAGAATCCAATCGAGGCTACGATCAAACCACCTATGAGGGGCTTGAAAAAGAAGGGGATTGGGGCTTTGTCAAAGAGGTCTTCAATGCCATAAACTGTTTTGACCACAATGTGTCCTACAACACCGGCCAAAACTCCCAAAACAAAGTAAAAGATAAGTTCGCGGGAGTCCACGAGCGAGTAGGATGGGACCCAAAATGAGGGCTCATTTCCCAAGTGAATTCGAGAGACGAGGCATGCAAAGACGGTCGAAATCACTAGTGGAACAAAGCTCTTGGTCTTAAGTTCTAAGATGATGATCTCAATGGCGAAGATCACTCCTGCAATGGGAGTGTTGAATGAGGCTGCAATTCCACCTGCAGCACCGCACCCGACGAGCGTTTTTAATAGACGCGTGTTGAGTTTGAGGTATTGGCCAAAGACCGATCCCGCAGCTGCGCCGATCTGAACAATAGGGCCTTCACGACCAACGGATCCTCCTGCTGCAATGGTTATGGCTGATGCCAGAGATTTGATCAAGACCAGCCGTTTTCTCATCTTTCCACCACGAACAAGCACACTCTCAATCACTTCAGGGACGCCATGACCTTTGGCCTCTGGCGCAAACCATCGAGTGAGATAGGCTGAGATGAGTAGTCCCGCTGGCACAATAATGAAGATCCACCATCCAAGAGCAATATCTTCGTGAGCAACCAGATCGGTTCCTAAGGTCCCATGAAACGTGAGGTTCTGAATCACGCCGATCAGGTAGCGAAATCCTATCGAGGCATATCCAGCAATCACGCCGGTAAGAATGGCAAGAACGTTGAGCTCGATGATCTCTCGCTTAGTGATTCGGTGAAGGTAATCCAGACCCAACTTTTGCCAGGAGCGTGGCAGATCCTGGATCATCTTCAGGGTAAAGTCTTTAAACTCTTTGAGTTCATTGGACATCAGTCTAAGGTCATCCGTTGCGAAGGTTCAAATAGGGATCTCTTATAAAATTCATATCGGAGATAGCTCTTCTCTTCAAGTGAAAGATCACCATGGTGACCTTGTTGGCGAAGACGATGCAGGTAGATGTACTGAAAGGTGAGGGCTGCAGCCACAGAGATATTGAAGCTTTGCACAAAACCCACCATAGGGAGGATCATTCGACCATCGCAGAGTGATTTCGCATTTTCGGACAAGCCCATCTTTTCACTTCCAAATACAACGGCGGTAGGGCGAGTAAAGTCAAATTCGGAGATCGATTTTGAGTGTTCACCCAGATCGGCTCCGATCACCTGATAGCCCCGATCTTTCAGGTGCTTAAGGCAAGATTCGGTCTCCTTCCATCTTTTGAGATCGATCCATTTCTCAGCTCCCTGAGTGACACGATTTGCAACTTTAAACTTCTCGTTGAGCTCAATCAGATGAACTTGCTGAAGCCCAAAGGCCTCGGCACTTCGTAAGACCGCGCTCAGATTTCCACGATCGTAGAGATTTTCTAGAACGGGTAAGATCTTGTAGGTTCGATTTGCAAGGACCGATTCGATGCGCTCTTTGCGTTCAGGACTGAGCATCTCTTCCAAACGTTGGTTGAATTTGGTCATCGAGGGTCATCCTTTCCTGTTTATGGGTTTCACGCAGACAGACATTTAAAACAGATATTTCCGATAGGCCACACTTGAGACAAATCCGAGTCCGGCCATGACAGAAAACATACCCGACCCCCCATAGGAGAGTAAAGGGAGTGGCACTCCTACAATTGGCAGTATTCCAATCACCATTCCAATGTTCACAAACATGTGCCAGAAGATGAAAATGAGAACTCCAACCACAATGAGAGCTCCAGCCTTATCTTTTGCTTGCGTGGCAACGTTGAGTCCCATGAGAAATAGAATCGCAAAGAGAATCACAGTAAAGACACTTCCGACAAAACCATGCTCTTCGCTCAGCACACTGTAGATGAAGTCCGTGTGACGTTCAGGCAGAAATTCGAGTTGAGATTGTGTTCCCTTGCGAAAACCCTTGCCAAGGAGACGACCACTTCCCACAGCAATCTTGGATTGAATGCTGTTGTATCCAGCACCGCGCGGATCTTTACCCGGATCTAAAAAAGTTTCAACACGATTTCGCTGGTAATCCCTCATACCAAACTCCCAGGTAAGGAGAGCTCCAACGACTGCAATAATGACGCCCATGACAAAGATCTTTCTTTTCACCCCAATGAACAGGATCATCGAAAATGAGATGGCTCCGATCAAAAGTGCAGAACCCAAGTCGGGTTGGACAACGGTCAAGCCGAAAGGGATAAGAATCAAAACGGCTGGAATGACAAGATCTTTTAATCCGAGTTGTCCGAGTTTCTTGTGCCCAGCTAAGTGGCGGGCAAGAACAAGAATCAAAGCAAGCTTGATGGTCTCACTTGGTTGATAACGAAAGATTCCAAGATCGAGCCACCTTTGAGCTCCATAAAATGACTTGCCATGAAACTTCACAAGTAAGAGAGCGAGAATATTAAGGGCAAGAATGAGGTAGGACCACCTCAATACAATGCGATAATCAATCAGGGTGAGCACAAAGTAGAGAAACCACCCCATAAAGAGCCAAATAATTTGGGACCAGAAGAGGTCTTCATTGGTGGAGTGGATGCCGTGAGTGGCACTGTAAAGGTTGATCAACCCCACCAAATTGAGGGCGAGTATGACAAAGGCAAAATTAAAGTCGATCCGTTTCAAAAAAGTACGCTCTTCCACCTGCATTGAGAGGTTCAATCTTCATCTCCTTGTAGCCCTGGTTCTAATTGGGGTTGAGGTTGGGGGGCGATAATCTTTTGCGAGGGTTTTCGTTCAATCATCTCTGGATGATATTTTTCAATGTAAGCTCGAATGACGTCACGAACAATGGGTCCCGCCCCAGAGGAGCCTGAACATGAGTGTTGGGCCAACATGGCGACTGTGATTACGGGATTTTGGGCAGGTGCGTAGCCCACAAACCATCCGTGATGACGATGGCTGAGGGGGCGAGAGTCACACTTGGTAAAGATCTCATTGGCAGCGTAAGAGCGAAGCTGAACCGTTCCACTTTTTCCGGCAATCTCCACCCCAGGGATCTTCCAATATCGAGCCGTACCGCTGGCACCGTTAGAAACTCTACGTAAGCCCTCTTTGACCAAGCGAAAATTTTCGGGATCAATAACGACTTGAGAGGGGTTGATCGTGGAAAGATCTCGAATCAAAGTTGGGCCATGGGGATTGTTGAGAGGTGTTTCTCGACTTCGCTGGTCTAAGATTTTTTTAAGCAAAAAGGGCCGATAGAGTCCGCCCTCATTGGCGATGGTAGAAAAGGCCACGGCCATTTGAAGAGGAGTTGCAAGAACAAAACCCTGTCCGATGGCATTGCTGAGAGTTTCTCCGGGCTGCCAAGCTTCGCCAAAACGACGTTCTTTCCACTCCTCAGTGGGAATGATCCCAGTGACCTCTCCTACGGTGTCAATGTTGGTGAGATCACCAAGGCCAAGAGCTTTTGCATATTTTGCGATTCGATCAATTCCCAGAGCCATTCCAACCCGGTAGAAAAAGACATCACACGAGCGCTCAATGGCTTCAAGCAGATTCACATTGCCGTGGCCATGTTCGGCCCAGCAATGATAGGCTCTTCGCCCAAATTTGAGAGATCCACCGCAAAAGTAGCTGGTGTTTGGCGTGATCAGCTTTTCTTGAAGAGCTGCAAGCGCAACGATCGCCTTAAAGGTAGAGCCTGGTGGTGTGTGATCCTGAATGACCTTGTTTCGAAGTGGCTGAAAGGGGTCATTGACGAGAACCTTCCAAATGTCGGGAGAGATCCCTGTTGAGAATTCATTGGGATCGTAAGAGGGTGAATTGGCCCATGCCACGACCTCTCCATTGGGTCGAATGGCGACCAAAGCTCCGATTCGAGGGCCAATCTTGTCGGGTTGACCCTGCATCGCCTTATAGGCAGCCTCTTGGACATCGCGATCAATGGTCAAAACAACGCTCTGACCCGGCACGGCCTCTTGCGTTCGTTCGATGGCTTCCAAAAGTCGCAAAGTCGAAGAGCGAGCTTCCCGTCCACGGGCATCAACTTGCATAAATGAGGCGCCATCGACTCCGCGAATCGTATCGTCAAGATACTTTTCAATCCCTGTTTGACCAATCACATCGCCCTGCTGGAGGCGTTCACGAAGAGTTCTTCCTGCATTGTACTCGGGGATCTGCTCTTTAGAAATTTCGCCCACATAACCAAAGAGTTGAGCACCATTTTCTTTGAGAGGATAACCGCGGACGATGGTCTCGCGAATCTCCAATCCAGGATGATCAAATCGTTTGAGCATGAGCCGGAAAAGTTCATCTCGTGAAAGGTGATCTTTGATTTGCACAGGACGAAAAGGGCCATTTTTCTTTCGCCCAGTCTTTACTTTAGTGACAATCGCATTGGATGGGATGCCCAAGATGCCTCCCACGTATTTGGCAGTCTCTTCGAGCTCCGAGGCATATTGGGGTGTGATCGTAACTTCAAAGCCCGGGAGATTGTCCACCAGGACGCGTTCGTCTCGATCCAGGATGAGGCCTCGAGGTGCAGGAATTCGAGTCTCTTTCACTCGGTTTCTCATTGAAAAATCAGCCAGCTCTTGTCCTTCGATGATCTGAAGATACCAAAGTCTTATGATCAAGACGGTCACGGAAAAGACGACGATCCATCGCAATAGGATGTATCGCTGCAGATAGATCTTTGCTTCCTCTTCTTCGGGAAGATACTGACTCATGGAAGGGTTACTCCAGGTATTCTGTTTTCATTTGCATCACGTTCTTGCCAATCGACAAGTCTTATCACGCGATAGATGAGTGGAGAAAACAGAGGCGCATAAAGGAGGTGTGCCAACCAAGACAGCAGATCGGGATGGGTGATGGGATTGATCTCGAAGGTCCACGAAAGGATGAGATGGCTCAAGTGGAAGACTGCGACCGAAATCGATGTTGCAAGCACAAAGTAGGTGATCCCGGTCCAATAGATACGTTGTTTCAGAAAGGTCAATGTTGCAAGTTGAATCAAAAGGAGCGTCAAAAGGATTCCAAGTGGTATTGCGCTGACGGACTCGACCGCAAAGGCCACCATGTAGAGCCCCGCAAGAGCATCAAAGAGCGGACGAAAGAGCGCAAGATAGACCACCACCGGAATCCATAAGATGGGGGCCGGCATGGTCCCAAACCAGTCTCTCCAAATTGTGGACTGGATCAGCAGCAGCCCTAATGAAATCCCCAGGATTAAAAGAAGTTGAGCAGAATAAACAAGGAGCCTCTTCACGGGACCCCCTTTTTGTTACTTGGAGTTCGCTTTTGAGCAGGAGCAGCTTCTGGACGGTCGGCTTCGGGATCCAGCAGGTTGAGGTGGTTTGAATTGAGAATGATAAAGAGATCTTCAAGCTCGTTTGTGTTGGCGACAGGAAGAAGGTCCACGCGTTGACTGGTCCCTAGGGGATCACTTTCAACCTTGGTCACTGTGGCAACAGGAAAGCCTCGCGGGAAGATATTGTCAAGACCACTGGTTACAACGAGGTCCCCTACCTTCACATCGTCGCCGCGTTCGAGATAACGAAGTCTGCACTCCTTCTGAGATTTTCCCTCCACAACGCCACGAGCACGGGAGCGTTGTACGACCGAATCGATCACTGAGTATCGATCGGTCAAAAGTAGAATTTGAGATGTCATAAGTTCGGGACGAAAGATGTAGCCAACGGCGCCTTCCACGGAGATCACGGCCATGCCCGCCTTGACTCCATGATGAGTTCCACGGTTGATCACAAGGGTTGAATGTTCGACGATGGGATCGTGACCAATGATTTTGGCGGAGAGAAGTTCCATAGGGGAACTTCTTTTAAACTTCAAAAGGTCACTGAGTTGGTTGTTTTCGATTCTTAGCTCTTCAAGCTCTGTCAGTTTGGCTTTAAGAAGATCATTGTCTTGAATGAGCTGTCGATTCTCCTCTTTGATCTTGAGAAGCCAAAGATAGTGGCTTGCAACATTTCGCACAGCATTAGAGAAAGAGGAGTAACCACTTTGAATCAAACCCGTCGCAAAGGTGAGAGGCCGAGTATACCACGCATCGTTTGGGAAGTTGTGCTTCATGTTAAGAAGGAGAAGAGGAATCATGAATATGACAATGGCGGCCACTTTTTTTGGGTCAAGTTGCAGAAAACTCATAAATCTCTCATCCTTGAAGGGGCTAAGGCGACTTGCAAAAGTCCGTAAAGTATGAGGAGATTCTCTATCAATCCAAAAAAATATGCAATGAGGGAAGGAGTGAAAAGATGTTGAAATGGTTTCAGAAGCAGTTAGGGACGTTGAGAAAACCTTCTCAAGGAAGAAATGGACCGAAGGTCATTCTTGCCTACCTAATTTTCGGGGCAATTTGTGTGACCTTTATCTTCTGGGGAATTGGCCAACCCGGAAGTTTGGATTCAACGGGTGCAGCAGCTGAAGTCAACAATAAGATCATCTCGGTCAGCCAGTATCGTCGACGAATGGAGGAGCTCGAGCGCACTTACGCGAAGATGTTTGGTGGGCAAATGGATTTTCTACGTAAGAGCCTTCCACGTCAGGCGTTGGAGGGTCTCATTCAATTTGAGCTCGTCTCTCAATTTGGAAGCCGCGAGGGAATTTGGAGCACAGATGAGGAGATTCGTGATTTTATTACCAACGAGATTCCAAGTTTCAAAGAAAATGGACAATTTCGTAAGACACTCTATTACGATCTCTTGGAAGCAAATCAGTTAACTCCCGGAGAGTTTGAAGCGGACATTCGAAAAGAGAACCTCAATCGAAGGTTGCGGCGGATCTTCTCCTTGGTGACCAAACCATCCTCTCATGAGATTCAACAAGAGCGTAATTTACGGAAACATAAGATGAATCTTGAGCTTTTTACAATCAAAGGGTCAGAACTTGTTTCTGCGAAATCCATTGCAGATGAGGAAGTTCAGAAGTCCTTGGCCGAGGAATCTTTCAAGAAGGAGGTTCAGGCCTATTACGATAAGAATAAGAGTGAATTTGAACTCCGTGAGCAGGTTCGCGCTCGACATATTCTGATTAAGTTTCAGGCTGGGGACTCAGACACCGAGGGTAAAGCATTGAACAAGATCAAAGAGATTCGTTCCCAATTGACTTCGGAAAATTTTTCTGAGTTGGCAAAAAAGATGAGTGAAGATGCGGGCAGCAAGGGACAAGGTGGAGATCTAGGCTTTTTTGAACGGGGAAAGATGGTCCCCCAATTTGAAGAGGTGGCCTTTGGTGGTGAAGTTGGAAAGATCAGCGAACCAGTTAAGACCAGTTATGGGTACCATTTGATTGAGATTATGGAGAAAAAACCAGCTTCAACCACGAGCTTGGAGAGTGCGACTCATGGGATTGCACGGAAACTTCTTGCCAAGAAGAAGGTTGCAGACGTTGAGAAGGAGTTTGAGTCCCTCCTCAAAGAGGGAAGTGTGGAACGGGTTCGTAATTTTGTGAAGAGGTGGAAAGGGGATTGGCGAGAAACGGGATCCTTTGATTTGACTCAAACCTCACTTCCTCGAGTGGGAGGAGATGAAGATTTGGTTGTGGAGTCCTTCTCGTTGACTCAAGAGCATCCAGTCTTTCCCAGGCTGGTTCACGAAGGCGACCAGTACTATGTTCTTCTTTGGAAAGAGTCGAAAGAGGGTGCTGAGCCATCAAAGAAGGGCAAGTCCGAGGAGAAGGAGCAAAGCGATGAAGAGCTTGCGGAAGAGGTGGAAAGGCGGCAGGGCCAGGAGGCATTTTCTCTTTGGATTGAGAAGGTTGAGCAGGAGGCTACGATCGTGCGAAATCCTCGTTTTGCTTCTCAACAGCAAGAACCTGAAGGTTTCTGATTGAATTGCAGATTTGAATTGAAATTTGGGTGCGCTTTTCCACCAAATTTAGGGCCAAAGCGCACCCAATTTTTAGGTCGGGTGGTGTCAGTGAAGCACCACTCTTAGTAAACGCGATAGCAACCAAGAGCTACACAATGAACTGATTCACCGTAGCAACGGTTGAGTGCTCGCTGTTGCACCACAATTGGACGAGCCCCACGTGCGAAGAAGACGATTCCTCGATTGTTTTGAGCCTGACAAACCACAGGTCCAAAAGGGCCTGGTGGAGGATAGGGAGGACGAGGAGGATGCACAACGGGTGGGCGGTGTGGAGGATGAACCACCACTGGAGGACGATGAGGAGGTCGCACAACAACGGGTGGACGATGTGGACGATGACGACGTGGTGGTCGGAACGAGAGTGCATCTGCACTGGCGGACTCTTCCACAGAAACCTCATCTTGAAGTGCAGCCTCTTCTTCATCTAAAAGAATGGTTAGATCTTCAGCAGACATAAGATCTTCTGGAAGGATGTCATTGTTCTCAACGATACCATCTTCAATGATCTCGCCATCGGCAATGCCTTGGTCTTCTGATTGCGCAAAGGAGACCCCCAAAATGAGCCCCATTGCAACGATTACTCTTAACATTTTTTACCCCCTACTGTTAAGGTGGAGACTTAATGTCCCCGGTTTTGATGAGCAATAGGAGACTAGCAACTTTAATGCCAGACGTTCGTCGAGCTTCTGATACAGATTTGCCGCCTTAACCCGAGATTAGATCTTGAGAAGCTGGGAGGTCCATTGACCAATGGTTTGAATGACACTGGCTTTTCCGTCACCAGAGAACTGGACGCCGTAGGACTTTTGGTTTTCGCTCCAAACAACTCTTCCTTCGACCTCCACCTTCTCTTTGCCATCGGGACTGAAGATCGTCATTGCCACAGTGCCGCCACTTCGAATGAGGGCATCGGCATTGAAGCCCAATCCACCCAGCGAGATGCTGTTGACTGAGCCCACGATCTCTCGGCCATCAACTTGGATTGCGATCTTGCTGTCAATCAAATATCTCTGATAACGTCGGTTGGAGAGATGGTTCATCGAAGATGTTTGGTGTCGGAGTCTCAAAGCAACTATAAGAGGCAGACAGAAAAAGACAAGAAAAAGGAGCGGAGTGACCCACCACAGATCACCATCACCGCGTGAATCAATCTTTTGCACGAGACCACAGCCACCACCTCCACTTGATGAAAAAGTTGAGGCGAGATCGCGATCTTGAGTTGATAGAGAAAAGTCGTAGCTTGGCATCGAGTCCCAAATCTCTGCACCTTGTGCGACCTGGATGGCTTTGAGAACATCAATGCGAGAAGAAGAGACGAGTTTCCCATTGAGCTTGGTGACCGAAGTGCCATTGTTCATGATGATGTTTTTGACTTGGTAGGGTGTCATTTCAGGGCTCTCTCTCACAATGAGAGCAGCAAGTCCTGAGACAAAGGGCGTTGCCATACTTGTACCTGACGAATACCCAAAGGTGTCGTTCGGGAATGTGCTGAATATGCTCACACCTGGTGAACCTACGTCCACGCTCACCTTTCCGAAGTTGGAGAATGAAGCCAGGATGTCCGAATCGGTGCTTGCAGCGATGGAAAGAACATTGGGAACGTCGTAGCTTGCAGGGTAGAGCGGGTATCGGTCATTGTCGGAGCCCTCGTTCCCAGCGGCAGCCACAAACAGGACACCCTGATTGTAAGAATAGACAATGGCTTCATGAAGCGAGGCACTGTAACTACCCCCACCCCACGAATTGTTAATGACCTTTGCTCCATGGTTGACGGCATAGTAGATGGCTTGAATCGCCGCCGCAGTTGTTCCACTTCCGTTGGCATCGAGAAACTTAAGCACCATGATCTCGATCTTAGATTCGGAAATGGGGTCAGTGAAGATGTCCTGTCCCACTCCAAGGACCGTTCCAGCTACGTGTGTTCCATGTCCATCGTCGTCCAAGGGTTCACCGTTGTTGAAGACAAAGTTCCAACCATGAACATCGTCAATATAACCGTTGCCATCATCATCGATCTTGTTGCCAGGAACTTCACCTGGGTTCACCCAGATGGCATCACTCAGTTGAAAGACGCTATGATGATAGTCGACTCCTGTGTCAATGATCGCAACAACGCTTTTTGAACTGCCTGCTGTGATGAGTGACCACGCCTCGGGAGCCTGAATGTTGGCTCCGGTCATTGCATACTCTGTGGACTGGGCTCTTCTCAACGCATCAACTTCAGAAAAGGAGTAGCGATGGAGATCTGCCTCTGCAATGGAGGCTTTCCTCAAAATGTAGTTGGGTTCGGCGTAGAGGACATCGGGATCTTGAAGGAGTTCCTCGATCTTTGCACCGACGCCTTGGTTGCCTCCTGGTTTCATTTGAAACTGATGCATGTTAAGGCCTGGCCAGGAGTGTTTCAAAATGAGGCCCTTTTGTTGAGCCTTTGCGACGACCTTTGAGGGATGACTCATGCTATGGTCCTTGTAGCGTACAAGCACCTCGCCAGGGACATAGTCGAGCCCCAATCCGTGCGATCCCCAAAGGAGTCCTAAAAGACCCACGATCAGCTCAAAGAAAAGAGATCCTCTACGATGTCCCAAAGGGGCTTGTCGCAATTCTGCCATATGGGGCCTCATCGGACGAAGGTCCAGGAAAGTTGAGTGGAATTTTTAAGAAAAGTGAAGATTTTATTGAGACGCCATCCCATTGTGAAACTAAAGCGAAACTGTCGTCTACGAGGCCGATGCCAAATCGACGATGTCGTCAAGAGGGCGGGAGCGATAGAACTCATCTGGGAGCACCTTAGTCGTTGGGAGACGTACGATGAACTTGGCTCCATGTCCGAGCTTGCTCTCAAGGTCAATTTTGCCTCCCATGGCCTCGATCAATTTGCGACTGATGGGAAGGCCAAGACCGGTTCCCTTATGGTGCTTGGTGACCTGTTCGATCGTCTCAAATTCATTGAAGATCTTGCCATGGTTGGCTTCATCGATTCCAGGTCCATTGTCTTTGATTGAAATGGCCACAGTGTCCTCGATCCGCTCCACCAAGATCTCAATCTTTCCGTTTTGAGGCACAAACTTAATCGCATTTCCTACAATGTTGGTGAGCACTTGCTTCAAACGAAGTGGATCAAAGTAGCAAGGATCGTCACACGATTCCGGTAGTAATGTGATGGACGATTCCTTCTTCTTTGCCATGCCATGGCTGTTTTGAATCACTTCAACGAGCAACTCTTTTGCTGAGAGACTTTCGAGATAGTACTCAATCTTACCTGCCTGGATTTTGGTAAGGTCTAAGATGTCGTTCACAAGCTCAAGAAGGTGTTGGGACTCTTCAAAGAGGATCTTCACAAATTCGTCATGTTGCTTTTGATTGTCGTAAATCCTGTGTTCCAAGATGTCCGCGGTGGCCACAATGGCTGACAGAGGCGTTCGTAACTCATGGGTGGAAATTGCAAGGAATCGATTCTTTGCAAGATCCAATTCTTGGAGCTTTTGATTCTGTTCAAGAAGTTCCTGGTAAGCGAGAGTGAGCTCTTTTTGTTTGAGCGTGATCTCTCGCTGCATTTTGCTCACAAAGGTGACATCTTCAAACATGAGGGCATAATATTTGAATCCGTAGGTGGCGATCTGTTTTGCCCCCGCAGTGACAACAAGATTTCGACCCTGATGGTTCTTGATGATGAGGTCTTGATAAAGGCCCTGTTGAAAAAAGTGGTCCATGGACAAAGGCTTAAAATTCCCTCGGGTCTCCTCAGGAAAAAGAGCCCTCAAATTGAGTTTGCTCAGATCTGGCTCATTATATTCTAAAAGCTCTTGAGCAATATGATTCATGTAACAACAATTAAGAGAATTGCGATCAAAAAGAACCATGGCCAAGATCGATTCATCTACGATGGTTCGAAAGAGGCCTTCGTTCGTCAAGGGATTCATCTAGACCCCAATGATTTGTAAAAACACTTCTGCATTAAGAAGTGTTTTTTTAATCTTGCCGACCAACGGTTGGAGCTGGGACTGGTCAAGGGAGAGGCGTTCAAAGAGAGTCTTTGGAGCCGGTGCGATCTGGGTGTAACCGCTATTTCCAAACTTCAGGGCATGAATCAGAAGGTTTGCAAGGACAACCATATCAATGACTCGACTGAGCTCAGGTGATGCTCCACCACGCGAGGTAGGACTGAGTTCGTGGTGGTATTGAAGAACGTTTTGAATTTGATTCGGGAGGGTCCATTTTTGTGCCAAAGACATTCCAATCCACGTGTGAGGGGGAGTTTCAAGTTCCACTTCTGCGTCATAGAACGTGACGCCACACATGGAGGCGTGAATGGCCACCTGTTCAAGAACGGTTGGTTCCACTTTCAAAAGGGCAATTTTTCCGATATCATGGAGTAAACCGCAAGTGAAGATGTCAGCTGGAACTTTGTAACCGATCTCACGCGCAACCGTCTCAGCCGCCATGGCTGTTCCGATTGAGTGCTTCCAGAACTCAGGGACATTGAATTGTCTCTCCTCATCATCCACCTTCAGGCTGTCCAAAACCGATGTGGCGAGAACCAACTGTTGAATTGTGTCAAATCCAATGTGAGCGATGGCCCGTGCGAGATTGCTCACTCCTCCGGGGATCGCATAGTAAGCAGAGTTTGCGAGTTTAAGAACTTTGGAGGTCAAACTTTGGTCATCGGACATAACTCGTTCAATGTCAGTTGTGGAACTCATCGGATCATTGATGAGTCGGCTAAGTTCATAGACGATCGAGGGCAAAGTGGGTAGCTCTTCAAGTTTTTCAACGATCTGTTGTTTTGAGACGAGTTCCAAGTTGATTCCTCCTGCTGATTAACTGGCTTCCTGAGTTTGCGGAAATTTTCGATCTGGAAAAAGTTCACGCAGTTTTGTAATGATTCTCTGAAAGGTCAACGGTTTCAAAATGTAGCCATTAACTCCATTCTTCTTTGCTTCAAAGATGTACTCTTTGTCAGATACGGCTGTGACGAGAAGAACAGGGGTGCTTGCAAAACGACTGGAACTTCGCACTCTTTTGAGGAGTTCAATTCCATCTACTTTGGGCATCATGATGTCTGAAATGATGGCAACGATGTTGCGATCTTGGGATTGATTGAGTTCATTCCAGGCGATCTCTCCGTCGGCGCATTCGATGACGGCAAATCCCAGTTTGGTCATAAGGTGGGTGATGATGGTACGATTTGGGCCTGAATCTTCGGCAACAACCACATAATCCGATGGGGAAACCTCGGCATTTTCATCCAGGGGATTGGTCTCAGCGGAGGCTTTCTTCTCTTCGATGATTTCATCTTGAGCAAGCAAACTGTCCTGACTTTGTGTTGTAGCCTCTTTCGCGTCATCGCCCATCTGTAACTCCTTCAACGATCCTAGCAGGATAGGAACAGTCCTACTTCCACTATATCGGATGGGTGTGGAGATATTTGAGCTCTAATGCAATGAATAAATAAATTCCGTTCCTTCATGTACCCAGCTTAAGTCCGAATTTGAAATTAGAAATGGTGGTGACCCATTTCTAATTTCAAATTCGGACTTAAGATTGGCTCTTCAATTTTTGATTGGCAATGCCAACCTTGCGTTTCTGTTTGAGATGAAAGGATCTCAATTTGCGTTGCAGATCGGGATCCTTAAGAGCAAGAACTCTTATGGCAAAAAGTCCAGCATTTTTGGAATTGTCGACGGCCATCGTTGCGACCGGGACTCCACTGGGCATCTGCGCAATCGAAAGCAGAGCATCCAAGCCTTTGAGCCGGCCCACTTCGATGGGCACTCCAATGACGGGAAGTGAAGTCATGGAGGCCACCATTCCAGGTAGATGGGCGGCACCACCGGCGCCGGCGATGATCACCTCTAAGCCACGTAACTGTGCTCTCTTTGCATACCTTGACATAAGTTCAGGGGTTCGATGGGCCGAGACGATCTTGATTTCGTAAGACACACCAAACTCCTCAAGGACTTCGCGCGCCCCATCCATTTTTGGGAGATCCGAGTCACTTCCCATGATGATGCCGACCTTGATCACCTGTCTTTTCATACAACAAACCTTCGTCGAAGCCGTAAAGCCTCCTTCAATGCGGTCTGTGGTGATCTTCCAAGCACGGTGTAGTGTCCCATCTTTCGCCCTGGTCGGTTCTCGCTCTTTCCGTACCAGTGAAGGTGAGCCTGAGCGGGCCAAGGGCGAAGATCGACCGACTTTTCTTCTCCTAAAAGGTTCATCATCGCAAACCCTTTGCTTAAACACAAAGGGTTAGGAAGCTCTGCATCCAGAATCGCACGGAGGTGGTATTCAAATTGACTCGTCGAGAGTGCGTCCAAAGAGTAGTGTCCCGAGTTGTGAACTCTTGGGGCGATCTCGTTGACCAAGAATTCACCCTTACGGCTAAAAAGTTCAAAGGCAATCACGCCAACATATTGGATTTTCGATAACAGAACTTTAAGCTTCCCTCTTATTTTCTCAAAGGAGCGAGGGGGTTTTGCAGGACCGGCGACCCAGAGGCACCGCGAATCCTTTTGGAAGGTTTTAACCAGTGGAAGTTCCACTGTGTTTCCCTTTGTGTTTCGGACCATCAAGATGGCCCATTCGTGCTCAAACGGGATCCAACTCTCTGCAATCCATCCATGCTGTGAGGAGCGTTCCCATGGGATTGCAGAAAGCTCTTTTAAGGAGTCCACGACAAATGTGCCATAACCATCATAGCCCATGCGCCGTTGCTTTAAGACCATCTTTTCGCCGAGTTCTTGGTAGGCTCTCTCGGCGCTTCGTCTGCTCGTAACCTTAACAAAGGGGGCTGTTGGAATGGACCACTTTGTAAGAAGTCTCTTTTGGGTCCACCGATCTTGAAGAGTTTCGATGATGGTTGGATGTGGGTAAACGGGAGTCCTTGTCTGAGCCGACAGGGATTGTAGAAGTTTTGCATCGAGGAACTCGCTTTCAAAGGTGGCAACGTCCACCTTACCTAGAAATCGTTGCAAATCAGATCTTGAAGAGATCTTACCCTTCATCCAGTAGGAGCTTACTTGCGCCGCAGGATCACCTTGAGATTCTGAAAGTATCCAGGGCTCTACGCCCAGAGGATGAGCTGAAAGGGCGAGCATACGCGCAAGTTGTCCACCACCAAGAATTCCAACTCTTAACTTGAAGGATCTTTCTGCTCTCATCAAGATGGACCTTTAAATGGATTCCAATTGAGGGATGCGGACTCCTCACCGTCAATGGGTTTGATCAAATTCACGACACTAAGTTCCAGATCTTTTCGAATCTCCTCTTCGAGTCTCTGTGCTGCGGAAGCATCCTTTCCGCTGCCAATAAGGAGTCGGTCAAACTCGTAACTCTTTCGTAAAGTGATCAAGCCTTCCAGAAGATGACCGGGTAAGATCTTTGCTGTAAGAATGAAATCCTCTTCGTAAATCGGTGCAATCTGTTGTGAGAGAACTCTTTGAAGGAGCTCAAAAAAGAACCCTTCGGGGTCTTTATCCTCTTCGGCATGAAAGACCACGAGTTCAAAGGGCTTTCCATTCTGTTCACTTAGACAGAATCGGATGGCAAGATTCACCAAACGCCGTGCCCCTGTTCCTCCGACACACACGACGTAGGCGGGAAGATTGTGAGGAAGGTCGCTTGAATCGGCAAATTGGCCAATGCCCAAGCGCAGATCCTGTCTCTTTTCAAGGCGATTTTCCAAGATGCCCCAGCGGTAAAATGCCATAGTCAAAATCACGAGGCTAAAGAGTTCGACCAACATGGTTTGGGCTTCCGTCGGTGAAGCCAAAATCAAAATAATTTGAGCGGCGAGAAGTATGATTCCGGACAAGAGTGGTGGCAGCGGAATGGTCCGTTGTGAGAGCTGCAGCACCCAGGTGGAGAGAAACTCTTTAGGAACTCCTTTTCGAATGGATCGATTGCGCATGAGAAGAACACCAAGAGAGAAACTTACCATGACACCTAAGAAGGCCATGCCATAAACCTCTCCAAGGACCGCAACTTCTCCAGGAACGATCATGGTCATGAACATGGCAATGAACATAAACGGAAGAGCGATTAAGGGGTACCCTTGGATTGAGGGGTATTTGTGAGCCACACGAGTTAAAAGAACTTGGGGGAGATTTCCTTGTTTGGCCATCGTGGTGGCAAGTCCGATGAATCCCACAAAGGCTGTATTGACTGCCGCAAAAAGAGTAAAGGTCGCATTAAGAACCATGATTATGAGCAAAGGTTTTCCACCCAACTTTTCAGCCAGGCCTGAGAGGAGAAAGTCCTGATTTTCCTGAATCTCACTGTGGGTTAGAACGGCCAAACAGAAAAAAGAGATAGAGGGAGCGGTAAGTGAAACAAGAACAACCACGGCCCGATAGAGTCGACTCACTGTTTTGAGAATGGGATCTCTTAACTCTTCCACGATCTGAGCCGCGGACTCAAATCCGGTAATGCCCAAAAAAGCAGCTGCAAACCCATGCAGGAGCATTCCGGTGCGTAGTTTTCCCTCTGGAACCATCTGGTCCCACGAGGGCCACTCAATTCCCTGGACAATCAAATAGACCGTACCCCAAATGGCCATCACCAAGAGCAAGAAGAAGTGAACACCGGCAATTGCTGTTACAATCTTGGCGGGCTCTTTGATCCCCCTTGAGTTGAGAAGACCGAAGATGACAATTGGGACAAACGAAATGGCAACGATCGCGGAAATCGAAAGCCCGCCCTCAAAAAGCGAAGAGAGGTAAAAGGCTCCTGAAAGTGCACTTACAGCCGCCGTTGCAAGGTAGGAGACAAAAGTAAGCGAGCCAGCAAGAACGGAAGCCCTTCGACCAATGCTCCGAAGAATCATCACGTAGGCGCCGCCGTTGTAAGGGCTTAGAGCAAGTCCCTCTTCGTAGGTGCGCTTAAAAACCCACATCATGAGACAGACGGTCAGGATGAAGAGCGGGGCCATGTAGCCCACCATTGGAAAGAGAATTCCCGTGCTGTAAAAGACCGAGGTGCCAATGTCAGCTCCAACGATTCCGGCACCAATGAACCAAGGGAGACCCGATTTCTCAGGAGGATGCGACGCACTATTCATGATGATCATCAGTATTCTAAAGATTCCATTGATTTGCAAGCACTCTCGGTACAATGTCGAGAGGAATTGGGAGGGACCATGGTGGAAGATTACATCAAATTCCTAACTCAGGAGATTCAGTCGGTCCGAGAGGCGGGTCTTTACAAAGAAGAGCGGGTGCTTCTCTCGCCCCAAGGGGCTCAAGTGCGTGTGAAAGAGGGGCAACTCATCAACTTGTGCTCCAACAACTATCTTGGGTTGTCCAATGATTCCGAACTCATTCAGGAGGGGGTTTCCGCACTCTCCCGCTATGGTTATGGTCTCTCTTCAGTGCGATTCATTTGCGGCACTCAATCCGTTCACAAGGAGTTGGAAAGAAAGATTTCTGAGTTTTTGGGAACGGAAGACACCATTCTTTACTCATCTTGCTTTGATGCCAACACAGGTCTTTTTGAGACCCTTTTGGGTCCTGAAGATGCGATCATCAGTGATGCGCTCAACCATGCAAGCATCATCGATGGGATTCGACTTTGTAAAGCCAAGAGACTTCGCTACAGCAACAACAACATCGAGGACCTCGAACAGGCACTTAAAGAGAGTGAGTCGTGTCGCTTTCGTATGATTGCCACCGATGGGGTCTTTTCGATGGATGGTGTGATTGCTCAGCTGGATAAGATTTGCGATCTTGCCGAAAAGTACAAAGCCATGGTGATGGTGGATGACTCTCATGCAGTGGGGTTTATGGGTCCAACGGGTCGGGGGACCCACGAGCATTGTGGTGTCAAGGGTCGTATCGACATCATCACGGGAACTTTAGGAAAGGCTTTGGGTGGTGCTTCAGGAGGTTACACTTCAGGTCGTCGAGAGGTGATTGAGTGGCTCAGACAACGATCCCGCCCCTATCTCTTTTCCAATTCCCTCGCACCCGTCATTGTGGCAGGATCCATTTCGGTTTTGAAACGAATTCAAGGGCGTAGTGATCTGCGTGAAACGCTCAAAAGCAACACCACTTTTTTTCGAAAGGAGCTCCACAATCTTGGGTTTCGAGTGATTCCTGGGGAGCATCCGATCACTCCTGTGATGCTTGGAGATGCACGACTGGCTCAGCGTTTTTCTGAAGAACTTCTTCATGAAGGAGTCTATGCGATTGGCTTTTCCTATCCTGTTGTGCCCCAGGGGGCCGCTCGAATTCGAACCCAACTCTCTGCGGCCCATTCGCGTAGTGATCTAGAAAGAGCGGTTGAGGCTTTTAAAGTGGTTGGCCGAAAATTGGGAGTCATTGGATGAAGGCGCTGGTCAAAAGAGAACGTACGCGTGGTTTGTGGATGGAGGATGTTCCGATCCCCACCATTGGACCAAGCGACGTGCTTGTGCGGATCAAAAAGACCGCCATTTGCGGAACGGATCTTCATATTTACAATTGGGATGAGTGGTCTCAAAAGACCATTCCTGTTCCATTGGTGACAGGGCATGAGTTTTTTGGAGTTGTCGAAGAGATCGGAAGTGATGTGCGAGGTGTCGTCATCGGAGATCGAGTCTCTGGAGAGGGGCACATCACTTGCGGACACTGTCGCAATTGTCGTGCGGGCAAGAGGCACCTCTGTCGAAACACATTGGGAATTGGTGTGAACCGCACAGGCTGTTTTGCTGAATTTCTCTCGATACCTGCAGGGAATATCTTTAAGATCGACCCCTCCATCTCCGATGAACTGGCTTCGATTTTTGATCCTTACGGAAATGCCACACACACGGCATTGAGTTTTGATCTGGTGGGTGAGGATGTGCTCATTACGGGAGCAGGTCCAATTGGATGTATGGCCGCAGCCATTGCTCGCCACGTGGGAGCACGACATGTGGTGGTGACCGATGTGAATCCCTACCGTCTTGAACTTGCAAAAAAGCTTGGAGCAACGGTCACCGTCAATCCTCAACAGGAGCTACTCAAAGATGTTATGAAGCGACTTGGGATGGCCGAGGGGTTTGACGTAGGAATGGAAATGTCTGGCAATCCCCACGCCTTCAACCAGATGCTTGAGGTTATGAATCATGGTGGACGAGTTTCTCTTTTGGGGATATTTCCGTCGGTAGTTGCAATTGATTGGTCGTTGGTCGTCTTTAAGGGTTTGATCATCAAAGGGATCTATGGTCGTGAAATGTTTGAGACGTGGTACAAGATGGCCTCAATGATTCGAAGTGGGCTTGATATCTCTTCGATCATCACCCATCGGTTTCCTGTGGATGATTATGAGGCCGGCTTTGAGGTGATGTCTGAAGGAAAGTCAGGTAAAGTGATTTTGAACTGGGAGGGTTAAATGAGCGGTTTTCGCATTGAAAAAGACAGTTTAGGGGAGGTTCAAGTTGCCTCGGATCGATATTGGGGGGCACAAACCCAGCGTTCGCTCATCAATTTTAAGATTGGTGGGGATCGATTTCCAAGAGAGATGATTCGTGCTTTTGGAATTCTTAAGAAGGCTGCAGCCATGACCAACGAGGAGATTGGATGGTTGACCAGGGACAAGTCGCAAGCCATTGTTCAGGCGGCTGATGAGGTGATCGAAGGCGAGTGGGATGAACATTTTCCGCTCGTCATTTGGCAAACGGGAAGTGGAACTCAAACCAACATGAATGCCAATGAGGTGATTGCCAATCGAGCCACGGTGATCTTGGGTGATCCGCTTGGATCCAAGCGGATTCATCCCAACGATGACGTCAACAAGGCGCAATCTTCAAATGACACCTTTCCTACGGCGATGCACATTGCAGTAGGTGAGCAGGTTGTGCATCGACTCCTTCCTGCTTTGAAGTCACTTCATCGATCTCTAGATCAAAAACGAAAAGAGTTTCAAAATATTGTCAAAATTGGACGAACACATCTGATGGACGCCACTCCCTTAACCTTGGGTCAGGAGTTTTCGGGGTATGTGACTCAGATCTCCCTTGGAATTGAGAGGGTGGAGTGGGCGATCAAAGGCGTTTATGCCCTGGCTCTTGGTGGGACTGCAGTGGGAACGGGCCTCAACACCCATCCTGAATTTGCGCAGAAGGCGGCAGGAAGGATCGCTTCAGAGACGGGACTTCCCTTTGTGTCAGCTCCCAACAAATTTGAGGCGCTTGCATCTCATGATGCTCTGGTGCAGCTCAGTGGCTCACTGAAAACGTTGGCTTGCAGTCTTATGAAGATTGCCAATGACATTCGGTGGTTGGGGAGCGGTCCGCGATGTGGACTGGGAGAACTCATGTTGCCCGCCAATGAACCCGGCAGCTCCATTATGCCAGGCAAGGTGAACCCGACACAGTCTGAAGCTTTGACGATGGTTTGTGCTCAGGTCATCGGAAACGACATGGCCGTGGCTGTGGGAGGTTCCTCAGGAAACTTTGAACTCAACGTCTTTAAACCTTTGATTGTGTTTAATGTGCTCAACTCAGTTCGCCTTCTCAGTGATGGGTGCGACAGTTTTCGCGAGCATTGTGTTGAGGGCATCGAAGCACGTACGGAGCAGATCAAGAAGCATCTGGAAAATTCGCTGATGCTTGTGACCGCACTTAATCCTCACATTGGCTATGACAACGCGGCAAAGATCGCAAAACTTGCCTACCAGGAGAACACCACACTGAAAGCTGCGGCTCAAAAGCTTGGGCTTTTGGATCCTGAGAAGTTTGATCGCTTGGTTCGCCCAGAGGCGATGATTGCACCCGGTGTTGAGGCCTAAGAATGGTGAACATCAAAAACGACAAGAGACTCTCATGGTTTTATTCAGGTCAAATGGTTCGCCCCTACGTTTACATTCGAAAGGAGAGCCTCTCCACGATTGATGAGCGCTCCACGATTCCCGATTGGTTTCGCCAACAGCCCATTTTCAAAAATCCACTCGAGGCAGGGCAAGTCGATTTTGCCAACACGATCTACCGTCTTGAAGGCAAAGCCTTTGGCAAGGTGAACATGGCAATGCCTCGCTGGGTCTTTTATGATTGTGCGATTCTTCCGGGGTTTGTAGCTGGCTTTGCAGCCCGTCGTGATCAGTTGTCACCGAAGGTGAGGGAGGCTCTTGAGGTAGATGAGCAGAGCGAAGAGCCATGGGTGGCCCTCTCTCTTTTCATTTGCATTCCCACGATGGTTGGCAAAGGTGAGTGGGTGGCCCACAACCTCTGTTCGGTCAACACGCTCTTGGATCGCAACGAAAGCTTTTATGGATTGGGTTTTTTGACCAAGGCCTTTGGGCTCTGGTTTGCCAAT
The DNA here is from genome assembly GCA_014584465.1 of Pseudomonadota bacterium. Taxonomy (GTDB): domain Bacteria; phylum Bdellovibrionota; class Bdellovibrionia; order Bdellovibrionales; family JACTMU01; genus JACTMU01. The sequence goes on along the minus strand of JACTMU010000102.1, from coordinate 8,804 downwards.
GTGAAGTCCTGTATTGGAATTACGCAGTGGGGAAGCCCGGCTCTTCATCTTCACTCTCACTATGGTGATTTTGAGATTCTTACGGCCTACACTCCGGTACACACCTATCCTAACACATTGACCTATCGTTTGAAGGTGGATCCCTCTCATTGGGATCACTTTTTCAACAAAGGCAAAGAGGGTGATTTTCTGGAGCGGTACCGCCCCACGGGCTTTGAGGTTCACCCCAAGGATGAGGAGAGTATGAAGTCCTTTCAACACCGTTTAGAAGATGGTGAGGGTCCCTTTTTTCTCAATCCTGATGAAATCAGAAAACAGGCCCTCGATCACTCCATTCGCGTCTACCGGCCGATCGCGCTCAATTAGTGCCAGGTGAGGACCAGTTCAATGATTCGCAACTTGGCTCTTGGTCCAGCTCGACCAAATGATGGAGTTGCAATTGAGCAACGAAAGTTTCGTATTCAAACAGAGAGCCATTTGATAGATTGGATCTATGGAAGAAAATGAGACATTACCAAAGGTGGCATCAAATTTTTTAAGTGACTGCAAAAAGTGTGGTGAGGAGCGCTACCACGTCGTGCTGGCTCATCCTACCAAGACGAGCGCCAAGCTTGAGTGCGAAGTTTGCGGGTCTAAGAAGACTTACCGAGTTGGGGCGAAGGGCAAGAAGAGCACCAAGTCCGCCAGCACCAAGTCCGCCAGCACCAAGCGGGCTGAGTCCAAGGCGGAGAAGGCTTTGAACCAACACATTGAGATGTGGGAGAAGCTGAAAGAGGAGCTCGGCGCAGGAAAGCCCGCACGATACAACATGGCTTCGGTCTTTGAGATCCAAACAGCCATCGAGCATCCTAAGTTTGGCTTAGGGTTTGTGACAGAGGTGGCAGCCAATAAAATTGGCGTTTTGTTCCGTGACACATCCAAATTTCTTGTCCATAATCGTACCCCTTAAGGGGACGTGACGGACCAGTGACTTTACTTTTTATCTCGCTCATATTCATTCTCGGCCTTATGGTGGGAGTGGGAACAACATTCATCGGAATGGGTGGTGGTGTTCTCATTGTGCCCATTTTGCCTCTCATCTACCCACTTGGGATGCGTGAGATTGTGGCCACCACGCTTTTGGTCGTCTTTCTGGTGGCGGTGATCAACACCTTGGGATTTGTGAAGCGAAGGCTGGTGCAGTGGCGTGAGTCGTTGACGTTGGGAATGGGCTCGATGGTGGGGGCCTATGCAGCGGCGAGAATGACCCGCGTGATTCCAGAAAAGTGGCTCTTGTGGATCTTTCTCACAGTTCTAGTGGGGCTCACCTACAAAGCTGGTGGAGATGCCTATCGCTCTCGAAAGGGGAAGAATCGCGCCGAAGAGAGCGAGACGAAAAAGTTTTCGCTCCCCAAGCTTCTCATCATTGCCCTTGTTGGGGGTGTGATCATTGGGCTCACGGGCGTGGGAGCTGGAATTCTCTTCTCTTCGGTTCTTTTGAGTTTTCGTATTGTAGAAAACAGTGAGGTGGTTCCCACATCCAACGCGGCCGTTATGTTGACCAGTGCCGCGGGTCTCTTAGGTTATGTCGGAGAGATTCATTGGCCCGCCGTCGGTGCGATCCGATTGGATGTGGGGCTGATCCTTTTTTTGGGTGCCTGGCTTTCTGCAACCTTTGGAAGGCAGTATCAGCACCTGATGCCCCGAGAGTGGCGGGGGGGGATTTTGACTCTGATTTTGCTTTTGGCTTCAGGGAAGATCGCCTTTATGGCGATGTCGCTCTAGCTCTTGAAGAGCAGATCTATCTTTAGTGATATGTAGGAGTTGATCATGTTTCTTAAAGAAAAAGTTGCAGAAACTTTGGGGAGATTGCCAATTCCATTGGAAAGAGAGAAGTTGGCCGAACTTCTGGAGTGGCCCCGCGATCGCACCCTTGGGGATCTCGCATTTCCCTGTTTCACACTCTCAAAACAGATGCGCAAAGCCCCACAACAGATTGCCAAGGACTTGGAACTTCAATTTCAACCCGATGATCTCATTGCGCGAGTCACTGCGGTGGGTCCCTACTTGAATCTTTTTTTCAAGATGGATGGACTTGCAGAGTGGTTGGTTCCAAAGATTCAAGATGGGTCTCTTTGTAGCCCTCAGCCCTCTCGTGGTGAGCGTGTGATGATCGAGTACTCTCAGCCGAACACTCATAAGGAGTTTCATGTGGGGCACATTCGAAACGTCTCTTTGGGAGATGCGTTGGTTCGAATGTGCCGATGGTCGGGCTTTGAAGTTGTGGCGGCCAACTACATCGGCGACGAGGGGGCTCACATCGCCAAATGCCTCTGGGTTATGAATCAAAGAGGTGATCCATGGCCTACGGAGAATCGAGGTGAATTCTTAGGCCGTCTCTACGTCGAGGGAGCAAAGGCTCTGGATTTTCGAAGACTCGCCAGACTTCCCTTTCCAGGTTTGATCTCAGCACAAGTTACCGGTGTTGAAGATCATCCCTCTGAGAGGAGTTGGAAGGTCGTCACATGCAACCTCGGGGGACGTTCGGTTCAGGTCGTTTGTGGCGGAGTCGGGTACAAAGTTGGCGATGTGGTCTGTTACGCACCCATAGGGGTTCGCCTTCAGGGGCGTGTCGTGAGTGCCGTAGACAAGTCCGGAGTCCTCAGTGAAGGCGTCATCTGCAGCGAATCTGAACTTGATTTGAGTGAAGAGAAGGATCGGATCTATCTTTTACCACCAGGAACGGCCATCGGCCAAGAGGTGTGTGAGTTGACTCGTGTTGAGCCAGGCAACTTCTCAATTCGTCAGGAGATTGAGAAGTGTGAACGTGAAGTCTCCGAGGTTCTCAAGGCGATTGAGAGCGGTCGTGGTGAGGTTCACAAGTTGTGGCAGGAGACACGAAGATGGTCCATAGAGGATTTTCAAAAAATCTATGAGTGGATGGATGTCCATTTTGACCACTACTTTTTTGAATCTGAGGTGGGACAAACTGGAAAAGAGATCGTTTTGGACTACTACAAGAAGGGGCTCTTCATTCAATCTGAGGGGGCCATTGGTGTTGACTTAACTAAGTACAACCTTCCCTTTTTTTTACTACTTAGGTCCAACGGTACGGGCCTCTATTCAACCAAGGATGTCGCTTTGGCCGTACGAAAATTTAAAGAGTTTAGGATCGATCGCTCCATCTACGTCGTAGATGTACGACAGAGTCTTCATTTTCAACAGCTCTTTCGCACTCTTGAGCTCATTGGGTTTTCTCAAGCCTCAAAGTGTCATCACCTCTCCTACGCTTTTGTTGAGGGGGCTCATGGGGAGATGAGTTCACGAGCAGGTACGGCCATTGCTTTTTCCAAATTGAAGGAGACGCTTCTGACGAAGATTCATCGTGAATTTCTCGATCCCTATAGGGGTGAATGGCCCGATGAGGAGATTGAAACCGCAGCCCGCAATGTGGCTGTTGCAACGATTCGGTATGGAATGCTCAATCAAGACAACAACAAGAACATTGTTTTCGATCTCGATGAGTGGACCGCACGCACTGGAAACACAGGGCCCTACCTACTCTACGCCTATGCTCGAACGGCTTCGATTCAACGTGAAGTTGGAACATTGACGACACCACCTCAGTGGTCTGAACTTGTGGATGAGAGTGAGAGGCAACTTCTCTTGCGATTGAGCGGTTTTGTGGAGGCCATCCTCAGGAGCGTCGAACGCTACGAGCCTCAACTTCTTTGCATTTACCTCTACGATTTGGCCAAGGAGTTCAGTCGAATGTACGCCCAATGCTCTGTTCTAAAAGCTCCAACGGAGGAACTTAAGTCCGCTCGATTGGCGCTTGTCTCCTCCACAGGTAAGGTTCTTAAGGAGGGATTGAATCTCTTGGGTATATCCACGCTCGAACGGATGTAACTCGGATCCGAAATTTGAAATGGGCTAAAAACCATGAAAGCCGCCACCAGATCTGAAATGGTCGAAAAAGTCGGGTTGTAACTGTAGGTCACAGTTACCTTCTCACTGTATGTCAATTCAAATTGCAACAGGTCAAGGTGGGATGAAACCGTTGCCAAATCTAAAAATGAGACACCCCCTTTTTTGGGGGTGGCTCGGGCAATGTTTTTTTGGTGAAAGTGGTACCAAATCTTGGAAATTTCTGCAACGTTTGAGGCCGTCCAATCGTTATTTCAAGTGATCAGATCGGAGGTTTGATGTTTTGCAATGGCATTTGTCTAAAGGTCAGGAATGATTTCGTTAGTTTGCTTCTTTTTGTCTGTTTTGCGTTTTTCTTCGCGAATGGCTGCTCTAATGAGCTGAATCAAGTGGGAGTGCGCAATTCCAGTCAGGTATTGCCCACATCCTACAGTTTATCGTCCTCATCTTCTGGTAAAAGGACAGCGACGACGCCGCAGTGGTGGAGCAAGGTCTCCTCTCGATTTAAGAAGACGCCCCTTGGGCATCCTGTGGCGGTAAGTTGCCACAATTGCTACCGTGATACGATCAACGGAAAAGATCTTTCTCTGGAAGAGGCCAACGAGAAGATCGATGATGCAATCCAAAATGGTGCAAATCTAATAGAGATCGATCTTGCATTTGACAATGAGCAGGTTCTTTGTGCTTATCATGGCAATCCTTCAGCTTGTGATGTAGATGGCGGAAATTCTGCTCCTCGATTTGGGGATCTATTGGACAACGAAGTTTTTCAAGATTCCCAGGCGCTCCTCTTCATTGAGGTAAAGGAGACCACTTCTTCGGTAAGCGAGCAGGAGGAGTTTGCCAGGACCATGCTTGATGAGATTGTTCGTCATGGAGATACCTACCTCAACGATGAGCGGCCTGTGATCTTTTTTGGTCGAACCACCAACATCGCAGTTATGAAGACTCTTTACCAAGTGGCCAATGAAGATGCGTATAGGGAATATCGAGATTTTATGAAGTTTGGGCTTCTTTTTTACTCAACTTCTCGAAGTGAAATTGAAAGCTATGTGAATGACCCCGACTTTCAGATGGATTTGATCGATTTTGATTACACAATCAAAGATGTTATGATGTTGACCGATTTGGCTCAGTCTCTCGGTCTTGTGGTTGGTTACTTCACCTTCTATTCTCCGCTTTATATGGCAGCTTTACGGGAAGAAGCTGACATCATTACGACCGAGTATGTTATAACGAAAACGTTCGAGGTTATTGAGGAAAACAACGTCATGGCTTTTGTGGATGTTTCCAATTGTGGTTCACAACGAGACAAAACCATTTCGAATTTCTACAGTGTCAAGCGCAAGAAAATCTTTCGAAATCCGAAGGAGATGATTCTCGATCTTGCAGATATGGCCATGCCCACGCTGATGGATGGCAATGATGAATCGGGCTATGTTGACTGTTATTTGTCGTTTGACTCAAACAATCAGAACTTGGTCAACCTGGGGAGACGGGATCCTCTGGAGGATCAGGGGGTTCTCGTCAGCGCTTATGTGAGCTTTGAGGATTTGACGGATATCCCCGAAGGAGCCACGGTGATTGTTGGGAATGGTTCAGATGGGGGCTTTTCCCTGGAGCTAGTCCGTGAATCGGATGAAACGATCTTGCGATTCGGTGCGCACATTAATGGTAAGTTTGTCTACGATTCTGTGTCAGTTGCAGAAACTGGAATCAGTGAGTTTGGTTCGCTGAGCACTCATACTCCGTATTTGATCATGGGTGGGTATGACGGTGGTGGAGGCGTCTATATTCTTGTCAACAATCGGTACAATTCAAGTGTGAAAAGATCCAACTATTACTCTGATATTACCTCATCGAGCTATCCGATTCTCATCGGGGCTCAATCGCTAAGCAAGAAGAAGGCTCAATACTATTTTAGTGGTTTGGTGCAGAAGGTGATGGTCCTAAGCTGGAAAGATCGCTAGGCACTGGAAGGTGCAAAAACTTCCAAAAGTGTCGTTTGAACATTGAATCAGGCTCGCATTCGGTTGGAACTACTCTCAGATGCTCTGCCCCAGGACAGTCTAATCAAATTTGGGGTATTCATTCCAAAGAAAGGAAATGCCAAATTCAGGACACTTAAGGGTAAAACATACGAGGATAAAATAGAACTTTGCCTCAGTTTTAAAACTATTGTAGCCCAAGTTTTCGGTTAGATCAATGGCAGCTTTCTTGGGCTTGCTGGTAGAGCTCGTCTGAGATTGCTGGGGCAAGGTCGATCTCCATCTCTTGGCGAGCGAGTTCTGCGGCGGAGGTGCAGAGAAGATCTGTGATAGGTCCCCAAGAACCCGAGGAGCAGGTTGAGAATGTGGTCCAATAGGTGACGGCGCCACTCAGTGGGACAAAGTGCAGTTGATACTCCTTTTGGCTCCAAGTCTCACCATTTCTACGATCACCACAAGGTTGAAAGGCAACCGGGATTGCATAATTGGCAATCTTGAGGTCATCAAGATGGAGTGATCGAACTCTCTCAGATCCGAGCCTTTCAACAAGAACCAAATAGAGGCGATCCAAATAGGGGCTCAATGGTTCATGGTCTCCGAGCTCCAAGGTTTCATAAGAGGCGGTGGGGCGTGGAATCGAGTCGTACTCTTGCTCAAGATCGGTTGCAAGATTATCATCTCCCTCGGATCGAAGTTCAAAGATTCCACGAGAGACCATAAGATCAAGACCCGCGTGCGTCTGGATGTTCCACTGGGAAAGATCCTCTGTGGGTCCCACTGAATTTTGTGGTGAGGCTGAGCCTGTGATTGATTGCAGAGTTAGGATCAGTAGAATCAGAGGAAGGCCAATCGTTCCAAGACGAATTTGCAATAGGTTCATGATCCCTCCATGTGATCAATCAAGTGATTTTGACTCTTATGTCATAATGATAGGCAGGGGGGTAGAGAAAAAGCAACAGGATCTTGTTGCATTACCACCAGGGTCGACCTCTTTTTTAAGGATCGATTGAAATCGAAGGTGAACTCAATCCTAAAAGCAGGTTTCGCGCCAAGCACTAGTTAGGGGCAGTCCGGTAATTCCCCTCGAGTTAGCGCCTCTGGCTAGCCCTTCGTCGGCTCGCCTCGGTATAAGAAAAACTTATCAAAATCGATCAAAAAGCGAATTACCGGACAGCCCCTAGTTAGAGGTGAAAAAACTAACTGGTTGAACCACTAGTTGGGACATCATTTTCATCAATTTGAACAATTTGTCTCGGTTTTCTTGAGATGATCTTACTTAATTTCAAGATAGACTCGAAGTGTCGTTTCTGAAAACGAATGAGACAAGGGAAGAGGGCGATTGTGGCATATCCAAAAGCAATCCAATCGTTTGGCACAAGATCTGCATAAGGAATCATTTGTGTTCAATGACAGCGAAGCTCGTCAGAACTCCAGCAGGTGGAAGTCCCGTAAGCAGAGTTATCCAGTTGCTGCTTAAGCCATGATCACGTTCAGGAAGAGTGATCTTTTTGAATGCGGTTGATTGAAAAAGCATTTGATAAGTTCGTGTCAAGTGTCTGGTTACTCATCAGGTTGTAGCGAAAGCGAACCTCAAAAGCCTAACGACTGATGACCGTTCGGAACGAACGACGGTAGGTTGAAAAGATGGTCGAGCCATTGGAACCGTGGCGAAGACGATTCTTGTGAGCCAAGAACTGGATGAAAGCAGCTCACAGCATCTTTATAGGTGGGAGGACGACATGATGGGAAGGAGTTTTGGCAAAAGCTCGGAACCACTTGAGGGTCGGTGGCGCTACTTCAAGCGTCAGCAAAAGCAGTTGGACAAGTTGGCGATGTCAATGTTCCTACGTTGATAGTGTCAGCAAAACCAATCGCCAAGCCATCAAGTGGGGCGGTTGAGGTCGTGAAGTTTTCGGTTGAAAGCGAGGACCTCTGGAGTAACCTGTGCTTGCAAATTGAGCATGGGCAAGTGGCGGTCTCCTCAGTGTTGTATGATACTATATAATACGTGGAGGCGAAGGGTGAATTCAATTTGAGCCTCCTTCAAGTGTATGTTTGAAGGTTAACTTAAGCTTGGGGGGATCAGAGAAAGGTTGACCTGAAAGGCCAACTCCTGAGCTGCTCTGGGGAAATCCCAATGAGCAGTTCTTAACTGAGGGTGGCGGAACCGTTTGGTTTCAAAGCGTCAATGCATTTTGAAACCAGACGCGCCACCACCTGATGTCCTATATCCAAAAGCTGAAGACTGAAGACTGAAGACTGAAGACTGAAGACTGACGACTGATAGCTTCGTTCATATGAAAATAGATATATAAGTCCGTAAAAATTGTCTTAAAATAAGAGAGTTTTGAGGATAGATATTATATCGGTGTTGTGAATTTTACTGGGATTCTGCGGCTGAGTCGTTGACAAGCCAAGAGTTGTCCATGGGAAGGGGCACGATGGCCGAGGGGCCAAAGTTCCATCCGAGTGCCTGAATGCCCATGTAGAGATGCAGACCTTCGGGGCGGAAGACAATCCGACGAATGCCCGCCCCTGCGATCTTGGTCACGATCTTAGTGATCTGCACCCGAAGTAGGCCCAGTGCGTGGATCATGTCGCGAAAGGGAGAGAGGGCCGATCGAGAATCATCTCCAAAATTCAGCGTTAAAAGTTCAAGCACATCGATCAGCGTCTGATAGGTCATGAGAGGAACGTAGTGGAGTCGAGAATAGACAACCGGAGGAAGGATCTTCTCTTTCTTGAAGAGTCCACCTAAAAAAGGTCTCTTCTTCTTTGGTTTCAGAGTGGAGGAGTCGGGAGTTTCACTTTCAATCATTGTCTCTCAGTAAAGTTGACCCACCTGTTCTCGCTAAAATTGACCCTTTTATTCACTGGCTTACCAATAATTCGTTAGCCCATGGATGTTGC
>JACTMU010000093.1 GCA_014584465.1 Pseudomonadota bacterium | reverse complement strand
CTTAACGAAAAAATAATCACATTATTGATATAAAAAAGCGATGCCGCAACGCCTTTTTTTATCAATAATGTGATTATTTTTTCGTTAAGATCTATAATTTCGATTCCCGGTTTAGAAAGACTAAGGTACCCCAAAGAGTCTCAGCCCCTGCACTACGATCGTTGCAAGGAGGTACGCTGAGGCATTAAAGACCACAAGCTGAAGTAGACCAAACCACCCCTTACCGGCTTCACCACTGCTCATCACCACGGTTGGCAGGCATTGCAGCGCCACAAGAAAGAAGATCAAGAGCCCTGCCACGGAGGAGATCGTAAATAGCGGCTGACCGTTGGACAACTTCGCTTCGGTCATGGCCGAGATGAGAGACTCCTGCAAGGTATCATCCCCACCACCATCGTCGGTCACATGAAAGATCACAGCAAGTGAAGAGACAAAGACCTCACGGGCTGCAAACGCACTGAGGAGACCAATGCCCACTCTCCAATCGCCCCCCATAGGCGCCATAAGAGGATCAAGAACTCGACCCACTTGGCCCGCGTAGCTCTGCTGCAGTCGCATCCCCTCGTCGCTTTCTCTGTAGTTGGGGAAGGTGGTCAGAATCCAAAGCGCAATGGAGACAACCAAGATCGTCAGACCTGCTCTTTTGACGTAGGAGATGGATCGATCAAAGGTGATCCTCAACGCAGTTCTCAGACGCGGTCGACGGTAGGTTGGTAGTTCCATCAAAAACCAAGATGGCTCCTTACCTTTCCAGATGCGGGACATGATCCCTGCCGCCAAGGCACCCATAAAGGCACTCAAAAAATAGAGCCCCGCCATGGCCACACCACTGACCCACAGAGGGTACCCTTTCAAAAACAAAAACGAGAGGAGAAGAGCATAGACGGGAAGCCTTGCACTGCAACTCATCAAGGGAATGACGAAAATTGTGATCCATCGCTCCCTCAAACTTGAAATGGTTCTTGCCGCCATCATGGCAGGTATCGCACATGCATATCCCGACAAGAGGGGCACAAAGGACCTTCCGTTAAGGCCGATCAGAGAGAGGGGTCGATCCACAAGAGCTGCCGCTCGAGCCAGATAACCCGTATCCTCCAAAAGGGAGATACCAAAAAAGAGAAGCACAATTTGTGGGATGAAGACCACGACGGATCCCACCCCGGCAATCACTCCGCTTGAAACAAACTGCACGACCAAAGAATCAGGGGCCATGATGGCCACCTCTTCTGCCCACCCCGAGAAGAGTCCATCCAGAAAATCAATGAGTGGCTGTGCCATTACAAAGATCATTGTAAAAAGGGTCGACATCACCACAAAGAAAAAGAGAAAGCCCCAAAGAGGATGCATCAGCCATCGGTCAATCCTCAAAGTTCGAGGATCAGCCTTTACAAGTGATTTTGCACTCTCCCCTCTCACCACCCGAGAGATGATCTGATCCAGGTCATGATAGGTCTTTTGGATCTCCTCATCGGACCACTGAAGCGACTTTGAACTCCCACTCTTTGAAGCCATTTGTTGATTTTGCTGGTCTCGCCCATCGGCCAGAAGTTGGTAGAGCTCTTTCACCCCTCCCCCAAGAAGACCATCCACAATCGCAACGGGACAACCAAGCTCTTGAGACAATCGCTTCTCGTCCACACGATAACCACGACCTTTAAAGAGATCCACCATGGTCAGTGCAACTACAACTGGATATCCGGCCGCTTGCAGTTGCTTGACCAGAAGAAGATGGCGACTCATCTGCGTGACATCCACAGGGACCACCACACTTACACGGTGGCCGGCATTTCTCTCCTTTTCAAGGGTCTCAAGAGTGACCACCTCTTCAAATGAGTGAGGTGTCAAACTTCGAATGCCAGGTGTATCCAACACGCGAAGGGATGGACCGTATCGTTCTAAAGTGACCCCTTCTGAGTACTCCACCGTAGATCCCGGATAATTGACCGAACGATAACGTGACCCCGTAAGCCAATTGTAAATGGTCGTCTTCCCAGCGTTGGGAGGCCCAACTAAAGCCACTACGAGACTTGAATGCATGAAGCCTCACTCCGTCTCAACGCAAAAATAGCTCCCCGAACCGCGACCAAGATGACCCCTCCCCAACTCATCCGACCGGTGATCTCCAGATGATCTCCGACCAGAAACCCCAACTCCTTCAAACGGGTCACCGTGGTTGGATCTCCTGAAAAACCACAAATCTCACCGGCATAACCTTTCGGTTGCCCATCCAAATTTGGCACCAAATTCCCCCGAAAAAAGTATTCAAAGTGATTGGCAGGAAATCTGCTTCAACCAGGCTTACGACCATGGGATATACGAAATGGAAATTTAAGTGTCCAGAAGAAAGCGTCGAGAAATCTCAAATAAAACGGAATCGATTTGAACTTGATTGGTGAAAATCAATTGAACATAAAAAAAGCCCGAGAAGTCTCCTCCATCGGGCTTATCCAACGGTCGCGGCCTTCCTTTCATCAAGAAAGGTGTCGACTTACAATCTTGGTCATTTCAAACATTGAGACGGTCTTCTTGCCAAAAACATCTTTGAGCTTGGAATCGGCATTGATGTTTCGTCGATTCTTAGCATCTTGAAGGTCGTTCTTCTTGATGTAGTCCCAAAGCTTCTTCACAACTTCGGTTCTTGGCATTGGACGAGATCCAACAACTTCAGCAAGGGCCGCACTGGGTTGCATAGGCTTCATAAAAGCGGCGTTGGGCTTTCTTTTTGTTTTGGGTTTCGCAGCTTTCTTTGCTTTTTTTGTCGTTTTTTTAGTAGCTGCCTTTTTCGTTGCGGCCTTTTTTGTTGCTTTTTTTGCCGCTTTTTTTGTTGCCTTCTTTGTAGCCTTCTTCGTTGTTTTCTTTTTCTTTGCCATTCATTTCCTCCGGCTTAAGTTATTAATACTTTTGTTTCTCTCTTATATTTCTATCTTAAAGTACTGCAGCTTGGCTCTATGATATCCAACTACGGTCGATTGTCCAAAGAAAAATGAGGGGGAAATCGCTTTTTTCTCTCTTTTTTCGACGGCTCCCGGACCTTTTCCCTCGATAAACGAGAGTTTCCCCTCTCAAATTTGATGGCCCGTCACCGATAAGTCCTCTATGAAAGAACCCTCTTTCCATAGCATTCTAGAGCGTCTTCTTGAGGAACCTTCTCATCAACAGGACTCTCCAACGTCTGTGACAGACCCATCGAGGGCCTCTAAAATACCCCCACTCCAGAGGGAAACTCCCTTGGATTTCTCTTCAAAACTCTTTTGGTTCCCGCAGAAAGGTCGCGGCACCTACGCACAATTTGCTCCTCCACCCTCCTCCCCCTCTCAAAAACAGGTTCGCCCATTGGGAAGTGCAGAGGTGCAGGCCCTTCTTATCTTTCAAAATCTTGGGGCTGTGGACCTCTCAAGTTCGTCGACGCTTGACCAACTGAAACAGGCATTTCGCCTTTTGGCCAAACAATGGCACCCCGACAAACATGAGGGACAGCCTCCCGCAGAGAAACGGGAGGTTTGTGAAAAATTCTGCCAATTGAAACGCTCCTACGACTGCCTTCGAAAAGCATTTTCATAATAGAAAACTTAGGGTGAATTCGCTGATCGGTATAAGAAAAACTTATCAAAATCGATCTAAAAGCGAATTACCGGACAGCCCCTACCTATTGCATTCGTCGATACTTGATCCGTCGGGGCATCAGGGCAGCTTCACCAAAACGCTTCTTTCGATCCTCTTCGTATTCGGTGAAGTTTCCAAAGAAGAAGTTGACATGGCTGTCGCCCTCAAAGGCCAATATGTGGGTGCTGATTCGATCTAAAAACCAACGATCATGGCTGATCACCAACACACTCCCGCCAAACTCAAGAAGAGCCTCTTCAAGAGCTCTTAAGGTGTTCACATCAAGATCGTTGGTTGGTTCATCAAGAAGCAGGAGGTTGGCCCCCTCTTTAAGAACCTTTGCAAGTTGAAGCCTGTTCCGCTCACCGCCAGAGAGCTCACCCACTCGTTTCTGCTGGGAAGAGCCACTGAAATTGAACCAAGAGAGGTAGGCTCTAGATTGAACTTCGCGCCCCCCTAAAGAGATCATCTCATCACCACCAGAAATCTCATCCCATACACTTTTGGAATTGTCCAAATTGTCTCGACTCTGGTTCACATACCCAATCTTCACGGTCTGTCCAACGCGAATGAGCCCATCATCAGGTTTCTCCAACCCCGCAATCATTCGAAAGAGGGTGGTCTTTCCGGCTCCATTAGGTCCAATGATCCCGACAATTCCTCCCTTAGGAATGGAGAAGGTCAACTCATCAAAGAGGAGTTTGTCTTGATAGGCTTTGCTCACCTTCTCAAACTCAACCACAGTATCCCCCAACCGAGGACCAGGTGGAATGTAGATCTGCATCTCTTTGATTCTCTCTGCTGTTGGCTCCTTAACCAGATTCTCATATGCTGAGAGCCGCGCCTTCGACTTTGCATGCCGCCCTCGAGGAGACATCTTGACCCACTCCAATTCCCGCTCCAAAGTCTTAAGTCTTCGCTGATCCCCTTTCTCCTCTTGTTTCAGTCGTCGGTCCTTCTGCTCAAGCCAAGAGCTGTAGTTTCCCTTCCAAGGAATCCCCTCTCCACGATCAAGCTCTAAGATCCAACCCGCCACGTTGTCTAAAAAATAGCGATCGTGGGTCACGGCAATCACGGTCCCAGGAAACTCTGAAAGATAGTGTTCAAGCCACGCCACCGACTCTGCATCGAGGTGGTTGGTAGGCTCATCCAAAAAGAGAATGTCCGGCTTTGAGAGGAGAAGACGGCAGAGGGCCACTCTGCGTTTCTCACCACCAGAAAGAGTCGGTATGGAGCTCTCCCCAGGAGGACAACGAAGTGCCTCCATCGCCATCTCAATCTTCTGGTCAATCTCCCAACCATCTTGAGATTCAATTTTTTCTTGAATCACACCTTGCCTTTCAATCAGAGACTCCATTTTGTCGGGATCCAAATTCTCATCGCACATCTCATTGCTGATCTTATGAAACTCTTCAAGAAGAAGTGGAAGCTCCCCAAGTCCCTCTAAAATGTTCTCCTTGACGGTTTTGGTTTCATTGAGCTTGGGCTCCTGAGCCAAATAGCCAATCTTCATCTCCCTGGCTGGGAAGGCCTCACCTAGAAACTCCTTATCCTCGCCAGCCATGATCTTAATAAGGGAGGATTTTCCTGCCCCGTTGAGTCCCAAAACCCCGATTTTGGCCCCATAGTAGTAGGAGAGGTAGATGTCCTTTAGAACATACTGATTGGGAGGATAGACTTTGCTCACCCCCTTCATTGTGTAGATAATTTCTTCGGCCATGACTCCTCCTTCGACCTGGTAAGGCTTCGCATCGTTTAAGACTTTGTCTGTGAGATTAAGAAATGAAATTATCGAGCTTCTGTCAACAAATATGCGAGAGTCGCAGTCGTATGAGATTCTCTTTTCGAGTGGGGCTCATCCAGCTCCACCCAGCTGCCAATCCAGCACGATGGTCCAACTTGCAATCCGACCCAAAACAAATCCACCAAAGAAACCTGTCAGGAACTGCACATTCAAAGAGCGCTCAAAAAACTCAAGCCCCACTCCCCCAACCCACTCCTCGTTGCGATCCTTTACGTAACGATACCCAAAGCTCGTAAAGACGTAAGGAGGTAGAGAAACCCTCACCGAAGGGACCAGATGGACGGTCTCCAAACCTCGATAATAGTTCCCCTCAAGTGAAGCTAAAATGTATTCATTGAAGTCGTAGGCAATCCCCAGACCCAAAAGGTAATAGCTGTAAAAGACGTCATTCAACACCAAGCCAACACGCAGATCACCTTCGGGATTGTAGATCAGACCCAATGACGCCCCAAGTGCCGAATTGGGCCCTTGGCGCACCAGCACAGTATTAAGTCCAACCCCCAAATCCCACTCAGAGAGGTAGTAACCTCCCGCTAGAAGAAAAGTTGAAGCCCCATCTTTGGAGTCCGCAGTCTGGCTGCCAGCCCCAATCCCCCAGGAGCTCTCTTCGCCATACCCTAAACCCGATAGGAGAGTGGGCGACGCTGCACCCGAGCCACTGTAGACGCCGGCAAAGAGATCAAAACCGTCAATGAACATCTGGCCAGCAGGGTTTTCACCATTGATGTTCAGTCCCCGTGTAGGGACCACAATGGCCTCACCGACCCGCACCGGCGACAACCCCCCACCTTCGCTCACGGCAAACAGTGGATCCATCGCCAGAACAGCACCGAAGAAAACTCCGCATCCCAATCTTGCAATTTTTCGAAGCATCTCGTCCATTCCAGTTACAACAAAGTTACACCCAAAGCGTTCGAATTTACCTATTCTAGAAAGCAGTCTCATACCAACCAAAAATGTTCACACCAACGATTAGGCCCCGACCGTGCGTGCGTGAACGACCCCACTCCCGTTGGGCTGTGGCGTTTGACTTGTTAACCCTCGATTCAAATACTCGTCCAACGTAAACTCATCGACTTGAATCGTGTCATAACGCATCTCTTCGCAAAGCACCAGTGTTTCACGCTCCTCGGAGGTGATGACTCCCTCTTTCACCGCAAGTTCCAAAACTGAGGTGATCTTCTTTTTGGGAAGTCTCTTCTCTTTGATGGCCCGACGAATCTTCTCTTCAATAGGGAGACTCCTTTGAATCTGTTTCCAGGTAAGCTCGATTCTTCCAAGAGCCTCGATGGGGCTATCTGGTATGTAAATGCCGGAAGTCCAGCGATCCCGCCCTTCACCCTTGAGAAGGGCATCGGCCACTCTATGGGAGACTCGATCGGAAACAGGTGAGCCAATCGCATTTAACCGAGACCACCAACGAAGAATTCCCTTAAAGAGCCAGCCCATGAAAGGCACTTTGAGATTGGCAAAAATACCATCGAAGGCCAGTTGGATCTCATTGAACGAGTACTCAAGGGCATACTCAGCCATCGGAAGATCC
Organism: Pseudomonadota bacterium; assembly: GCA_014584465.1. Classification (GTDB taxonomy): domain Bacteria; phylum Bdellovibrionota; class Bdellovibrionia; order Bdellovibrionales; family JACTMU01; genus JACTMU01. The sequence goes on along the minus strand of JACTMU010000093.1, from coordinate 72,994 downwards.
TCCTCTCTCGACCCTTCAGCCTCATATCGTTTCAAAACGGCGGTCGCCAAATACATCCAGGAGAGGATGTCGGCAAATCGCCCCGTGATCTTCTCCTTCATCTTGAGGGAACCTCCAAGCGAAGCCATCGCAACATCCGCCATGAGTGCAAAGGAAGCCGAAGCCCAAACCAACTTCTGCTGATACCTCTTAAGCGGCCCACCATACGCTGTGCTTGCAAAAAGACCTCGTGTCACCGAAAGGACTATGCTTCGAAAGGTGTTGGTCACCACATGGCCCATGTGTCCCCACAGGGCCAAATCAAAGGCCTTCCCGTCATTGGTCTCAACAGCGGCGACCTCTTTGTAAGCATAAGGATGGGCACGAAGAGCACCTTGGCCAAAGATCATTAGTGTACGAGTCAGAATGTTCGCTCCCTCGACTGTGATCGCAATGGGTGCACCAATGTAGCTGTGCGCTAGAAGATTGCGTGGACCTCGAGAAATCGCGGAACCACCTCCAATATCCATACCGTCGTTGATCAACTTTCGAGACAACTCGGTTGAGTAGTATTTTGCAATTGCAGTAATGACCGGAGGTTTGATCCCCTTATCCAAACTCCCACAAGTAAAGATCCTTGAGGCCTCCATCAAATAGGTAAGCCCCCCAATTCGTGCTAAAGGCTCCTCCACTCCTTCAAACTTTCCGATCGAAACCCCGAATTGCTTTCGGATCATCGAGTGGGCCCCTATGACTCGAGTCACAAGTTTGGCACTCGAGACACTCTGAGCAGGAAGAGAGATCCCACGACCGGCGGCCAAACACTCCATCAACATCTTCCAGCCCTTTCCAACACCAGCCTGTCCACCTACAACTTCATCCATCGAAATGACCACATCTTTTCCGCGAGTTGGGCAGTTGTAAAATGGCACACCCAGAGGATCATGTCGTAAGCCAAGTTCAACGCCCTTGCGCTCACTTGGAACCAAAGCGCAAGTGATTCCTAAATTCACACCCTGTCCGAGCAGTTCTTCGGGATCTTTGAGCTTAAAGGCGATTCCTTGCAATGTGGAGATGGCTGCAAGAGTGATCCAACGTTTGTTCCAATTCAATCGAATCTTGAGCTCCCCATTCTCCTTAAACAAAATTCCTTCGGCCTCCATGGCACCGGCATCGCTGCCCGCATTGGGCTCGGTCAAAGCAAAACAGGGAATATGTTCTCCCCTGGCAAGAAGTGGGAGAAGTCGATTCTTCTGATCTTCTGTTCCGTAGTGAAGTAAAAGTTCAGCTGGCCCAAGCGAATTGGGGACCATCACGGTCGTTGCCATCGGAAGGCAACGCGAAGAGAGTTTCACGATGACCGCACTGTTGGCAAGTGCAGAAAATCCAAGACCCCCATACTTTTTGGGAATGATCATCCCCAAAAATTTCTCTTTCTTTAGATAATCAAAGACGTGCTTAGGAATATCTCGTCGCTGCCAGACTTCCCAATCATCCACCATTTTACAGACCACTTCGCAGGGGCCATCCAAAAAGGCCTGCTCTTCAGATGTCAAAGAGGGATAATTCTCAGACAAAACCTTCTTGAGATTGGGCTTACCCGAAAAGAGGTCTCCCTCCACCCAGACAACCCCAGCATCCAGTGCCGTTCGTTCCGTGTCGGAAATCTTAGGGACAAGACCAAAATCTCGAAAGGCCTTCAATATCCACGAGGTGATCACCATTCTGCGCAAGGGTTTCACGTTGAGCACAATTGCGCCCAGCAAAAAGGGGACGAGAGCATAAAGTGGGGCCATATACCCCACAAGCAAACACCCAAAATAGAGTGTCCAGATCCACAAAGGGGCTCCCAAATAGCCCAATGTAAAAAAAAGAAGCACAGCCAAAGGGACAATGAAGGATTTTCCCAAAAATAGCCCGTAGATGATGTCAAAAGATTCCAAGGTTTACCTCCTCAAAAAAAGGGCTCACTCCACACACATCGACTCAAATCTATTCCACCTCTATATTGCAGCTATTACTCTACAAAGATATCTTTTAATAGCAAAGAAAACGTTTATTTAAAACCTGTTCATGTCACGCCACGATATTTCTTGCCGCTTCAAGATTAGTATGATTCGATCTCTCTCACCCACAAACAGATCGCCCATACACATCTTGTTTTTGGGAATTCATGAGAGCGTCCCAAGACGTTGGAATGAACAGAACAAGGCAAGAGAACCATGAGGCGACAGAGAAACGAGGTAAAGAAGAAATGCAGAACAAGCTTTATGTAGGTCAACTTTCATTTTCCATCAATTCCGAGGAGCTCGGAGATTTCTTTGCATCTGCCGGAGAGGTCCTCTCCGCAAAGGTGATCATGGATCGAGACACAGGTCGATCCAAAGGGTTTGGATTCGTTGAGATGGCCACAGAGGAGCAGGCACAATCTGCCGTTGAACAATTCAACGGCAAGGACTTCAACGGAAGAAACATCGTGGTCTCCATCGCCCGCCCTCAGACTGGTGGAGCAGGTGGCGGTCGACCTCCTCGAGGCGGTGGCCGCTCGTTTGGTCCCGGACGTTCCGGCGGCCCCCGAGGACCTCGTGATCGTGGTGATCGCGGCGATCGATAGCATCAACGCATAACGTTTGAATCAGAGCTCCAGATCGTGACCGACGCAAAAGCACGTTTTGCGTCAGGTCTTACGCCCTAAGCCCGGATCAAATTGGAAATAGGCTAAAGCCGTGAATCCACGCAAATGGTGATGTCATTTATGCCGAAGAGCCGAAAAACCGAAGAGTTGGAGTATGACTCCATCTTCGAATCGACAAGTTCTCTATGACAACATCCACGATGCGATTGCCCTCACTCGTGTGGAGTCGCGAGTTCTAAAGAGTGCCTATTATCAAAGACTCAAGTGGATCCGACAGCTCGGATTCAGTTTTTACGTCTTTTCAGGTGCGACCCATACCCGTTTTGCCCATGGGCTTGGAGTCTTGCACATTATGGACAAGATCCTTCACAGCATTGGAAAGGCCGTTCCCGAAGTCGACCTTTTCGATCACCACAAAAATGATGAAGCCACTCTTTTTCATCGCACGATGCGCTTATCGGCACTCTTGCATGACATTGGCACCTTCCCCTTCTCTCACACCATTGAGCTTGCCTACATCAACCATTGGAGGCAACAGCGCGCTCACGGTGTCAAAGTGCAGATGGCCAACCATGAGACCCTTGGGCAGTCGATCATTCTGGACACAGACTTTGAAGGTGGCATCACCCGAATCCTCAAAGAGGAGGGCATTGATCCCGCCTATCTTGCCGCCATCATCGCAGGAAAATCGAAGGACCTCTTGGCCAATCAGCTCCTTCACTCCGATGTCGATGCCGACCGAATGGACTACCTACTTCGTGACGCCCATCACACTGGGATTCAACTTGGCCTCTATGACAAAGACTATCTCATCAACAAACTCACAATCGGTAAAATTGGCAACCAGGAAGTGCTTTGCGTGCAGGAAGAGGCCGTGAACACAGTGGAGTACTTCTTACTTTGTCGATACTCTTGGTACTCTCAGATCATCAACGATGGTACAGGCTACAAATTCGATCTTATTGCGGCAAAAATCTACGAATACTTTCTTGAAAACGGGATGGCCCACACCTTTGAACATCTTGTGAAGAAGGTCATCTTCAACCCCAATGAATACTTCACCTTTAACGACTCTTACTTTATGGCGAAGCTCCATGAATACTTGGCTGGACGAATGACCCACCCGATGATTCGAGAGTTGAGTGAAATGTTGATGGGCCGCCACGCCCCCAAACAGATCAAGATTTCACCGGTCGAACCAACATTGGTTCAAAGCGAAGACCATCGACAGGAGCTCATTCGAGAGGTCACCAAAGTGGCGAACTGGATCAAAGATGAGCTCAGACGTCTGGATCCCTCCGCCTGGATGATCTTTGACATCCCCTCCAATGATGTGATGTTTACGAAAAACTGGGAGACCATCAGAAAGTCCAACTCTGCAGATCCACGTCTCAATCGAGATGCTGTGAAGATTCTCGACCGCCACGGAGAGATCAAACTCCTGATTGAGGTCTCAAACTCTCTCATGAAAATTCTCTCCCAATATCGAAACTTCATCCCTCGGATCTATGTAAGCACACCGACCTACGAGCTTCTCGAAAGAAACGGAATCTTAAAGGCCATCCGAGAAAAGAGGTACAAATAGGAGATTTAAATCACCGTGAGGTGTAGGCGCCAGAAAGAATGAGGAGATAGAGTTGTGCTGATCTGGCATCCAGGCGGGCCAGATCCCAGCTTCGCTTCACCTCCCAAAACGACTTCTCAGCCTGCACAACATCAAGATAGGAGGTGAGACCCATCGAAAATTCCCTGGTTTGAAGGGCAAGATTTTTTTCAGAAAGCTCCACCGCTTTCCTGAGAGCGTCCATCTTTTTCTGTAGACCACTCCATCTTGCAAAGGAGGTGTGCATCGAGGCCTCAAGATCCAACCTCAATCTCCGTAACTCACTCTCCTTCATCCCTTGGTTTAAGATCCGCTGGCGAACCCTTTCCGTCACCTGCCCCCCTTGGTAGAGAGGGAAATTCAAGGTGAGTGCCACATCCCACTTGTAGCCATCCGTGGGGCTCCTTCGGTGCAAAAAGTAATTGCCTTCCAAATCAAGAGTTGGCCAATGACCGCTCCTCACAACTTCAACCTCGTCACCGGACTGCTCAATTTCCAACTCTGCAAGGGCCAGAGAAGGGTGCTTGGTCAGCTCCTTTCGCAACTGGCTTTCATTCGGCAATTCGTTAAGCTTGCCTAATGGATCCCATATTTGAACCCTTTGATCATTGAAGTAGATCTTCTCAAACTCGCTTTGAAGTGTCGACCTCACCATCTCTGCTTCAATCAGATCGGCTCGCACCTCCTCCAGTTGAGCTTGTGAAAAAATCAGGTCTGCCTGACGACTCTTTCCAATCTGAGTCCTGCGTTGGATTTCAACCATTCGCTTCTTGAGATTATCTCTCCTCTTTTCAAGATTGCTAAGGTTGATCTGACTTGAGAGAACTTTAATAAAATGTTGAGAGAGCTCAAGTGCGAGATGGACTCTCCCTTCGGCCACTTTCAGCTCCGCAATGGCCACCCCTTTCTTTAGAGAACGAAGTTTTGCGTACTCACCCAACCCTTGAAAAATGGGTTGCTTCAGATTCAACTTCCCTGATGATGTCGAAACATCCTCTCCACTAAGGTCGTACTCTCCCTGACCCAGAGCTCCTGAAAGACGAAGCTGGGGAAAGAGACTTCCTCCAAACTCATCTTTTTCACTCAGACTCCTCTTCCATCTCTTCTCCAAGATTTGAAGTGTCTCCGAGTGGTCGTAAGCTTCCCAAATCACCTCATCCCAACTCGAACTCTTTGAAGCAATAAGGGAAAGTGGAAACCCAAAGACAAGAAACACCCAAAATAGGAAACCCTTAGGTCCAACGCAGTTCACGTCGACAACGCCTGTCGGGCCATTTTCTTACTCAGCTCAACTCCTGGCTGATTGAAAGCATCAATCTCCAGGGCTTCACCCAAAGAGCCTACGACGAGTTCAAACAGCATAAAAAGTGCCCCCATCTCTTGACCCCCCACTTTCTCCATACTCAAGGTCAGAGATGAAACTCCCTGGGCTTCCAGTGAACATCGAGTGCCTTCAGCTTCTGCGGCAAGGAGATCTCCGAGTCTTCGATCCTTCAAAAAGTCAAATCCAGAAAAAAGAGGATCGATAAGTCCCGCTCCACCCAACTCAGACTCTTTCACACGAAAGAAGGTTACAAACTTGTCCTGTGGACCCTCGGCAATCTGTTGAAGCACTGAATGTTGGTCACGAGCACCATGGCAACACCAGGGCGTACTGGCATGAGGTCTTGGAGGTTGGCCACTTCGTGTTTTGGATTTCCCCAATGACTCTGCCCAAAGCTGCTTAAGCCACTCACCAAAAAAGAAGAGCCGATCACAATAGAACCAAAATGTGGTGATCCCCTTAGATGCAATAAAACTTGTTAAAAAGTGGGCGGTCAAATTTTCCACCAACGCCCTTTGACCCAGAGCCCACATTGCTCCGGTACGTAGCGAATCAATATCGATCTCATCGAAAGCTGCGGGAACAAAGCCCACGGGGGTCAAAACCGAAAAACGACCTCCAACATCTAGAGGGAACTCACAAGATCGAATCCCATCGTCCTCCGCCCACCTCTTTAGAGCGTTCTCCTTCGGTTCTGTAATGATGGTTGCAAAGTTCTTAAACTCAAGTTGTCGAGATCGGTAATGCTGGCTCACAAAGGCGGCCATCAACAGCGTCTCTGCGGTGGTTCCACTCTTTGAGATGATCAACCAATGAACCTCTTGAAGGGCAGGAAGTCTGGAAATCCGGTTCCAAAATGTAAAGCTGTCGATGTTGTCCCAAAACTCAACTCTCTCCCCAAAGGGCCGAAGAGCCGTCACAAGAGCCTGTCCGCCAAGAGAGCTCCCTCCCATCCCCAGAACCACCAATCTCTTAGCCACTTTTGAGAGTTCTCTCCCACACGAAAGAGCTGAATCCCAGAGATGGTCCCTTCGACCAACTTCAAGGAAACCAAGCTCCTTTCGAGTCAAAAGCTTTTCAAAAGCAACCTGAGCTCGTTCCAGACATCCTGACTCGGGGGCCTGAGTCGAGTGAGTCAACTCGATCATCTTCATCCTCCTCTACGAAATGAACTCTTCTTGATGAAGGCTCGGCAGAATCATAGGCAATATCTACTCAAAGAGCAAAGGTGCCAGGCGTATTTTTCGGATTCGCTGCATCCGAAAAATACGCCTGGCACCTTTTACCTGCACCAGGCACTCCATAGGGTGGGCAAAACAAACCATCCCTGGCAGTCTCTAGGAGTAAGAGGTAGGGAGAAGTAAGATGTCGAGAAGCTCGCGGGAGTTTTAGGCCTGAACCGATCTGGGTCAAGAGATCGTGAGAGTGATGAAACTGGAGCTAACGGGTTGCGGGCCTGCTCCTTGAGCTCCCCGTTAGCTTCAGAATCTTTCAGAAACTAGACCCCAAGCGCCAAATCCAGCCTTTCAATCCGGCTGCGTCAGGATGGTTTTGGACACTTGAACTCTCATTGGATCTTGTTTTTCGATGTTAATTCAAATGGTTACGTCGTTCATTTAAGGATCTGACATAAAATTTAAAAATTAAGAAAATTCTCCTTTTTTTCTGAAGATCGCCGTGCTCTACTTTTCGTCATGCAAAAAAATGAGCAACTTACAAACCAGGTCAAAGAACTTACCAAACTTCTCGAAAGTGCAAAACTCTACATGAAGGTGGTCGATTTCGACAAAGCCATCGAAATGCTCCTTGTGGCTCGTGAGGAGTCCAAAAGATCAGAGTCCTGGCAGACCTATCTCGACAGCGTGATTCTCCTGATTCGCCTTTATAGTGAGCGCCTCGAAATTGAAAATGCAACGGAGATCATCCTTGAAGTATTTCAACTCGCACTCAGTGGTAAAATTTCCTTAACCGCCCGATTCTATTACGTGCTGGGCATGTGCCAATACCTCCAAGAAAAATATTCTTTGGCCCTAGAAAATTTTGAAAAGGGCCTTGCGCTTGCTCATATTGAAGAAAGCACTCTCGATAAGGTCTACAACCTCATTGGCATCGCCAATGCTCAACTTGAAAGAGGAAGAGTCTCGGAAGCCTCAACAGCGATCCATGCTGGAATCGAGTTGGCCTACAATCGTGAAATTCGAGAGCTAAAACCGCATCTATTGTTGATTCGATCACAGCTCAGTATTCAACTAGAGCGCTATGAGGAAGCGAAGCGCATTTTGGATTCAATCCGAGTTAATGACAAATCCAGCTACGATGGCCGCCTTTCCTGCATGGTGTGTCTCTGCTATGGTCAACTCTATATGAAATGGAAACGTATGGATCAGGCTCGAACCGCACTTGAACTTGGACTCACGCTGATAGATCGCAAGAACTTGAAGAGCCTAGCCAAATGCTTTGATTCTCTCTTAGAAGAAGTCAATCGGAATGAAACAGAGATTAGTGAATTAGAGATCTCATTTGGAAGTCCTATCGAAATTAGTGAGTCCAATTTGGGCTCCATCAATCTCAACAGCCAACATATCCTTGGTGATCTTCTGGAACTTCTGGCAAGCAATCTTGGGAGACCTCAAGACAAAGATGAAATCGTGCGAAAGCTATGGAAGTGCGAATATGACCCACTCATTCACGACAACAAGATCTATGTGACCATCAAGCGACTAAGGCAGCTCATTGAACCCAACCCAAAGCGCCCCATCTATCTTATGCGTTCGCGCACTGGTTATTTCCTAAACCCCAATCGAAAGATTTTAGTCAAAACCCAAAAGAAAGGAGACATTTCATGAAACGATCTAAATTTTTGCTCAGCTGCATACCTTTGCTGCTCTCTTCGGCTCTGCTCCACTTTCCTTCCGGGAGTTGGGCAAGCTCGATGATCAACCCTGGCATTGAAGGACCCGGAATTTTTCCGCTCTCTTATATTTTGGAGAGTGGGGATCTGTTTTGGTGGGAGCTTGATGATGGACGAAGAGTTGCGGTTGTTGAGGATTCCGAGCCAACTGCCGCCCTCACCCATTTCATCTTTTTGTTTGATGGCACAGACCAACTCTTGGGGCATGGCAAAGGCCTTGTCGATGGGGACCTCTTTGTGGGTACGCTTTACCACATCAGCGGTAAAAAGGAGTCTTTCACTATCAGTGCCTCGATCGAAGATGGTGAAATTCGCTTTCTCTTTAATCTTGGTGGTCAACTCCATCCCGGTCTTCGCAAGACGGAATTCAAAAATCAGAAATAGACGATCTCTTTCTGCCCCCGATTTTCGGGGGCACAATCAATCGCAAGGTGAGGAGATATTTCTAATAAGATGGTCGATATCTTCTGAATTGTTGTAGTAGTGGATGGAGGCCCGGAAGTAACCTCTTCGCGCATTGATGTAAACTTTTTGCTGAGCCAATTTCTTAACGAACTCGTTTCCATCTCTGATCTTTTTAAGACCAAAGGTCACAATCCCGCTGTTGGTATCTTCGGAGTCACGACAGGAGACAATCTCTGCACCTGCCTCCCTCAGTCGGCCTTCAAGCTCATTTGAGAGAGAGAGTATTTGCTTCGATATCTTTTCAAGACCAACCTCCGAAATCAGCTCTGCCGCTCCTTTGAGGGCTACAATGTTGGCAAATGGAAGCGTTCCAATCTCCTGCGATGAGGTCTCTTTTCGAATCCGAGGAGGTTCATTCTTAAGACTCCAACAATCCTCCACACTCGTCCAACCCACAAGTGGCCATGAGATCTTCTCTCGAAACTCCTTGCTAGTTACAAAGAGAGCTTGCCCCATCCCTGCACAGAACCACTTGTGCCCCGAAGCCGAAAGAGCGGATATGCCAGCCCTCTCAAAGGGTATTTCAAACGCCCCCAATTGTTGAGTCCCATTCACAATCAAGGGAACACCTCGCTCCTTTAAGCTCTGACCTAGCTCCACAAGTGGCATTCGAAAGCCTGTCAGAAACTGCACGGCACTTGTGACCACTGCGGCTGTGTTGCCATGAACCACTCTTAGAATGTCTTCAATGTGGATTCGACCTTGATGAGATCGAACCTGAACAACTTCAAAGCCATGGTGAAACCACGGTAAGACCGAAGAGGGGAACTCATCTTCCGGCAAGATGATTTGACGTTTCCCACTCGCATTTTTAAGAGCCAATGCCAAAAGGTTCATGTTGAACGATGTGTTTGGCGTAAACGCAAGATCTTCTGATACCACTCCCAACAACTTGGAACAGACTTTTCTCGCTCCTGAGATCATTTCAAAATTCATCTCATCATGGATGGCTCCAAAGCAGGTGAAATCACGATGCCAATCGACCACGGCTTGATGCACCCTCTCGTGAACTCCTCCCACAGCTGCATTCATGAGATAGGCACCCTGTCGAGTGATCCAAAATTGATCTCTCAACCGATCCCAAAACTCTCCGACCATCTCTTCCATTCAACCCCACCCATTCAAAGAGAAACTCTTCTTGTTGCCCCATTTTTACAAATTCCGCCCATCAAATGCAAGGTGCAACTGTACGACGAATCCATGGTCTTAGTAACGCCTTGGCCAATCTTGATCTCCATTTCAAATGTCGGATCAAATTCGAATTGGTGCCTCTCATGGACCAAGCTTTTCGACCAATACCTGCCCTACGATGTTTTCCAAGATCTCAAGAAGAATGGCATGACGACCCACGGAGGACTCAAGGCGTTGAGGATACTCCAATGTGGAGCTGTAGGGAGTCCTCAAATGTTCCTGGTGAAATTGACGAAGAGTTCCTGAATTTGAGGAGACCGATATGCCGGGGCTCAACACCTCATAGCGATTGGGGTCATTGACTGTGCCAATCTTTCCAGGAAATTTTCCATCAGGAGGAACGGCAAACCATACCACATCCATCTGATCCACCACCCTTTTTGCAAGATCCAAACTCTCCTTCGAACCTACAATGAAGAAGCCTGTGGCATAAATGGATCCATGAAGGTCCACTGCCAAATCGAAGTTCTCGTCTCTAGGGTTGGTCATGATCTTTTGTGCAATCGACCCATGATGGGGCGATTCACTCTCTGGATCCCAATGTTGCTCAACGTGCAGTTGAAAGGTCCGGTTGAGATCCAACTTGTCAATGAAAGTGGTTCGCAGAAATCGTGAAAGTCCACCAGGATTGACCATAGGAATCATCACGATCTCAAGTTGCTCCAACAGCCGCGGGTTTTCCAAAACTCTTTCCAACCAATGGAGCGCCACCCTGACCGCCTCAGGCTCGTTGCCATGGACCCCCGAACTGACAAAGACTCTCACCTTTCTCTTTAAAGAAGATTGAGAACGAACCGTCAACTTGTAGACAGGCATCCAATCCGAAGTGTCTACAATCTCCAACGTCAGGATCTCTGGATTCTCTCTTTGTAGAACCTGAAGCTTCTGATTGATCCCCAGTACATCGATCTCTCTCTGTTTTCCCATTCCAGAACTGTTCATCACTTAGAAACTTTAACGTTAAAGATTTTGGTAACGGTATTGAGTCCTTTGGGCCCATGCCCGTCTGAAGCATCACCAGGAGAAGAAAATATAGCAAAAAAAGAGATTTCAGATATGGTCTCGTGGGTTCACAAATCAACTTCTCATTAGCGATTACGGAAGTGTGGAGGTGACCCTGTAGATGACATCGGCATGGTCGTCCGAGATCAACAGAGAACCGTCGGGGAGCTCCAAAAAAGCAACGGGCCGTCCCCACACCTTGCCCTGGTTCAACCATCCAGATGCAAAGACGATCGAACTCTCAACGCGTGAACCATTGAGAAAAAGGACTCTGATTTGATACCCAGAGGGGTCGGTTCGATTCCAAGATCCGTGTTCTGCAATGAAGAGTGCATGAAGGTATTTCGATGGGAACATCCTCCCTCGATAGAAGTGGATCCCCAAGTTGGCAACGTGGGCCCCATTTTCGTAAACAGGAGGCTCCACCTTCAAACCCTCAGGTCTTTGCCCTCCAAACTCGGGATCCAAAACATCTTTCCCATGAAGGTAGGGAAAACCAAAATGCTGTCCCACCGCCGAAACTCGATTGATCTCATCGGGAGGCACATCGTCCCCCATCATGTCACGACCATTGTCAGAAAACCAGAGCTCTTGAGTCACAGGATGCCAATCAAAACCGACGGTGTTTCTCACTCCATGAGCTACAGCTTCCAACTGATTTGTTGCGAGGTCGAGCCGTTGAATCGAAGCATAAATCTTCTCGCTCTTCAAACAGACATTGCAAGGGGCTCCGACCGGCAAATAGAGCTTTCCATCTGGTCCAAACTCAATGTACTTCCAACCGTGATGGGACTCTCTCGGCAGATTCGAAAAGAGCACTTGAACATTGAGCCTCTGATCCAAATTGGATCGATGGATCCCTTTGATCTGAAGCACCTGATGAACCTCTGCCACAAAGAGATCTCCATTGCGATAGGCCACTCCGTTGGGCATCTTCTTCCCCTCAAGGAGAGTGTGCTTGGAGTCGACAACGAAGTCTCCATTGGTGTCCACAAGTGCATAGACTTTTCCTTCACTTCGGGTTCCAACATAGATCACTCCGTCATCTCCACGAGCAAGTGAACGAGCGTTTTTCACTCCTTGAGCAAAGAGTTCGATCTTGAAACCTTCGGCCAACTTGATCTTACTAAGATCAACCTCTGCCCCGGCACCTATGGAAAAGAAAACGGTAAGAACACTTAACCAACGCATAAGTTCAAAGATAACACCTTGATCCGACAATCTCAAGTTCAACTTCGATTTCAAAAATATCCTTTTTGATTTCAAAAATATCCTTGAAAAGATTGGTTTAGCGATGTTGAGAGCGGATTTGAAGCCTACCCTCAGTGGGTTTGTACGATACCAGTCCCACTCGCCCCACCTTGAAGTCAAAAGACTCAGAGAGACTGAGTGAAATCGCCGACGAGTGAGCTGAAACGTCACTCACATCCTCTTGAAGGGAGCTTTCCACCTGCTTCTCCTGGATTGGAGAAAAGTCGATCTCAAACTCATGGCGACCTGGCTCAACACGAAAAGTCTCACTGACAATCAGCGGGCGATCTCCACGAACTCCGGGTGGGTTGATTCGTTTTGTGAGTCTCTCTTCACCATCGATTCGAATCCGCAGATTATAACTAAGAAGAGTCACCTCACATTTTTGTGGACGCCTCATGTGGCGAGGTAATTTCTTAAGCTCCTCCTCACTTCGAGTCTCACAAACCTCCTGCTTCTGTCCCGGCAGGCGAAAACTCAACCGCAACTCCGCATAGCTCACATTCTCATCTGATTTGATCTGGCTCAAAAAGGCCAGGGTAAAGAGCAGAATCGCAGAAAAGAGAGTCTGTTTCAAAATGGAGAGAGATTTCGATTTCCAATTGGACTCTTGAGAGTGAGAGCTCCGCTTAAGAAATTGGGAAAGCTCACTCTCTGAAAAAGACCAGATCTTCAGACGTTCGAGCTCCATCTTTGAATTCTCGTTGGGAGATCTTCCCTGAAGAAGTCTCTCCTTCAGTAAAAAAGGACCTTCACGGTTGACACAATTGCGTTCAGGGCAAGTCACAATGACCACCTCTTCAAATCGTCCCAGAAACTGAGCTACGATTCGTGGATGAAGATTCCCCACACAGGGTACAGGAAAAGAGGCCACATCTCTGTTTTCAATCTTGCGCTTCATTGATCCGTTCTTTTCACAAAACACAACAATGCTGGAGATACCGGAACTCTGTGATGACAAAAACTTTCTCGATCTCTCCAATTGATCCTTGCCCGATGAACCCTCTGGACCAATCGAATAGGTCGAGCAGGAGCCGGAACAGAGACCACAACTGACACAAGACTCTGAGATCACGCGGGCCACCTCTTTGGTCTCACCTCTCTTAGAGGTGTACTCCACCATCTCAATGGCCTCATAGGGGCAATCGATCACACATTGGCGACATGAGAGACAAGTCTCGGGATTGTTCTCGGCAGGATGAATTTCTCCCTGTTTTGGACGCCACCACAAGGGGATCGAGAAGAACAAAATCGTGAGAACTCCCCCAACCCAAACGGGAATCCAGGGGTTCACCCCTTGAGTGAACCAGAGCCAAAAACCATAGAAGAGATCGACTGAAAGTGGTCCCCCCACCTCCAAAAGATCAGCCCTCCTTTGAAGTGGGGCGGGCCACAACAGTGCAAGAACACCGAGTGTCACCATTAAGAAAATCAAAATGGGGCGGGCCGGCAGCCACAACGATCGAGCCATTTTAATCGTGTGAATCCAAAGACCTGCAATCATGACTAGGGGAAGCGCCACGTGCAAGAAGAGGTTCATAAAGAAAAAGGAGGGAGATGGAATTTCACGAGACCCATCAAACATCATCGACAGGGGGGCAGAAAAGAAGGGGAACAGATCTCCAATGCGTGCTCCCTCCATCGCAAGCACCTTTCCAAATTGATCCCACATCATCACAAACCCGGTCGCACCAGAAAAGTAGAGGAGAACCGAGAGGATCACACCACTGATCCATGCAAGAAGACGAGGCCCCCACGTCTTTCCCTCGACAAAGATTCTTAATATATGAATGCCAAGAGCGACAATCGCCGCATCCGAACCATAACGGTGAACGGCCCTCAACCAGCTCCCCAAAAAGAGTCTCTCTTCAATGTAGACCATGGATTCATAGGGAGTCTCTGTACTGTAGAAAAAGAGGAGGTAGAGGCCCGTAACAAGTACGATGAGAAGTAGACCCACCATCAAAGTTCCACTCTGATAGAGAGGATTCCACTTTGAGCTGTAGACTCGATCAAAAAGGGAGTCGATGGGCCCTAAAACTTTTCGAAAAACTCGACCCCATCGATCCGGACGACTGCTCATTTCGAAACGGAAACTCGAGACAGTGCATCAGCCATCCACGTTGGGCTGGGATTATTGAAACTGTAGGCAATCTTGCCCTCGCCATCAATGACGTAAACAAGTGCGGGATGGGTGATGTTTCCACTCTTCTCGTCGCGCTCGTGAGGAACCTTATAGGCATCCAACATGGCGTTGACATCTTCAACCTTACCCGACAGAAGATGAACAGCACCTGGCAGCTCCCAATCCCGTGCTAGGTGAGGAAGAGTTGCGGGGGTGTCCCGCCACGGATCCAGCGTCACAACCACCAAAGAGGCCCCCGAACCTGCTTGATCAAGTGCCGAAGTTGCATTTTTTATGATCATCGGACAGATCGTCTGACAATGGGCAAATGCAAAGGTCAATAGAAAGGGTCTTCCTTGAAAACTCCCAAGATTCACAACGCCTCCCATCTGATCGACCAGTTCAAAGGGGGGGGCATCTTTGGAACTCCTTGGATAGGAGTCCGGCAAAGTTAAAGAGGGATCAAATCCCGTCTCAACCCATTGAGACGCTTTAAGATCTGCAATTCGAAGAGCCACCCAAACGGCTTCTAGAGCGAAACAGATCACAATCAAGACCGCAACACTTTTGCCAAATGAAGTCCGTATCAGATAACGAAAAGAGGAGGGGATCTCATCTCCCCAACTTAAGAGCAAAAAAGAGAGAAGAAGCAGAGGGCCCCCGATGAGATTGATCCATCCGTAAGTTTCTGGAAGTCCTCCGGACTGAATGCCAAAGCAAACCGATTGAAATCGTGGCAAGGCTTCTCCGGCTGCGGGATAAAAGGCAGCCCCCCACCAAAACATGGTCATGAAGATCCAGAGGATCAAAATCAAAATGGGTAGCAGAGGGCTACCCATTTGAGATGAAATAGGAAATGCTCTTAACCGATCTTCCAAAGAGCACCCAATATTTTCCAGTTCGTAAAATAGTAGAGAACAAAACAGGCAAGAAAGATAAAGACAAGAATCATCGTACCTGGTGTCCCAACTTTGTGAGCTTCCGCAACTTTTGCACCGCTATGCACTTGAGGAGGGAGCTTTAGAATCCCTTGAGGAATCCCGCTGGCACCGGACTTGATGTCAGCTTCGGTCACAGGTTTGCCAAAGAAGACGGTCACGACTGCAATCAAGATGAAAGCGACAGCTCCGAGCGCGGCGATGATCCCACCGAATCCCATCGTTGCCTGAAAGGTCTCAGTGGCCGTTGGGAATTCCATTGTAAATGGAGCCTGAGCAAAGGTGATGTCCCAGTGACGCCGAGGCACTCCAAAGATTCCCAAAAAGATCATCGACATCGACATGATTGTGATCCCAATTCCAAAAAGATAGGGCTGAATTTTAGCTAAGCCCCACATGGCCACTCGCTTTCGAAAAATGAGTGGAAGCACATAGTAGGTCACAGCCATAAAGGAGAGTGCCGTCCCACCGACCACAGTGGCATGAAAGTGGCCAGGAATTCTCATCGTATTGTGAGCGATGATGTTGATCTGTTCAGTTCCAATGGTAACCCCAGTGATTCCACCAAGAAAACCAAAGATGACCAGTGAGAGGACGAGCCCTGAAAAACCAGGATCACTCCAAGGGGCCTTTCTCAACCACTCAAAGGTCCCCTGAGTCAGACCTCGAAGTCTCGAACCAAGCTCAATCCCCGCTGGAACCGTAAAGCCATGAATCATACTGGCCAGAACCGCGAGGTACATTGCATAGCTCGTGTTCCAAACCTTCCAAGCAGGGCTAAAACCTGGATCCACCAAGAGATGGTGAGCAGACGCCATCGAAATGAAAAGAACGTAGAGTACAAATGCCAATCGACTGATCTTTTCGTTTACGACCACAGCACCGACGGTCAAACTTCCTAAAAGATACCAAATGGCCACTTGAGCTGCCACGTTGATCTGTTGAGAAGAGTGGCCAAGCCCCCACCAAATAAGTCGATAGAGTTCAGCATCCATACTGATCAGATCGAGCGACCACAAGAAGGTCGGAATGTAGATGATCGCTCCATGGAGAAGCGTGATGAAGGCAATGATTGCTGCTGTAATCGCCCCAAAGGTCACCATGGGAACGGACCCCTTGTAGGCACCCTCCTTCTTGGCCACAACAAGTGAACCAAAAAAGTGCAGCACCACCGTCAGCGCTCCAACGGCAAAGAAGATAATTCCCAAATAGTAGGCGGGGTGGGCCTTCAACGGCGGATAGGATGTGAAGAGAACATCGGCTTGGCCTGTAAAGACCATGAAGTTCACCATCGCCATCCCCACAAACATCAATAAAAAGGCAAACCATCCCACCTTCGGTGCCGGAAGCCTTGAACTTAACAAGACAGGTCCTGCAAAGTAGAGGACTGCCATCTCGAAGAACACAATAAAGAAAATCAACATATTAAGACCATGCGCTGTAAGAAAGCGGTAGTAACTCTCCGCTGGCAGCAAATGAACAGCCTGCCAACGTGTGAGCACGAGCCCTACAGCTGCGATGGCTCCAAAAAGAAGGCACACCACAGCCACAACAGCATTGATCTTAATTAAATTCTCTGCCTGACTGTCGACCTTAAGACCGGTCACAGGGCAGGTGCGAAACCGATTTGCTAAATTACCTATCGTTTGACTCATTTTATGCTTCTCCTTGCTGCAACCAGCTATTCTACGATCATCTTACCGATCATGAGATGATGTCCAATTCCACAGAACTCATTGCAAAGCACCTTGTACTCTCCAGTTGTCTTCGGGGTGATCTTAAGAGCGTAGTCATAGCCCGGAACCACCTGAAAGTTCACGTTGATGTGCGAGAGACCAAACCCGTGGTTGAGGTCCACCGAGGAAAGATGGAGTGTGTACTCTGCTCCTTGCTTCAATTTGATGATCGGCGTCCAGCTCCACATCTGCCCCATCAAGTAGATTTCGCTTCCTGGAGGAGGTTCGACGACCGGAATCCCCTTCTCCTCACCGATGCGGTAGTCACTGATGAACCGGTTGACCCGTTCACGAAAAGCTTCACCATCGACTTTACTTCGAATCCCAGCTGGGTTCTGCCCCCCCTTGAGATGCCAAAAGGGCATCATCGCAAAGAGAATTAAACACCAAATGAAGGCGATCGTGACCCAGAGCTTCTCTTGTGCCCCTACAGGTTTCCACCAAACACCTTGCGGACTCACTATGCTTGAATGAATTTCCTCTTGTGCCATAGCCACTCCTCCTTATGGTAAGGTGCCCGCAGGCAAGTTAAGAAGTTCTACCAATCCCCAAATTGTGTAAAATCCGAACATGACGATCAGCCCTGCCGCCAGCAACAGAAAGGGTTGATCAAAAACCCTCTGTTGCCATGGGACTTCGCTGTTTCCTCCATCGTGTTTTCCCATTGAGACCCCCTTTTTTTGAGCTCCGTTGTTCTTCTACTTTAACTCGACCTCAAGTGAATGCAATCTCTTTCGGTGGCTGGCGCAAAATGGCCAAATGCCAATCCCTAGTGGCTCGTTCCTTGTGCATAGGTGATCTTGTTGTAAACATTGTACTTCCCCGAAGGCTTTTTCATCGGAAGGCTCTTCTTCAACTCAAGAGTCTTAGCATCGTAAATAAGAAGTTCGCCATCCTCTTCCCAAATGCTCACCAATGCATATTTGCCATCTCGGGTGAACTCCACATGCCCCGAGGTCTTCTGTGGCCTCGGCTTTAAGGTTTTGGCAATCTTCAGCGTTCGCTTGTCAATGACGTGAACCAGATCTTTATTGGGTCCAAAAAAAACTTCACTCCAGGCATAGGGGGAATTTTCATGGCTTCTCAGAAAAAAGCCAGGGCCTTCAGTGGAAATCTTTTTTAAGATCGACCAGCTTGAAGTGTCGACCACCGTAATGGCCCCCTCTTTCAAATTGGGAGTGGCGAAGACCTTTCTTCCATGATAGCTCCACTCAATTCCCGATCCCAAATGGGGCATTCCCGAGATCGAAAGTCTCTTGATGGTCTTACCACTTTGAAGATTGAGAACAAATGTCTCACCACCTCGAGAGGCTCCGATCAGATGGCGATACTCCCCATCAAAAAAGAAGTCATCCAGAACATCTTCAACCCCCATCCTTCGAATCAAATGGGATATCTCAGACACTGTTTTCTGCCCGCCTTGAACATCTTTGTCTGAATTTTTATCTATGATCTGAATGAGATTTCCATAGGGTATCTCCCAAACCTCAGGTACATCTTTAAGAGCCACCACAAAGCTCTTTCGTGGAGGAGCCGTGTAGACTGCGCTCACGCGCGACGCCCCACCTGACTTCGAAACTGCATCAAGAACTTGGATGGGCTTCAAAGTTCCACCATCTAAAAGAACCACAGTTTTAGGAAGGTAGTTCCCCACAGCCAAAGTCTTCCCATCATCGGAGATGGCAAGATTTCGCGTGTTGATGGCAGCTCGAACTTCACGAACCACTTTGAGTGCGTAGATGTCAAACATGGTGACCCATCCATCTCTGGAGGCCATGTAGGCGTACCGACCGTCCGGTGAATACTTAATCCCTCCGTGAAGCGCGTAGCGCGAAGGAAATCGAATCAAGGGCTCAAAACGATCCCCATCGAGCACCGTCACATGGTGATCACCTGATTCCACCACCATAAAGAGATTGAGCGGATCGGACTTAAACTGCGGTTTTGATGGCACCTCGTAGGGATAGGAGATCAACGATCCTTCAATCTCCGAGAACCCCCACTTCAGCTCTTGACTTGAGGGCTGATAGATGAAGTCAACCAACATCTGAATCTCCTGCTCATTCAACTCCTTGTGAAAGGAGGCCATTTGCGTTAGAGGTCGACCCTCGCGAATCACCTTAGAAGCCTCCTCAGGCTTAAGACGCCCCAAATTCTCAGGAAAGAGCGCTGGCCCACTTCCACCAATACGATTTTCACCGTGACAACTTTGACAATGTTTTTGATAGAGATCATGGGCTTTGCTGATCACATCATTTGAAGCGCTCTTTTCAGAAATCGCCCCCCCGGCGCATCCGACCATCCCCAGTGCAAAAACAATTGTCGACACTCCATCTCGAATTCCGCTCAGTTTTCTCATAAACCTATCCTTTGGCTGCGCGAAGTAAAAAAGATCCCACTTGGTCGATCTGCAGAAATCTTCCGCAAGATTTCAAAACCCCGAGTGTCGTAGATGACCAACTGATTCTCGTCACGAACCGAAACCCAGACTCGTTCCCCTCTGGGTGTGAACTCCATGTGGAGCACTCCCTTTCCAGGCTTCAAGTCTTGCACGATGTTTAACGAAGAGACATCGATGACCTGAACATGATCATTCTTTGGGAAGGCAAAGTTCACCCATACCTGACGATCATCGGGGCTTGCCATCGCAAAAACAGGTTGTCCGTGAAGCGCAATCTTCTTTACAATCTTCCACGTTCGACGGTCTGCAACCCAAAGTTCCTCTCTTCCCACAGCCGGGAGAAAGGCAAGATCATCCGTCAACGCCCACCCCTCAAGATGAGGCATCTTGTAGACAGGAAGACGCTCATCGGCCTTCGAATAGGTTGGGAGAATTCGACGAACCCCGTTCTTGAGGTTCCAGAGGTCCACAAGTGCGATCCCCTCTTCTCCAAAGAGTCCTGCCATATAATAACGCCCATTGGAGCTCACGAGACCATCATAAGGGCGATCACCCACTTGAGGTAACTTTGTGATAAGTGGTGTTTTCGAATTGGACATGTCGACCACCCAAATCTCACCGCCATCAAAAAGGCTAAAGACGAACCTCTGCCCAGGAGCATCCACCAAGCCAACGACCTTCGAGGGGCGCTCCCCTTTTGAGGTCTGAGCCACAATGTCCGCAACCAACTCCAAATTCTCAGAATCGAAGATCTTAACTCCGCCAGGCTCGTAATTAGAAACCGCAATGAGTCGACCATCTTGAGAGATAGCCCCACCAATTGAATTTCCAGCCTGAATGACTCGACGATCAATCTTGGCCTTAAGAAGATCCACCTTGGTGAGACCCCCATCGCGCCCGAAGACGTAGCCGTAGCGACCATCTCGCGAATAGACAATCGAGGCATGAGAGAGATCACCAAGACCTTCAACCTTTCCCAATACTTCCGATCCCGTGGTCTCAACCACAAGCAGCGAACCCTTTTCACGCTCCACCACCAACCCCAAATCACCACTTCCTCGTAAGGTCGCACAACAACTCAAAAAGAGGAGTGCACCACAACCAAAAACCAAACGCACGATCGACTTCGAACCTTTCAAAATCCCTCCTCAATCCTCATCTTTCAAAATACCCGCCAACCAAAGAGCCTCCTCCTGACTTAAAAATGGGCTCCAAGGAGGCATGCCCAGCGCAGATCGTCCATAGCGAATCACCGAAGCGATCTCTTCTACAGATCGCCCCTTCAAAGCATCACGAGTCAAAGCAGGTCCAAGACCACCCTTAAGGGTCATCCCGTGACAAGATCCACAATCATGTTTGAGTAGATAACGAAGTTCACCACTTCGCTTCAAGGAAGGGGCAAACGGAGGTGTTCTTGCGGACCCGATTGGATCTTGAGAATCGCTCACCTTTTCGCTCACCGCATTCGCATGGACGCAATTGAGAAAGACAAGGAGGGTAGCAAAGGCAAAGAGGGTTGCCAGGACGCGTTGCAATGACGTGACCACCAACTTCATCATCTCTGTAGCTCCCTTTCTTGTGATCACGGCGGATCCTCCGCCAACAACCACAATGTCCTTCTATCACTCTCTTTTTTTTTATATGAAATCTATTTGCCCTCGGGGCTCAAGAAAGTCACTACTTTTAGATCAACGCTCCAAATTTTCTCAGATCAAGGTGACTTCGGTGGAAGCAGAGGCCCGTTTGAGGTAATTTTTCCCATGAACTCCTCTCTAAAATGGCTATGGGACGATTTTTCCCGTCACGATTCAGCCTATGATATGATCTATGATCTCCTCGGAGATCACCTTTTGATTCTCATCACTTCGAAAAGATGATATTGCCTCTGATCTACAACGAAGAAACGAAGAAGATTGAGAGGCACCCATTGTGAAAAGACGCGTCTACATTGTTGGAGCTGGCCCAGGAGACCCGGAACTGCTCACCCTGAAGGCTCATCGAGTGTTGCAACAGGCTGACGCGGTTCTTTACGATCGGCTGATGAACCCTGAGATTTTGAAATTAACTCCACCCAGATGCGAGCGCATCTATGTAGGAAAAACCGAAGGAAATCACAGCGTCCCCCAAGAGGAGATCCATGAAGAGCTTTACCGCCTGTCTCAACAATTTGCGACGGTTGTGAGACTTAAAGGAGGCGACCCTTTCGTCTTTGGGCGTGGCGGTGAGGAGCTCCTCTTTCTTCGAGAACGAGGTGTCGTTGCCGAAGTGATTCCAGGAATCACATCGGCCATCAGTGTCCCTGCCCACTTTGAGATTCCAGTCACACATCGGAATGTGGCTCAGTCCTTTACCGTGGTCACCGGGCATGGAGCTCAAGAGGAGATCCTGCCGCAGCAGTGGCAACAACTCGTTGGATCCGACACACTCGTCTTCTTGATGGGTGTCAAAAACCGCGTGGCCATCGCAAGAAGTTTAGTTGAGGGGGGCTTAGAACCAACAACCCCTGTCGCCTTTCTCGAACATGGATTTTCAGAAGAGGAACGAAAGATCGTCACAACTCTGAAGACCCTCCTTAGCGAAGATGCACCCGAGATCCGCTCACCTGCCATCATGGTGGTGGGCCACGTCGTTCACGCACTCGATGTGAATCCGAAATAGCGCCAGGCGCGAAACCTGCTTTCGAGCCAAACACCAAATAGGCCACCTCACAGCGATGCAGAAACAGTTACCTCATCAGGGCGCAAGAGCGATCGTGATCTCTCCATTGCCGCTTCGGACACCTGATGCAGTTGAGGTGTTGGTGCCAGTAACATAGTTAGATCCTCCGCCACCGCTGCCACCACCAGCACAATTTCCACAACCACCTCCGCCTCCGCCATAATATCCGCCTCCGCCTCCGCCGCCGGAATCGGAACATGTCCCCCCACTGGCCGAACCTCCACCTTGACCCAAACTCCCCGCAAGACCCGCACAGTAACATCCTGCTGATCCACCGGCACCGCCAGCTGAAGAGGTTCCACCTCCACCGGCACCACCACAGCGACCCGCTCCGCCTCCTGCCCCGCCTCCGGCACCACCTGTGATGCCACTAAGGAATTGTTCATTGTCCGCTGCTCCACCGCCACCACCACCCGCAACAATGATTCGATTCCCCAATGCTGTGCCACCTTGCCTCACATCCGATCCACCGCCACCGATCTGTGTGCCTGTTCCCCCTCCGCCATTATAACCATTTTGACCACCAACGTAGATATAGAGTGTCTCGCCTGGAGTCACGTTGACCGTCCCTACCGCTTGACCACCCAATCCACCAGTTGCAAAAAATGGCGGAGAGTTAGTAGATCCACCTTGAGCACCAAATGCGGAAATTGTCGCCTTGGTACATCCTGCCGGTATTTTCAGAACTTGTTCATCTCCTGTAAATGAAAATGTATAAGAACGGCAGTTCTTTTTCATCAACCCAGTTGTGATAAGACCCTGTCCTAACATCGCGACTGGGAAACATGTTGATATCAAGAAAATTGAAACTCTCATCTTACAACCCTGGCACCCAGTTGATATAAACATCATTTCCAGCAATGAGCAAATTGTAGAGTGTGTGCTTGCTTGTTGTGGTTGCTCCATGATCTGAAGGCATATGAATGGTCAATGCTCCCGAACCTGCTCCTGAATAACCAGTGAATGAGCAGGTGTTGCTGGTCGCTCCCTTCACAATAAAGATATAGGTCCCGCCATCTTTGAGATTGTGTAACGTAAAAGAGCCACAGTTCGATGAGGTATACTGGATATTACCCGTTGAAAAATCGATAGTTGAAGTCCCATTTGAGACCGCAGCCTTCCCCTTAATTGTTCCATTGACATCCAAAGCCGCTTGCGGAGTGGTTGTCCCAATTCCGACTCTTCCTTCGTTTGTGATGCGCATAACTTCACTAAATGTTCCCCCATTTTGCACTTCAAATGAGAGTGCTCCACTCTCACTGGTGCTCGTGGCAGAAGTCAATACTCCATTGACGGCAGCCACATTCTTGATCGCACCCGCACTGTTTTCTGCTTGGAACATCACTTGAGCTCCGATCCCATCAGAACCATTCCCAGACGATGTGGTCCGCGTAATGGTCAAAGCAGATTTGACGTCCCCGTTGGTCGAACGTTCGTCATAGATCTGAAGTGGTGCTGAGGGCGTCGTCGTCCCAAGGCCAATCCATCCTGATGTGTCGACGGTTAGACCAATTTTATCACTACTGATGATGTGGGTTTGTGCGTTTCCTCGTTGGCCGATGACAGCGGAGGACGCCGAAGATCCTGTGACAAGGGTACCACCACCACTCGTCTCCACTCCCAAATACACACCATAAGTGGTTGCACTGTCGTTTTTTAGTTGAATCAATGATGAGTTCCCAGAGGTGGTCGGTTCCATCAGAAGAGATGGCTGTGTCGCACTCACTTGAAGAGTGGCAGAAGAGGGTGTGGACCCCATCCCCACCCCGAAGCTGCCATTCACATATCCTCCTCCACTGACACTGATGGAATTTCCCGTCACAGCACCTGACCCTGTCTCATCGGTGGCTGCAACCCATCTGCTACTGCCACTGTTCCATTTGAGCACCTTTCCATCACTCAATGAAGTGAGGTCCACATCACTTAAATCTGAAACCATAAAGCTGTAGTCACCGGCTTCAGGTACCACAGCACCCATGCGACCATTGAAACTTGTGACACCACCATTGTTCACAATCTTAGTCCAAGTTCCGTCACTGCGGTAGACCACCCAATCTCCGCTGAGCCAAGAGCTGATCCCATCCAGAGCTGTAGTCCCCGCACTACTTACTATGTAGTAGTCTCCTGGCAATGGCTGCGTTGCTGCACCCCCATCAAGAAGCTCAGGGGTGTTGGTCTGTGCATTCCAACTTCCTACAAATCTTAGACCGTTGAGATCGCCAGGCTTCCACTCGTTGGAATTTGAATCAAACTGAAGAATTTGGCCATCCTGAGCTCCCAGATCATCCAGCACGAGTGTGATGGGCGCTGTGGCTTCAGCATTGGCGGTAGAAGCTATGATCGTGTAGCTCTTGTTTGAAAGAAGTTTCAGCGCTGAGCTCACAGAGGCTCGAAGTTCGTTCTCACTCTGAGAATCTATATGAAAGGCCTCGTCGACACCCTGAATTTGGACCTTTGTGACGGATCCAAGAGATGTGCCACGAAGCACCAGGCAATCATTTTCGATGAAAGCTGACGATAGGATAGGTTGAACATCAGGAGCCTCAGAATTTGAACCCTTCAATGATTCAACTTTGACCGTGCAACCCTGCAAGACTCCAACAAAAATAGATAACAGAAAAATAGAAGATAGATGATCCCTTCCCAACATTGACGTTCCTCCGGTCATTTCAATATGTTTATTTTCACCCTTGAAACTCTCTTGTCTTAGGTCTCATCGGATCCCGCCCCCTAAAACTTTAGTCCATATCCCATGCTGAGCCATAACCATTCTCATTGATCAAAATGAGCCACCTGATCCAATCAAGGTGGCTGCAATTCTCTCAAGGTACCAAGCCCGTGAACACGAAATGAAACATCTTTGCCTTCGCCCTCAGGCGTTCCAAAAGGTGCCAGGCGTATTTTTCGGATGCAGAGCATCCGAAAAATACGCCTGGCACCTTTTCATAAATTTGTTGAAGATCTCAGCACTATCCAACGTCTGGACATTTGGCGAGGATTCAGACAAAAAATGAAATTGTAAAGAAATCCAAAAATTCCATGCTTCTCACCCACTTAAGATCCTTCTCAAATTGATACGTCTCAAAATCTCCTCGGCATACGTGTTGCAAACTCAAAGCTCATAGGAGGTGTTGCATGAATCAGTTGAATACGCTTACAATCTTAATGGGCGTTTCGCTTCTCGCATCATGCACAAATCAAATTTCCTTTGACCCTACGGCATCTCCACAGTCTTCATCTCAAGAACAATCAAGTGCGGATAACCCAAGCATGGGCCTACCGGACGATGACGATTCCAATGACAAAACGCCAAGAGTGGGCGATGAAGAAGACGATGTTCCATTTCCCAATGATGGCCAGATTCCTGACGACGGTGATTCTTCAGGTGGTGAGGATCCTGGTGACACGGGCGGCGACCAAGGTGGTGAGGAAGAACCTCCTCAACCCGTCTTTAAGAGCGAGACTTTCTTTCAAGTCGATGTTCCTCAAGTCGACATTCTCTTCATCGATGACAACTCTCGTTCCATGAAAAAGGAGCAGGAGAAGATGGGCTCACGCTTTTCAAGTTTCATGAAAGATCTCAACGATGTCGATTGGCACATCGGGGTCACGACGACGGACATCACCAATGGACTCTATGGTCTTAAGGGCAAACTGCTCGACGTCGACCGTGAAGGAAACCGTTTCATCACCCCTCAGAGCCCAGATCCAGAATCGCTCTTTCTGAACACGATCGTACGCCCCGAAGTTTCATGCCCCAACGACGTTTGTCCATCGGGTAATGAACGTCCTCTCGAAGCGTCGATTATGGCAATGCGAAAACATGATGGTTACAACCAGGGCTTCTTTCGTGACGGCGTGGATCTTGCGATCGTCGTCTTGACGGACGAAGATGAGGGGAGCAAGGGATCTGGAAAGACTGGAATGGATGTCTTGGAGGAGTTTAAGAAGATCTGGGGAGAGACGAAAAACATTCGCGGTTACGGTGTCATCACTCGCCCAGGTGATGTTGAGTGTTTGAACAATCAAGGCACCTTCTACGCCAATTACATTGACACTTTCATCACACTGACCGGAGGAGTGACTGGATCGATCTGCGATGAGGACTACAGTCAATCTCTTGAGAGGATCAGCGAAGATGTGAAGGATCTCATTCTCACCTTTGAACTCAGTGAGAAGCCTTTTGCGGAAACGGTTCAATTGACCATGGAGCCCGAACAGTCCATCTCATGGTCGCTCAAGGGAAGAAAGTTGATCTTTGAAACAGCTCCGATTTCCAACACGAAAATCATGGTCGACTACCAAGTTGACAGCAGCGATGATCCTCAGGACTCCCGTTAGAAATTCCTATTAGAAATTCTAAGAGGACTAATAAGAAAATTCGATATTGCTCATGAAACTCGCACATTGCGGGTTTCTTCTGTAATTCTAGGTCCTTCTACGTATTAACGCAGTACATTAATCTGGTAGACCGAAAACAAATTATTCGGCATTTCAATTCAAGTTCTGATATGAGTAGAGGTCAACCAACCTAAAGGGGGATTGAAATGAAGACAGCACTCTTGGCCCTGATTGCAACCACAGCCGTTTTAATTCTTAACCCACAGAGAGGACTTGCCGGCCTCTGTGACGATCCACTTCGAGATTCGTTTGTTTGCTACAACATGCATCACCTACGAACGCAAACCAATCTTTTGGGGGAACAACGTGACTTGATGCGGGTAGATTATCCATTTCTCATCGCAGTCGCGCAAGACATGAAGCAGATCGTTTCTCAAGTCTTAGAGAAAGAGGGTCATGAACATCTTGTCAACCTACAGGCTGTTGCAACCCTTGCCAACGATGTTGTTGTTGAAGCACAGAAGGAGAGTGGAAGAGCCCTTGAGAAGGCCAACCTTATTCAAAAGCAGTGTCAGACCTGCCATCAATCCGAAGACCCTGATGACGGTGGTGGTTACAAATGGGACAAGATCTCTAAATTCAATTGGGATTACATCTCTAAGAAATGCAATGAACCTAAAGAGGGAAGAAACCCTTACCTTTGCAAACACATGTATGGAATGTTCAAAGTTGTTGACTACT
Source organism: Pseudomonadota bacterium (assembly GCA_014584465.1). GTDB lineage: Bacteria > Bdellovibrionota > Bdellovibrionia > Bdellovibrionales > JACTMU01 > JACTMU01. The sequence continues at coordinate 45,633 of JACTMU010000093.1, read as the reverse complement.
TCTGGAGCGGTGTAGCTCTTCAACAGGTCAACAACAGTGCCGTGATTAAGACCGCACAAGAGCTTAAGCGCATTGCGATGGATTTGGATCAAAAGAGAATGGTCCATCTTCCAGGTCAAGATGTTCAGTTCTTCCAGGAGGTCATTGAATCAGCAGATGAGATCATTCAACTTGCTGAAGAAAATAGCCCGCTTCTCATTAATAAAATGCAGGCCGTGACCAACGGATGCATGAAGTGCCACGGTGTAAACTGACCTAGGAAGCTGGGAGAAGTTTCACGGCACACTCATTCCTAGTGTGTCATTCCTAGTGTGAATGAATTAGACATTTCGCCAAATCTTCGTCCAGAGCCGTTCGGTTCTGGGCGTTTTGCTTGATCCTCCCACTTCGATGTACCAACACGAGACAATTCATCGATTCCTTTTTAAAAAAGTCCCTTCGTTCGATATAATGTTGTTATGAAAAGAGCTCTTTTACTCATTCATGCCGTGGTGGCTTTGCAGTTTGGTAAGATTGATTTGGCTGTTGCTCAGGATCAAAACAGTGACTCCATGATGGCCGTGATGATGTTGCAATCTCTCTTATTTGATCCAAATGCCATGGCAGAGCTTTCTCGTAAGGACCCAGCAGCCAAGGAGGCCAACGATCGCTTAAAGGCCTTTCCTCCTTGGGCTCAAGATGAAATTCGAAAGATCATCCTCGAGATCATGAAGGCTCAAGGAGAGCGTGCCAAGAACCATGTGGACGTCTTTGAAGGTGGCGGAGCACTTGGCGCCTATCAGAGCTTTTCGCCCGAAGTTCAAAGGTCCATCTCACAACTTGCCGAGAGGTTGCAACGAGACCCCTCTTTTAAACTCTCTGGCAGTGACGATCTTAAGCAGCTAGTGACGCCGAAATAGGTAATCCCACAGCCCCTTTATACGTTTTACAAATCCAATCCACATGCGAACGGGAAAGAAATGTGAAAAGTCAGGACCATATCGGTGAAGAATCTCCTGGAGGCCCAAGCTGGTTAGAGTGGGAGAGAGCTTGAGGTTGTCCACAAGGACTTGCTTATCAGATTCACTCAAACCCGCAATGTGAAGGATGAGTTCGGAGGCCTGATGAATCACGGATGATTGAGGTGTCTTGTCATAATGGACCTTTTGAATCAGCTGGTTTTTTTGAATCTCCTCCTCTTCGACGATCATCCCGGTTTTTGAGCCATCCACAATGTTCCATTCGATGATCAGACCCGATATGTTCATCTGCTGTTTGATCACATTGTTCTTTTTGTCGGTCCAAATGTAAAAATCAAGGTCTCTTTGGCTATGAAACCACCGACTCAACACCTCAATGTTGTTCTCGGTTCGTATGAGATGGGCCTCAACTTCCACCATGGTGCGCCCCAAACCTTTGGCATCAAAGAAGTTGGTGAAGATGCCCCTTTCGACACTAATTTTCTTGGTCATCGGACTTCTCTTCACCAGGGTCGTTGGTCGGCACCCGGTTGACTTTGACCGGATCAAGCACTCTTGCCTTCTTGTTCTTGGCCTCCTCCTCTCGGACCTCTTCCACAGAACTCTTAAGCAAGAAGGATCTCTGCATTGCCTTAAGAAGAACCACCGCCTCATCCAGTGCCTCAATGGCTCTAACCCCGGCCTGGGGAAGGTCATCAGATACTGCGGCAAGTGCTGGCACCACCATCTTAAACTCCTCAGAGAGAAGGCTGAAGTTCTTCACCATCGCTTGAAAGTCAGAAACGAATTGAGGTCCACCAAAATCTCCAGTGATTTGATTCAGATTGGATATCATGCCGACTGTATCTTTTGCCAATTTAGGTGAAACTTTTCTAAAGTGGGGCAACATCGAATTGAGCTCGCGGGTGACAACGATGAAGTTCTTCATGACGGTCTGCAGTCGCTTTTCTTCAGTGAGTTGCTCGCTCATGTCGATCATGGAATGAGACATCTTGTTGATGTTCACCATGAGCGGATACAACTCATCAAATGCTTTGACGATGATTTTGGATCTTTCTGGGTCCAGAAACGCCTGAGCGATCACTCGGAGATTTTCAAAAAGTCGAGCCATCATCTCCAAATAGGGTCCAATCTTTCGTCCACTGAAAAGATCCATGATGTCCATGGCCTCTTCGGATCGAATTGCAGAGCCCCCTTTAAGGCCTGGAAGCTTTGGGTTTCCCACACTTACATCCAACACCTTTTCTCCAATGATGAATGGACGAGTCACAATCACAACACTATCTTGTCGAATGCGATAGACAAACTTTTCAAGAATGCTGAATTTTACGAGCACCTTGTTGTCATCCAGAAGATCTACGTTGTCGACGGAACCCACACGAAGACCCGCCATCTGCACAAGAGTCCCTGCATGGATCCCCGAGGCTGTATCAAATGTTGTTGTGAACTCAGATTTGAGTGAGAACCATCCTTTCTTGATCGCAGTTAAGACGGTGAGAACTATGGAGCTCATGATCGCCACTCCAACAAAGAGACCCGCGGCTCGTTCAAATTTGGTCAGCTTCACTTTCATAACTCTACCCTATCTTCTCCCGCAGCTCTTGCCGTTGGTCTGCGAAGATCAATTTGCGCTCACGGACCTCGACAACATCGTGAGCTGTTGGATCTCCAAACATCTCGTGTCCAGTTGCAATGACGATGTTCTTAAGCCCCCACTTAGCCTGTAGAACACTGATCGTCGTGACCAACGCGGAGATCATCTCTCGACTCATACCCGTTAGAGGTTCATCCATGAGCAGTGTGGAAGGTCTTAAGACGAGACTTCTCATCACCACCACGGATTTGCGGATTCTTCCCGACACCATCGCAGGCCGATCCTCTTTGTAACTCTCAACTCCAAAGGCACTCATGAGCTCAAGCACCCATTGACTTGCCTCTGAGTAGTCCATCTCCTGGTGGTAGAGTATGGGAAGCATCAGATTGTCAAAGAGGGATCGATTGTTGATCAGCCCTCCCAAGTCAAAACTAAATCCAATCCCAAGACGATAGGGCAAGAACTCCTCAAAGGACATCTCTGATACGTCTTCGCCATTGATGAGAAGTTCACCGGAGGTGATGCTCTCCAAACCCGCAAGAAGGCGTAGCAGAGTGGATTTGCCCGCCCCACTCTCTCCTCGAACCCAAACCACAGTTTCCATAGGGAACTTAAAACTCACATCCTCAAAGAAGGAAACCTCTCGAGCAAATGACATCTTTTTAAATTCAATCTCATGAATCACTTTCTTCAAGCTTCGCTTCATAGAATTCCCAATCTCAACAGCTGGTTGAGGTAGAAGAGAGTTGTCACCATCAGATTGAATGCAACCACACAAATCATGCTGTTGAGGACGGCTCTGGTCGTCATTTGAGGGACCTCGTGAGGACTCTGTTGCACCAACATCCCCTGATAACAGCAAACGACAAAGATCATTGCTCCACTGAATGTATTTTTGACAAAAAAGAGCCAAACATCTTCAAATGCGATGGCTTGAATTACGGATTCCAAATAGAAGACGAGCGGCATATCTTCTCTCAAAAACCGTGTGATGAAGTAGCCACCCCCAAGAGCAACAAGATCAAAATAGAGTGAGAGGCAAAGAACACTCAAAATCCCACCGACCACTCGCGGAAAGACGATGAAGCTTAAAGGGTGAATGCCCATGATCTGAAGGGCGTCAAACTCACGGTTGACCTTCATGGTTCCAATTTCGGAAGCCACGGCAGTCCCCGATCTTGCAATGACCACAAAGGCCGTCAGTGCGGGACCAAGCTCTCGGACCACAATGGCAACCAAGAGATTTCCGATCATCTCTCCTCCACCCACAAGGGTCAGCTGGGCTGAGGATTGAAGAATCACGATGGTTCCTGCTGCAAGACCCAACACAGAAATGAGGGGGAGTGCTTGGACCCCGGTAAAATAGATCTGCGAGGCAATGACCCCTAAGATCGTGCGCACACTTTGGGCCCGGTTGAGAATGACCGACCGAAGAGAGAGATAGAAGACCATCCAAAGATCAAGCCCATACTCCACCATGCGAAGCGATCTTCTACCCAAATGATCGATCAATCCCACCACGCGTTCTACCCCCAAAAGGCTGATGCCATTGCCATAAGCTTATCGGACACCAGATTGAGGAGCCGCACAGCCCTTTGTCTAAATCTCAGACGCCTTCGGTTCTGGTGTGGAGATTATACAAGGTAGCTTTTACAAATTTGTGCATCGCATTATTTCGTGCTAATTTACCTCCTCTAACCAAAAACCTGGGGCGAAAACAAGAGAACAACGCCCCGTACAAGTACGTAGGAGGTATCTATTATGAAAAGTTCAATCATTCGTGCAGCTGCAGTTGTTCTTACATCTGTCTTCAGCGTCGGCGCCCTCGCGTTTGGTCCGGAAATCGGCATCACTCGAAATGGCAAAGAGTTTCGTGATAAAAATGCGCGACTCCATGGCTGTCACTGGCTCAAAATTGAAAAGAGAGTCGAGCCAGACGCGCTCGATTCAGATTCAATCTTGGGAAGTGACGTTGACGTTGTGCTTCGCGATGTCCGTAACGTTAAGACTCTCATGATCAAAGCTGTTAATGACAACCACAGCGCAACAAACCGCAGGGATCAGATTTTTCTTCGTGGTTACGCAATCCGAATGGAAAACGGCCAAGTGATCTCTGACAAGTATTTTGATAAAGAACTCGAAGAGAAAGAGGCCCTCTTTATTGATCTTGCAACGGTTCGAAACGTCGACAGCGTGACCATCGCTACAAAGAACACTCCTCGTTATCTTGACAAAGTTGCCGTTTGGTACTGCGTAAAGTAAGAGTAAGAATCAACTTCATTGAGTTGATGCCAGCAAAAGGTCGCATCCAGAAGATGTGGCCTTTTGCTTTTTGATCTCAATTGAATATTGAATATAGTCCGTTCGGAAAATTCTACGACACAACTTGCTTGTTCTTTTTCACCAGATTGAACAAAGATCTCCTCGAATTAGCTTCTGGCTAGTTCTTCGTCGATCTTTGTTCAATCTGATAAAAAACACCGTCGTAATTTGCATCGCAGAATTTTCCGAACGGACTATACCTCAACCACAACTTTATTTTAAGCTCCCACAAATAAAAGAAAGAGGCTCTTTGTCGTCGATATTCTCAACAGTCCTGAAGGAATTGCATCTTAATTTTCACTCGCTAACCCAATAGATCTCGCTAACTCCTACAGATTGGATCTTTCGTCATTCGCCTATTGGCACGGATTGTGAATAGAGGGGAATTTATGGTACGTGGACTTTTAACTCTATTTTTCATTGCGGTCTCCATCGTCTGTGGCGGCGAGTTCGCACTTGCTATGGAGAGCTGCTCCTCTCAAGGCCGGTGGACGCTCGCAGCTGAAGCGAGCATGAACAACCTGATCAATGGAATTCAGAGCCTCAAAAGCAAAAAGGAGTGCTCACTCTTTGCTGACAATGCAAAACTCTTTCGGTTGACAGAAATCAAGAAGCTTATTGAGTTAGAAAGAAATCGTGCATCCGATGTCGATGAGGTGTCCCAGCTTGGATCGAAGATCGAAGGTCTACGAAGTAAGGCTACAGGCAAACTCACTCCGCTAAAGAAATTGGGAATCCTACTCCTACAGGAGACGACTCTCAAAGCTGCCACCATTGCAACCGATGCAGTTCAAACCAAACAGATGATCAATGACTCTTTTTTGGAAGGAATGGCACTTTCCGAACATGTTCTTGACAACATCAACAACCCAGACAACGAGGATTGCGTCCATAGCTCAGGAGCCCAAATCATACCGATGCTTGAGTCCACAACCCAGCTCATTGGAAATCTCGTGGGAAACGGAGATTACTCAGGATACACCACCAGAATCTCCTCCGTCCTTGAAAAGCTCTTTTTTGCCATTCGAAACAGTCGTTTCAATGCCGCCCTTCAGAGCCTCAGCATGACCAAGCTCTGGAACACCTTGTCCTGCCTCGCTGAAGTCACGACGGACTCCTTTTGCCAAATTGAGATGCACAAAGATCTTCAAAGCGAACTTGCCAACTACAGTCGGCTCTACCACACACCGATCAAAGCGGGAAACTCCTACAACCCCCTTGAATCCTACTTTGTTCTTGCACGAGACATTCCTCGCATCTCGAACTGGGTTCTAAAGATTCACTTCGGCGCCGAGCCCATGACGAAATATGATGCCAATCGAAAAAATGAAGTTTGGACCGACGTGGTCAACTTTATGAAAGATGAGAACAATGTGACCTCCACTTTCAATTACTTGCGTCTTACGATGGAATCATTTCAGAAGACCGCAGAGCCAAAGGCCCAAAAAGTTCTTGTGCTCGACATGATTGAGCGAATCATCGATGAGATGACCGGCGGTGTTTGGGGTGATAAGTCCAATGTCAATTTCATCACGAGCAACTTCCCTGCCAATCAGCTCCCATTCCTCCTCATGGGATGGGGGAATGAAGTTCCACCTCCCATTACAGGTCTCTACGGAGGGAAAGATACTTGGGAAGATCCGAAGTGTAAGGTCATCTACAACTCCAACAACGGCCGCTTTGGAGGATGGAGAGCCTTCCTCGAAAACAACGGACAGTTCCATTGCTCCTTAGACAAACCCGACGAGCTCCTTGGGGTCATTTATAAGAACTACACCAAGATCATGCAGATGTCGAAAACCACTGTCATGGAGTACCTCAAAGACTTCATTGTAGTGGATGAGGTCAATCTGGTGACCGAAGCTCTTAAAGATCCAGGCGTCTCGGTCCTCGACAGTATCTACAATGTTCGAAATTACCTCCTCAAGATTTCTGATCGCTTAAAGATGGCCGAGAAAGAGTCCACCGAACTTCGAGAGGTTGATGAATCTCGCATTGTCATCAACAACATTGAGAACCTTCTTCCGAAACTCACAAGAGTTCTTGAATCCTTAAACGCGATGAAGGTTGTACAAGGAGAAACCCCCATCAAGGAAGCTGCCGAAAATGTCATTCGAAGCGTCTACAAGGAGCTCAACGTCCTCTATCAGCAACCCAACTTTCTCAAACAGCGAATTGAGACCATCGCACTTTATGACTATCGGCAGTTCATTCGTTCAGGACAGATCAACGACCGGCACGTTCAAGATCTTCTCACCGTCTCTGGAAATTCGATCATGAAGACCATTGGAGATAGCCTCAATGGTGGCACCGGCGATATGCAATCTCAAGCTCTCGCCGAGTTGGATCTCAACAACGCACTGGTCATCTCAAACAACAACATGGCCGCCCTTGAAACTTCTGTGAAGGACTACTTTCTCGGGATGCTCAACATCATGCACGACGTTCTCGATGGCACCTACGGAACCCACCGAAACAACCTCAAGGAGGTCTTCGCTCGGTTGGTCAAAGAGGCACCGGGGTACAAACGGGCCCGAAACGATTGGAAGGAGAATCCCCCCTCATCCATTTGGAACAAGACGTGGAAGGTGGCTTTGGCCAACATCTATGACCCAAAGAATTTTTTTCTGGAGCTGGTTCAATATCCCTTCAACGGGCTCTTTCATGGCCCCCGCTACCCCATTCGAATCAACCTCGATGAAGATAAAGTTCTGCTGGGAACCTACGACAACGGTGAAGCGCTTAAGAAGATCATCGCTAAACTTTGTATTCAATCTCTCGCCTTTGAAAAGAACCGTGGTGAGTTTGATGAATTCTGCCGCGGTTCCATTTTGACCAATCAATTTGCCGAGGGCCACATCAAAAGACTCGCGGATCAACTTCAAGAACCCGACCTCTACAAATCGGTGATCGTCGACTATGACCATCTTGCAAGTCTAGGTCGTCATGATCAGATGGAGCGTGTCTGCGCATTTCGAAACTACAAACTCAGCAACCAAGTTCAGACACTTCTCTACCAGTTTCAAAGTGAACTGCCTCAGTAGTGGCGAACCTTTTGACACCATGGAAATTCTTTCTAGCTTCGTCGCGGCCCATATACTTTTTTCACCCTATGTAGTATAAGAGCATGAAGTCCCTCTCACATTTCAAGAGGGCAATCACGTGGTTGCAGATCTTTTTTTTGAGACTGACAACATATTGAAATGGAGGAATCGCCATGAAAATCGGAAATGTCTTCTTTGCAATTTTGATCTCAATCCCATGTAGGGTGTTGGCCAATGGAACTCCATCGATCACCACGAGTGAGCCTTCGTTTGAATGGGGGCTTAACATTCACGCTCCCTGTGGAAAGACCAAACAAAAGATCTTGGCGATCAAAGAGATCGGAACCCAGTGGATCCGAGTGGATATGAATTGGGATCGGATCGAATCCGAGCAGGGAGTTTTTGATTTTGAGTGTTTGGATCGCATCGTCGAAAAGGCTCAAGAGCAAAACCTCAAGATCTTTGCCTCTCTGGCCTACACGCCAGGTTGGGCCAACGGAAAGAGAAGTCATGCCACACCCCCAAGCCAACTGACCGATTGGGCCAACTTTGTTAAAGAGACTTCCACTCACTTTAAGGGAAAGATTCAACATTGGGGAATTTGGAATGAGCCCAACTACAAACATTTCTTTGATGGCAGTCCCGAGGACTACGTTCAACTTCTTAAGGTTGCCCATGCGACCATCAAATCCGTCGATCCCGATGCAAAGGTGATTGGCCCTGACCTTGCCCATCGTGAGAGCTCTGATCCATCAAAAGATGGCCGTGCATGGCTCAGAAAAATCCTTGAAAAGGGTGGTGACTACATCGACATCATCTCCTATCACATCTATGAAAAGACCCCTTCAACTCTGATCACCAAACTGACCCGCGGTGGCTGGTTTCAGACTGGAATCAAAGAACTTCTCGATCTCTACTACGCGGAACATCCTGACGTTAAGGTGAAACCCTTTTGGCTCACGGAAACTGGTTGGTGCAGCAATCCCGAAGAAGATGATGAGTGCGTTGACGTCGAGACTCAAGCTCGTTACCTGGTAGAGGCTCTTCAGCGCACCCAAGAGCTTTCGTGGATTCAAAAGAGCTTCATCTACTCTTTTCAAGATGCCCCTTCAAACTCCGATGAGAAGAAGGCATGGGGCCTCTTTGAATCGAATTTCACTCCAAAACCGGCGGTGGAGGCACTCAAGCAGATGCAACTCATCGTTCCCATCCCCGATTCCCAGGAGTAGCAACACCCCATTTTCGATCCAACCAAACCATCTGCTTTAGACCCAGATCTGAACGGAGCAAAGCGGGTGGAGGTTGGCGAGTGACCCAAAGAGTTCACATCTGTCCAAGTTTTGAACAGCAAGAAGCAGAACTCTTGTAACTAGAGTCGTCGGCATGGATTTTGCTTTACCTCAGGGTGTACCCGTTCATTCCCTCCGATCGATCCCCTGCCCATACGTTCCAGTGACACGTTCATTCCTTCAGAACACTCAGATCGACCGGAAAAACCAGGTCTTGAAAATCGAATCTCCAATGGAGCTCGATCTGGTCTAGCTACAAATAGGAATAACGTTCAGGGACGGGAGTACCCCCCTCGACCTCGCTCAAAGGCCAGAATCGGAGCCGACAGGTCAAGTCACGACCCTTCCCTGACGAAATGTATACTTAGTAATGGATGAAGAATCCTACTTGAGGAGACGAACATGAAAGCCAGGCTTTTTATTGTGCCGATCATTGCGCTCATCTGCACCGACTTCGCCCACGCATTCTGGGGAACCGGCGCCTACTACGCAAACCCCATGTGCCCATGGCCCAACGGCATCGGCGGCGGCGCCTACGACGAAGACGACGAACTCGACGCTCTCGAAGATGATCTCGATGACGTCGAAGATGATATGAAAGAAGCCAAGAAAAAAGCCACTCGTCTCAAACGCTTTTTGAATCAAGTCGATGACAACTACCGCACCCTGATCGAAACCAGATTGAACTCCGAAAAGTTACTGGGCTGTACAGTGGGTGATCTTCGAACGGAACTCACAAAGTACTGGGATTCGCAATATTCCCCTAATTCCGCCAGCAAGTCCGCTGAGTATTCAACGACAAATCTGGCTGGGAGCGTTGTCAGCGCAATGGACCCCAGCGCCATTGAAGAGATTGCGGCAAAATACCTCGACAATAGTTTAAAGACGCCATCAGGCAAACCAGATAAAGATAAAATTAATGGTGCCCTACAAAGCCCCAAGGAAGACGTCCTCGATGCTATGGTCAAGGATGAGGCATTCAAACCGCTCCAAACTGTGTCAAAGGCGTGCATAAGCGGAAAGAATGGCTTTCAAATCTCACTTTGCAATAATACTGAGATCTGGAAGGGTGGCAAACTGCCACGTAGCGAAAGCATCAGAGATGCTTGTAAAGAGGTGATCAATGACCCGGGGATCGATACGGAGATTGCCCAAATCAAGGAGACCAAGAAGGACATCAAAGACGCCATCAAGTACAGAAAGAAGGATCTCGATGATGAGTGGGAAGATAAGCTCGAAGCCCACAATGGTTGCTGGGAGTGTGCAATGAAGGAGCGTCGAAAGACCTCCAAAAATCGAAAATGGGAGATCCTTGGCGGTACAGTCGGGGCGCTCGGCTCGGCGGCCCTTGGATACCTTGGATATTCACAAGCGGCCAAATACAATGCCAAGTTGGGCTGGGGGACCAACCCCTATGGGGCCCTTGGCTATGCCTTCCCATTCTTTATGGGTGGGCTCTATGGGGCCATCAATGGCGGATTTGGTGCTGGAGGCTTTGGCTGCGCCGGTGGAATGGGCGGTGGCGGATTTGGGATGGGACCCATGGGCATGATGGGACCCTACGGCGGAATGTACGGTATGGGCGGCATGGGGGGCTTTAACCCCATGATGAACCCCTACGCCATGATGAACGGCGGAATGTTCATGCCCGGTATGGGACCATGGGGCGGTATGGGCATGGGACCCGGCATGGGCATGGGTATGGGTATGGGTATGGGACTCGGCATGGGCATGGGTGGAATGGGACCTTGGGGGCCTGGCATGGGTATGGGTGGAATGGGACCGTGGGGACCTGGCATGGGCATGGGCATGGGCATGGGACTCGGCATGGGTATGGGTGGAATGGGACCTTGGGGGCCTGGCATGGGCATGGGTGGACCTTGGGGTGGTATGGGTATGGGACCCTGGGGACCTGGTATGGGCATGGGCGGTATGGGCGGCTTAGGAATGCCAGGGATGATGCCTGGCGGAGGTACGCTTGGCTTTGATTATCAATCGCAGATGATGCAGCAATATCAAATGCAACTTGAGCTTCAGATGCAGATGCAGATGCGCGTGCAGCAGGAGCAACAGCAACGCATGAGGATTGCCTCGGACCTTCAGATGCAGCTCTACCAATTGCAAGCCCAGCTGCAAAATGTCCTCTATGGTGGTGGTGCCTTTAGCAGCTATGGAGGCGGAGGCGGAGGCTACAGCCTTGGAATTCGTGGTGGCATCGGCGGAGGTGTCGGTGGCGGGTATGCCCCTTATGGCCGTCGTCGTGGATACTATGACCCCTACTACAGAAGAACTGGGGATACGCCTCGGCCTATTTTCTCTGCGCTTTATGCTCTGGCAGCACCTTTGATGATTTTTATCTCCATTTCTAATTTCAGATCCGGGTTCAAAGTTCTGGATTGAATCTCCCCCCATTTTAGAGGTAAAGACCTAGGCATGATCATTGAGTGTTGCTATGACAGTCATGTCCATTGGCTCGGAACAGGTTACAACAGCCGACTCCTCTCCTGTCGTCATTTTCGCTCCAAGGAGGACCTTCTCCTCATCCCACAACCGATCCCCGACATCGATGGTTGGATTCTTGGATCGGGCTGGAACGACAATGAGTGGCCAGATCACGAGGATCCGCCCAACCGACTCGATCTCGACAAAATGTCGGGGGATCGCCCCATGGTCCTCTGGCGAGCAGATCGCCACGCTCTGTGGGTCAACACCGTGGCACTCTGTCAATCAGGACTTCTTGAGGGAACGCCCGGCGACTGGCGCCCAACACCACTCTCATTGAGTGACCCAACGGGTGGGAAGATCCTTCGTGACATCAAGGGGTTGCCAACGGGAATCCTCGTGGATCTAGCCATGAACAGCGTCTTGGACAAGATCCCCAAACCCTCCTCATCTTCAATGCGAGAGTCCCTGCTTCGTGGCATATCGATCTTCAATCAACATGGCTACACCCACATTCGCGATCTGAGCTGCAATCAAACCCAGTGGGAAGCCAAACTCTCACTTTTTGAGGGAGAGATCCCCTTAACCTTGGCGATTGAACAGTACTTTTCAACTGATGGTCCTCGTGATTTTGATCGAGCACTCCAAGAAGCCTTGCGCGCTCGATCTGATCTTCACGGCCTCAAGGCACCCCAAGCTCACAAGATCCGGGTGTGTGGAGTGAAGATCTACCTCGATGGAGCGCTGGGATCCGAAGGGGCATGGGTCAGTGAGCCCTACCGCTCAGGATCCGGAAATGGCCTCTCGCTCATGACCAATGAGGAACTTCAGTCGATCATGCGAAGGACGTGGGAACACTCTCTGACCCTAGCCGTTCATGCTCTTGGAGACGAGGCGGTGGCGCAGGCAGCTCGATGTGGGTCTGCGCTCGCCCGTCTGGGCATTGCGGGCGACCTCCATCTGGAGCATCTGGAGATTGCTCGGCCTGAAACCTTACGAGAGCTTTCCGCACTTCATCCGACCTGTCACATGCAACCCTGCCACTGGCTGAGTGACCACACTTGGCTTGAAAAAAAGGTGCCGCAGTCCAAGCCACACTATTTCCCGTGGAGTGATATCGAAAAAAATGGGATGCGACTCTTTTTTGGAAGTGACAGCCCCATCGAGGAGCCCAAACTCTCTGACTCCATCACGGCCATCACTCATGCCGCTCGATATGGAATTGCAAGACCGCTGCAATTTCCTGATGCACCTTGGAAGTACCATCAACACCCCGACCCCAACTGGATTCCAGGATGTCAAACCGAGCTTGATCCCATCACTCTGACGCCCGTTCGAGTCCATTTTGCCCATCAGGAAGTTTCGTTGACCTCTGCGTGAAGTCGATGACCCGTTCATTTCGGTAACTGGTGCTTGGCGGGAACTAAAGCCCAATCTCTTCAAGGCCCTTCTGCCATGGGAGAACAGAGACCTTTCCGATCTTACGCTCTTTGGCCCCCAGATGAAAAATGAAGAGACCTTCGTTTTTTGGATAGGCTTTGTCAAAGAGCATGAGGCTTTCGATGTCGTCGCTTTGAATATGATCAGACGTCTTTACTTCAATAGCAAAAACATGATGATCGACAGTTGCAATGAAATCAATTTCCTCTCCTGATCTTGTTCGAAATGAGTTCATTTCAATGGCCTTCTCATTGGCCCATGCTGAATGAAATATTTGATTGAAAATGAGCTGTTCACTCAGAACTCCTATCCGATCCCGACTGCTTTCGAAATTTCTGAGCAGACCATTATAAATTCCATTGTCAAACAAGAAGAATTTTGGATGTCGAATAAGATCAAACTCGCCCTCTGCGGCAAGAAAGGGAAATATGCGATACCCAACCATCGTCTCTTCTAAAATCTCAAAATACCTTGGACACGCATGTCGTGAGATTCTGGCGGCCTTTGCCAGTTTCGTATAATCGACAAACTGACTTACAGACAAAACCACTGTCTGAAGAAAACGAGAAAAAGAGTCAAGATTCCTCACAAGAGCCTCCTGCCCGATCTCCTCTCTCAGATAATTGGCAACATAGGATACAAGGTGTTTTTTCCGAAAGCCTTCACTTTTTGATAGATAGACCTCTGGCAATGCGCCAAATTTCAAAACCACCTCGGTACCCATTTTGTAATTGAATTCAGAAGCGACAAAGGGACCTAGGTGATAATTGAAAACTCTTCCAGGAAGAAGGTTTGCTCCCCCTCGCTTAAGTTTTCTGGCACTTGATCCTGTAATAAAAAACTTCAATTTCTTGTTGCCATCAGTTAGGGCTTGTACAGTGTTCAGAAGCGACGGCAATCGCTGTATCTCATCAATTAAGATTCGCGTTGGCTTCTGAAGTTCAATAAGTCTCCTTAGTTCTTCTGGATGTCCGGAGTGAGTCAAAAACTCGACCTCATCGGCCAAATTGATCACCAAGTCACAATCCATAGCCTCCATGAGTGTGGACTTTCCGACCTGACGAGGGCCTAAGAGCAAGACGCTTTTGGTTGCAGATTTCAGATGAGGTGTGATTTTCCGTTCAACTATTTTGTTGTCCATATGCTCATAATTTCATAAAAACGAGCATGAAGTCAACATATTGAAAGTTGCTCCTCACTGGATCGCCAAGAGAAAGCCTCTTTGACGGCCCAATTGTCTCAAATTGGGCCAATCCATTGGAAGAGGATCAATAGGAGCGACCGACGCCGCCACGAATCCCGGGAGCGTAACCACGACCTGCACCACCGTTGTAGAGGTTGTAGTCGTAGCGCCCGGATGTTCCTGTTGGGTTGACAACTCCACCTCGTAGGCTGGTCGTTCCCACTTGTGAGCCGACTCCACCGTAAGAACCGCTATAAGAGCCGCCGTAGTAGGCTCCACGATAGGGGCTCACCAGAGAGCGCGAGGTCATTCCAGAAAGATAGGGATCATACTGATTGTAGACGCCACGATACCCAACGGCACCACTACCACTAGGTGAATACCGCGACCCACCGACCGCCGCATTGGGGTATCCTCTCACCCCAACGCCCGCTCCATAACGATAGTCCGCCACGATGCCACGTCCTTGAACACCTGTATTATACCCATTGTACCCATAGTTGTATCCGAAGCGGCCACTGTTGTAGTAGAGATCATCCACACGCGAAGGAAGTCCACGGGCACCACCCATGTAGCTTCGTGTTGAGGGCATAATTCCGCCCGACACGTAACCTCTTGAAGAAAATCCACCACCTCGATCCATTCTGCTGCCACTGATGTAGCCTCGCGAGCCAGAGCCACCACGATTGGAACCGTTGTCAAAGAATTCCTGATCATGAACATAGTCATAGTATCCGCCACCTTTATTGTCACCATAGAGCGGCCGTCGAAGTCCTCGATCCTGGTAGGCAGAACCATTGTAAAAGGTGTCGTTCCAACCGTCACCATGACCGTCATGGCCACGATCATCATCCAGCAATCCACCACCAGAACCACTCATGTCCCATGGGTTGCGCTTCACGAGATTCTTAAGTGTACGAACCGATCCATCCTTCAAGATCAAGTTCTTAAGCTCTTGATCCGAACCAATCCAGCCCAACTCATCGGCCTTAGGGATTCGATGGTTTAAGAAGCGGCCTGCTTTTTGAGACAAGTAGTTTCGCTTCATCATCAACTGATTGTTCTTTGCAAAGGCCGACCATGCCTCATAGGGATTTCCACTCTCTATGCGGCGTTGATTCTCAGAAATCTCTTCATCCAGCTCCTTGAGTTCATCGACATACTCCTTGACCTCATCTCGAACTTCCGTGCGGATGGCCTTGGACACATACCTCTTGGAATAGTTCATCACGATCTTCTTCACATCCTTCGTGAAGACCTGATCCTTCGTTTGCAAATCATTCACAAAATCCAAGATGTCTTCACCAAAAACTTTAACATCCTCCTGAGAAGTTTTTGCCAAAACCTCCTTGAGATGCTTCACAAAACACTTCTTCTGGATTCTCGAATCAAGCTTTTTGACGTCATCGTCAAACCCTTCGTCCATCTCCTTAAGAAGTTCCCGGTGAAACTCAAGTTTATCCTCAGCCGTCTTGGCCTCTTTACGAACTCTCTTCACAAAACCAGCTTTATTGAGAGCCCCAGCCACCTTACACTCCTTGATCCTTGCCATGACTTCCCGCTCTTCCGCCCGCTTTGTGCTGATTCCGTCAATCTCTTCCGACTGAAGGTGCTCCTGAAAGGCACTCTTGTACATCTCATTCATGGTCTCGCCCGAATGGGGCCCGTCTCGCTCAATGCAACGACCAATCTGATCTGTAAGGTTGCGATCTGTGTAGAACGAAAAGAGGTAGGGACTTGTGCCGTCCTCACTGGGATTTTTGGCTTTCCAAACCACCATCGTGCGATCATAATCATCCATGGTCGTCATATAGTGAAATGTGTACTTATCCCCATCTGTCTTCAAACTCTCCATTTCACCAACAAGTTCCTTTCCGAGCGAGCCACCCTTAGAGACCAAATATTTGATACCGTGCTTGATCGTATTCTTTGTTCTTGTGGTATCCAGGTACTTACCGCAGTTGAGCCACTTTCGGGCGTCGGCGGCAATGCTTGCGCCCCCGTCGACCTCGCTCATACCGAAATCGCCCAGGTCCTTATAGCTGCTGTCATCTGAGAAATCGGGATCGTAGGTCTCAGCCAGTTCGATCCGACCGAGTCGTTGAGTTAATACCAAGTTCATCCCTAAGACACCAAACAACATCATGATCATGACGAGCTGGTTTTTTGGCATTTTACGTCTCATTTCACTTTCCTCCTAGGAATAGTTACACCTTGAGCTTCAAGGCTCACCTACTCCAAGATCTGGACCAACCACCCTCCAATGAGATCTATCTATTGAATTTTACTTTACAAAATTGATTTTAGGGCCACGCTTTCGAGAACCATGAAAAGACTACCTGGATGTCTAAAAATGAAACACCGCCGTTGACCTAAATTCAGAATCCTTTTGAAATTCAATGTGTTACGAACGACATCAAAGTGACGTCTCAAAGAGACACATTTGCGTCCCTAAGATCTGTGACAAAAGAGCCTAGCCATTCTGTGGCAGATCCCAAATGGCCACAGTTTCCAAGTTCAAACCCGCAGACATCGGGCTCCAACAGATCGAACTCAATAGAAACTGCCCACTCCCCAGTTTCGGTCAGAAGCGAGAATTTTTGTTGAATTTGTACGATAAATATCGTACTCTACATTATGGGTCTTAAAGATGTTCGCACCAGGGTCATTGAACAGCTCAGGGAGGGCTCGATTCAGCATGAGATGAGGAAGAACATCGATGAGAAGAACCTATTGCTGGTAGGTGAAGTTTCTCCTGAAGATGTGGCAAATTGCTTAAAAAAGTGCCAAGGCACTCAATATAGCGTGAGTCCTCATCATGCTCATTCAGGAATACCCGTTCACATTTTTGAGCCAAAACATAATGGTTATGATTGGTATATAAAATGCTATTTTTTGGAGCCGGATGTGTGGTTCATAAGTGTTCACAGAAAGAAAGCTAGAAATGCAACGAGGATGAAAAGATGAAGATTTATAAAGAAGGCGAAAAATCAAGAGCTCTCTGCAGTCATTGCAAAGAGGTGGTCCCAACGACCTTTAAGGTGAGAGATGTACCTTTTTCTAGTGGCAAGGGTCAGGCAAAAGATATTTTGGTTGCCATATGTGATTCTTGTGACAAACTGGTTTCAGTTCCTCAACAATCTGCCCCGAGAATTAGAGAGCAGAGAAAGAAGTTAGTCCGCTCGATAGAAGCAAGAGTGCCGAAACACCTATATGATATGCTTCTGGTTTCTTATGATGAAATGGGCATTGACAGTAGCGATAAAGTAGCACCAATAGTAAGGTATTATATCAATGAATATAAAATGAACTTTCGGAAGTCAGACTTCGCTAAAATCATAAATTCGGAACACATTAAAGGGAAAGCTTCGGAACGTGTCTCAATAAAGCTATCTGAATCACTATTTGTTGAATTTAATAAGTTAAAGGAGAAGATGGGAATATCTACAACTGATCTTATTAAAACGTTTATGCTTCGTTTTTATGATGACATTATCGAAAAAAAACAAACTGCACGTCAAATGGATAAGCTAAAAAGTATCTTCATAGTAGCGTCCTAGCATAACTGAGGCGTGGCAAAAGTTGCCATATTGCCTTGCAGGACTCTAATCGAAATTCGAACCGTTCTGGCGCCTTGCTTAATGTAAACGGAGCAGAATAGGAAACTCTCCCCCCTCTCGCGCATCCTATGGTCACACACCTATTTGAAAAACCGAGACATTGATGATATCAGGATCCCTTCCTATTTTTTGCCCGACTCTTGGCTTCAGCCCATAAAGGGGAAAGAGATTCTCTGCCTTGCCTCCGGCGGAGGGCAGCAAGCTCCCATTTTGGCGACAGATGGAGCTCATGTGACCGTATTGGATGCGTCGCCGTTGCAGCTAGAGTCTGATCGAATGGTCGCGGATCGGAAAATTTGAATCTCAAAACAGTGCTTGGTGATATGAGAAATCTGGAAAACTTTGACAATGAAACCTTCGATTTGATCGTGCACCCAGTTTCAAATTGTTTTGTTCCTGAGCTGAAGCTGGCTTCTTTATTACGGGATTTCATGAAAGTAAATGGGGTAATGGAAATATTGAGGATCAATTTTTCCCACACTTCATCGTAACTCGAGCAACAAAGGCCGTGTGGCACAAATGATCATGCCTTGCCCTATCTCAATGATTCGATAGGAAAATCTCACCCAATTAAAGCCTCTCAAGCTCTTTACTCATACGAGCCAGGATTTCGGTCTACTTCTGCATGTGCTCCTTTTTGGGTTGAACAGAACGAATTATGCGCAACTAGGCCGCGCCCCTATTTCGATGACCCACGATGGTTGCGAGGCCGGGAAGGAGGGGCTGATCCGTTCAAAGCGAGTTCCGCAGTCTGGACATGCGCCATGAAATGGCGTTTGGCCAGACGAGGACTGTTTGAGCCTTTGAATGGGTCAGCCCCTCCTCCCCGGCCCCTCGAGACCTCCCCCATCTAGCTCATGACAAGTGTCTAGCTAATCTTGTGCCTGGCACTAAATGGCGCTGGGATGCCACACGGTCTTGAATTCACTGTACTCCATCAGATGCTCCATCGACTCTTCTCCACGATGCCCGCCCACCACTCGCTTCATATTTCCAACCGCACTCTTTTTGGCCTCAACCAAGATCGAACCTGGTGTTAAGACCCCTCCCCGATTCGGTAGAGAGAGTGCCTGGACTCTTCGGTGGCTTGCCATCGTAGGAAGAATCTCCTCCACCTCCCCAGTCAGGAGATTCACAGCCCCATCTGGGAGATCTGAGGTCGCCAAAGCCTCACCAAGGGTATTTACAAAAATCCCTCTGGCTCCTGGTATGAGAGCCACCACCGCACTTCCTGAGGCGAGGATGGCCGCAAGGTCACAAAGAAGCTCTCCAAAGCCCACACCAGAGCCACCGAGCTTGCCGGAAGGCTCACCAGATTTGCTCAATTTGTGGATTTTGCCAGATCGGGTCGTTTGGGTCGATTGCGTCGTGCGGGTCGATTGCGTCGTGCGGGTCGCTTGGGTGTTTCGGCTCGATCGGTTCGACTTTCCAGGCTGACCGGGGGGCCCACCAGCCAGACCCACATAGGCGACGACCCCTACAGACTCAGGAAAGGTCACATTGTGAAAAGGGCCAGAGACGGGGTTGAGACTTCCTACGATCTGACCGAACTTATCGCAAAATCCGGCAAAGTAGATGAGCGAGGCAAGTCCGCGTTCAAACTCCGCACCAACTTCATTTCGAATCTCAGCTGAAACATCCCTCGCTCTTTGCACTTTAGAGGATGAAGCGTGACGATCCAAGATCGCGCTCTCAATCAGGTGGGAAAACTCCTCGCGCTTTCCCTCCACCATCTCAGCCCAGCGGTAGAGAATCTGACTCCGCAGAAAGGGAGAGCACTTTTGCCATGCCCCAAACCCCTTTTCGGCAGCTTCGACCGCGTTTCGAAGATCCTTGCCAGAAGCTCGCCCAAGTTGCACTGAGAGCGTTGCACTTGGCGCCGAGGCCGCTGTCCTGGGTGCTAAGAGTGCTGCACCAGGCGCCGAGCTTGCCCGACTTCGTGGCGTGCCTTTGGCCACGCTCTTTGCCGCGAGGGTCACGTTGAAGGTTCGCCCCGACTCCGAACGTACAAAGGCACCCCCAATGAACATCTTGTGCGTCTTTGCCACTGTGATCATAAAACCTCCCGATAGGGATAGAGGCCATGAAGCCCACCTTCTCGTCCCCAACCACTCTCAAAGTAGCCCCCAAAGGGTGAGCAGGGGTCAAATTTGTTGTAGGTGTTGGCCCACACGACTCCAGCTTTGAGCCTTCGTGAGACCTCAAAGAGCTTGGCTCCCTTGTCGGACCAAACTCCCGCAGCTAACCCATATTGGGTGTCGTTGGCCTTTTGAATGGCCTCCTCAGGAGTTCGAAAGGTTGAGACCGTGAGCACGGGACCAAAGATCTCCTCTCGTTGAATGGTGGCCGAGGGGGAGACCCTCTCAAAGAGGGCCGGGCGCAGAAAGTAGCCTCGATCGGGCAACTTGCAAGAGGTCTCAAAGTAGAGAGCCCCCTCCTCTTTCCCTCTTTGGATCAATCCTTGAATTTTCGTCAACTGCTCCTTGGAGTTGATCGCCCCTAGGTCGGTGTTCTTGTCCAGAGGTGGACCAACTCGAAGGGTCTCCATCCGCCGCTTGAGTTTCTCCACAAAGAGTGTGCTGATGCTCTCCTCCACAAAGAGGCGCGAGCCTGCACAGCAGACGTGCCCCTGATTGAAAAAGATTCCCTGAACCACTCCCTCCACCGCCTGATCGATGGGAGCATCCTCAAAGATGATGTGAGCCGACTTACCGCCAAGTTCCAGAGTGAGCCTCTTATCAAACTCCGCAGAGTTTTGTGCAATGAGCTTTCCGATCTCCGTGGAACCTGTAAAGGCGATCTTCTTCACACCAGGGTGGCGCACAAGAGCTGCCCCCGTGGGGCCTGCCCCAGTCACAATGTTCACAACTCCGGGCGGAAGCCCCGAGGCCTCCACAATCTCGGCAAACAGAAGGGCTGTGAGCGGCGTGGTCTCTGCCGGCTTAAGTACAACACAATTTCCACACGCCAGAGCCGGGGCAATCTTCCAAGCCGCCATCAAAAGGGGGAAGTTCCAGGGGATGATCTGCCCTGCCACACCCCAAGCTCGACTCTCTCGTTTTCCAAAGGCGTACTCCAATTTGTCGGCCCACCCGGCATAGTAGAAGAGGTGGTTGCAGGCCGAAGGTAGATCAAAATCCCGTGACTCCTTGATCGGTTTTCCGCCATCGAGGGTTTCAAGAACTGCAAACTCTCGCGCTCGTTCTTGAAGAAGACGGGCCATGCGAAAAAGATAGCCTCCTCGCTCGGCCCCGCTCATTTTAGACCAGACATCCTTGTAGGCACGATCGGCCGCTTGAACCGCCGAGCCCACATCAGCCTCCGAGCCTTCAGCCACTTCACAAAGAACTTCCTCTGTTGCGGGATTGAGAGTCTTAAAGTACCGACCCGCTTTGGGAGCCACCCAACCTCCCGCAATGTAGTGACCATATCGAGGTCGAATCTTCACTGTGCTTGAAGACTCCATCGAAGGGGCAAACTCCCCTTTCCACACTGACGGACCTTCGGATCCCTTACTTGTGCTCTTGCCTGTTTCCACTCTATTCACTTCCAAACACCTCTTCGTTGTAGTAGCTCCCTGTCACCTGCCTTAAAATCTGCCTTAGCACATCGTTCAAAAGACGACTCGCCCCAAATCGAAAAAGAGTTGGTGTCAACCACTCCACTCCCAACACTTCATAGACCATGCAGAGGTAGGCGATGGCCTCCTTGGCCGTTCGCACTCCACCAGCTGGCTTCATCCCAATGCGCTGACCGCTCTGTTGAAAGTGGTCAAAGATGGATTGCAGCATGACCAGTGTCACTGGCAGTGTCGCCCCGGGCTGCACCTTCCCTGTGGAGGTCTTGATGAAATCGGCACCCGCTAAGATCGCAAGCTTCGAGGCTCGGTAGACCTGATCGAGGGTGCCGAGTTCACCGGTTTCTAGAATCACCTTGAGATGAGCCCCCGTGCCACAAGCCTCCTTGACCTTGACGATCTCATCATAGACCGTCTGGTAGTCCCCTCTCAAAAAAGCGTTGCGACTGATGACCATATCGATCTCGGTTGCTCCCCATGAGACGGCCTGCTGAACATCGAGTAACTTTAACTCACCAGAAACTTGCGAAGATGGAAATGCAGTTGAAACCGACGCCACCTGAACGGACGTTTCGGCCAAAAATTCCACGGCCACAGGCACCAATGCCGGGTAAACGCAGACTGCCGCCACGGGTGGAACCCCTCCGACCAGCTCATCCAAATGGGCTGGCAGGGGTTGACGTGCGCGACCGCAAAGCTGTCGCACGCGTTCAGGGGTATCTGCGCCCTCAAGGGTTGTGAGATCCATCATGGCGACCATCGTCTTGAGAGCCTCTAGCTTGGACCCCTTCTTCAAACTTCGTTTAGTAAAAGAGGCTGCACGCTCACTCACACCCACACTGTCAATAGGGTGATGTGGAATCGTCTCTAAGACTCCATTGGTAAGTCGAATCTTTACACCCATGATGACCCTCTTTCACCACCTCAATTTCAAATCCGGGTTGAACCCTATCCGTTCTGAACTCAGCGCTATCTAGTGCCAGGCACTCTCTAGTAAATCAAAAAAGGACGTCGAACATCAGTCCACACATCCTCATCATGGGCGACTTTTTTCTCAAAGTCACCTTTTGAGGAGCTCTGATCTTCGACCCACTCCCTCAAGAAGGGGCCACCATTGATCAGGTCAATGGCGAGCCTTTCCGTCTCATATTCGTAGTGGAAGATCCTCCACAATTTTTCGTGTGGATGGAGTTTTCGAACCACCTTAAAGAGAGCCGCAAAGAGCCGATAGGGCCGAAAGGTGTTGGGGTCAAATCCGGAGTCTTCAACGTGAACTTGAAACCCCCCACAGAGCTTTCCTGCATGCTTCTGAAAGGTCGGTTGAAAGAAACTCACACGCAACCGACACCCCTCCATCCACTCAGGTGCAAACTCCTGCATCGACTTCAATAGCTCCCAGGGCCGAATCCAAGGAGCCCCCACCATCTCTAGAGGACGAGTCGTCCCACGCCCTTCTGAGAGTTCTGTGCCTTCAAGCAGCACCGTCCCAGCATAGCAGCGAGCCATCGAGACCGAGGCCGCATTGGGACTTGGATTTACCCAAGAGAGCTCTCCCATCGGCCAGCCAAAACCAGGCGCCTTCAAGGGGTCATAGCCGCTCATAGGGATCACCTCAAGTTTCAAATCGAGTTGGGAGTGAACCACCATCCAACGGGCCAGCTCCCCGAGAGTCAAACCATGTCTGATCGGTATGGGACCAAAACCTACAAAGCTCTCCCATCCAGGTTCAAGAAGGGTCCCTTCCACCCCCCTTCCGGCTGGATTGGGGCGATCGAGCACCCACACTTCTCGTCCCTTACGCGCGCAGGCCTCAAGCATAAAATGCATTGTTGTGATGTAGGTGTAGATGCGACAACCCACATCTTGAAGATCGATGATGAGAAGATCAAAGCTCTCCATCATCTCATCCGTGGGGGTTCGACTTTTCCCGTAAAGACTGTAGATTGGGATCTTCCAGATGGGGTCCACGAAATCCTCAGACTCCTCCATGTTGTCCTGCTTTTCGCCCCTCACTCCATGCTGGGGGCCAAAGGCGCAGGTCAATTGAATCCCTTTGAGGGATGCCAAGATGTCCAGCGTGGGGGTTAGCTCGCGATCAGTTGAAGCCGCATGTCCTAAGAGAGCCACCCGGCGCCCCTGCAACTGTCTTTGCCATGAAACCTCAGACTTAAGACGATCGATCCCCAGAGATATCATCGGTCACTCCTTGATGATCAAGTGGTTCAAAAGCTCATTGCGATCGCCCTCACGTAGAGGAAAGTGTCGAGAGAGAAGCTCACCACACTCTTGAACTCCGTCACAAAGGCCGCGGGTCAAATCCTCTTGCTTGATTCCTTCAACAATTCGCCCAACAACTCCTCGGCAATCTTTTTCATCCAGCCGAGCATCTATGGCTTGATCTGCAAGTACAACAGCCTGGCGCTCCATAAGCGAAACAAAGAGAAGAACCCCCGTGGCTCCCTCTGTTTGTCTCACTGAAGATTGGTAGAACTCCAGTTGAGCTCGAGCCAAAACCTGGACCTCTTGATCGCCCACCGGAGTCAGCCATCGTTGAATCGTCTCAAGGGGGGCAAGCAGGCGCACCAAAACTAGAACTGCCATCAACTCCGCCAACCCCACCCAAATGTTCCACTCCAAATGTTCCTCAGCGAAGAAAAAGAGATGAAGCAAAGAGACCACCAACAAGAGGGTCAAAAGCAGAACAAGCGGAACATGGCCTATCGTGGACGATCGCCTCACAACCATCGGAATGATCTCTCCGCTCGTCTTTGATTCAGCCTCGACTATGGAGGCCTCAATGCGAGCTGCGTGGTCCGCATCCAATCTGTGACCAATCCAATTCGGCAGATCTACGCTCTTCATCACCACCTCCCTGAAGCGCCACCACCACTGAAACCACCGCCGCCGCCAGACCAACCTCCGCCACCACCGAAGCCTCCACCTAGACCGCCACCAAGACCACCACTGTATCTTCCCAAACCGCCTCGGCTGTGGCGACCAAGTCCCACTCCCAAGAGAAATCCCAAAAGCCCTCCTCGCGATCCCACCACCACAAGAAAGATAAAAAGAAAGAGAAGAATCTCAAAGATTGAGATCCCCTTTTTGCCACGAGGTTGATAGGAGAACCCTCCCTGCTCGACCATGGATTTAAAATCAAAATCGGGATCTGTGCGAGAGACGATCTGAGAAACCCCCACAAGGAGAGCTGCTTCAACGTGACCACTGCGCAAAAGTGGGACCATGGCTTCATCAATGATTCTCTTTGAGTGAGCATCGGTCAAATCTCCCTCAAGCCCCTGACCCACTTCGATTCGAATGGTCCGTTCCGATTTGGCGAGCATCAGGAGGACCCCACGATCACTCTTTTGTCCACCGAGCTTCCACTCATCGACCACCCGGATCGAGGCATCTTCTATCGAGAGCCCACCCAAATTCTCCACGGTCAAAACCGAAATTTGTGTCCCACGACCCTCATAGAGCTTCTTTAAAGCACTTCCCAGAGCTCCCTCAAATTTCGAGGAGACCATGCGTGCCTCATCGTTGACCGGACCGCGAAGAGGTGGAACTCGAAAATCATCTGCAAAAAGAGAGGAGTTGACGACCCATATGACAAGAAAGAGTGCCGAGCAAACCAAACTTGGCCATCGCATATGAAGGAATGAGGTCGAGTCCATGAAAGAAGAGCGCTCTTTACATCTCAACTTTCGGAGCCTCTTCCAGACTCTTCGCATTTTCTACACTCCACTGAGGCATCTTTTCAAAATGGTAAAAGATCGAGTTGGTCCAACTCTCCGGAGGAACTGTGACAAGATTATTAAAATTCTTAATCGCTTCAATGTGGCGCTGTCGAGCCACGGTGATCCGATTTTCAACACCCTCAAGTTGCGCTTGAAGTTCTCGAAAATTACGGTCGGCTTTGAGATCAGGGTAGCGCTCAATCACCACCATCAACCGGCCCAACGCCGAACTCAATGAGCCCTGCGCTTGTTGATACTCTTGAAGCTTTTCAGCCGTCATTTTTGTGGGATCAATGGCCACTTGGGTCGCCTTCGCCCGAGCCGAGATGACCGCCTCAAGGGTTGAGCTCTCATGCTTTGCATATCCCTTCACCACACTCACCAGATTTGGGATGAGATCGGCTCTGCGCTTGTATTGGTTGGTCACCTCAGAGACCTGAGCCTCAACCTCATTCTTAGACTGGGGTATGGCCCGCCAGCCACACCCAGAAACCAGAGACAAACTGACAATTAAAACACCCAAACAGGCAGTACGAAGATTTGACCTCATCATGATCTCACCCTCAGTACCGATAGTGTTCCGGTTTAAAGGGGCCGGCCGCGTTGAGTCCCAGGTAATCCGCCTGCTTCGGCGTCAACTTCGTCAACTCCACACCGATCTTCTTGAGATGAAGAGCCGCCACCTTTTCATCCATCTCCTTTGGCAAACGATAGACCTTGATCTCCCTGTATTTTTCGCGCTGAGTGTAGAGTTCAATCTGCGCAAGGACTTGGTTCGTAAACGAATTGCTCATAACAAAAGAGGGGTGACCCGTTCCACAACCCAAATTCACAAGTCGACCCTTGGCAAGGACAATGACTCGACGACCGTCACCAAAGGTGTGAAGATCCACTTGCGGCTTGATCTCCCTCATCTTAGTGCTCTTGTTGAGCCAAGCCATATCAATCTCAATGTCAAAGTGTCCGATGTTGCAGACAATGGCGCCATCTTTCATTTGGGAAAAGTGCTTTTCGGCGATGATGTCACAACAGCCTGTGGCAGTCACAAAGATATCTCCTTGAGCGGCGGCCTTCTCCATGGTGGTCACTTCGTAACCCTCCATTGCAGCCTGAAGCGCACATATGGGATCGATCTCCGTAATGAGCACTCGCGCCCCATAGGATTTCATGGAGTGGGCACACCCTTTACCGACGTCACCGTAACCTGCAACGACCACCACCTTACCTGCAACCATCACATCTGTGGCACGTTTGATTCCATCTGCCAACGACTCACGGCAACCATACAGATTGTCAAACTTCGATTTGGTGACCGAATCGTTCACGTTGATCGCAGGTGTTTTGAGCTTACCCAACTTATGGAGTCTCTCCAGGTTGTGAACCCCAGTCGTGGTCTCTTCAGAGAGACCCACAATTTTGGACATGATTTCTGCAAAGCGAGGCTCATGCATCATGTTGGTAAGATCACCACCATCATCCAAAATGAGGTTGTATCCCTCAGGTCCCCATCCTGTGATGGTCTGCTCAATGCACCAATTGAACTCCTCTTCGGTCTCCCCTTTCCAAGCAAAGACGGGGATGCCCGCTGCGGCCATCGCCACCGCCGCATGATCTTGGGTCGAAAAGATGTTGCAAGAGGACCAACGCACCTCAGCCCCAAGCTTCGTTAATGTTTCCATCAACACCGCTGTTTGAATCGTCATGTGAAGGCAACCGGCAATGCGTGCCCCCTTCAATGGTTGAGATTTGCCATACTCTTCACGAAGTGCCATAAGGCCAGGCATCTCTGTTTCTGCAATGAGAATCTCCTCGCGCCCCCAGCGCGCAAGCTCTTCAAATCGTTTGGGATTCTCCATCGCCTCGTGACACACTCGGTAATCAACACTCTTGGTCTTGGCTTTATGCAGTGGTTCAACTCCAGGAACACTCATCCTCATCTCCTTTTCAAACATCGTTAACCTCCGGCGACTGCAATACGTCTCAACGCCCGAATTGTTTCACGAGCCTAGAGGGCCATTGAATCGGTGTCAAGAAGATCCCCCCACATTAGATTTTGCACATCTTTTACGGACCACTTGATGACACCCCTGTCTTGTGCTTAGATGGATCTCTATGAAAAAAGATATCATCGATCCCTCAACGAAAACCAATCCTCCCATGCAACCTGTACATCCTGAAATCATGGCCTATCTCGATCGCCTCTTTGAAAAGAGCGGTGATTCGGTGGTCAAGCAGATGGAGGATCTTGCACTCAAAGAGGATTTTCCGATTGTAGGTCGTCAGGTTGGGCTGATGCTGAAACTTCTTGCCTTGTCGATCCATGCAAAACGAATCTTTGAATTTGGAAGTGGCTACGGCTATTCCGCCTACTGGTTTGCCCAAGGGATGGACGCTTCGGGGAAGATCATCTGCTCAGAGGGTGACCAGGAGAACGAGCGAAGAGCCAAACACTTTTTGAGTGAAGCCGGTGTTTGGTCAAAAATTGATTTTCGTGTGGGCTGGGCTCAAGAGATCTTTAAAACCACAGATGGAGAGTTTGACATCATCTACAACGATGTGGACAAAAATGGCTACCCTGAAGTTTGGGACATGGCACGTGCTCGCCTTCGCCCGGGGGGACTCTACATCTGCGACAACACGCTCTGGAGTGGACGTGTCGCTCAAGAGCAGGTGACCAACGATGTTCGTCCCGGATGGACCGAGGCCATTCGAAAACACAATGAGGCTGTTGCAAATGACCCCCACTTTGATTCGTTTCTCAACCCCGTGCGAGATGGTGTGATTGTTGCCCGCCGCAAATCGTAACGCTTTTGGTGAAGTTCCAGTCGAAATGTCTCACTTTAAGCCAACTGAATAGGGAGTGATCCATTTCAAAGCGTCGATCTGCAGATCATGTCATGGAGGGTTCGGCTTGCACCTTTCCCACTGAAAAGATTGGGAAATCTTTGCATTTGATCCATTGAGTGGAGAAGCTTTGGGCAGTCGAGCCCATCTTAGACGCATTTAAACCGGCCTGACGCGGCATAGCTTATGCTTCTATCTAACTCGAAAGGGGCTCGACCACTGCAGAAATGTGATGATCAGGTTGGTCGCCATCCCGTTGGGGGGAGTTCCACTATGAAACAAATGGATTGTTCGCACAAGAGGGCACGGCTGAAAGCCCCCAGATTCCGTGGGATTCTTGCTTTGGTTTTCCTGGTGGTTTGTGGTTGCACCAAACAGACGCAACTCCTCTCAACACACGGTTTGGGCGATCTCACAGACGGATCAGAAACCGACGACCTAGATCCTAACTTAGATCCGACTGATCGAACCCCCACTTCAACCGATGAGCCTCCTGCCAATCCCCTTCCTGAAACCGGCAATGGAGAATCCACTGACCCTGTCCCAGTATCTACAGGATGGAAGGCTCTCCCTCTCAGATCCCCAGCTCAACTTCAAGCAGGCCTTGAAGGAGGCGAGGGTTTTCAAATGATTCAAAGTATGGCCTATGCCCAGTCCAACCCCGAAACGGTCTACCTGGTGGTCGACACCTCTCAAGTTTGGAAGTCCACCAATGGGGGCTCCTCTTGGATCTCCAAACGCAATGGTTTTCAAGCCAACGGTGGCGTCTCCATCGGAGTGGACCCTAAGAATGAAAATGTGATCTTTGTGAGTGGCGGTTTGGCTTCAGGTGGTTCGGATGTGGATGGCATCTACCGATCGACCGATGGTGGAGAAAGTTGGAAGCTCGTCCAACAGACCTACTACTCAAAGATAGAACCCGGCTACGACTACGGCCAGGGCCAACACTATGTTTTTGATCCGAGCTCCTTTGATGGCACCCAACATCAGACGATCTATGCAGCCACCAACAAGGCGGGACTTCTTCGATCGCTTGACGGCGGAGTGACTTGGTCGGTGATCGCGCTGAGCGGAGAGCGAATCGTGGACCTCGACTCTGTGACCATCAATGGTCAAATCACCCTCTATGCAGCCACAGGTTCTGGAATCTATAAGATTAAGACCCCTCGCACGACGGCAACCTCCACGAAGATTGGAGCAGGCTTAAACCTCACTGGCAACTACCCCAGATCCATCGCCATCGATGCGGACAACGTGAACCAGATCACCATCTATGCGGCGATGGGCACAGACAAGATCTACAAATCCACCGACGGAGGTGCCAACTTTGCACCTGCGGGAAACAGTGGACTCCCAAGTAGCACCATCTACCAGCTCATAGAGATCACTCCCACTTCACCCAGGCGTCTCTATGCTCGCGCCCACCTCTCGGGACGCTACAACCCCTACGTCTCCACCGATGGTGGCGCAACTTGGTCCTCACCATCAAAGCTTGATCTTGGACTTCTCACCACAAAGTCGACCGCGGGTTCTGGGAACACCTATCATGGAACCCCGGTCATCCCTCACCCCACAGATCCCAATGTGGCGCTCGCAAACCTCAACAACACCATCATGAAGACCACAGATGGTGGGAAAAATTGGGAGTACTCTGGCAATGGCTATATGGGAGGACGACGGGCCGGCAATGGCACTTCCGCCTTTTTCGACCCATCAAATCCCAACAAGATGATCTTCTTTTTGATCGATCATGGCCCTATCGTCACGATGGACGGCGGAGAGTCCTGGTCTCTTCTACCTCCCCCCTACATTGATGGGACCACATCTCAAGCAGGAACTGTGGACCCCACCAATCCCGACCTTGTTATAACTGCAACAGGTGATTGGACCAATCACACGCTGGTCCGATCAACCGACGGCGGACAAACCTGGCAGAAGTTCACCTCCATCGTGGACCAGATCATCCATTTCTCCTTTGACTCCTACAATCCCAACACCGTCTACATTGGTGGAGTTCAACGAAGTCTTGTAAGTTCCAACAAAGGACTCAGTTGGCAAGAGATTCCTGGCAAGACCATTTTGATCTCAACACTTGGCTCTGATGGTAAAAGTCTTGTCTACGCCCGAGGTGAGGATAGCTCCGGAGATCTCAGAATATGGAAGTCCCTCGACTATGGAGGTTCTTGGAGTCAAATCGGTGACGCCTCATTCAATGTGGTCAATGATCTTGAGATCGACCCCTTTGATCCCCACCAGCTGGTCGTAGCGAGCTCCGGTGGCATCTACAGATTCAATGGCACCTCTTGGAGCCAGATCGCAAGAAACGCAATGGGTGGATTTGTACGTGAGGATTTCAATGGCAAGACCAATTTCAATGTGGAGAGCATCGCCATGAGCTCCAAAGATCCTGGAACGATCTTCGCAGGGCTTCGTTGCGCAGGGCTCGGTCACTGCACCAACTTCATCTACCGCTCCACCGATTACGGCAAAACGTGGGCCCCTTTCCTTGAAGGACTTACCGGTTACTCCAATGTTTGGAGTTTGGATGTCGATCCTCGCCACCACCGCCTTCACATGAGCCTCGACCATGGGAACTACGTCTACGATCTGTGATGCCACGAAAAGCCATCGCAGGTCCTAGAGCCCCTTACCTCTTCCGGACATACAGCTTTTGAATTTTTGCTCAAGGACCGATTGACTTCTCTCGATCTCAATCTCTTGATCCCGAACTCCTTCGTAGATTTTGAAACTCTTGGTGTTGATCGATGTACCTTCCAACGAAACTGCAGGTCGCAACCACCTCCAAGTGATTCTCCTTAGCCCAAAGAAGAGCCTCATGAGCGAGAGCTTGAGCGATCCCCTTCCCTCTCAAGTCGTTGGGGACGTAGGTTCGTACAAAGTCGACAACCTTTCCTGTTTGACGATAGACGACCTCACAACGAGGATCATCTTGATAAACAAACCTCGACTCTCCAATTCGATGTTCCACCCGACCATTTGATTCCATATCCATATTCTCCCTTAAAGTATCATGAAATTGACCCTCTGTGCCCAGCAAATGGAGTCCGGCACTCTCTTTCGATGCCCGTATCAAAAAAGTAGAATTTGGGGCGATCGACCTCTTTGACCCTGAACTTAAGTGGCCAGGGCTGCAAAAGTTCACCGAGAAGCGTATCAATAACCCTGAACAGTTGGACGCTTTTGTGGCTTCCACAATCCGACTCAATTCGCTAGGGTCTTGCTGAAATCTCAAAAAAGCTCCGTCTTTAAGAGATTGAATTCCCTGGCCCCACCTGCAGTCTAGTCCAAAAATCGATGAACCGCATGGGTCAGTGTCTGAATTGATTCCGTAAGTGCCTCAACGGAGTGGCCTGCAGTGATTTGAAAACGAAGGAGAGCCTCTCCTCGAGGCACCAAGGGATAACAATAGCCGGTGGCATAGATCTGCTTCTCAAAGAGATAGTTCACGATTCGCTGAGTGGCCACTGCATTTCCAATTCGCACTGCGATGATCGGGTGATCAAAGCCTAGGACTTCAAGTCCATGGTCCACAAGACTTTGACCAAAGAGATTTTTAAGCTTGTTGAGGCGATCCAGTGGAGCTTGATCCCCATTGAGGCGCTCGATCAGTTTGATGTAGGGAAATAGGCTTCTAGGAGATGAGGGAATTTGAAAGAGATAGGGTTTGGATTTTTGTTTGAGCCACCGAATCAGATCCTTACGCCCTGAGATGAATCCTCCTCCACTCTCCCCAATGAGGTGGCCAAGGGATCCAATGAGGAGATCCACCTCTGTTTGTACATTCTGCCATTGAAGAGCTCCCCGACCTGTAGCCCCCATCACACCAACCCCCTCCACGTCACTCACGATCAAAGTGGCATTGTACTTTTTAGAAAGATCCACCATTGAGATCAGATCACTTGGAATCCCGTTGAGGGTGAACACCCCATCGGTCACGATGAAGCGAAAGCGATGGTGCTCTGTTTTTTTAAGTTGTTCTTCAAGATTTTGCATATCATTGTTCTGATAGAAGAGAACCTTGGCCTGACTGAGTCGGGCCCCATCACGAAGTGAAGAAGATGCAAGAGCATCCAAGATGATCACATCCTTCTCTCCGCAAAGGGCTTCAAAGATCCCAAGGTGAGCCTCATAGACCGTGGGTAGCACCATCGAGGCCTCTCGATCGAAGAAGAGCGAGAGCCAGCTCTCCAGATCTTGATGCACCTTCAAAGTCCCACACAAAAGACGCGTCGATGAAGATCCAAATGGTGAGGAACCCTCTTCGACTCTCCCAAGATCAGAATCTGAAGCCAAACCCAAATAGTCACTGCTACAGAAATTGAGATAGGTTGAACCTCCTGAAAGCTCCACCATCTGATCGGGCTGAAGTCCAACGGTCCGCTCCTCCTTATAGAGTCCGGCAGCCTCCAGGTTGTTGAGTTCTGACTCTATAATTTTAAGAAGTTCTCCTTTCACCATCACCTCTCCGTCCTATGAGTTACAATGAACCAAAGAAGGCCTCCAACACAGTACTGCCACGAGAGATCATTGCGACTCCCATACGAAACACAAAATTGATTGATCGATCTTCCAAAACATCTCAAATCGTTGACTTCACATTGATTTTCTTTAGACAAACCATACTCTGTTGCCAGCGTTGCATAGAGATAGGTGATCTCTTGAATGAACCTTCCTCGATAGTCACCGGCTTCCATCATGATGCTGTAACGCTCTCTTGGTGAGATCATCTTGTCCTCGCCCAGCTTGTTGATCAAGATGACATCGCTATAGAGAAGGCAGCTTGACTTCGCGGCTCCTGAAAGGTGAGAGCAACCTCTCTTGGCCGCTTCAATCAAACAGGTGACCTTCAGACGATCAATTCCCGAATGGCACTCGTTCCTCTCCACCGTCGTCAAGTACTTGTAGCTGTTCCACAAGGTGGTCACCTTCACTCCGTAAAGACTCGCCAAAGCAGACTCAATGTAGGCCTCTCTTCGATCCGCATCATAATTGAGAGCCCACCCGCGTGCCACATTCAACACCAAGAATAGAATAAAGAGGCATCGAAGTGCTATCATAATCTTCCCTTCTCCTTTCGATAACTCTCACGAAAGAGTGTCACAAAACGATAGAGATGCAGATGATAGGGATAGACCTCCAGAAGATCGGGTCGATCCTGGATCCATCGATGGCCCAAAAAGATGTCGGCATTTCGTAAAAACTCAAGTCGTGAGAGTAGAAACCCTGGATCTGAGAGTGAACCTCGAATGGCCTCCTCATCGAGGTCCGGATCAATCTTGGCACGACTCGTAATTGGTGTGTATCGAAAATCCTTTGCAAAGAGTCGAGCCAGATCTTGATAGGAACGAAACTCAATACGACCATTGTCATCATGAACCGGCAAACTCAAGCTTCGCACCGCAAAGGAGTGACCGTCGATCTCAGTGGATTGCTCGGAAAACGATGGGGAGTTGGAAGCTCGATTTTCCACAACACACTGAAAGCTCACCACCTCCTTAAAGCCCTTCTCGTCTTTAAGGTGTTCACCCTCTCCACCTTCGCTTTGAAGTCGATTCAACTCTTCACGCAACCCAGAAAGTGTGGACCGGATCTTCAATCGATCAAAAATGTCTCTCACCGACTCCAAACTGCCCTGCTCCTTCAAGAACGTGTAGGGATCTTCACTCAGTCTCTTACACGCATCGAAACCAGCATTCCAATGAACGACAAACTCTTTACAATAACCTGCCATACGGTCATAGCGCGTAGAATAGAGAATGTGTCCCATCATGAGATCCAGCTTGCGTGACATGGACTGATGATCTGGATCCTCAAGAGAAAGTGGAAGTCTTGCGTAGCGATCCAAACACTCGTTGGGAGAGAGGGATTCGTTCAGCACCGAGATCAGTCCTCCTTCTGGATGTGGAAAGTTGGTCCAAAGGTGGTGTTGACTCCGTGGTGCTGTCGTGATGGCATTCTTTCGAAAATGAAAGAGCTCTCTCAAAGCTCTGAGCTGCCCAGAAAAACGTTCCTCCTGCATCTTCCTGTACTCTTCTGAAAACACCCAGGCAAGGTCTGCCATTGCATCGGTCAGCTGCCTCCAGGCATAGTGAAGGTAGGGCTCATCTTCTCGACGAAGGTGACAGATCTCTTTGACCTCCTCATCTTCATCCGGAGCACATGAACCAAGAGACTTTGCGTACCCCAGATCATACGCCCTCAGGAGAAGTTCACACCCGAGCTTTTCCGGCTTTGATTCACGATCAGCTTTCTTCTCATCACAAAATCGTGAAGGTGAGATCGTAATCTGATCAGGAAGATTTTTAAGAATGTGCACGGATCGGTTGTTAAACGTCAAAAGACCCACCAGAAGGAACGTCACCTGATAGATGACCTTTTGCAATGTGGGTGGAAGATCGACACCCTTTGCACCCTTGTTTTCCCTAATGATGAGGGCCACTCTCCTGAGCCTCAGCAAGATCACATCCTCAGACCTCATTGCCTTCACTCGTATCCACTGAAAAACGTATCGACTTGGAGTCTGAAAGTCCCAAAAGAGAAAAAAGAGAGAGCCACAGAAGAAGGCAAAAAGCCCTATCACAAACGGAACAGATGAATCTAGGTTTCTCAGACGTTCAGGTCGAAGAAGTTCCAAGTTCCAAACCACGCCGGAGCACAAGATGAACAGCAGTGTCGTCGTGATGGTCTTTGTTCCGAGTCCTCTCATTACCGTTGAAACCTGTTGATGAGTTTGTCTTCCAAGGTGATCCTACGGTTCTTAGACTTGGCTTCACGCAAGGTCTCTCTTTGAACCGCATTCACGGCTCCTTCAAACTTTGGAACCTCCTGTTCAGGCGTATTGTCCGCATGAGAACAGATGATCACGTGGTTCGGAAGCTCATGACTGTAGGAGAGAACCTCCCGGTAGGCAGAGTAGGCACGATCAAAGCCCAACTGAATGTTCTCCTCTTTCTTGCCATCGCTGTCCGTGTGTCCGTGAATGACGAGCATTCGCTTGACCAGTCCACTTGTATCAAAATTCAAAATGGACCCAGTGGAAGTGTAAAAGAGATTTTTAATGATGGACTTCCCCTCCTGCGTAATCTCGGTCTTACCTGGAGCAAAGAGTATGTCTCCCGGAAGATCAATGAGACGCGTGGTCGTATCACCGACCGTGTCACTGATCCCCTCACTCTTACCCTGATTGAGAGACCATAGAATTACAAAAAAGACCATAATGTTGGTCATAAGATCCATGTAGATGATCTGCCAAGATTCCGTTTTTACGGGACGCTGAAGGCGCATGGATCTCTTTTTCACTCTTCAACCTCAATGCTGCACTTGTTCTCAACAACCACTTCTAAGGCTCGAGAAAAGGTCTCGTAATCGTAATCCAGTGCCCGAATGCGTTGTTCAAAACGCGAACTTATAACCTTGTAGACTGAAGAGAAGATCGCTCCATAGAGTGTCGTCTTAAGAGCCAGTGCCAGCTGAGGCGAGAGGGTCTCCACTGTAACGTCAGCCCCTAGCCCATCAAACATGGCAATCAGTCCCACAATGGTCCCGATCAATCCAAAGAGCGGCATGGAGTGAGCCACAAAATCAAGACTCGTGATCGAATAGTCATAGAGCTCATGGCACTCAACATAATAGGAATGACTGATGTATTCAGCGTATTCGAAGTCCTTTCGATCTTCCAAGACCTTTTTGATCTCATGAACAAGAGGGTTGTTTGGAAGCCGAAGCGATGAACTGGATTCAACGGGACCACCTTTGATCTCTCCACGAGCATCTCTTCTCAACCTCAGAGCTTCCTTGAGAGCCTCAAGTGTGTCTTGAAGATGAGCCGCCTTGGTGATCAGATGTTTACTTGAAAAGAAGATCGTAAATGAAGAGAGGAGGATCTTTGCAAGATCAAGACCTGCAACATAGACAAGAAGACCAAAGGAGATCGTGAGCATCGATATAAAGTAGTTCTCAGTTACAAAAAAGACGCTTGCGACAACGAAGAACCCACCAAACCCCAAAAGTCCTGCCACACCAGCACCTGCTGCGGCCTGGTTGACCACAAGTGTGCTCTTTTTTATGGTCGAAAAGAACTTGGGCTTTTCATCTTTCTTCTCTTCACTTTTCATTTTTCTTCTCGCTTTCAATCCTCTCTTTGTAGGATTTCACTTTTTGCTCTTCCTGCAACATCACCTGCTCATAGGAAGGATGATATTTCCATGCATTATAAATCAGGTTCACGCCAACCCAAATTCCACTGACGGCAATAGTACCATAAATGACAAAACGAAGAGCACTCACTCTTCCCACTTCAATTGGAGAGTAAAAGTATTGAGAGAGCCAAACAAGACGATCGACTGCGACCTGCACCAAAGGATTTTCATTCTGATAGTGCATCTTCTCTCTTGTTCGTTTCAAAATCGCTAGAGCCACTCGGTGAAGCCGCAGCTTGTCTGCTCTTGCAGTGATCAATCGTGGTTCATGTTCCACAAAGAGATAGAGGTACTGCATGAAATGGTGCAATCCAAAGTTCAATGCCGCATAAGAGTCGGCTAGGACCGCCCAGTACCGGTAGAAGATCTTGCGACCATAGATGAACCCTTGATCCAGACCCTGTGCAATCCACCAAGGAAATCGATGAAGCGATCTGTGAAGCGCATGAAGAGGAGTCAAGAGAGAGGTTTCCTGCCGTTTGATCATTCCAAACTGATGAAGAAGAAGCCCAAAAAGAAAATCTCGATCCGTGGGATCTGTATCGTCCACTTCATCAAGGTGGGAAAGTCCCTGAGCGCGCTCTCGCTCCTGTTCAGTGAGAAGTTGCTCGACGATCATGAGATCTTGAGTGTTGTTGGAGATCAGTGGGATCGACTCGTGACGCCTCTCTGGAAGTATGAACCCATAGACCCAGTTGACGAGCATACTCACCCTCTCTGGATCGTGTTGTATCGTACGTATTTTTTGAAAGAAACGTTTTCGTCTCTCCACATCCACATCACCGGCACCACCTGGGAACAGGGCTCCAAAAGATGGATCTAAGACATTGGGGTTGAAGTCCCCCGGGTCTTCGCTCAACCGACCTATTGCAAAATCAAGGAGATCTCGATCGATCACAATTCGGTAGTGCGAGAGGGGACTTCCGTAGGTCAGTATGTGAGACTGATGACAGGGCAAAAAGAGCACTCTTTTCAAAAGTCGATCCGAAGAATCTAGACCGAGTCGTTTGAGATAACCAAAGAAGTAGGCTTGCAACTCTTTATGCCAGGGATGCTCCTCTGTGGCTCCACCATAGGCATACTCCTGATCGAGATAGAGGGATAGAACTTCGAGCATGGAAAAGAACCAATAAAATGAAAGTAAAC
Organism: Pseudomonadota bacterium; assembly: GCA_014584465.1. Lineage (GTDB taxonomy): Bacteria > Bdellovibrionota > Bdellovibrionia > Bdellovibrionales > JACTMU01 > JACTMU01. The sequence goes on along the minus strand of JACTMU010000093.1, from coordinate 8,217 downwards.
CTAAAACTGGGACCAGAGAGAATATCTGTACATTTCGACTTAACCCGATTGCCTCTCCAATTTTCAATGCAACCCAAACATAGAGAACGGTTGGAATCATCAAAGTTATGGCCCTTAAGACGCTGATGGTCGCCCAAGCACGAAGGAGCTCCAAAAGATTCCAGTGTCGAATGCGACGAATCCCCTCAAGAGTTGGAAAGATCATCTTCATCGAAAGCAGAATCAGCCAACCGTAAGCCATTCCACTAAATAGAGTAAGACTCCACTGGATGTTGGAGAGAGAGTAAGAGGAGAGGTTTTGTAAAGCCTCATTGAATTGCAACTGCAACGCAACATTGGATCGAAAGGCTCCGTCGACCAAACCCACAAGTAGCAAGCCCAGGACCATCACTGAAGTCCAAATCAAAGGGTTTCTTATCTTTTTAAAGTAGAGCTTCCTTCTTCGCACGAGAAGCGTGCCAAGGAGGTAGGGTAAAAACATCCATATCCCAACGGACATCGTGATCCAATGGGATCCCACACGGTTCACACTCTTCTCATCACCAGAACTCACCTGCACATCCGAAGGAGATCCCACTTGACTCGTCACATTTGGCACAAAGACAGGTTTCTGGTCGAGCAACCCTCCCTTTTCCGTAAAGGGTTTGATCGCCCGTAGAAGATCTTGTCGCAACTTAGTGAGCGACGATTCCCCAGGTGTGACCTCCATCTCACCTTGGCGAACGATGGCCTGAGTCCAGGTCTCATAGATGCGATAGTGGATACGATCCGGCGTCACCCGTCCAACAAACACGATGTCCGTCCCAAGGTCCTGGTGAACTTTGAGAATGCAAGAGAGGTCCCCTGTTGCACAGGTTTGCAACTTTCTCCCCAAATCCTCTTCAAGGTTCAATCGCGGATTTCTTCGAAGATCGCGTTTAAACGTAAGTTCCAATGCCTTGCTCATCCAGATGGTTTGGCCCTTGATGGGTAGAAACTCGACAAAGATTTTACCTGAACTTAAGTTGGAGCCCACTGCCCCTGGATGTTCCACTTCGGTCTCTTGCGCCCACAACGGAGAAGATGCAAAGAGCGACAGGGTAGCGATCAAGTTTGAAATGAGGCATTGGAAGTTGATCCTTACAGTCCGTTGTGGAATCGCCATGATGTCTCTTCAATCCTTTGAGAAATAAGGTCTACGCCTCTTGGCAAAGAGCTCCTCTCTTTACCAAACTGAGATATCGGCAATCATCAGGAGTTTGTGAAGAGCCTGTCACAAAAAAGAGCCTCTTCCTTCACCAAAGAATTCAGATCGGACCTTCGTCGGCCCGCCTCGGTATAAGAAAAATCTCATTTAACCCGGTTTGCCAATGCAAGCATCGCACACCATTAATCTCCCTACTCTGTGGGTCATTGGAAAGGATATAAGCTGTTTCATACTTAAAAGATTTGATCAGTTTGAAAAAGGATCCAACTTTATCCTCTGAGAATTTCTGGAATGACTTGATTTCAATCAGAATGGGTTTCCCCCTAGGTCTTTCAATAATCAGGTCAATCTCGCTGTTTTCTGTCGTCTGAAAATAGGAAAACTCCCAGTGATTTTGAAGAGAGCTTGCAGTTTTAAGAAACTCGTTGATCACGAAAGTTTCAAAAATATTACCATAGTCAAACGTGGAATTCTCAAGAGTCTGCTCAGAGAGCTTTTGAAGTGCGCGTACGACCCCAGTATCAAAGAAATAAAATTTAGCCTTTTGAGTTTGACGCTTTCTTGCCGAAGTGTCGAAGGGATAGAGAAAGTTACCAATAAGGGTGTCGACGAGGATTTCAAAATGTCGCTCTGATTGCTTTCGGGGGACCCCACAATCGCGCTCAATCGCGGAGTGATTGATAATCTTTGAGTTTGATTGAGCCGCAGAGACGAGAAACCGTCTAAAAGGCTCAAGGTTTCGTACGAGCTGTTCAGCTGCAACCTCCTCTTTGAGGTAGGTGTTGACATAACTGTATAAAAAATCAGAAGCTTCGTCAAAGCTGAGCTGCTCGCTCCATATCTTGGGGAGCAAACCAAATCTAAGCGCCTTATCCAATTCAAAATGATCACCGAGTTCCAAAGACGAGAAAGGCATTAAATGACGTTCAACAGCCCGACCGGCGAGCAGGTTTGCGTTGCCGCGTTTCAGTTTTCGCGCACTGGATCCGGTAAGAGCAAATCTTATTTTGTATTCTTCAATCCCAAGGTGCACAACATCCAAAAGCCGAGGAATTTTCTGGACCTCATCAATAATGATCCACTCCGGTTTTTTGGGTAACCAAAGGTTTATGAGGAGATCGGGATTGTGCGCTAATTGCAGGTCGGTAGCTTGATTGAGTAGATTGATCCAAAGGACGTCCTTATCGGCGAAATGGTGCTTAAGGAGCGTAGATTTACCTGAGCCCCGAGGTCCAAAGAGAAAAAAACTCTGTGATTTCGGAATGTTACAAAATCTTGCAATCATGTCCAAAATGCTATCAAAAATGGACATATAGGTCAAGATCCAATTTTAGGCTGCCCATTTGAGCTCGCCATTAGAGTGTCGCTCATACGAACCAATCCTTGAGGTCGGAGCTCTCGGAAAAGGCATACAGGAAACAGACTGATTGAAATTACGTTTTCAGATTGAAAATTTGTGACTGTGCAGAGAGAGTGCTGTTCAAGAAAGTTGAGTCCCCTAATTCAGGGTTCACAGTGTACCAGAGAACACCCTAGGCCACAATATTGAGCGGTGACACGGCCAACATGACACCAAATGTGTGGCCAGCTCTCGCGTTCTTAAAGACGATGAGCAAATAAGTGACTTGATTGAGTTTGGCTTTCAGATTGCCAAAAACATGACTCTGTGGCTTCCATCTCTACCCAAGCCGCCTGTAGAGAATCCCCTCCCACCGATGCCGATGGCAATGCCTATGCCAACCGACATCTCCAACTCTCGTGAACGGGGGAGTCTGATTGAAGTTGAACCATTTCGAGCCCTTCGATCCGAAGCAGATGCCCTCAGCTTCGCACCAAACATTGTTCCAAGTGGGACCAGATTGGTGGCCGGCGGCCATAGACATTTTGAACTCCTACGCTCAAATGTGATAGATCGTCTTGATGTTCCTAACTCTGACAGTTTTGAAGTCCAGGATCTACTCTCAGAGTTCGACTACCCATTGAGCACGGAACAGTGCGGGCAACTCGTCTGTGCTCACCCCGCCGTCGCTGTGGATGTTCCTGCCCGCAAACTCTGGTTGCAGTTGGGTCTTAGTTCTGAGATCGCCTCAGATCGTTTTGCACGTCCACCTCTAAATCTCTCGCTTGTCATAGATACAAGTAGATCTATGAATGCAGCTAAAGATGGCCGCACAACACTGCTTCAGTGGATTCAACGAGTGGCCGTTCTTGTGCTTCAGCAACTCAAAGATGGAGATCAGTTGAGCATAGTGACCTTTGGAACAGAACCTCAAACACTGTTACCACCCACTCGAGTCACGCGAAAAGCACTCTCGGCTTCGATCAAAAAAATAGGAGAGCTCACGGCAAATGGTTCAGATTATGTCGAAGGTGGGCTTGCAAGAGGATTTGAACTGGTGGAGCGCTCTTTTGATCCTCAACATTTGAATCGAGTCATTCTCGTGTCCGATGGCGTCTTTCATCGCAACAGCGACGAGATTGAAACCATCCGTGAGTTGGTGCAATCCAAGTCCAATGCGTCGATTGGCTTAACCACAGTTGCTGTAGGGCACATGGCAGAAAAGGAGGTGCTCAAAAAGATTGCCGATGTTCAAGGTGGCAACTCCTTTTTCTTGGATTCTGAAGAGAGCTTTAACAACTTCTCAATCGGGTTTGACTTCTTGGTAACTCCGATTGCCTATGATCTAAAGGCACTCGTTAAGGTAACTGGCCTAGAGACCAAAGTTTCTGAGATTTTTGGATCCGAAAAGGTGACCGTTGATGGAGAGGATCTCTCATTAGAAAACTCAACACTCTTCTATTCCGAACAACCCAATGGTGGAGTGATCCTTCTTCAGTATGACTTAACGATTGATTAAAACCCGATCGCACTCCATTAGAGGGTCTTCAGTGCCAGACACTAATTAGTGTCTGGCATTAAATAATACTTGATGCTATTCTCAGAATAACTCGGCATTAAGGATTGACTGCGAATTCAGGATCTTTTTGATTCTGAGAACTTTGGAGTTCAGCCAGTTTTTGCTGAAGCTCCTTGATCTCCTTCAAATTGCAAGCCAACGCATCTTCAGATCTTTTCGAGGCCCCTAGAATTTCTGAACCTGGCATCTTAGCCTGAGCGCCTCTGGCTAGCCCTTCGTCGGCCCGCCTTGGTACAAAAGAAATTTATGCAAATTCACTCGAAAGCAGGTTTCGCGCCAGGCACTACTTAAGAATCAGGGTTTCTGTCAGATTTCCAATGGGACCTAAGTAGTTAGCTCATTGAACTTGGTCAAAATGAGTTTTTTCGAAACAACTTCGATGTATAATAAGAATTGCAACCAACTGATGCCCATCTGGAGGTTTATGTTGCGGAGCAAGATGCCGCCGTTAAGAGTAGGATCAGTCATCCTTTTGGTGACGATTTTCGTAAATGTCGCTCAATCCGCCTGCACTCTGTCCGACCATGTCATAAAGGCTGAGCAAGTGTTGAGGGAAAATGAGTCCAATCTTAAATATGTAGGGAAAGATGACGTCAGAGAGCTCATGAAAAGTGCTTCGAACGCTTCGTATTACCAAGATGTGCAAACAATCAATATGCTGACGGAAAGCGCGAAGGAGTTGGAATTCAGCGGAGCTCGAGTCAATGCTAAAACCTACGCTGCCATTGCGGAGAACCTTGGAATCATTCGAGGGCCGCGGAACAATGAAGTCATAACCTATTCTCGTAAGGCCGCTGAAGCATTGATGAAGGGGGGCGGACCCACGGACGAGATAGTCAAAAACAGCATTCGAGCTGGAACTCCAGAGGATTTTGCTCGGGCGGTCAAAGCGCTCAGATGGGATACAAAGGAAGGTGACGCGATTGTACGCGAGATCCTCGAGGGCAAGGGATATTTCAAGGTCGTGAATGACGGTTCCATTTCAAGCTTCCAAACTGCGCGAGCCCAGATGAAGGGTGCCCATGAACGATCAGCTATGGCCGATTTCATTGAGTATTTATCCAAGTCGGACGACTTAAAGTACATGGACATGGACACTGCAGAGACGGTTCGAAAAGTCGCGCCGAGGATGGGGCAGCTTAGAGGAGAAATGCAGCAGCGTTTCGAGGAAGCAGCAAACTACATAGAGCGGAACAATCCAATGAAGCGCAATCCATGGAACTAGTTGAAAATCAGTCGACTCAAACCTCACGCAGTTCAGAGAGACTGCCACAATGGTCAACGCATGCGATTGTCCTAGGCCTATGTCTATTGTCGAATAGAGGTCAAAGCGAGTGTAGCTTTGGTGTCATGGCAAAAGAGGTTGAAGCTGTTGTCCAAAAAAATGTCGAGGTTTTGAGGACAAAGCGATCTCCTGGTGAATTTGGTTTCTACGCGGATGAGTATGACAGAGTCAAGGCGTTTCATAAAAAGACGGGCATCATTCTTCAAAGGAATAATCTCAATCAAAATGTTTCGCCAAAAGAGGCGGCGGAAGCAGCAGAAGATGGTTTTTCAGTGTTTGGCTTGAATCACGCGCCTTCCGTGAAAATGTCACGAATGGCTGCCAACGGGTATGAGAAGGAAGGAGAATCCATTTCGGCGGTAAAACATTACATTTGGAGTGGTGAGGCCGAAGACATTGCCAAGGCCAAATCCATTATTCTAAAGAGTGGTCAAACGAATCAGACCGTTGATTCAATAGTAAGTTCGACAGGCCACTTCAAAGTTTCAGAAATTGGGGTCGTCGACAGCTATAGGAATGCCAAGGCAGACTTGGTGGAAGTAGGGAAACGACTCAAAACATTGAAATTTCTTCAAGCAATGAAAGAGGATGAAAAGGTACTTAAGAGCCTGAAGCCGGAGGTCCAAACGCAATTGAAAGCGTTCAATCTGACGTCAGAACTTTCTAAGTATGAAGTAAGATTTGCAAAGAGCGCTGCGAAAATTATGGAAAATGCCCTAGGCAATTGAACCAGAGATGCAATGCCATCTGAAGTTTTTCAAAGGAGACACTGTCAAATGAACATTTTGAAGTTTCTTTTCAAGAAAGCCTGCCTATTTACTTTGTTGTTGGTGATAGAATTCCCGCATCCAAGCAGCGGCGAAGCCACTCTACCACCCGCTCAAGCTGAGTTTGGGGCTATTATGCAACAGGTGGATCTGGCTAATGTTCTAGATCTTCCACCAAATGATATTCGATCCATTTATGACAGTCTCAAAGGGTGGCGAGAGAAATATGGATCAAACAAGAACGATTTGAACCTTCAAGAGCTGGACAAGAGAGCCGCTCATCTTGGCAGAGTTCTATCGACCGCGGCCAGATTTCAAGATTGCTTGAAAAATAAAAACGGAAAGGGCCGCGACATTCTCAATATGTTGGCACAACTGGACACCCGGTACATCAATACCGATTGTCCATCCCCAGCCCTGGACGATTTAGTTACCACTACGGATCAGCTCAATGAGGCAAAGTATCGAGATTTCGGAAAGAAGATGATCGATCAAGCCCGTCAAAACGCTTCAGAGAACATGGCCGACATGATGTATCGAGTCCAAGATAAGCCGGGGGCCACACCCGCAAAAATTGCCACAGAAATTGCTGAGACGCTTTGCCCGAAGCAAGGATCTCGCTGCACAAAGGAGCAGAAAAAGTCCATCTACAATGCGGCTCTTGATCAGGCAACAAAACTAAAGAATCAGAATGTTGCATCAAATAATTTCAGCAAAACCGCAGAGGCATACAATTCAACGGCGAAGAGTTTGAATGAGTTTTTCGATAGGCCATTTGTTTCGACTCCGGACCAATCCATTGAAGATGCGGCACGCAGACATTACGAGGACTATGAGGCGGTGTACTTTGGGTTTACTTCACATGGCGCTGGGCTCCTGGCGCGCACAGCGACTCTTCGTGAGAGTTTTGGAGATCAAAAAGAGTACAAGGGTTACAAGTGGAAAAAGGGTGAAGCACCTCTCTTAGAAGTCAATGATGCTGGTGGAATTGATGAAGCAAACAAAACGAAAAACCAATCTAGTGAGCATCGTCGAGTCATCAAGTCTTCAGGCCGCCATTTGGGGATGGTTTCTGCCTATGACATTCAGAATGCACGTTCCGAATATCTTCACAACATGGCCATGCTCTCGGTTGAGATGGAAAAGCTTGCAAACAAGGGACTTCAAACTGGGCTCTCCAGCGAGGAGATGAAAAAGGCTATGGCTGCCACGATCTATGCTTATCCGATGGCCGCAGCTCAGATCATAGGGTCGGATCCCGCATATGCTGGTGTTGTGTGTGATCTTGCCAATCAAGCAGATCTCTATGCAGAATCTTTGTTGGAGAACAAGGATTGGTGGCACTATGCAACTCAGATCGCAGGTGGAGGTCTCGCCGTTGCTGGTGTCGGCCTAACACTTACGGGAGTTGGTGCCATTGCTGGAGTGCCCATGGCGATCGCAGGTACAGCTCTATCTGGAGTTTCCGCAGGAGTTGATCTCAAGGAACTCTTTGAAGCAAGGAGCGCGCTCAATAGCCTGCAACGAGGACTCTCAAGTGGAAACAACGACCGATCGGGACTTGATGACGAGATTGAAGTCCGAAAGAAGATCAGTTCTGAGGCCTTTCATCTGGCAACGGATCTTGGATTTACAGGTATGGGTGGTCTCGGAATTATAAAAGGCCTTAGGGCGATGGGCCCTTGGATGAAGGCGACAGGAAAAAACGGGACCGAAGGGCTTCGTGCTATCTCGAACAACCCAGCTCATAAGGCAACCCTTCAAGCTCTAAAGAACCAGATGGGTGAAGCGGAAATTGGGGAACTGGCAGGAAAGCTTTCAGCAATGCCTGAATCATATCGAAAGCAGTTTTTTGCTCAGTTGGATGAGGCCGTGAAAAAAGGAGGAAGCGCGCCTAACAAAATTGCCAATAATATTCGGAGTTTTGAAGTTCCATGCTAATCAATTCCGAATTTCACAGAATTGATAGATCCAAGGTCTGAGCAAGTTGGACCTCCATGGAACGGCCTGACAACCCCGACCTAGGACTTGCACATTCTGCGTGCGGTCCAAGCGGCGATG
>JACTMU010000115.1 GCA_014584465.1 Pseudomonadota bacterium | reverse complement strand
ACAAATACCCATGCACTCACAGTCTTTGCAATGCTCATCACCTTAGGGAACTAGAAAGAGCTTGGGAACAAGACGGTCAAAAATGGGCAAAGCAGATGCTGTCTCTTTTGAAAGAGATCAACAGCAAGGTTCATAAGACCAAGAAGAAGAAACTTTCCAGTAAGAAAATCCGATATTACCAAGATAAGTACAGATCCATCTTATCTCAAGGCGACAAGGAGTGTTCGTTAGCTGTGTCGAATGAGATCAAGCGCGGAAGGACAAAGCAGTCCAAGTCGAGAAATCTCCTCATATCTCACGATCGTGCGCCCATAATTGGCCCAGTTTTCTAGGAACCATTGATCGATCACTTCATGAAGATAGATGTTGGCCAAGATAGGACTCATCAGACCTCCCTGAGGGGTGGCCATTGTGGTGGGGGGCTGTCCGGTAATTCGCTTTTTGATCGATTTTGATAAGTTTTTCTTATACCGAGGCGGGCCGACGAAGGGCTAGCCAGAGGCGCTAACTCGAGGAGACTCAACATAGGTATGAGGAAAACTTATAGAAATCGGCAAAAATGGAATTACCGGACAGCCCCTATGTACTGAGGGCCTGGTTTTCCCGTACGATTCAATCCAGACGGCGTTGTTTGAACTCCGACAACTCGATTACCTTCAACTAAGAGTGATTTAGCCGGAAACCCCGTCAACAGTTCAACACCTAGATTTTCGGCCTTTTTTCCTAGCCAGCGAACTACCTCGCAAATTGAAGCCACAAAGAAGTTTCGATTACTCATCATAGGTGGTGTTGGAATGCGCACACTATGTTGTGGAGTCAAAAGATATACGTTGTCGCCAACTACCTGACCGCGAAACGGAAAGTCTCTATTTTCAATTTCAGGAAAAAGATATTGAAAGCAGACCGGGTTGATAATTGCGCCAGATAGACAGTGATCACCAAGATTTTGGGATTTCTCCAAAACCCCAATTTGAATTTTAGGGCCGCCATTGCCCTTTATCAATTGGGCCAAACGAATGGCACCCGCTAGGCTTGCTGGGCCGGCCCCAACAAAGAGAACATCCATAGATACAGCATCCTTACTTATTTTCCCAGAAACAATCAGACTTTCTATAGGCAGTTCGTCTTGATAGGATTTCGGAATGATTCGTTTTAAATCCATTGTCATTCAAGTGGGTAGATTTGGCAGCAATTCCGCCAAATTGTCCCATGGTTCAATAATGCTATTCTGTCCACCCAAAACAAAAGCATTTACAACTCCTAACTTCATCTTGCGACTCCAGACGTGAATCTAAAGCAAACTTCATGCCTAATGAATCATTTGGTAAAGAGACCGCGGGGGCCTATCATCGAACAAAAGACGATGAAAAATGCTGCTATGGCAGAAGTGGTCGAGAAATTAGATCTCATCCCAGCGCATCGCAGGGGTTAAAGATTTTCAAAAAATCTCTAATTTAGATGCATGATTAACAAACGGTGGAAAATTGATAGAGCCTGGATCTGAAAATTTGATATCAGGTCACAAGGATGACGCGTGATGGGACTTTATAAATCGGGGCATTTCGTATAAACTATGATCTATGTGCTTTTCTGCAATGGTCTTACAAGACGCCAAAACACTGGGTTTGAAATTTCACGCAAGAGTTCAGTACGATCTTTATGAAAATCTCTACGACATGAGAGGTCGTGGAGAGAAGGTAAGCTTCAATCGCGATATGGATTGGTCTTTCTTACAGGATCAGAACAACGAAGCAAGCAGAATTCGTGAGCTCATTGCAAGTTGGCATCAGGATCAAGTAGTCCAAAAAGAGATGGAGTTGTTTAAGCAAAAAAGACGTCTTGCTGAAGCTGAGAGAACATTAGAAGTAAGGACCACGAAGAAAGCTCAAGATGATCAGCGAATCGCATCAAGTAAAGTCAAGAAACTGACTGAAGAGCTCAGGGGCCATAAGAATATTAAGCCCGAAAGAGATTCCCATTCGAGAATCTACCCGTTCAGTTTCACAAGCATGCTCACGGTCAATGCAACGGGCGAGCGCGTAATTATGCCGGCCCGCTACCATCTACGTCCTTGCGGGCAACCGGAAAGCTTCGATGGAAAGTACAACGGATGTTACAATGCCAGAAGGGACAATTTGGGGAATCCATTTTGGAAACCCCTATTTGGTAAGAAACATGGAATTTTATTGGTCCAAAGGTTCTATGAAAATGTATCACCCAAGGAGTATTTGAAGAAATTCGATATCGCAAAGGATCTAAAAGAAAGAAAAAACTTAGTGCTATGTTTTGACCCGGACCAAGTTGAATATATGATCATTCCTACGATATGGGACCAGTGGGGTGACGGGAAAGAGGCCTTTTGCTCTACAGCACTGATTACAGATGATCCACCTGAGGAGGTCGCAGCGACCGGACATGATCGCTGCCCTATCTTTTTAAAAGAGAAGAACATTGACGGCTGGCTCAACCCTAGAGATCTTACCTTGAAGGAGTGCTACGCGATTTTAGCAGATAGAGAGAGGCCTCACTACTCTCATTCGGTGGCGGCCTAGCGCAATGTACGCATAGCAGGTTTCGCGCCAGGCACAATTTGCCCCACAGCAGTCCAATCCAAGTCTAAGTTTATCGTGACATGGGTTGAAAATTTCGAGGAAAGGGAAAATCATGGGGTCTTAAATCGGTAGAGAGGATCCGTCGATTTCCAAATGCATCAAAGGCGATGAGTGTATAGCCCGTCGGATTGCCCTCCTGTTGGTATCCAGTGCTTAGCGAAAGCCATCGAATTCCGAGCGTTCTAAGTTCTTCGATCATCATTTGTGAAATCGAGGGTTCCTTTTCGATATCAAAGAGAAATTCTTCACTAAAGTTATGATGGTCGGGAGCATGTGCTGATGCAAACCAGCTTTTGATCGTAAAGGGTTGGCTTGCAACGCCTACGAAGGTCGTTTCAATCGGCGTCACGAAGTAAGTGTGAAAAGAACCAAGGCGTGGGTCAGTGACATAGTGATCCATATGAATTTGGATTGCTTCGCTTATAAATTGAGACTGCACCTGCATATCTTCATTTGATTTTCCAAGAAGGCCCGACTCTACCTCGTAGGAGCAAAGATTCATTTGGTCATTTGGATCTTGATTCCATCGATACCGATTTGGGAAAGCGTCTACTGGAAGAGAGTCGTAGTGAAGTTCAAGAAGCTGATTGAAAGTGGGATACTTGCTTCCCAGATAGGGTTTGTAGGAGGTCATTTGAAATGCAAATGGATCCTGAAGCAATCTCGATGTTTTATCACGCCGTGTCTCGTGCGACTCTTTCAAGATCATTTTAGGAGCTTCTGGTAACTGAAACGCATGGGAAATCTCCTCAAGCCTCTGAATGAGTGGTCGACCCGTCTGCCAGTCAACGCTGTCAGATTCCTTAAGGACCTTAAAACCAGTTCGGATGTTCGGGAGGTCATCAATATGATCAAACCGATAAAGTTGATTTGCCTTTTCGCCGACAGTGAACTCCATGTTATGTAGGTAATCGCGAGATCCATCTTCATTGAAAAACATGAGATCACGGTCCAGTGAAATGGCGATCTTTGATCTCAGAAAACGGGCTGCGTCTTGACTCTCGCCAACACAGCTCCTTAAACCCTGTTTTTTTCCGCCAAAGACAAGAAGAGGCAACTCTCTCATCTTTGAATTGGCCAAAGATTCTGGGATAGGTCTCACTTGAGTCAAGACAACTTGACCTGTTTTGAGTTTGAGCCATTCAAAATCAAGGGGCAGTTGAACGTAGGTTCTATAGAGTTTGTAGACACGATCGAGTGCCAAAGCCAAATCATGATATTCATGACGTGAAAGAACGGTCCAGCCGACCGGTAATAACGAGGAGGTCTGTTCTATGGAGTGATAGAACACATTGCTGTCGAGAAACAGGGTCACCATTTCAGGTCTGAAACCAGGATCGGGGTTGGTCACTTCAATGAGGTCTTTCTGCGAGGTAATCTGGTATCTTCCAGAGGATATGGTGACCGCAACGCCATTTGCCTGAACTTCTGAATGGAAGGGATTCACAAGAACGCCCATTGCGACTTTGAGTGGGTCAATTCCAAACTCCTTGTAAGCCAAAAATGCATTGAGATTGAAGAGACTCGCCCATACTTTCTTCAGCGCCATTGAGAGTGGCTTTCGTTTGCCATCTAGGGGTTCACAGGTCTCAAGGTCATCGCAAATGCGACCAGACTTGGAGCTATAAAGTCCTGCACCATTAAACTCATCACCATCTTCTGCATTGGTAGAACTTCGAAGAAACAGCATTTGTGAATCATTGGAAAACTGTGCACGGATGCCCGTGACAATCTTCTCATAAAGATCACTTGAAATGGGTGTGCGGATCATTCTCTCCTGCAACTTCACAAGATCAGTGGAGAGTTGCTCCCGATCGCGAACCACTTCATATTTTTGAGTAAGTTCCTCGATATGCTCTTTCAAACTCTTTTCATCAGATCTACTTTGAAGAAATTGTTCGTAATAGTAGAAGGGAATTCCAACACCTGGCAATACAATAGACTCGCCAAGAATCCTCTGAAGTTCCGAATAGTTGGCTGACTTGGCACCATAGACATTTGCATCAGAACGTCCATAGGTCCCCGTTCTTTTAATTGAGGAATCGACAATATCTTTGAAAGGTGGTTTTGAAACCTTGCTTTCACGAAGAGTTTTCAGTCTTTCGATCCAACTCTCTGAGAGTCCCTGATCGGAGGTCTGAATGAGAATCTGACCATTGTAAATGCCATAAAATATCTCTTTGCCTAAAAGAGAGTCCAGCAAGGTCAAGAGCTTGGAATCCGATGAGAAGGCAAATGGCTTTGACTTTTGTCGAAAGAGAAGAGCAGTGTGTGATGAGGGAACAGAAAGGTCCTTAGAGATGATACCACTGACTGGGGGCATTTCTGACAAAACATGGTCAATGATTACGATGTCCTCGGGGTTGATCTTACCGCTTTTGAAATCAGAATTTATAGTTTCAGCACTGCTTCTCAAAAGTCGTCCAACAGCAAACCCCTCAGAGTAGATCTGGTCGACCCTCTTCCCATAGAGTTCATTCGGATCAAGAAGTTCTATGGATCGGGCATTGAGGAGAGGTGCGATCTCTCTAAAATCGTCTCTCTGTTCGACGGTTGGAATAAGAAAAAGTCGATCCCCGTTTAAGATTCCCTCCATCCCACGACGAACTGTTTGATGAAGGTGATCAATTTCATCAACAGTCAACTTGTCCAAAGAGACAATTTGAATTCCCCAAACGCCTTTCGAAAGTTCATTAGTATAGGTCATCAGTATTGATCCTACATAGGCAAGTCTTCCATTAGAGCGAAGAGTTTTCTGGGTAAACTCCACAGGATTCATATTCTTGAATTGGTTTAGATGACGTGAGGCAAAGTCATAGTGAAGAGGATAGAGTTTGACATTTTGAAAGTAGATTTCTTGTGTGCCGATCTCGAAGAGAAATTTGGACCACTGAGCGCTTCCAACTCCCTTGTCTGCCAATGAGAGCCATTCGATGTAGTCCGTGAACTTTTGGAGGTAGGGAGTGTCTGGATCGGCAGAGACTTTGATGGAGCCAACGATCATCGCACAAATGAGGGTGTTTCTTAATAGAGACTTGGGAAACATTTTTCTTCTCCTATCCGGCAAACTGAAAAAAATTCAATTCTCTGGGCTAACCAAATGTTTGCATTATTTTTACTTGCAGATCGAGTCTAAAAAGAATTTTAGAATCATTGCTTCAGTACCTTCAGTTGTAACAAATTGAGTTCCTTCTGCATCAAAGACCACGGGTACGACAAGAGTGCCATGAGTGGCATGCACCATGTAGAGGGTTGAAGGGACATCTGTTGGGCCCTGATCTTTGGATTTTGGTGCCTTATCCACGGCTTCGATCGTTTCAAAAATGGGGCCTTCTAGGGTCACTGGTTTCACAGTCTTGTAGGAGATATTGTGTCGGCGCTCTTCGATTTCAACACGATCGCCAAAAACTTCACAGGTCATAGAATAGCGGTACTCTGGAAGAGAGTATCCAGGAATCACAATCTTGGACAAAATTGGTCCGTGGTAGGGGAGTTGGGACGCACGAACTTGCGATCCAACAAGGATCATTGGGATTAGAGATAGAATCATCAGTTTCATTTGAAGCTCCTTTTTTTTAAGGTCAATTTGACCCTAGTTAACTGGGTATGTTAATCATACGGACTTCTTGCTTGACCGCCTGGTCATGAGAAGTTCGGGAGTTACCTAACATAGGGACCTCTCTGGTGGCCAATCATTCGTTGTAATTGGGGACAAGTACCGAGTCTAATGCTTCGACTTTTACTTCGGATTTAGATCAAAAAGTCACAGATCTTGCAGTGGGGGCAGTGGAGCTGATGGGGGCCCCTATCTTGCAGGAGCCAGAAGCGCAGGACTTCTCAGGGGTTCCATTTGAGCCCTTGGTTCTCTTTCACAATCCTTGGAACTTCAAGGCCTAGCTCCTTGCACTCTAAAATGAATCTTTCAGTTCCAACGAAGTTGATGAAAGAGACCGCGCCGCCGGAAAATGCAGGAAATCCCCACCCCAAGATAGAGCCTACGTCTCCATCACGGGGGGATCTTAACACACCCTCTTCTAAGCACTTAGCGGCCTCGAGGGCCTGTCTATAAAGCAACCTTCGTTGAATGGTCATAAATGTGGGTGCTTTGGCATCGGTTTTAAAGTAGTTTTTGAGTTCAGGCCAGAGATGAGGTTTTCCGTCCATAGGATATTCGTAAAACCCATGTCCTGATTTGAGTCCCAATCGATTCAGCTCTTTGTACATGAGGTTCGTCGTTTTCTCCATAAACGGAGGAGCTGATCCAACGGCAAGCTGAGTTTGTTTGAAGACATGATAGACGACGTCTAGACCCACACTGTCGGCGGCGGAAAGTGGCCCTAAAGGCATCCCGCAGGCTTTTCCTGCGTTTTCAATAAGTTCAGGTGAAGCTCCATCGTTGAGGCAACGAAAACCCTCTTCAATGTAGGTGGTAAAACACCTGGAAGTGAAAAACCCACGACCATCACGAACAACAATGGGGGTTTTCTTAATAGCACTTACGTAGTCAATACAAAAAGCGAGAGCCTCATCTGAAGTGCGCTCTCCCAAAATGATTTCAACTAGAGGCATTTTGTCCACGGGTGAAAAAAAATGCAAGCCGATGAATTGGTCAGGTCTTTTCGAACTATGGGCCAGTCCGGTTATGGGTAAAGTGGAGGTGTTGGAGGCAAAAACTCCAGTTGGTTCCATGACAGATTCCGAAGTTTGAATGACTTCTGCCTTTATCTTGGGGTCTTCTAAGACAGCTTCGATCACCAAATCACAACCCTTCATTGCCTGGGGGCCACTTGAAGTTTCAACAAGTGAGAGAAATTGGGTTGCCTGAACTGGCGTCAGACTCTTTTTCTCCACCTGCCGATTCAATAGCTTTTCTACAGATCTCTTTCCTTGAGATGCGCGTTCGTCTGAAACGTCGGCTAAAACCACGGGTATTCCAGTCCGAGCTGTTACGTAAGCAATTCCAGATCCCATGACTCCTGCACCTAGAATGCCCACCTTCTTAGGGAGCCTCTTTGCAACACCTTTAGGGCGATCCACACCTTTACTACAGGCATTGATTCCAAAGAAAAGGGTACGAATCATGTTCTTTGCTTCAATTCCCACCGCCAAGGAAGCAAAATTACGTGCTTCAATATCAAGGCCTTGTTCCAATGGAACCTGCAATCCTTCATAGATGCTTCTTAATATCTTCAATGGTGCTGGATAATTTCCTCGGGTGCTTTCGTTCATCATGGCTATACTTGGAGGAATGACCATGTAACCATTGGGACTTTGTACTTCACCACCAGGAAGTTTGAAATTCTTTTGATACCATGGTTTTGAAAAATCTTGAGCCTGTTCAATCCATTCGATGGATTTTAACATAAGTTCCTGCCGGTCACTGGCGAGGTGATCGATGAGTCCTTCGGAAAGGGCCTTTCCTGGACTCAGTTTTTTTCCTTGCAGTAAATACGGTAACGATTTTTGAATGCCAATCATTCGAGGAAGCCTTTGGGTTCCTCCCGCGCCAGGCATCAGTCCGAGCGTCACTTCGGGAAGGCCGATTTGAATCCTCTCATCATCCAAACAGATTCGAGCGTGACAGGCCAATGCCAACTCGAAGCCGCCTCCCAGTGCGGTTCCATTGAGAGCGCAAACTACGGGTACAGTTGAGGTTTCAATTTTGTTAAAAACAAGATTGATTTTTTGGACCAATTGATAAATCTCTTTAGGATCAGTGGCTCGTAAAAGTTTACTCAGATCTCCACCGGCAATAAAGTCAGGAAGAGAGGAAGTTAAAATTAAACCCTTTACCCCTGATTGAATAGCCCCTTCAAAACATCGATCCAACTGATCAATGAAAGACTCATCAATGATATTCATGGGGAGATCACTACGAGAAAAACTTAAGATTGCAATGTTGTCTTCTATTCTAGATTGAATCACCTTTAACTCCTTACACGCGCTCAATTACAGTTGCCACGCCCATGCCGCCACCAACACAAAGAGTCACAAGGCCCAGCGAAAGGTCTCTTCGTTCAAGTTCATCCAAGAGCGTACCTAAAAGCATTGCACCTGTGGCGCCCAGTGGGTGGCCAAAGGCGATGGCTCCACCATTGACATTAATGCGATCCATATCCACTTTCAATTGGTCCGCAAAGTGAAACACCACTGAGGCGAATGCCTCGTTCACCTCAAAAAGATCAATATCTCGTAATTTCAGTCCAGCACGTTTTAGAGCTTTCTTCGTAGCGGGTGCTGGGCCTGTCAACATTATGGTAGGTTCAGTTGAAGTAACGGCAAAGGAGCGTATCTTTGCGCGAGGTTTGAGACCTGCTTTCTTCCCAGCCGAGTCGCTGCCAAGTAAAACGGCAGAGGCTCCATCAACCACTCCAGAGGAGTTGCCCGCGTGATGAACGTGGTTGATGGCTTCGATCTGGGGATATTTTTGAATGGCAACCGCGTCAAATCCATACTTCTCTCCTAAATCCTTAAAGGAGGGCTTAAGTGCGCTCAAATCTTCTACAGTTGTTCCAGGGCGAAGATGTTCATCCTTATCGATCAAGACTGATCCGTCCTCTCGTAAGACTGAGACCACCGAACGTGAGAATCGATTTTCTTTCCAAGCTTTGGCAGCCAGTTTTTGGGATCTAACGGCAAACTCATCACAATCCCTTCGACTTATTCCGTCTAGAGTTGCAATCAGATCTGCGGATATTCCTTGTGGCACAAAGTGGGTCAATGTGGCCACTTCGGGATCGATTGCCCAAGCGCCCCCATCACTTCCAATAGGGATACGAGACATTGATTCTACGCCACCGGCGACAATGAAATCTATTTCAGTGGCTTTGATGTAAGCTGCAGCCTGATTGACAGCCTCCAATCCTGATGAGCAAAACCGATTTAGGGTCACTCCCGCCACGTTTTCGCTATATCCAGCATATGAAGCCGCAGCTTTGGCAATGCAGCCACCCTGCTCTCCCACAGGAGTCACGCATCCAAATATCACATCTTCAATCAAGGAGGTGTCCAATCTGTTTCTGTCTGCAATGGACTGCAAGACGGTTTTGGCCAGCACAATGGGTCGAGTGGAGTGAAGAGCCCCATCTCTCTTCCCACGCCCTCTCGGTGTTCTCACTGCATCATAAACATAGGCTTCAGTCACTGTGTGGTCTCCTTCTCTTGAAATAAAAAACAGAAGTGTCCAATTTCTACGAAGACAAATATTGATCTTTTTTCAAAATTTCAATTTTGTCTATATAATTCAGTGGCTTACGAGCTGCGACGGGTAATCTTCTCAAGACTCAATTGGCCACCACAAATCTGCACGTTCTTCTAGTGAATTTGAACTGGGCACAGTTTCTAAGCCAGCCTAGGAGTTCCCCCGCCTTTGGCGGGGAGGCAACCGCAGTTTGACATTTCCTGGAATCTCCATCAGACCCCCAATTGTGAGCCGGT
>JACTMU010000055.1 GCA_014584465.1 Pseudomonadota bacterium | reverse complement strand
TCGTTCGATCCTTTGTGAGAATCTTATGTTGAGACAGCAGCTTGTGATCTTAAGTCGCGGACGTTCCAAGGCACCTCATATGAAGACAGAAGATCGAATTGTTCTGGCGGTCTGTTCTTTTCTGATCTCGCCAAACCGACTGTCTAAGTTGGCCATTGGTATCACCCATAGCACCCTTCTTAAGTTCCACAAAGCATTGGTAAAGAAGAAGTACTCCATTCTCTACTCAGCTAAGTCTAAAGGCAAACCCGGCCCCAAAGGTCCATCGAAAGAGCTCATCAATCTCATTGTCTCCATCAAACAGAAGAATCCAAAATACGGTTATCCAAGAATTTCTATGCTCGCCGCAGAAGTACTCAAAAGAAAAATTGATGACGAACTAGTAAGGCGAATACTCGCCAAATATTTTAAGCCTGACCCCGGCGGTGGACCCTCGTGGCTCTCTAAGATTGGAACCCAAAGGGACGTTCTCTGGTCCGTGAATCTCTTTCGTGTGGAGTCTTTGTGTCTGAGGTCCTATTGGGTCATGGTTGTTATGGATCAATGGTAAGAATGTTTTATGAGGTCATGAGCAAAAGTGACCGGAAACCAAAATATGTCAGCACCGACCATGATCCTCTTTTTAGGTACAGCACATGGAGCACGAACTTAGAATTTGATGACATTAAAGAGATCAAAACAGTCCCAAACATTGCGTGGTCTCATCCGTTTGTAGAGCGTGTGATAGGTAGTACGAGACGAAAGTATCTGAATGACATCGTCTTTCTTTGCAAATCAGATCTCGATCGAAAACTGTATGAATTTACAAAGTACTACAATGAGGCCAGGGTCCATCACTCTCTAGATGGCGGAACCCCTTCAAAGAAGCTTACCGCCAAGGGCCTCGCCAAGATCGATCTGAACAATTATGGATGGAAATCCTACTGTGGCGGGCGCTACCAAATACCGGTCCCTGTGTAAACTATCATTTTGAGTAGGGACACGCTTTTGCCGAGGGCTTGAGGGTCATCGAACTCATGGGAAAATCAAGTAAATTCATGGAGTTAGATGGAAATGAGCTCAATAAAGCACGCCTTGCGAAAATGGTGCTATCGAACCCAATTTTGAAAAACGGAAACCTTGAATATCATTACGAAAAACCGTTCGATGATCTTATCGAATTGACAACCTCTCCCAAGTGGTGGAGATGACGCGGATCGAACGCGCGACCTCTTGCATGCCATGCAAGTGCTCTCCCAGCTGAGCTACATCCCCAATAGGGTGATCTGTTTTAATTCAATTTCCAAAATTGGGGTGAGGATATCTTACGAGATGTTCGTGCGCAAGTGGGAATCAAGAATTGGCCATCGTAGCTCAGATTCTCTTGAAAGGAGGGGCATCAAGGTCGAAAATGGTTGCAAGATGCGCAGCGGCAATCGACAGATTGGAGCACTCCTATTCTTGTTGCGTCTGTAAATCGCTCCTTTAGATCGTTCAAACCGAGATCTAGAAATTGGAAATGAGCTAAAAACCATGAAAGCAGCCACTAGCGCAGCCAAATTATGGCGCAGTTGTTGCAAATCATCGGGTGAATTGAACTTGGAGAGAAATTTATGGTGAAGACGAATCGAATCGATTTGAGGCAGGTGGTATTGAGGTTGAGTCTTGTCGTGTCGATGATCTTGATAGCGATGCCGCAATTTGCCGCCTTTGGCCAGGACGGTTCAATGGGTCAACCAATCAATCTAGAAACGATCTTTAACAGAGCTTCGACCGATGATCTTCAGTCTGGTAGCCCACGAACACTCTTCAAATCAAAGGCCCTCAAGAAATCGGAGCTTGTCGTAAGAAATTTTGCCGCTGAATCTGTCACATTCTATGGGGCCATGACCCTCGTCGCTCTTATGACGACTCAGGCAGAGAAGAACGTCCTCGGATTTCGCAATGATCCAATGACTTTGAATACAATGGTCAATGTCTTCCTTGATCCAATTGGACAGGTTGGCTTTCTGGGCTTTCTTGGAGCAAGTCATGCCACCTCCTCCTATTTTCGTTCTTGGCACATGCTCATAGGAAGAGCAGCCAGTGAAGTGGCTAATTTGAATGGCAAACATATTCCATTTAACTTGAGGGTTGCCAACCATATCAGGAGCAACAAAGCGTTATCGAGTGCAGCTGCTTTTTTGATCAAGGCATCTCCTCAAATTGGCTTGGCCATGGGGATGATGGCGTCTGATTTCATCGAAAGTTACATTCGGGGTTTTGGCGCAGACCCAAGCGTTAAGGAGTGTGCTCGAGGAATCCGTGAAGAGTTTGAAAAGAGCTATGAAAAGCATTACGTACAGGCGTGTGAGGTGGCCTATCGGGATTGGGTACTTATATCGCATCGAATTTTAGATCTTGTGCCTGATGCCATCTCCTTGATTATGGGTTCCATGGCCAACCATTTGGTCATTCAAAAAGTGATCACGCCAGGATTGAAGAGCGCCAAAGATTTCGTTCTGCCACCGGTTCAAGGGCTTTCTGCAAAGGTCGGCCTTCAGAGACTCATCAATGTGGTTGGGAGGTCGGAGAGACCCATCTGGAAAGGAGTTCAAATTGTCTTTGGCGCGGGAGGAAAGATCGCGAGTCGATCTGGGAACTTTATGGTTAGAATGGGAGGTTTGATGGTTTTTATGGGGTTGCATGGAAAGGTTATTGAACCGTTCATCATACAGAAATATTGGAAAAGCCCCAGAGCGATCGGAAGAGCCAAGAAGGCGCGAGCTCGATTTCATGCAAAGACAGAGGATTTAAAAAGGGACAAGTGGACCAATCCACCGGGATGGGACCTGATCGCGCGTGAAGATACCACTCGAATGAAATTCGGTGTTTGGGGTGCTATGGGCATCGTCAAGGACTATCACTTGAAGAAACAAACTGAAGCAGAAAATGTGCTTCATGAGTTAGAAATCTTTAAGAAGCGAAATGAAGAGTGGCGAACTCATCTGATGGAAAAGACTTATATGGGATATTACAATTGGTCGAGTTTGGTGGATCAATTCCTGAGTTCCTACATTGGATCCTATCAATTCTATTCGGACATCTTAGATAAGAGTTTTGCTTCAATCAAGGACCCCAAGGTGAAGAATCCCTATACGACTTACGACCCTTATCATGGGGTCAAAGGACCCATACAGGCGCTCTCCGAGCTGACGGATCAGCCCGTCTTCGATTTGAAGGTTGCTCCTGATTTACCTACGGCGGGGGAGTCCATAGCGGTCGATGGTTCAACCCGTGGAGCCTTGAAGGACAAGGAGGAGGGGCCAACCTCTCCGGAGGTTCTCGAGATCTCGGTCCAAAGAGAGATGGTCATTCAAACGGGCCATTATATAGAAGATCTTACTGGAAAGAGCCATTTTGATGAGGATACGCTCAAGAGTCTTTCTTCAATCAAGGATGATTTCTTACGTTTGGAGGAATTCCAAACCGAAGAGTACGACCGAAGAGCCGGGTTGGCGATTCGTGAGCTGAACGATCTGAGTGAAAAGACCATGATGAAAATGATGGAAGTGGCAATGGATCCGAGTGATTCCAATGAAAAAATCCAAAGGCTCAACGAGCTTCGCCAAACTGTGGAAAATTTGAATCAGATTCGCTCTCAGCTCGGTGAAAATCCTCAGCCAGTTGTGGGTGGTGTCTCTTACCTCGAGCTCATCCAAAATCATAAGGTTTCAGGAATTGATCTTCCCGATGCTCAGATCAAGGTGTTTCCCAAGTGGTTTAAGTCCACATACACGGCCCAACCAGTCGACTACCTTGTTGCAACCGCCGTTTGTGGACCCGATGCAGAGGGTTGGCGGAAAAATCAGGGCGAGAAGCCGGGCTTTCTTGAAAAGAGTTCTCTGGGGCTTGTGCGATTTGTTCCACCTCGAATTGTCGATTTTGACTTCAACCTTTGTGGTGATCATCCCCTTGTGGCAAAGAATATCAAAAGGGCCAAATGGGGGATTTCAAAGACTTCAGATTTCTTAACCGGAACTCAAACACTATCCAATGTGCTGCTTGGAGACGAACATCGAGATGACTTTAAGATCTACCAAAAAAAGTATCATACTCCTGATACTGGGAAAGACTATGTAGGTTTGCTCGATGTTCTTACCAGTCGGTTGAGAGTCTCTTTGGGCGATCTCTATTTTGACGAGAAAACCCATCTTCAACGTCAAGAGTTCTCTCGCTGGTGGGAGGAGAACGTTCAGCCTCCAATTTATGATTCTTTGGAAATATTTCACAAGGAGTATGCGAAGTTGATCCAGCATGAGTTGGTTCCAGTCTTTGTCAATGAAGATCTTGACTCTTCTGGAGAGGTTCCTCTAGGAATCTTCAGGTCTCTTGTGACCGAGCTTAGTGATTGGTTGGGAGTTGTTCGAAATATCTTTGAGATCGAAAATCAGAAAGTGGATGATGACAAGATTCGCACCGAAAACATCAAGAAATTTGAGAAATCTGCCCATGCGCTCACCAACTTTTTCTGGTCGCTCAAAGAGCAGGTTGGAAAGGACGCTCAACAGGAGACCAACGTGGGCAGCGATTTCCAGAGTTTGATGGGTGAGATCTCTACCTTGGCGATGCTGTCGGGGATTCAACGGCCTGCAGAGGTGACTTCGGAAGACGATATGAAAAAATATGACCCGAGCTTCAAAGATTTTATTGTGAAAACTTCACTCAGAAGTGTTGTAGGACTTCTCAATGAAGCCTATAACTACTACTACATGAGCACGCTCGTGCCTGATCTAAGCAGTGATTCGACAAATTGAAAAATTTCATCATAAGCGCGTAAGGTTGAGGAGACTCTTTGGTCAAACTCTTCCTCACCGCTATGCCCATCTTTGATCCACCGTTGAATCAGCGTGGCATTTTTGCTCAGCCAGGTCGAGGTGTCGTCGGTAAAAGGAGAAGCTGGGTCTTTGCCAACACCTTCCTTATGGGTTGTTTCTAAAACAAAGGTGAAACTCTTTTCAATCCACTGGCCATTGACATCGACGGCCGCAACTGCCTGACATCTTCGGTTTGTGGCAAGTCCCAGCGAGCTTTCTAAAGTCCGAAAAAGTATGATCACAACTTTAAAACCAGAAAGTCGTGCGATTTCAAGGCCTCTCTTAAGAAAGGGAAGGTGAAAGGCAGATGTAATCAAGATCTCTGCTCCTAACGGGTTGAGAAACTTTTCAAGTGTCGCTAGAAACGGTCGTTTTTTCATTTTACGCCGAAGTTCAACCCACTCTTCTAAAGAGGGGTGATAGTCTTTGAGATCAAGATAGGTCGCTTGTGGGAATCCTTCGTCCGTCTTGCTCTCTCGACCGGTAGATGCAAGAAAAGGGGCATGAAGTTCCTGTGCCAACATATGAAGGTTGATTCCAAATTTTGGCCCTGGCGAACGGCTGACAAGGCTTACGGTTGAGTAGCCTCTCTGAATCAAATGGTGAGAAAGAAGAGGCTCTAAGAGGTAACTCTCTTTCACCCCATCGGTTGGCGGAGCAAGTTGCACTAAAGGGCGTTTGGGAAAGCTCTCAACAAGAGCCTCCTCCTTTTGAAATGGCTTCAACTGATTTAAAGCCCGAAGGAGTCCCTCATACTCATCGAGTGTGGCATTTCTCATACGAAGGACCGTTGCCACCACTGCTCGAAGACCATCTGATGTGCCTGTCTTAAAGAGATACTCACCTAAATGAAATGCCTCTGTTGAGGTCAAAGATTCCCTTTCAAGAAGTTTAAGAACGAGGGGAGCAGCAGCGGAAGATTCCACTCCGGCAAACTTATCATAAAAGGCGGAAGGAGTAGGAATCTTCGCACAATTGAACAAGGATTCAAAGCATCGCATCTCAGCGGTGGAGGGCCCTCTTACCCAAAGGGAAGTGAAGAAGGTCGCGGCCTCAACGAGGTCAACCTCGCCCTCATGAATCTCGTTGGAAATGGCGTCGATGAGTTCGTCGGGGCAAAGGCGAGTTCCGCGCTCTCCCGCCCCAACCAACTCAATTCCTTCTTCGATCGGACGAAGAGGCTTACGCGAAGTTTTTGTTGGCAAAGTCCCAGTTAACATGGTTCCAAAAGCTCTCTATGTATTTGGCTCGTGCGTTTCGAAAATCGATATAATAGGCATGTTCCCAAACATCAAGCGTGAAGATGGGCTTATGACCGTCGCGCAATGGAGTTGCCGCATTGCCAGTTGTGACAATCTCAAGGGCGCCGGCTTTAGTTTGAATGAGCCATGCCCATCCAGATCCAAATTGTCCAAGAGCCTTTTGGCCAAATTCCGTCTTAAATTGATCCAATGATCCCCATTTCTTGTTGATGGCCTCACCCAATTTACCCAAATTTTGGGAGGTCCCCTTGGGTGTTAGAGATTTCCAATAAAAGGTGTGATTCCAAACCTGGGCCGCATTGTTAAAGATCGCTCCATCGGATTTCATAATGATCTGCTCTAATGGCATAGATTCAAATTCAGTTTCCTTGATAAGATCATTGAGTTTGTCCACATAGGCCTGGTGATGTTTCCCATAATGGTACGAAATGGTCTCGGCCGATATAAAAGGGGCCAAGGCGTCATTTGAGTAGGGAAGTTCGGGCAGTGAATGTTTCATAGTCTCCTCCTCGTTATTGAAATTACTCTTCAATAGTGCCAGCCATTATCCACCATAATGGGAGATAAATGAAATTGATAATATCTATGGTTCCATAGATATTACAAATGGCATAGAGGGTCAAAGTCACCATTTGCTTCATTTGATCTGTGAGGCATCTCCATAGTAGAGTCTTCAGATCTGGGTTAAATAGTGCTTGGTGTGAAACCTGCTTTCGTGAGAATTTGCATAAGTTTTTCTTATATGGAGGCGAGCCGACGAAGGGCTAGCCAGAGGCGCTAAGTCGAGGAGGCTCAACGAAGGTATAAGGAAAACTTATGCAAATTCACTCGAAAGCAGGTTTCGCGTCAGGCACTAAATAAAGAGGGGCGTCACTCATATGACATTGACACAGTTGGCATACGTTGCAGCGGTGCACAAATATAGGCATTTTGGCAAAGCTGCAAAGGCATGCTATGTGACTCAGCCCACACTGAGCATGCAACTTCAAAAGCTTGAGGAGGAGTTGGGAGGAACGATTTTTGATCGTTCCAAGAGCCCTATTGTGCCAACTCAATTTGGGCAGGCGATCATTGCACAATGCAAGGTGGTTCTTCAGGAGCAGCGAAAATTGAGCGACATCGCTAAAGGAAGAGTGAGTGGTTTAAGTGGTGAATTTCGCCTTGCGGTCATTCCGACCCTTTCAACCTATGTCGTTCCCCTTTTTGCTCAGACATTTGTTAAGAATTACTCACACATTCATTTGGTCATTGAAGAGCGAAAGACGGAGGATATAATCTCTCTCCTTGAGGAGGACGAGATTGACGTTGGCATATTGGTAACGCCGCTCCATCGAGAGTCGCTCATTGAAAAGCCTCTCTTTTATGAGCCCTTTTATCTTTTTGTCTCTCCGGGGCACCCGCTCTTGAAGAGACGCCGAGTGAGGGAAGAGGATTTGAACATTGACGAGATTTGGCTCTTGAATAAAGGCAACTGTTTTCGAGATCAGGTCTTGCGAATTTGCAGTGAGAAGAAGCCGGATAAGGAGCGTGATGCGATCGAATTTGAAGGAGGGACATTCGAGACGTTGAAACACATGGTGTTGAAGAGTGGTGGGTACACGGTCCTTCCTCATTTGGCGATCGGGTCACTGACAAAGCGAGAACGAAATTTGGTGCGTGAGTTCTCTCCGCCGGTTCCGACGCGTGAAGTGTCGTTGGTTTATCGTCGCTCTCAGTTAAAAAAGGAGATGCTGGAGGCCTTGGAACGTGTCTTAAGCGATCAGGTTCCGCAGGAGCTCAAAGCATTTAAGAAACGTGACATTGAGGTGGTGGAGTTTGTTTAGTGGCGTCTGTAGAGGGACTTCATGTTCGCAGTGGCTTAAGTTGACACAGAACGCGAGTGACTTGGCACGCCAAGAGCCCACAGTGATCGAGAAAATCGATGAAACTATAGAAATTATTGATTTTACCAATCGATCTGTTTGTACTAGTATTTTATTTAGATCAACAGATCTGACAGATCAACCAGAAAGGAGTTTGATTTATGAGTAACTTAGTAACACGACAGGCACCTAATTTTGAAGCGAAAGCTGTGATGCCAAATGGAGCCATCTCCCCCATCAGTTTGTCTCAGTACAAGGGTAAGTATGTAATGCTCTTCTTTTATCCCTTGGATTTTACCTTTGTATGTCCTTCAGAGATTCTTGCTTTCAATAAGAGAATTTCGGACTTCAAAGAGAAGAACTGCGAAGTCATTGGAGTTTCAGTAGACTCTGAATACACTCACTTTGCGTGGAGAAACACTGAAGTAAAAAAAGGTGGGATCGGGCAGATTCAATATCCTCTGGTGGCCGACATCACCAAGGACATTGCGCGACGCTATGGTGTTCTCTTTAATGACGCTGTTGCCCTTCGGGGACTTTTCCTCATTGATAAGAATGGGATTGTTCGTCACTCTGTGGTGAATGATCTTCCATTGGGAAGAAGTGTGGATGAAGCGATTCGTATGTTGGATGCACTTCAGTATACAGAGTCTCACGGTGAGGTTTGCCCAGCCAACTGGCATAAGGGTGATGAGGCGATGAAGCCAACTCAAGATGGGGTTGCCTCCTATCTTTCTAAGCATAGTTAACCATTGACTTGATCTCTATGATTGTGGCCTGCGAGTCAGTTCTCGCAGGCTGCGATGAGCCATTTCTGAAGGAAGTGGGCGCCCTACCTGTTGACATTACGCATCTTTTTGGATCACATGGAGGGTGATGTTAAGTTGGACCCTCTTTCGTCACTATCTCTTTTCAAGTCGATCAGGTTCACTCATTCGTATGATTGGATGGGTTTGCATTGCTGGAGTTACCCTCTCGGTCTTTTCACTGACCGTCGTTGTGAGTGTGATGAATGGATTTAATCGTTCAATGAAGGATCGACTTTTGTCGGTGGAGCCTCACTTGGTGGTGGATTATCCCAAGGGGACCATGGCTGCAGAAATTTTGGGCAGCTCGTTGACGGGGCTCCTTAAAGGGAAGCCTGATGTGCAGGTCCATCTCTTTGAGTCTCAGGATGTGATTCTAAGAACTCAAGAGGGGACTTATGGTGACGCCGAGGCCAAGGGTTTGGACGAGGAGGCTCTTGAGTTCATATTTCGTGAGTCGCAGAGGGTGGCCCAGGACTCGATCCATCGAGGGATCCTTGGGAACTATGTCTCAAGTGAAGAACTTGCAAGACTTGGAAAGAGCGAAGTCCTGTTAGGAGTCGATTTGGCACGACAGTTGGGGGTCTTCGAGGGAGATTCCCTCACGCTTGTTCCTCCAGAAACGCTCCTTTTGCCCCCCGATGAACTGCCCCGCTACGAGACTGTGACTGTAGCAGGCATTGTTTCCACTCGAGTTCAATCGATCGACTCTCGTGCACTTTTCTATCTCCGTGGGAAGACCATGACGACCCTAGCAGACTCAGCAAGTCGTCAGGTCGGAATTGAGATTCGATTGCGAGATCCTGAAAGGTTTGAGCCACTAAAGAGAGAAATTGCACAGCATGGCTTTTCTGTTTCGTCTTGGGTGGATCGAAATTCGGCACTTTTTTTGGCACTGAAGATTGAGAAGGCAACAGTGACCGCACTTCTCACAATGAGTGCTCTCATTGCCGGGAGTTCAATTTTGACGGTGCTTCTTCTTTTGATCACTCAGAAGGGTCAAGACATTGGAGTGTTGATGGCTCTGGGCCTTTCTCGAAGGCAGATTCAACGGGTCTTTACCAAGGTTGGTCTCATTCTTTCAGGTCTTGGGATTGGCGTTGGACTCGTGGGTGGGTTGGCTGTCTGTTATTATCTGGACCAAAATCCACTCTATTGGCTCCCGGATCTTTACTACGAGTCCAAGATACCGGTCGAGGTGGATTATCTCTTCATCTTTGTGGTGCTGGTTTGCTCATTGATCCTCTCCTTCTTTGGTTCTTGGATTCCAACAAGACGTCAAATCTCGTACACACCTGCTGAAGCGATGAGGCAGTGAAATGGACTTTGATTGAAGTGGATTAAATCATCCACGATCCTGGTCCTAGGGCCACCCGATTTTAGGACATTTTTTTATGGAGTGTGATTCAACAACCACCGGCTGGAAAGCCGGTGGAATGTTCTGCCGGCTAAAGCCGGTTTGATATTGGGCCTAAAGGCCCTTCCGGCTTAAGCCGGCTATT
>JACTMU010000073.1 GCA_014584465.1 Pseudomonadota bacterium | reverse complement strand
AAGAAACGAACCGCCGGGTCATCGCAAGATGGCTTTCAAAAGGCTTGAGCCGAGTGAAGGGAAACTTTCACGCTCGGTTCTTAAGGGAGTCTGGGCCGGTAACGGTCCAGACTTACCTGATATTTCACTTAAACCAAGAGGTGGTTCAAGGTATCGCTCATACGACTTAAATCCTTGAGTTCGGTTTCCCCAGCAATTGTCGATCCTGCCCATGAGTGGTGGGCTTCCTTATTTCACGCTCCCGACTTGAAACAAAGTATAGCAAATTCTGGCCGTTTTTGGTAGAATCGAACTTGCCTAAAAGAACCTAAGTCATTTCAATATCTTCTGCGCGAAGGCGGAAGGTGTTGGTGTTATTTGAAACACAACTAATTCGCTTTTTGATCGATTTTGATAAGTTTTTCTTATACCGAGGCGGGCCGACGAAGGGCTAGCCAGAGGCGCTAACTCGAGGAGGCTCAACGAAGGCATAAGGAAAACTTATAGAAATCGGCAAAAATGGAATTTCCGGACAGCCCCTATTTAGTAGACCAGTGGGCAAGGACTTGAGGGATCGAACCCAGTGCAGCGACTCTTTCGGCAGCTCCCAAATCGATCGCTGCCTTGGGCATGCCAAAGACCACAGAGCTCTCTTCATCCTGGGCAACGGTACGAGCGCCCCTCTGTCGAAGCTTCAAAAGTCCACGTGCACCGTCGGCTCCCATCCCTGTCAAGAGGACTCCGATGATACGCTTTCCACGAATCTCTGCCACAGAATCAAAAAGATAATCGACAGAGGGCTTGTGACGATTGACGGGGGGATCGTTGTTGATTCGTACGATCAGTTTTCCACCCGTCCTCTCCACTCTCATTTGATACCCACCCGGTGCAATGAGAACAAGATTGGGCACGAGCTCATCTCGGTCCTTTGCTGCACGAACTTCAAATGGACACATTTCGTTGAGGCGAGTCGCAAACTTAAGCGAAAACTCGTAGGGTATGTGTTGGACAATGAGAATGGGAGGAATCTTAGTTGGAAGGCTCCGCAAGATCTCCGCGAGCGCAATGGTTCCACCTGTTGAAGAACCAATGGCAATCAAGACCTCAGAGTGGTCTCCATTCCACTCGGCCGTGATTTTCTTCTTGGCTGTGCGCTGCTCCCTTTGAAGCTTCGCCCTTGCCGCCATTTTGATCTTTTCACATAGATAAGATGATTCTGCTTCAATGTTGGCCAGATCGGGCTTTTGAATGTAATCCACTGCCCCGAGCTCAAGCGCCTGAAGAACCATGTCTCCTTCATTCTTCCCAAGTGAGGAGATCATCACGACGGGAATCTTGTATTTTGGCCAAATGCTTTCTAAGAACTCAATCCCATTCATCTGGGGCATGAAAATGTCGAGCGTGATCACATCGGGTTTCAAAGCCTGAATCAAGGGCTCGGCTTCAATTGGGTTGTTGGCGACCCCAACAATTTGAATCTCCGGATCACTTTCAAGAATCTTTCGAAGAATCTTTTGAATCACGGGAGCATCGTCCACAATCAACACCTTTCGAACCTGCAGATGAGCCTCACTGGGAGTAGAGACAACTCTCTTCTTTTCCGATGGCCCTGCGTTTTCAAGATGGCTTGAATAATCCATCTTCTTGTATTCGATGGCCCCAGAATCTGAATAGAATCGAATCTTACGCCCAAAATGGCCACCCACCTCTTGACTCTCAGCATGAAATCCAAAACTTCGTAGCTCCCGGATTGCAGCCTCAATGTTGGAGGCCCCTACAGAAAACTCGCCCTCCACTGCACCTCCTGGTGGTGCGCCTCCCCCAACAATCTTGACGATCAGATCTTCCTTTTGTGATCCAAGCTGCTTCAACCTCCTAAAGAGTGTGGGAATCGCTTCGTCGGCATAGCGGCCCAAAGAGGCACTTTCTGCGATGTCCACCTGGCTGCCCAGATGACCCATATTGCCTTGGGATGAAGCAAGGTCATCAGAAGGTGCAGCCTCTCGCGATGGAAGGACAAAGTGGCAGATCCCGCCCACTTTGAGTCTACGATCAAAGGCGCAAACCGCAACACATGAACCCAAAACTGTTGTGATTCGTGCTGGTTCTTCAGTGACGATGATCTCTTCGGGCTGAAGATACATCTCTTTCATGGCCATTTCCTGTAGGTTGAATATCCAAGACTTTCAAAGAGATCGCGACGATCTCCGATGGACTCAGAAAGCCCCACAAAGAGAGCGCCTCCGGGCAAGAGATGTCGATGGATTTTCTCGACCACGTGTTGAAGGGTGGATTGATTGAAGTAGATGAGCACGTTTCTCAAGAAGATCACATCAAACAAGAGTGGAATCACTTCGTCCGAAATCAAATTGAAGGGACGAAACTTCACCTTACTGCGAATCTGATCCTTAACTCGATAGGATCCCTCTCTTGAACCAAGGCCTTTGAAAAAAAAGAGTTCGATGAAGTGCGCTGGAAGAGCAGGCTTCACCTCCATCGATTCGTAGACTGCGGCTTCAGCAAATTCAAGTACATCCGTATTGATGTCTGTCGCTAAAATACGATAGTCAAAATTGACAAAGTTGCGCGCCTTGTAATCTTCAAGAACCATAGCCAGCGTGTAAGGTTCATGTCCCTTGGAACAGGCGGCAGACCAAAAATAGATTGGACGCTTCTCATCCCCCATCTGTTGGACGAGGCTCGGAAGATACTTTTCAACTAGAAATTGAAAATGGTGAGCCTCTCTCATAAACTCGGTCTTGTTTGTGGTGAGAAGATTCACAACCAGTTTTCGCTCTTCGTCGTTTCCGAGATCCTTGAGATACCGAATGTACATCTTCCATTCGAACAGTCGAAGAGCTCGCAGTCGCTTTGAAAGACGACCCATCACCAGGGCGGACTTATTTTCGCCGAGATCAATCCCTGCTTCCCTCATGATGTAGTTTCGAAAAAAGAGATACTCTTCAGGAGTTAGGGGCTTCAGGTCTGAAGATTCATGAGCACCAAGCCCCATAGATCACTTCCTTTTACAGACGTTCCCAGCCATCCTCATTGTCATCCACTTTGCCTGCAGGCTCTTCAGATTCCCAATCCTTTCCCACCACCTTTTTAAGTGGCTCTCGAACCTTACTCTGACCCCGTGTTGAGGAGTGATCGGCTGTCGGAAATCTTGAAACATTGTGCGGAGGTGGCGCCACTGTCGGCGACTCCGTGGTTGAGGAGGCCATTGCCAAGTGGTTTCTCGCCCTTGGCTTTTCTCCCCCTGCAGACACCGTTGACCCCATGATCGCATAGAGCAACCCATCCACAATTCCTCCAAGAGATCGCGCCTGCTCATCCAGTTTTTCACTGGCATGAGCGGCATCCTCAGCCGTCACCGCGGTCTGCTGTGTTGCTTTGTCAAGTTGAGAGACCGCGATGTTCACCTGAGAGACCCCAGAAGCTTGGTCTCGGGATGCACTTAAAATCTGATCCGCGTTCTGTGTCACTGTGGAGGCGTTGACCTCAATGGCAGAAAGGACATCTGAAGTCTTTTGTACGAGTTCATCACCGACCTCAACTTTTTGTTTATTCTCCACTGTGATGGTCTCTGCAGTCTTTATGCTGTCGTTCACCATCGCTGCAATCTCATTGGCGGCCTTTCCACTCATCTCAGCAAGGTTGCTCACCTCCTGAGCCACAACGGCAAACCCTCGACCATACTCTCCGGCACGCTCGGCTTCCACAGAGGCATTGAATGAAAGAATCTTCGTTTGAAAGACAATGTCATCAATCACCTTGGTCTTTTCTCCAATGTCTCCAATCACGCGCACAAGTTGTTGAATGTCGGAGTTGCTCTCTTTGATCTCTTTCATTGAAAGAACGAGCTCTTGCATCGACTTTCCGGCATCTTGCGACGCTTTTTGAGTTTGAGAGGCGAGTTCTCGAACCTTTTCAGCTTGACCCACGTTGTTTTTCACCATGGAGCTAAATTCCTCAAGTGAAGAGGCGGTCTCTTCAATCGACGAAGCCTGCTCTGAAGCTGTGCTCGAGAGACTCTGAGAAGAGCTTGCCACGTCCCGTGAAGCCTTTCGAACATCTTCACTCAACTGTGCCAAATCTTCGATGAACAAGTTCACAGGCCCAAGAATCTTGATACGAAAGTACCAAACAGAACCAAGTGAAATCGCAAAGGCAAGAAGAAGAAGCGAAACCGACATATAGACAAAGAGCTGAGAGTCCGACTGAGCCTTGGTCAACTCTTCAGCGGGTTTTAACGATGCCGCGGCCGACACTGCAAGAATGGAGTCAATGGCTTTGGTTGAAACCTTGATCCACTCCGCTGAAGGAATTGAATATTTTCCAATTGCCAATTCACCAAAGATTCTTTCACGAATGGGGCCAAACTCGGTCACAAAACTCTGCTTCATCCTCTCTATGGCCTCCACCAAACGAAGATCTGTCCCCACCTGATTGGCCACCCTGATGACCGCATTGACGTGCTCATCCACAATCACTTGAAAGCTATGAATCTTATCCCTCTGTTCTTGAGATGCGGGAAGCCCACTGCCAATCGCAGTTCCCACCTGAGCTCGAATGATCCCAGCAAACTCGCTTGCGGACCAAATGTGATGCTTCAGGGTCAAGTTCATCTCTTGTGCATATTCCCGTGGAGTCTTTCCCCGTGAGCCAATCTTGATCAACTCAACTTGAGAATAGATGTTTCCCGTGGCAATGCGAAGCCATCTCTCGACTGGCAATGGATCCTTGTAGCTCTTGACATAGACATCAACTCTTTCACGAGCCTCCTCAAGTTCTCTTCTGCGATTACGAACATCCTCTAGACCCTTTCGAAAAGCCTCATCGCGAGGATCAATCCGCAGTATCTCATCGGCAATCCTAATTCCCTCAAAGTAGGCCTTATCCGATGAGGCTCTTCGTGCCAGCACAGCACGATGAAGTTCGGAGAGATCGCCCTCTTTCTTGGCAAAGATCACAGCCGAGATCCCCCGTTCAACTGCGTTTTGGCCAGTTGCCTCCATGAAATGGTCGGCCATCTGATTGGCGAGGTAGGCAATCTTGTTCAGACGATTTTGGGACAAGCTTTCATCTATAATGAAAAAGCCTGTCACTGCCAAGAAGCCAACCAAGACTCCTAACAAGATGTAGATTTTGGTTCCCAATGCCCATGTCTTTTTCATATCTTGCTCCCCTTCTCTTTGATTCACAAACTCTCAATTGCAGTCCTATGCAGACTGCTTTAGTTTCAAATTTCGTATCTGGTGGATGTCAAATGCCCTCTCCACATCCACCTGCAAGATCAATCCACCCTTTTCTGGACGAATCACTCTTGAAACGCCCTTTTCTCGTCCCGAAGGATGGTCCCCACTCAAAGTCGAAAACTGACTTTCGCTTCTTTTGAAAAGTTCGACAGAGAGAACCTCATCCACCAAGGCCCCTAAGACAAGATCTTCAACTTGGATGATGATGATGCAACTCTTCTTCTCTACAATCTGAATTGGCACATAGTTCAGCTTCTTTCCAAGATCCAGAACCGTGACGATCTGCCCACGAAGGTTGATCACTCCATGATAGTGGGACTCCATTTTGGGAAGTGGAGTGATCTTAAAGGTCGTTACAACCTCCTTGATGTTTGAAAGAAGCATGCAGTGGAGCTTTCCGCGCAAGCTAAAGACCATATATTTGTCGCGACGATCGGACTCCTCTTCGACCCGATCTTGAGCCTTATGGTAGTTCTTCTGACCATTGTTTTTCAAGAGGCCTCCCGGAACTCTTTGACAATCTCTTTAAGCTCCAAGACCAGAGCCACGTTTCCGTCACCTAAAATGGTACCCCCTGAGATCCCAGTAACACGCGAAGCTTCAGGACCAAGTTTTTTAAGCACAACCTTTTCTTGAGAGTACAATTCATCAAAGAGGATGGCGTAGTCTCTTGCATCGACACGGGTTATGGCTGCGATGAAGCTCTTTCTCTGAGTTTTTGAACGATCAGATCCATTTCCTAAGAGAGCCGCACTGAGAGGCACAACCGACATCACACGATCTTTGATCCGGACCACCTTCTCCCCTCGATTGGCATCTTGAATTGCATTGCAATCCACCGAAACCGTCTCGGAGTAGTCGGAATTGGGCACAATGAACTTTTGATTGCTCACTCCAATGAGAGTCCCATTGAATAGGGCCAATGTTAAAGGAAGGCGGACGATGAATCTTGAACCCTTTCCCGGAGTGGACTCAATTTCGCAAGTCCCCTTAAGACGCTTGAACATATCTCTCACAACGTCCATTCCTACACCTCGACCTGAAATGTCCGAAACTTGGTCCTTGGTTGAAAAGCCGCTCTGAAAGATCAGATTGTAGATCTCGTTGTCCGAATAATTTTGGTTTGCGTTGATCAGACCTTTTTCAACACCCTTTTTAAGAATTTTTGATCGATCCAACCCACGCCCATCGTCACGAACTTCTATGTAAAATGATCCCCCTTGACGATAAGCTTTGAGCATGACGGTGCCCGTTTCATCTTTACCCTGAGCTCGACGCTCTTCGGGCGTCTCAAGACCATGATCGACGGCATTTCGGACCATATGAGTCAAAGGATCGATGAGAGATTCCACAATCGTCTTGTCGAGTTCTGAATCTTGGCCCACCTTTGCAAAGGTGACCTTCTTTCCTGACTGAAGAGCCACATCGCGCACCGCACGTTCCATACGACCGAATATGGGCTTAAGAGAGACCATGCGCAGTGTGATCGCGGTCTGTTGCAAATCCGAAGTGATCTTATCAAGTTGAACAAGAGCTGAAAGAATCTCCTCTTGATTCTTGTAGATGTCGGACCGGATGAGATGGCCAATCTTAGACTGTAGAATCACCTGCTCTCCAAAATAGTCCAGAAGATTGTTGATCTTCCAGGTTGGAAGCTTGATCGACTCAAGAGCGGACGCCTGCTTCTGGTCTTCCTGACGGGCCATCTCCACTTGGAGGTCCATCTCGGAAACATCCTCTGAAGCGCTCCTCTTTTTTGTGACCGCTTCCATCGAGATCGATCGCTCAACGGCCGACCCATGATCCATTTTAGATGTTGACTCCTCAAATACAGCGCGTTCAGAGGTTGGCTCCTCTGCCTCTGCCTCTTCCTCTACGCTCTCAATGGAGCGCAGCTTGCTCAAGGTCAGTTCAAGGAATTCAAGTTTGGGATCGCTCATCACACAAGCAAGCCCTTTAGAGAGCCCGTCGCTGCACTCAAGCAAAAGATTGATCACGCTTTGATTGGCAGGAACCTTACCATCTCGAACTTTAACTAAAAGATCCTCAGCATGGTGAGAAAATTCAGACAGTGCCGCAAACCCCACAGCCTTTGAGGATCCTTTGATGTTGTGAAAAACCCGAAAGATCTTTTGCATGATCTCAGCATCGTTAGGATTTTTCTCCAAACCCAAGAAGGATTCACTTGCAAGCTCCAAGAGCTCTCGCGCCTCTTCAAGAAAATCTTGACGAAGTTCATTGAGAAAATCATCGTCTAGATCTAGTATGTTTTCTTTACTCACTCTGAACAATCCCTTTCGTAGGTCTACCCAAGTGCTTGATGGAGGTAAGCCAACTGCTCTTCGGCCGCCGACGATCAAAGTTGAAGTCCAGGTTGAAGTATCTTGTTGCAAATATTGCCGCCGCAGATTTCAACCCAAACTAAACATGTCCTAGTAACAGCCGCGTGTGAATGCCTCTCCGATATTTTCAAGGTCCAGTCGTTTGGCATTCTTGACCTTTGTCGCAAGCTTTAGGTCTTGAAGCGATGAATCTAAGAGAATCTGTTCAACCAAACTGGGAGTGACCGCATGGCCGAGAGCTTTGAGTTGACCAATGACAAGGGCTGCAGAACCTGCCACCACGGGAGAGGCCATCGATGTCCCCTGCAGATAGGCATAGGTGTTGTTGAGATAGGTGGAGAGAAGACCACGATCGATCTGATGAGAACCTGGGGCCAAAAGTTCAACATAGTAGGAGCTGTAATTGGAAAACCAACTGACCTCTCGAGTGAAAACATCGATGGAGCCAACGTTGATCACACCCGCAATCGAAGCTCCGTAGGAGGCCGGTGAAACAAAGTTCTCGTCGGTCAACTCTTCAGAAGAGTTCCCCGCGGCCACCACAATGGTCACCCCTTGGGAAACGGCTCTTTTCATGGCCTCCTCAAGTTCGGGAAGAACTCCAGAGGCACCGAGACTCATATTGATCACGTCGGCCCCTTGAGCGACGGCATAGTCGATGGCGTTGACAATGGCATCGATACTTCCCCCTGCACTGGGGCCAAAGACGTTGAGTCCCATGATCTTTGCATATTGCCAAGCCACACCTGCGACTCCCAATGTGTTGTTCCCCTGAGCTGCGACTAGCCCTGCAACGTGGGTCCCATGCCCCTCTCCACCTCCATCCTCGGCGGGCCAGTTCTCAGGACTCGGATCACCTATTTGTGAAACAAAATTGTACCCATTGACATCATCCACATAGCCATTGCCATCATCATCGATATTGTTTCCTGGAATTTCTCCAGAGTTGACCCAAAGTTGCTGCGCAAGATCGGCATGAGAAATCTCCACCCCACTGTCAATGACTGCCACCACCACATCCTCACGAATCCCTCGTGTGGCATCATAGAACTGATCCCAGCTTGTTTCGGCGTGGAGATAACTTAGGTGCTTTTGATCCTCATAGTAGACATCATCGGGGACAAGATCGAGAGTGAAGATTCTATTTTCGCTCAGACGAATCAAACATGGCTCCCTCTGAGCCCACGCAACCAGCTTTTCGGTATCAACATCAACTGGTGCGCTCCAAC
This sequence comes from Pseudomonadota bacterium, assembly GCA_014584465.1. Taxonomy (GTDB): domain Bacteria; phylum Bdellovibrionota; class Bdellovibrionia; order Bdellovibrionales; family JACTMU01; genus JACTMU01. Next base: position 7,869 of record JACTMU010000073.1, on the reverse strand, counting down.
GCAAGAATCGACGGCGAAGCGGAGCTCCATGTTGATCGGCAATCTTGTTTAAGAGCTCTTTCGGCCACCCTGGAGCGTTTTGTAGGGTGTACCGTTGATCAAAGCAGATCTCGTCAATTTGAGTGACAAGATCCCAAGAGTCGCTTTGCACACTTTGAATCTTGGTCCTTTGAGTCCCTTTGCCTTGAGAGTCTGAGATTTCGTTGCTCTTAGCGTCTTGAAACTTTGCAAGAAGCGCGTGAGAGACCTTCGGCCACGACTTTGCGAGAATGTTGGGTATGGAGGGCGGTGGCACTACGGGGCCACCAACGCCGCAGGTGGATTCCGGAGGCGGGAGTGGCTCGGTCGATGGTGATTGTGAAGGCGACGTTTGACTTTGGAGAATCGGTTGGCAACCCACCGTGACCAAAAAACAAAAAAGGACGACCAACGACATGACCTTGGTTTTGAAGCATTGTGGATCACTCATAGCTCCTCTCCTTCTAAACTGCTCAAAATTGAAACCACACGACAAAGTAGGGATCGATCACGGCTCTTTGCAGTGGAGGATCCAGAACCGATGCGCTGTCACTCGTCGTGATCGAGCGATACTGCACCAGTCGGTAGGTCAACCTCGGCCCAATCCAAGTGACATCGCCAATCTTGAAATTCACGCCCAAATCCAGCTGAGCACCAAGACCACCACCATAGGTCACGGTGGAGCTCCCGTTGCTGTAACTCCAACTTCCCGACCCAAGCACGCTTCCGATCAGATAGTAGTCATAGCGAACATATCCTACCGAAAGTCCCATGACCGTTCGATTGTAGTGAATTTGTGATGATTGGTTTGTAACAGGATAGTTGTCGGCACGGATCATCTCCTGCTCATTGCCATAGAGGCCTCCGACAAAGAGTGAGTTTGAAAACGTGAATCCCGCTCGCAGTTCCAGTAGAAAGAGATTGAAACTGGCCGATTCCGATCGACTGCGCGCCTCTTCTCTGTAGAGAAGCGCGGGGCTTACCACCCAACCGGAAGTTTCACTCTCTGCGAAAAGTTGAGATGGTGACCAAAGGCTAGAAGTTAAAGTCACACAGATGTAGATAGTAGATCGAGAAATCCATTTCACACTTCCCTATCGGAGTTCCAAAGATCAACTGTAGCCATAGGCAACACTTTCCAAATCATCCTGGACCAAATCACAAGTTGTTCGCAGGAACTCTGCCAAGATCTGGAAGGAGGGCTACACGAGGTTGGTCAATGTCTCGACTTGTTGATGGCAGCCACTATTTAGTGCTTGGCGCGAAACCTGCTTTCGAGTGAATTTGGGCTAGCCAGAGGCGCTAACTCGAGGAGGCTCAACGAAGGTATAAGGAAAACTTATGACAAATTCACCGAAATGAGGTTTCGCGCCAAGCACTATTTAAAACGGAGCTGCTCAAGGTGGGCGAGGGCTTCGTTTCGGCTACGAATCGAGCCCTCAAGTTGAGCCGCATAGAGCTCATTGAGCCACTCTCCGAATTTGGGGCCAGAAGAGTATCCCATCTTCAAGAGATCCTGTCCTGTAAGAAAGGGGGAAGGCAACTTTCCCTCTTCACAGAAGATGTGATCCATGGCCTCTCGCTCGTGCTTAAGTTCATCTGAGAGGTCGCCACATTCTATAAACTCAAGACGCTCTTTCGCCCTCCACAAAATGGGATGCTTCGCCCAAATTTGAGCCCTCTCTCCCAATCGAAGAGCCATAAAGTCCTTCCAACTCGAGAGCTTTTTCAAGAGATCGAGCGTTTCATCCAAAATCTTTCGAGGCGTGCAAAGCTCCTTGAGACGTTGCTCCACAATCTGAATCCCCGAAGTCGCTCCGCGATGTTCGATCATGGCGTAACCAAAGAGAGTCCAGGCAAGCTCCTCGCAGTAAGGAGTCCCCATCGAATCCAACCGCAACTTCGTCTTCACCCACCCACCACTTTCCACAAGCAGGTCCCACTCTGGGAAGATCTCACGGAGAAGCAAACTCTCTTCCAGAAGACTCAGTCCCATGGTTCGATAGTGGCTGCTCAAGATCTTGACCACCTCCTGACGGATGCGTTCGTGAGCCACAACACCAATCTGGCACGAAGTCCCTTTGATGGCCTGATAGGTCTCATCTTCAATTTGAAAACCAAGCTGAGCTGCAAAACGAACAGCTCTGAGCATCCGAAGTTTGTCCTCCTCAAAGCGACTTGAGGCTCGACCGACCGCCCGAATGAGAGATCTCCTGAGGTCAGCCTCGCCATCAACAAAATCCACAACCGCATCGCGCTCAAAATCGTAAAAGAGAGCATTGATCGTAAAATCCCTACGAGCTGCATCCTCTTCGGGTGTACAAAAGACCACCTCGGTGGGCCTTCGGCCATCCTCATAGCTCTTATCCACACGAAAGGTGGCCACCTCAATGTGAAAGCCCTCAAAGGGAATGATCATCACGCCAAAACGCTTTCCTACTCCGATCGACCGGGGGAAGAGCCCCTCGACCACTTCGGGGCGCGCATTGGTGGCAATGTCAAAGTCCCTGGGCGAAACACCCAAAAGGGCATCACGCACACAGCCCCCAGCCAAAAGGGCCTGATACCCATTTTCATGAAGTCTCTGATAGACCTCTTTGACAGCCGGCCACTCTTTGTGCTCTTCCAATATCTTCATAGGAGAGACAATGGCACATGAGCCCATGGCTGTCACATCCAATCCTTCGATCGATGAAGAGGTCCGTAAGATCCTCTCTGAAATTGGTCTTGCTCGCTGGGGCGTCGCCCCGGTTGGACGTCCCTCCCACTACCACGACTACGTGGAATGGATCGAACAGGGGCACCATGGAGAGATGGAGTACCTTAAGCGCCACCTTCCACTCAAGGAGGACCCCCGAAGACTTCTCCCGACTGCTCGCTGCGTGATCGTGGCGCTCGCCCCGTATGAGCCTCCACATCCTCACCACGAAGAGCGATGGGAGGAGGTGGCCATTTCGCTCTACGCCCAGGGCCAAGATTACCACGTTTGGTTGAGGGAGCTCTTGTCCAAGGCCACAGCTCGTCTCTCTTCCCTCTTTCCAAAAGAGGATTTTCGAATTGAGATCGACAGTGGCCCGCTCATGGAGAGGGACCTCGCAGTCCAAGCAAACCTTGGGTGGATCGGAAAAAACAGCTGCCTCCTCACCCCCCAAGGGAGCCTCTTTTTTATTGGATCGATCCTCACCTCTCTGAATCTGCAACCTTCTGAGCCCTCCCCAAAACCCCATTGTGGCACCTGCACGGCCTGCCTTGAGGTCTGCCCCACAGGGGCCTTCATTAAGCCCTACACCATGGATGCTCGAAGGTGCATCTCTTACCTCACGATTGAATCTAAAAGCGCACCCGATCTCGAGTTGATCAAGAACTGGCCCGTCACCTTCTTCGGATGTGATCTCTGTCAACAGGTCTGCCCTTGGAACCGAAAGAAGTTTCCACCTCATGGCTCCACGGTCTCCCAACCTAAACTCATCTCGCTGCTTCGCCTGATTCTTACGGGTTCCAACCGTCAGATCCTTCGGTCCCTTCGAACTTGGGGGTTGCCTGAGGATTCCATCGATCTTGGTGAAAAAGGGATTTCTCCTCTGGCACGAGCTGGTGCCCAGGGACTTAAGCGAAATGCGATTTTGTTGGTGGGCCGACTTCAACTCAAAGAGCTCAAAGGGGAGATCGAGTCGCTCGTTCACCACCCCCGCTGGGGCGAACTCGCTCTGGAAACTCTCAAGATGCTGTAGCCTAGGACCATAAGGTTGACCTTTGTTCAAAAGGACGGTAGGAAAATGGATTATGCGATTCAGTCTCACCCTCTTTGCGATCATACTTTTCAGCGCTGTCAGTGGGGCAGTCCTGATTCAGGGACCCATTCTTAAGAACACTGAAGGAGAGATCTTTTGTCGACTGGACAACAAGAGCTCCGAGAAGCCCATCCTCGTTGATGCTTCAGATCGTACCATCAAGAAGGATCTCTCAAAATTGGAAGCGGGTGATTGGCTCATTGGCTACGGAAACATTTTGCCCACACCCCGAAAGGTCGTGCTCAACTCGATCAGTTTCGTCGGCCTTAAGCGAATCTTGGGAACGTGGCGCGACGCGCAGTGGGATCTCTTCGATTTTGAGGATTTTTCAAGACTCTTCCTTTGTCCCTCAACACCATTCCACGCCTTTCCTGAGATCATCGATTTTGGATTTGGATCCAAAGCTGGACGTCCCAATGAAGATTGTGAGCTTCAAAAGCTCACCTATCGCATTGTGCCAGACTCGGGATCCTCTTGGTCGATCTTCATTGCCGATCAAGAGAGGGTCGGAGTTGGCTCCCTTTACATTGGCCAACAGGGACTTCGGCTCATCCTCTATTCCGAGAGCGGAGAGCCGGTTCAAGATCTCTTTCTCTCGCCACTTCATTTGCCATGAAGACCGTCCCATTAGCTCAAAGGATCTTTTCTCAGCCGACGGCACCATTTTGCGAGAAGTTCGTCTTAGCCGAAATCAAGAGTGTTTTGCGCGAGAAGAGAATCCCCTTCTTTGAAGATCGTGCCGGAAACCTGATTGCAGGAGTTCGGCGAGCTCAGGAGCTTCGATCACGAATCATCTTTATGGCCCACATGGACCACCCGGGTTTTCGGGTGACCACGGCGGGCAGAAGAAGACCCAGGGAGTCTCAGGTTGTGCAGGCCCACTGGTTTGGCGGATGTGACCTTAAACAACTTAAGGGTGCTCGGGTGGTGATCTACAACCCCATTTCAACTGCTCCCACGACTCAAGAGATTCGAAGAGGGTCAGGCAAAGATCGTCCCGAGCTGGGCCGAGATTTTGAAGAGATCCGTGGTACGATTTCGAAAGCCGCTCGAACCTCTCTCTATGGTGGTCGAGTCGTGAAACTCACCATCAGCTTACGACGCCCAGCTCAAGTGAATGAGGAGGCCTTTGGTGGATTTGATTTTGTTCCATTTCAGAAGGTTGGGGATCAAATACGCACACGCGCTGCCGATGACCTTGCCGGTGTGGTGATTGCCTTAGGCACACTGATGGATCAGAGGGGAAAGGCTGCGGCCATCTTCACACGAGCTGAGGAGGTGGGTTTTGTGGGCTGCCTTGCTGCACTTGAGGAGGGAGTCCTTAAGCCTGGCATGCACCTCGTCTCGCTTGAAGCCTCTCGAGTCCTCCCGCAGGCCCGGTTTGGAGAGGGCCCTGTCCTACGCATAGGAGATCGCTCCTCGCTCTTTGATTCAGGACTCTCAACCCAGATGTGGCAGACGGCCGAGAGGCTCGCCAAAAGAAAGAGAGGGTTTACCTATCAGCGCGCCCTCATGGATGGAGGAAGTACCGAGGCCACCGCGGCCAAACTCTATGGGGTCATCGCAAGCGGACTTGCCGTTCCGCTTAAAAACTACCACAACATCGGTGCCAAGCGGGCCGCCATCGAGATCATCTCAGCTCGCGATATGGAAGGGGCACGCACCTTTTGTGCACACTTGGCAAAGAGCTTTCGACCTCTTGATTTTGATGATGAATTGCGTATAAGAATTCAAAAGAACTATAAACTTCTTAAAGAGCTACTTTAATGTGAACTGAAGAGACTGTTGGTAATCAAAAAAGGAGAAGATGACCATGGCCAAGGTGACCCATACATTTGAAACTGAGATCAAAGAGCTCCTCGACATCATGATCCACTCCCTCTATTCCCATAAGGAGATCTTTCTTCGAGAGCTTATTTCCAATGCCTCAGATGCGATCGACAAGTTGAAGTTTGAATGTTTGACCCGCCCAGAACTCGTCCGCGACGGGATCCCTTTTGAAATTCGCCTTATCCCCGACACTGACAAAAAGACTCTCACCATTCGGGACAATGGGATCGGCATGACCTTTGACGAAGTTAAAAAGTACATTGGCACCATCGCCCATTCAGGCACACGAAAGTTCGGCCAGTTGAGCCAGGAGGTCAAAAATCAACCCGACCTCATCGGCCAATTTGGTGTGGGCTTCTACTCGGCCTTTATGGTCGCAGACCGAGTCACTCTCCACACCCAAAAGGCCGGCTCTCATGATGGTGTCCTTTGGGAATCAAGCGGGGATGGGAACTACTCGATCGATCAGATCCCCCACCCCTACGGACATGGGACCTCCATCACGCTTCATCTCAAACCTCAAGCTCAAGATGAGGAAAGCGAAAAAAATCAAGAGGTCGGTGGGCAAATGTCAGACCACCAAGATTTCCTCGATGAGTGGACGCTGAAGGGACTCGTTAAAAAATATTCGGACTTCATCGCCCACCCGATCATCATGCGAGTAACGAAACAAGAACCCAAAAAAGATGATAAGGGCGAAGCGATCAAGGGGGAGTATGAGAGTGTTCTTAGTGATGAGACCCTCAACAGCCAGAAGGCTCTTTGGCTTAAGGCTCCTTCGGAGATCAAAGAGGAGGAGTACAAGGAGTTCTACCACCACCTTTGTCACGAGTGGAGTGATCCCATCAAAACGATTCACTACCGCGCCGAAGGCACAATGGAGTTCACAGCCCTTCTTTACCTTCCCTCCAAGCAACCCTACAACTACATGTACAAAGAGTACACCCATGGTTTGGATCTCTACGTTAAACGCGTCTTCATCATGCATGAGTGCAAGGAGCTCGTTCCAAGTTACCTGCGATTTGTAAAGGGACTTGTGGACAGCAGTGATCTCTCCCTGAACATCTCTCGTGAGATGATTCAACAGGATCGCCAAGTGGGTCAAATCAGAAACTCTTTGACTGCCAAGATTCTCAGTTTGCTTCAAGAGATGCTCACTCGATCTCGCTCCGAGTACGAAAAGTTTTGGATGGAGTTTGGCGAAACCCTCAAAGAGGGGATCCCAATGGATCATGCCAACAAGGAGAAGCTTCTTGGCATCTCTCTCTTTCATACGACAAATGGCCCAGAGGTCACCACACTCAAAGAGTACAAGGGGCGCATGAAGGAGGGGCAAAAGGCGATCTACTACATCACCGGAGACTCGCTGGACTACATCAAAAAGAGTCCCTTCTTAGAAAAAGCTCAACAGAAGGGGTATGAAGTTCTTCTGCTCAACGATGTGGTGGACGAATGGGTGGCAACTTCCATTACAGAGTTTGACAAGACACCTTTTCAAAACATCACGAGCGATCAAGTTGATCTTGAAAGCGAAGATGAAAAGAAGGCCCAAGAAGAGAGCATCAAAGAGGCTCAGACCAAATTTGAGCCCCTACTGAAAACAATCAAGACCGTGCTGGAATCGGAAATCAAGGATGTACGCCTCTCATCACGCCTGACCGATTCCCCTGCTTGCCTTGTAACTTCAAGCTCCGATCCATCCAAGCGAATGGAGAAGATCCTCTCAGGGCTTGGGCAAAATATTCCTAAATCCAAACGTATTTTGGAACTGAACCCCTCCCACCCCATCTTCGACAAGATGCTCGAATCTGATGAAGAACACAAGAAGGAGTGGTCCGAGATCATCTACAACCAGGCGCTCCTTGCCGAAGGCTCGCCTCTTCCTGATCCCATGAAGTTCTCTAAACAGATCAGCAACCTCATGATGAAGGTGTAGCATCGCCTCATGGAGGATCATCCCCATTGTGGCGATCACCTTCTGCGCGTCTCCACCTATGGAAGAAGTTTTGGGGACGAACCTGAAATCCGAGGCTCTCATGGCTCTGGCGGTGGCGCCATCATGTTGAGTGGCTGCCCCCTTCAGTGCCCCTCATGCCACAACCCCGAGATGGTGGCTCATGGGACCCCCGTGGCAGAAATTATTTGGATTCCTTTTTTTGTAACTTCGTAACGATGGGTTTTGTTCACTTTTTTAATGATCCCATGTGTTTTAAGTATTTTTAGAAGACGA
>JACTMU010000031.1 GCA_014584465.1 Pseudomonadota bacterium | reverse complement strand
ATTGGCCAATTGTTCAATTTCGGTTGGATAACTTGATCAAAATGAGATTTTTCAAATGGTCTTACTTTCCAAATATTGATCGACTTTCTCATGTCCACACGATTTCTGCGTGGTCCAAAGGGATGAGTGGCCTTTCGATCTTAGCGGTGGCATAGGCAATACCAAATATCATCTGCCATCCTTCGCCGCCCGCAATTCCCGCCATCTTCTGAGCTTTCGTTCGTTTTGCCACCTGGATCCACTGATTTTCAGAGGGTGTTTTAGTACCATTGTCAGGAGCGGGGTCTTCAGGATGCGCCACAGGGGCATCGCCGGAAGGGGGTACTTCGACAATCATCTCATTGCCATCAGAAGGGCCAGAAATTTCGTCACCAACGCCGTCAACCGAAGAACACTCTCCTTCACAAAGAGAACTGTTCGTTCTGTCGGCGGAACTCAATGTGGTGAGTGATCTTCCGCAATTCTGATACGCTGTTAAGAGCAGAAGTAACGATGACATTGTAGAGAGTGCCACAACGAAAGATCGTTTTCTAAAGATCGTTTTCTTTTTATGAAACAAAAACTCTCCCTTGCGTATTGCACGGCTCCAGCTTGAATCAACGTGATTTTTAGGATCCATTTTTATTTTTCAAGAATAAACGTGAGACAGAGGACTCAACGAACAACTGATGATCGCTTAATAAGGCTAACATATGAACGAATGCAATTCAAATTTCATTGCTGAAACTGTTTTAAAATGAATCAGATGCTTCACCAGTATTGGATTTTTTATGAATCGACGTTACTGCAAAGTTTATAGGCTGTGGCGTGCCGCGAACGCGTCAGAAGGTACCTCGTTCGTGGTTAAAATTTAGAGCCGGAATTTAGCTCTGGCTTTGCTTGCTCCAGAAAATCAAAAAAAAATCATGTCATGTCAAGAACTTCGACCTTAACCAGTTGCCATTGGGTCTAGAGCGCAATCCCAATAAAGATAATGCTTTGCGCTGATCTTGCCAATGCCAGTCCGCGGAGCGACTCATAGTGATCACCCAGGGATCATCATCTCTCATGATTCCAAAATGAGTCAACGTTCCATTTCGACCTGTTGAATGGAGATTCCGACCTGCTCAAAGAGCTTGAGTGAGTCCTGACTGCGGTAGTTGTTTGCAAAGAAGACCTTTCGAACGTTGCCAAGATTGATCAGTCGCTTAGCGCATGGAACGCAAGGAAGATGTGTTACAAAGACATGTTTCTCAACGTATCTGGGAGCATCGCAATTGATGACCGCATTCTCCTCAGAATGGAGACACCCGCAGTTTCCAGGCTCTTCTCGATCACACTTGTTGGGCAACCCAGTTGCGTTACCATTGTAGCCAACCGCGAGAACTTTACGATAGTCCGTACTGGTGATGACCGTCCCGACATTCAACCGAATGCAAGTTGAACGCTCTGCCAGTCGAAACGCAAGGTCCATATAGATTTGCTCAAATGCTGGACGCACTCTTTCCATTTTACCTCCCAAATCTACAACTGTCTGGTTGCTGTGAACTCTGTTTTATGGCAAATTAGGGTTTGCAACAAGCCCTAATTTTGAACCCGGATCCGAAATTAGAAATGGACTAAAAATCTTGATGGTTTTTGTCTCCATTTCTAATTTCAGATCCGGGTTTGAAGAAGCTCGTGCCACAAACAATTTATGACGCGACGAGAATCGTAACAAGATGGACCGAATCAAAAAGGATCAACCATGCCTACAATTGGACAGCCTGCACCACAGTTTTCAGCCAACGCCATTTTTGACAACGGAGAAGAAAAGCGAATTGAACTTTCCGACTTCAAAGGAAGGTGGGTTGTGCTCTTCTTCTATCCCCTTGATTTCACCTTTGTATGTCCTACAGAGTTGACTCAGTTTCGAGACTTCTTGGACGACTTCGCCAAAGAAGAGGCCCAAATCATCGGATGCAGTGTGGACTCGGTCCACAGCCATCGTCGTTGGCTCAAGGATGATCTGGGAAACCTTCGCTACCCTTTGATCGGGGATATCACCAAACGCATCTCTCGAGACTATGGCGTTCTGCTTGAAAATGCTGGCATAGCCACACGCGGAACCTTCATCATAGATCCCGAAGGAATCACGCAATATGTGGCCCTCCACAACCTCAATGTTGGAAGAGACGCCCGAGAGATTCTTCGAGTTCTCACAGCATTGAAGACGGGGGAGCTCTGTGCCGCGGGTTGGAAAAAGGGGGAGCAACCCATTGTCCCAAAGTGACGTGAATATCTCTTCACGCGAGGATTTTTACAGACATTTTCTCTCCCGGCTCGAAGCCCGATTCCCTCTCGAAGAGAGTTTTAAAGGCATTCGTTTTGAGAAACGAATGGTTTCAAATCAGATGCTTGAACTTTCAAGGGAAACCTACGAAAAAATTCAGAATTTTGCATTGGCACTCTTTGAATTACGTTTAAACAGAGCATTTCAAGATCGAATTCTGCAAGATGCACCACCTCTCCTAAGGTTTGATCCGGGAAACTATTCGGTGCTTATGGGATATGACTTTCACCTCACAGAAAAAGGTGATCCGAAGCTTCTTGAGATCAACACCAATGCCGCATTCTCTGTGCCACTTGATCTCATCTATCAGTGTCATTATAACTCTTCATCTTATGACTCTTCATCTGAAGATCTGAGCCACTTCCGTCGATGGGATGTTTTGAACGAGCTCAAGAGATCTTTTTTAGAAGAGATCGATCTCAGCAACATTAAAATGAGGGAGACGATCGCAATCGTAGATCAAACACCCTGGTCTCAACCCTTTGCGCGTGAATTTCTTATATTCCAAAAACTCTTTGAAGAGTGGGGATTTAAGACGGTCATAGCATCCCCTGAGGAACTTGTTTTCCGAGATGATCGACTCTGGTATCAAGATTCGTTGCGTATCGACATCGTCTACAACCGTATGACCGACTTTCTTCTGCAAGACCCACATTCCCAATCAATTGCCGCGGCCTATTTGAACGGCTCCATTTGCCTTTCGCCCAACCCTCACGAATATTATCTACTGGCGATGAAGGACCGATTGACTCAATTTTGCAACCGAGAGTTTCTCTCTGAGACTGGTTTAACCGCTCAAAGCATTGAGACCCTTACATCGATTGTTCCGCGAACCATCGAAGTCCATTCAGATTGCGACAGGGATGAACTTTGGCGATCTCGAAGACAACTCTTTTTTAAACCAAAACAATCTTTCGGCAGCAAGGGAACCTATCGGGGAATGGGCGTCACCACAAAGGTCTTTGAGGAGATCCTGACCAGTGGTGACTATATTGCCCAGGAGTACCACCCCGCTCAAACTGTTACTATTTCTGGTATCGAACAACCCCTTAAATATGATTTAAGATTCTATGTCTACAAAGATCAAATTCAGCTTGCAGGAGCTCGCCTCTATCACGGTCAAGTCACGAATTTTCAATCTGAAGTGGGCGGTTTTGCCGCCATCAAAATCATTTAGCTTCTGGCGGACTCTTACAGCCCATTTCTAATTTCGGATCCGGACTACAGATAGAAGAGGTGAAAGGATGGTTTGGTGACCGTCTTGGACTTCGATGGATCTGCGTTGAAAAGCGAAATAACTTCGGTTCTTACACTTGGATGGACATTGAACACGGAGAGATCCGAAGTGCCAATCAACTGGAAAAGTCCCATGCCAGCTCCACCTTTATTCTTCGACTCATTCATCTGACCGACCTTTCCTCCAAAACAACCATCCAAGTAGGTCAAGATGGTATCTCTTTTTAAGGTTCCAAAGGGATCTTGGACTGAAATTGCAGCCAGGGATCCGTCGCAAGCGTACCGAAAGAGCCCCTGCTCCTCAGGCTTAAGCTCCACCTTGACTCGGCGGGAAAGATGGTTGTAGATGGACCTCCCATTTTCGTCTACCGGTGCATCATAGATGGCATTCATCAACAACTCTTCAGCCACGATCGCACATCTTTCCAGAAGCGATCTCCGAATGCCCATACTCTCAAAATATTGGACCATCTCTTCCACAAGATCTTTTCGTTGATCACTTGTACGAACCGTTCGCTCTTGAACATCGACTCCCCACCCCAAGTACTTCTCAAGACCGAAGTAATCTTGGTTGATCAATTTACTGACTGTGGTTATGATGTTCTTTATCGTAAAGAGACGATCTTCATCATTTCGAACCACGACGCTGGAGAGATCATCATTGTTCCTAAGGTGCAGCAAATAATTCGGTATATCGTCTGATGTCATGAAGACAAATTTGACATTTGAATTTCTCTCTGTCGCAAGTTCTTTCAATTCGATAAATTCAGATCCTAAACATACGATGTCATATTTGTGTTTCCCAAGGTGCCTACGACCTTCATTCAGATTGGACGCCAAATCCAGACGAACACCAGTGCCTCCTAAGGCCATCTTTGCAATGATTTGTTGTTTGAGTTCATGTTCGAGAAGCAAAACCCGTTTGCTTTGCATGGCCATTTCCGAAGTATGGGCCGTAGTGAGCGGCCGAATCAAATCCATGACTTTCTGCAGTTCATGACTTACGACGCTGATCTCTTTCTTGAACCGGTCATCTCCGTTCCTACGAAGAGCATTGAGGCTCAGGTGAAGGCTTGAAAGGTGCTTATTATGAAGATCCGTAAGTTTGTTCAGAATTGCCTGTTTTGTATAGCTAAGGTCCTCCAATTTACGATAACTTGCCAGAATTGCCGTGTTTTTTTGCTCAAGCTCCTGATGCGACTTTAACAGTTCTTTGGTCTTAGCATGAAGATCAGAAGTCCTCTCCTCTACCTTACGCTCAAGTTGAAGATTGGATTCTTGGAGAGCTTCCTGGACATCTTGAAGCTGGCGGTTGGTCATCTCAAAACGCTTGGCCTTCTCATTGGTCTTTTGAAGCCGGTCTGCCAATATATATGAGAAAACACGATAGAGCGACTGCTGAAACTTTTCAGAATCTTCAGAGACCACATTGGAAAAGTCACGAGAATTCACGCTCAGAAGCTCGGATCGAGTCAATGACACTACGGAAGCAGAAACTGGTTTGGAGGTGATGATGCTCATCTCTCCTACCACCTCGCCCACGTTTTCCACTCGGGCCACCAGTTCACCCTGGACGTAAACACCAAGAATCCCACTTACAAGAAAAAAGAGTTCACTGTTGAGATCCCCCTCTTTAAGAATAGTTTCACCCTGCTTGAAGACCCTCGATTTGGCACGAGGCAAGATTTGATCAAAAACTTCATTTGGAAAGCTTCGAAAAAATGGACAACCGCGCAGACTCTCTCCAGCATGACTGATTGAAACATCTCGTAGGCGAGCACGCCCTTTGGGCATATGAAAAACCTTTCCTCTTAGAATATCAAATATCGATTACAACCAACGAGCGAAAATTTGATTTCATTTTGATCTTACACAAAATCGACACAAATAGCAAAATTGAAGTCCCGAAACGAGACGTTCGCAATCAGGATTAAAGCGAGCCGCAAGTCTTTCCGATAGATAGCTCATAGATGAAGGGAGGGTCCAACATTCGAACGAAAGTCTCAAAAGTGCAGTCTCAAAAAAGATTGAAGGCTCGACCTCAGAGCGACATTTTCAGTAGGTTTGACCAGCTCAACGGTGATCATCCGTGGATGCAAGCAGTCCCTAATGGTTTTGTAGCTTATCCGGTTCGACGTCTAAAGTCCGGCACAGTTCTCTACTTCAACTTCAAACTTGCTAAGGAGATGGGCCTTGTACCGAAAGACCACCCGGAGAAACTCACTCTGCCACTTAAAGAAAAGATCCTTGAAATTTTTTGTCAGCAGATCATCAACGAATATGACCGCGAAAGAAGAACTCCTGCCTCTAATGAACTCCAAAAAGAGGGAGAGTTTATGGCAACTCGCTATCTGCAATTACAGCACAAGAACAAGAGGGGGACCACCTCGGGCGATGGTCGAAGTATCTGGAATGGGGTCGTAAAATCCGGGACCAAAATCTGGGATGTCAGCAGTCGAGGCACAGGCGTGACCAGATTGGCACCTGGCGCTGTTGAGGCCAACCGTCCACTTAAGACTGGAAATCGTCAATTCGGATATGGATGTGGACTTGCAGAACTTGATGAGCTCATCGCCACTTTGCTCATGTCAGAGACTTTTTACAATCATCAAATACCTACAGAACGAACCCTGGCCATCATCGATCTTGGGCATGGTCTAGGGATTGGAGTTCGTGCGGCCCCAAATTTGATACGTCCAGCTCATCTCTTCATACACCTCAAACAGAACAACTACGAAAGTCTCAAGAGTGCGACCGATTACTTAATTGATCGTCAGATCAAAAATGGCAAGTGGACTGTTCAGGCAAATCAAGGCAACCGCTACGATGCCATGCTGGGGCATCTCACTCTTGGGTTTGCTCAATTTGTCGCACGCCTTGAAAGAGAGTACATATTCCACTGGCTTGACTGGGATGGTGACAACGTTCTTGCTGATCCAGGAATCATTGACTATGGAAGCCTCAGGCAAATGGGACTTCGCCATGATCAGTATCGTTATGACGATATTGATCGTTACTCCACCAATCTTAATGAACAAAAGAGTAAGGCAAAAGTAATCTTAAGAACTTTCGCTCAACTGGTCGATTTTCTAAAATGTGGAAAAAAGCGAGGTCTGGACGCCTTTCAAAATGCCCCATGTCTTAAACTCTTTGATCTTGAGTTTGATAAGTGGTGCACAATCTATTTTCTTCAGCAGGCAGGATTTGATGAAGATATGTCCATTACCCTCTACAAGAGGGTTCCAGATCTGGTCAAAGATCTCTACAGAAGCTATACTTTGCTTGAAAAAGTAAAAACCCATCGAAAGGCATTGACCGTTGCCGATGGAGTTAACCGTCCTGCCATCTTCAATATGAGAAGACTCTTCCCATTTGTCGCTGATCATCTTCTCAAACATTGCGATCAAGCTCACATTCCTGCCATGGATCTACGCGTCCTTTTTAAGGTCGTCTTAGCGAAGAAGGCAACTCGAAGGGATCGAAAAATCAAGAAGAGTCTGCTCAAGAGGCTTGATCATATTTCCACAACCTACCAAATCTTAATTGGTGAGGTCTGCAAAAACTCCAAAGTTGGGCCCTTTGGAAATCTGCGAAGAGTTGCAGAAAGAGTTCATCGCCAAACCTCTTGGGCCAATCGAGCCCACCGTATGACAGGAAACTCAGTGACCATTGTGGTCGACGAGATCCTTCAGGCCTTTAAAAGGGGGCTCCCTCCAGAAAAGGTTCAAACGATCATGGACCTCTTCGTTCGAACTCAGAGCTATGATTTGAGTCAGCTCAAGGGTCAACTCACCCTCCTCAGCGGAAAGGAGATGGTAGGCCTCTGGAGCAGCATTCAAGAGGTTCTCAGCGAGTACTCCGAAGACATTTAGCCCTTGGAGCAAATGCGGCGCGCGGTTGTGACGGCGCAGTTGTGACGGCGCAGTTGTGACGGCAGCGAAAGGCCTCGTTACCTTATGTTGCTGCCTTTTCAATGACAAAATCCAATACTTTGTCCATCGTCAGCTTATGGGCCAGATAATTCCTGTAGGTAGGACTGTCCACCCATGAAGTTGAAGAGCGATCCTTACCTGAATTGTACATGGACATCATACCCTTCACCTTGGCCTGTTCTTGTTCGACCTCTTCGTCCGAGGGGATCAATCCATATTTCTCTGCGATCGCCATCACCAAGAAATCAAGCTTGACGGTCTCCTCAGCTTCCTTAGTGAATTCAGCTTCTTGTTTTTCCTTAAACTCCTGAAGATCCTTTGCCCCGATACCCTGAGCACGTGATTCACGCTCAAACCGTTCAATTAGCACACTCTTCTGTTCGGCAACCAAGGAGCGTGGAGATTCGACTTCGTTGAGCTCCAACAACAAATCAGAGGCCTGCTTTCGAACTTCGCTCTTAATTCTCTCAGACTCTGAAAGTTCAATGTCCTCGCGAATCCGCTCTTTGAATTCACTTAACGTCATAGTCTCATCACCAAGGGTTTTAATGAATTCATCATTGAGCTCAGGAAGTTGCTTCTCTTTGACTGAAATCAACTTAATGTGAAAATCAACCATCTTTTCCGCAAGTTCTTTATGATGATAATCTTTTGGAAAGACCACTTTAATGTCTTTTTCCTCTGAACTTTTCATCCCTACAAGCGCCTGATCAAATTCTGGTAAAAAACGGTTGTCCCCGATCTCCATGGTGTGTGCATTGCCACTCGCCCCCTCAACAGGATTGCCGTCGAGAGTTCCTAGAAAATCAAAGACCACCACATCACCTGTCGCAGCCGAACGATCCTCCTTGAGGTCCACCAACTGAGCACGTTGATTTTGGACGTTTTTGAGAACCTCATTGATCTGATCCTCAGTGACACGGACCACCTCTTTTTTGAGCTTGAGGCCCTCTACGTGATTCAGCTTAACTTCGGGACGAACTTCAAACTGGGCCTTAAAGCTGAGGGACTTTTGAGGATCAAACTCAGTAATCTCAATTTCAGGTCTACAAACAGGATAGAGCTTATGCTCTGAGAGCGCTTCAAAATAATATTTTGAGACAAGGTCATTAAGGACATCAGCTCGAACTCGATCGCCATAAATGGCTTGAATCGTAGCCAATGGCGCCTTGCCTTTTCGAAAACCCTTCACGGTGGCGTCTCTTCCCGCCTTCACCAATGCCTCTTTATAAGCTTCACCAACTTTATCGGCTGGCACATCAATGCTGAGTGAATGTTCAACTCCTGAAATCTTCTCTACCTTCGATACCATCATCTATCTTCTCCCAAAAATTTAGCGATTTGTGGTCCACAAAACATGCACTGTCGCAGAATCTGACTTGCAAATCTTCCTCAGATCGGGCCTTACGGCCACAGCTAGGCATGGAAGCACTGTATATGGGATGATGAGTCGAAATGCAAATTATGCTGCGCCGCATGATTTACAAGAGTCCTCATGCTCTCCATAACTCAGTTGATGCAAACCGTGACCGATCCATACCTCAAAATGGGGGCTTCAAAACCGTCCATTCAAGCCAAATGGCTCGGGTTGGTCTCCTACCAAGAAGGTCTTTTTGAGCAAACGGAAACGGCGAAAGGTTTACTGCAATCTAAGCTGCAGACCCACTTCAGCAAGGACTCCAAAGGCTCCTCTGGAACCCTTCTGGGTTTGGAGCACCCAAAGACCATCACTTTAGGTAAACGAGGAGATCCGCGATTGGATCTCAAAGTTTCTCAAGAGCAACTCGGTAGGTTGGGCTTTGAAATCTATACCATTGATCGCGGCGGCCAAGCGACCCTCCACAACCCAGGACAACTTGTGATTTATCCTATTTTGCATCTAAAAGATCTCTCACTTACGGTGCGCTCTTATGTGGATCTCCTTCTGCAGGTAACCTATGAGGTGCTGCACGAGCTTGGCATAGAGGCCTGCTTCCATGAGGCAAGACCAGGACTGTACACCTCACAAGGAAAAATTGCTTCCGTGGGGATTCGCGTACAAAACGGCATATCCTTGCACGGCATATCGATCAACATCTCAAATGATCTCGGTGATTTCCAATGGATTCATGCCTGCGGTGACCCTGCCTCCTCTGTGGATCGACTTGTGGATCATGGCCCCTCGTTGTCTCTCCAAGAGCTATTTCCCCCCAAGAAACCTAAACATTCGCCTGACTCAGATCTCGATGCAACATCGATCCAGACATTGGGGAGCGGTGTTGCGGAAACTGTGACCACCTCAATAGGTACATATGAAATCATTCTCTTCGGGACTATGCGCACACCCAATCTGTTGCATCGATCTCTTACGAGGGGCTCCTCAAATCGTGAGGTCACAAGGATGGCAGCATCAGCGATCCCCAACTCTTCAATGAGATCAAGACCATTTTGCGGTTGCCCAATGAGCTCAAAGTCACAAAGGAAGAGCACTCTTTCGTTGCGATGTTCAAGAACCCATCTTTTAAATTCATTACCTGATGCGAATTTGAGATGTTTGATGGAACAATGGCCAATTTCCAGTTCTTCAAATCTTTGTGCATAAACACTATGAACAGAACCATCATCATCTAAACTTATCAGATAGCTATTTTGTTGTATCAATAGTTTTTCCAAAAACCAACACGGTGGAGGCGCCAAAGGAAGAATTATGGTGACTGTAGTGCCCTTGCCCTCACTGCTCTGAATCTTAAGCTCCCCGTAAAAGCTTTCAACCGTTTGCTTTGCGTGGTAAAGACCTAGCCCAGATCCTGACGAAAGATGCTCTTTGCCATAAGAGATGCCTTGTCTTCCCAGTTTCTCTAACATGTGTTCGGGGATGCCCTTGCCATTGTCTTTGATCCTAACCGCCACTGATGAAGATCCCAATCTTTCAATGGCAATTGTGATCTCACCTTTCTCTTCTAAGAGCGCCTCAAACGCGTTGTTGATCAGGTTGGACAAAACTCGTTTGAACTCGACAGGATTGATTTTTGAAAAAAGACCATAACCCCGACTTAGATCAACGTCGATCTCCACATATTGCTTCTCTCTGTACTGAACCCTTTTCTCCGAAACCATTTC
>JACTMU010000060.1 GCA_014584465.1 Pseudomonadota bacterium | reverse complement strand
ACCTCGATACTTTGGCAAACACTCTTCAGCTTCGCTCAGCAAAGATCCTTCGAGACTTCTGGCGAGATCTTGCCGAAGTGGTGACACTGGCGGCAGGTGTAAGAAGAGATCCTGCCCCTGAACAACATCCAATCGAAGCACGCACCGAAACACCCGGCGACACTCAATTGAGTTTCCCAGGGTTCTGACCACCTCCCCACCCAATAGCTCTTTACATTTTCAACGAAGAAACTCCAATTTCGCCAGCATTTTCCAAGGCACAGCAGCAATCGACTCATCCAATTTATAGGGTTGCTCGACATTGGCGACAACAAAGGCTCTCTTTGCCCTTGATGGGTATTCTCTTAGGAAGGTTTTAAGATGTGGGAGATCCTTTTCACGCACAACTTTGGTCAATTTCACCTCAATGGGGATCCACTCATCAGAAGTTTCAATCACCCAGTCCACCTCTGGTCCATCGGGGTCCCTCCAAAACTTGAGCCTGTAGTGTGGTTGAAGATTTTGAAATTGTTTGATCAATTCAATGCCGACAAACTGCTCAAAAAGTCTACCCAGCCGCGAAGGTTCGAGTTTTGTCCCCTCATTTGCACAGAGCCTCCTTACGCCCAAGTCAAAGAACAAAAAGCGATCCGTCTTAATCAACTTCTTCCTCGAATCACTCATGGTGATCGGGGAGACGCGTTCTGCAATCAAAGTATCAAACAATATCTCAAAATAGCCCCTCAAAGTGTTCACGCTCACTCCAACATCCTGAGCAATTTTGGAGTAGTTAAGCACTTGACCGGCCTCAATTGCCGCCCATTCCAAGAAACGACCAAAAGCCCCCAAGTTCCTAATCACCGCCTCTTGGCGAATCTCTTGTTCCAAATAGATTTCTACATAGGACCGCAAATCAAACTCTTTGTTCTCCCAATTTTGTTCAAGGTAAATTTCAGGAAGGGCTCCAAAAAGCAGATGCTCTTCTAAGGACTGAGATTCTACCTCTCCGACGGCAAAACCATGCATCTGAAATTGTGCAACCCTGCCAGGGAGTAGATTGACCGATTGAGTTCTCAATTTGCGCGCCGAAGAGCCTGTCAAAACGAAGATTGCTCTCTTGCCATCGATCAACTTCTGGATCGGATCAAGAAGCGTCGGTATCTTTTGTATCTCATCAATGAAGATCTTCGGGGGCTTCGATGTTGTTCTTCTCTTGGAGTTAGCGCCTCTGGCTAGCCCTTCGTCGGCCCGCCTCGGTATAAGAAAAACTTATCAAAATCGATCAAAAAGCGAATTACCGGACAGCCCCTACTTAAGCTTGTTTGGAATGCTCAGAAGATCAAAGACCAAATCCACATCGACCTGCTCAAGAACTGTGGTCTTCCCTGTCTGACGCGGCCCAATGAGCAAAATACTCTTTCCTCGTTTCAACTGATGCTGAATCCTCGGCAAGATCCAGCGTGGAAGAACCTTGGGTCCTAAAGTCTCTGCGGTCATGATCTGACCTCCGTTTCTGTGTCCATTCCCATCGGAATTTTACTCCACTGCATATAATCGCCGAATATTTGCACTACGTACAATATTTTCGCATTTCTGCTCAGAATCTGTCGCGCAATTCGCCTTTTGACCCATGAGGACCACCTCGACACACGTGCTAAATCTACTTTCGAGCGAATTGCCATAAGCTTTTCTTAGACCGAGGCAGGCCAACGAAAGGCTAGCCAGAGGTCCTATTGCAAGCGATTGGCGAGATCTATCGATCCAAGACCATCAAATCCAATCGTGGCTTAAATCGTGGTCCGGTGGTTTTCAAACAGACACCAAGTGCAATTCTATCCACGCCGCAATTTCCTCAATATCTGCCCTTGCTTTAATTACCCGATCAATGAGAAAAATTTCTCCATCATCAGCATCTACTTTCAAACGAAAACCATTCATTCGAAAAAATATAGCAACAGTAGCAAACCCAACACGTTTGTTCCCATCCACGAAAGCATGATTTTGAGTTAGACTCTGTAATAAGGCGGCAGCCTCAAGAGACAAGCTATCATAATATCCCGTTTGCGGTCGCATAAGAGCACTTTCCAATAACCCCATGTCTCGGACACCCGTTTTTCCTCCAAATCTTTCTATAAGTCGTTCGTGGAGTTCTAATGTCTCAACAAGTGTTGGATAAAGGGTGGTTTTCACTTAGCCAATCGTTTCAATAGTTCTTGATGATCGTCTAAAACCTCGTTCATAGCCTTACGAAAGGCAGGCCGAATCCTAGCTCGATGTATGTATTCAGCAACAGCTTCACTAACGACACTTGAAATACTTCTGTCAGTGGCTTTCACAAAAGCCCTGAGATCCTTAAGCACTTTCTCATCAATTTGCGTTGCAAACTTCTTAGCCTTCATTCTGAACTCCCTAGCAATTAGTTTAGCATGAAATTTCATGATTTGTCAAGAACTTTAGTAATTTAAATTTGAATGACCGCCACACATACCTAGTGCTTGGCGCGAAACCTCGTTTCGGTGAACTTGTCATAAGTTTTCCTTATACCTTCGTTGAGCCTCCTCGAGTTAGCGCCTCTGGCTAGCCCTTTGTCGGCTCGCCTCGGCGTAAGAAAAACTTATGCAGTTTCACTCGAAAGCAGGTTTCGCGCCAGACACTATTTATCCCGGCAATCTACTTGAGTCACATGCATATGCAGGCTATTGTGCGATAAGATATTGGAATCACTGTGGATTTAGATAGCCTATTGACAAAGAGTACCGTAAAGAGTACACTTCGATTTAGGAGGTGTTTCATGAAAATCGCAAACGCCAAGAACTTCAGGTCTGAGCTGAAAAATTATATGGATGCAGCCGTTGCCGAACCCGTACGCATCAACCGCCGTGACGGACAAAGTTTCATTCTGATGTCTGAGCAAGTTTACGATGAGAAGGCTTCTCGGCCTGTCCGAAATTGTTGATGGAAAAACAAAACCTTTCGCTCGCGGAGATGATCGAACTGAACGGTTTAAAAGAAAATAATGGCTGTTCACTTCCATACCTCATCACCATTTGACGAAGCACGACTACGCATAGAGCAACATCTTTTTGATTCTGTTTTGGACATCGAGAACGACTTTGAGCTCGCCATTGAGTCCGTGGATCGTTTCTCAAAAGCCATTGATCGCCTCGCCGATACGCTGGAGCAGATGTATCAAACGCCTGATTCTAAAGACACCCATGGCGAAAAATCATTTCCAATCCGCGATGGTCAGTTTCGGGTGTTTTTCAAGGTCAGTGTGCGTTCGAACAATGATTTTGACATCACTTTTATCGACATCGATCACAATAAGCAGTCAAACCTAGATCGGTTTCCGACACACAAGACAATCACGTTTGATGATGAGGGCTAAAGCTATGGCTCTCAGTAAAACTGACCCTTCTGGTAAAATTGATTTTCATTGAATGTCGACTCTGATCTACCTATTTCGCTAAGATTCAACTCCTTCTTTCTGCATTCGTTGTTTGAAGTGGAGCGGGCTGTAACGAT
>JACTMU010000064.1 GCA_014584465.1 Pseudomonadota bacterium | reverse complement strand
CCACTTAGGGCTTGAGCCTCATCCGCCTTCAATTTGGTCAGCGCGTGGGCCACCGATAGACCCAATCGATGAAGACCATCAGCAGTTTCCAGATTATGATTTTGCGTAGTGGGCTCGCTGATGCCACTGGCCATAGAGATCCACGTCTAAAATCAAGATGACCAACTTCACAAACACTTGAAAACTCAAAGATTGTTGCAAAATCACGCCATTCTCATCAAAATTTAGGACTCATACTAGTTGTGGCAAGATGTTTCGGGACTCACTTGGTTCACGTCATTACCACCTTCCAGCCTATAAATGTGCTTTGAATGTCCTATCCCCGCGGTGCTGTCTGTTGTTTCGGCGATATGCGGTGCTGTGGATCCATGGGGTACAGCGAGACATTTTAGTGAAAAAGTTCGTGGATCAGGTGATGATGGCCTGATGAGACTCATGAAGGGTGAGGGAAGAGATGAAGAGTTACGTTAGGTGCTTGACCATTGGAGGATCAGACAGTGGAGGGGGCGCAGGGATTCAGGCTGGAGGTTATGGAGCTACCCCAATCATTGTTGACCCGGTGATGGTGTTGAAAAGCGGTGGTCATCTTCTGAGTGAAGAGGGTGTGGCAGTGCTTCGAGAGAAGCTCTTTCCAATGGCAGAACTGGTTACGCCGAACATCCCTGAGGCGGAATCTCTGACAGGAATGAAGATCCATAGCAAAAAGGTTTCATTATTTCGAGGCGACAACTACCCTGACATATGGGGGAAGTTCAGGCTCAAGTGATTCAGACCGAAGAGTCTCTTCAAGCCCTAAAAGTTGAGTTTTCAAATTCGAACAATGTGGTGGATATTTCGGAGGCCATGGCGTATATCAGGATTTTTAGAGATAAAGCTTTTTACAAGCTCTCGGTGAGAGCCCAGGCAGATATTTTGAAGGGGCGAGTGAGGAGAATCGTGGTCAAAGATCATGGAATTCTTGCTGTTGAGATTTTTGGACGTAAGCAGGGGATGGTCTATCCGTTTGGTGGGCGTGGGTCAAAAGGGGGTAATGAGTCAAAAGGGAATGGGATTGATGGGCATTGTGGAGCCGAAATCAGATCGGCCATTACATCGGAAGGTATCGAAAATTCAGCAGATTTGGAAAATAAGGTCCTAAAACTAAAAAATCCGGTCGAAGCAGAAAACTGCCCTATAAGGGGAAGGACAGGTGTTCGTACCGGAATCAAATTGGTTGCGGGGGTAAGATGAACGGAACCAGGAATCTAAATCAACGATATAAATGGGATTTGGGAAGTTTGGAGCGAATAAACCTTTGTGGTCTCAAATAGATATACGAAATCATGGACGAAAAGGGCCTATCTAAAAGCCCTTTACTTATCAAATATAATAAGTTATCATAATTAATAAGTTCGGAGCATCTTGATGTGGCAAGTAAAGATTGAAGATGAAGCAGCTAAGGTATTTGAAGGTAAAGAGCTATCTGATGATGACAAAGTGGTGATCCAAAACTGGGCTCAAACTGTCGCAGAACATGGTCCTGAGGAACTTCAAAAAAAGCCTTCAGTTTGGGCAGACCACCCACTTTACGGAGAATGGGCTGGTTATCGAGCTTCCAGTTTTAGTTACAGCGGTCGAATCATCTATAAGGTGAAGGACAAAGTTGTGACTGTTATCGTGGTGAGAATTACAACTGATCACGATTATAAAAAGAAAAAGAAAAAGGAGTAAGGTATGGCAACAAAAAACTTTTTTGATCTTAATTTAGTTGAGGTAACTCCAGGCAGAGTCATCAAAGCCTTTCGCAAGAATTTTAATATCACCCAGCAGGAACTAGCTGAAGTCACAGGTATTGCTGAAACTAATATTAGTGCTATTGAAAATGATAAGGTGGAAGTTGGTGTTAAAAGAGCCGTACTTATTGCCGCGGCTTTGGGAATCAACCCTTCAGGGCTTTTGTTTCCTCATGGCTATGAAACTTCATATGGAAAGGACATAAAAGCAGTTAAATCTGCTGCGGCTAGAATGATGGCAAAGAAGAAAGTTGGCTAAGCGGCGAAGATTGATCTAGAATTATAAATATTCGCCTCCTCAGCGGAATCTGTGGGTAATAATTACAGGCACTAGGCAAAGAAAAAGAGTCGTTTCTAGCTTTAGATCTGGTTGCTGAGGCGGTGAAGGTGGTGGTCTGCGAGGACCAACCAGGCCATAGCTTCCAGGACTGGGAGTGCGCGTAGAACGATGAAGGGGTCGTGGCGTCCCTCTTTGGCAAAGGTTCCTAGAGAGGCCGGTGGTTTGAAGGTGACCTTGCAAAGGATATTTTCTCCTGTTGAGATGCCTCCACGGATGCCTCCATAGGGAGGTTGAGTTGGACCTTGCGGTTTGTGAAAAGAGGAGCCACTTTGAGAGGCGGCGTGGATGCCAGCTCCAAGTTCAAAGGCGACGACTCCACCCACACTCATCATGGCCATGGCAAGATCGGATTTGAGCTTACAAAAGACGGGCTCACCGAGGCCTGGCATCGGGTTGTGGATGATCACGGTTGCAGATCCACCCCAACTCTCTCCTTGGGCTTTGGCGTGAGTTAATATCTGGGAGAGCTCTGAAGCTCTTTGTGTCCAATCCTCAAGGGATGAAAAGGTGAGATCACCACATTGAGAGACATAGCTTTGAATTTGAGTGGAGGGAGAGATTTTGCGGACCAGCATCTGAGCGACCGCTCCACCCATCACACGTGCGACAGTCTCGCGGCCAGAGGCGCGGCCACCTCCACGTATGTCGGAGTGGCCAAACTTGAGTCTCCAAAGATCGTCTGCATGCCCTTTTCTCGGGTTCTTTGCAATACTGTGATAATCCGCTGATCGTGCATCCTTGTTGCGGACCAAAAGAGCAATGGGGGTTCCTAAGGTGACTCCTTCAAAGAGACCACTTAAAATCTCGGGATGATCCTCCTCATTTCGTGAAGAGGTCTCAAGGCGGTGTCCAGGGCGTCGACGCTGAAGTTCTCGCAAAAGCAGATCATGGTCGAAGTTGATCCCTGACGGGCATCCATCGACAATCACCCCCAGCGCAACTCCATGACTTTCGCCAAATGTGGTGATCACAAAACGATTTCCAAATGAGTTAACTCCCATGCTTCCCCCAAAAGATTCTCTGTTGTCTTGCTTGAGTCTTGAACATTGAAATGCCGCCAACGTAATTGGCAGACCACTTCATCGCATAGGCGCGTGCGATGGATTGATCATGGTAGCTCAAGTCTAGGACCTTGCGGGGAGCCCAATGTTCAGGGATTTTTTGATGATCTTCCCCGGCCGCCCAAATGAGGGTTGTTGGATCTGAAATTTCGCGATCACCCGAGCGTGGTTGGCCAGTTCGGGCTGAGTAAGATGTTGCAGAGGGAAGAAGTTTTTTAATTGCCGCTAAGGTTCCACCTCCTCCCCAGATCACGATGGGGGCAATGAGATCGGTTTCACTAAAGAGGGACCTAAGTCCCTCGATGTCCGTATTGTGTCCGATCCAACACGCTTGATCCTCACGCCACATCAGAGTGTTGACCGATTGAAGTTCATCGACAATCGCAGTTTTTTGAGGAACCAACTTGGCGGTGGCCATTTTCAGTGGAGATGTGATGGCCGCATAGCGAAGCCCCAAGCTGTGAAGCCAATTGAGGGTCTCAAAATTCCACTCTTCAAGAGAGATCGGAATTCGAAAAATGCCCGACAGGCCCAGATCTGCAAAGAAGTCTTGATGCTCCATGCAGCTACGGGAAAAGCGAACCGGTGACCCAATGACAGCGGCAAAGTGGAGATCACGATCGCAAGATGGTTGCAATTCATTTAAATTGGAAGGATCGCGGTTGCGGCTGAGCCATTCAAAGAGGGTGGGTTGATCCAGAGAAGATCCTTCGTCGAATCGAAGGAAGTTGATCTTGAGACGATTTCCCATCCAGAGGCGATACCATTGCCACCGTCCATCTTCAGATCGGGGGAGAAAGATGTTTCTCTGCGGGTCACTCAAGTGCCATGCATGTCCCAGCTGAAGGTCCCTAAAACTCTTGATAAGTGGCGAGGCCTTAAGAAGCGTGGAGCCGCTCACCTCCTGAGAGGATCGTGTGATTTGCGCAAAGAACTCGTTCAGATCGTGGAAATCTTGACTCTGATGAGATGAGAGGATGGTTGGTGAGGTGTCACGTGGCGGACCGAGCTCTAGAGGCCAATCAAAGGGATAGTTCTTAAGGTAGGCTTCGATCCACTTTGGATTTTTTCGTACACTGATCAAAACCTCGTTATTGAGTTGGGAGTTTAATACAAGATCAAATTGCTCCTTGGTAAGGAGATCGTCCCTTAGTTCAAAACGGTGGAGGCCCCAGGAAAGGCATTGAATCAGTCGATCAAGGCTACGAAGATGATGGGGGTAAATTGTAAGAGATCCTCCCATCTTGAGTTTCAATTGAGAAGCACCAGAAAAATAGAGGGATTCCACTTCATGGGGGTCATCAAGTCCTTCAGGAACTGTCCACACTTCAGTAGCGAGGCTTTTAAAGACTTCGTTTCGCTCTAGAAATCGAACCTGGTACTCGTTGAGGGGATCCGTGGATTTGTCCAATCGGGGACGATTGAAAAATATTCGGCCTTGATCGTCCGACTCTCGACGCAACCACAAGATCGAGAATGAGTCTAAGATCTCACGAGGCAGCTTGAGAAGAGGAAAACCTGCGCCGAGGCTCACAATGAGCGTCGAACGTACAGACTTCGAAGCATCTTCGTTCAGAAGGGCCAAGAGATGTTGGACTTCGAGATTTCGAAAATGGGTCTCCCCCATAGTTTCAAATATGGCAGTAATCGACTTTTGCTCTTTCCCCTCAATAACCTCGTCAAGATCAAAGAAATGGTAGTGGCTGAAATTCTTAAAGTAGAATTTCAGACGTTTCAGGAGGGAGCTCTTTCCCGCTCCACGATGTCCAACGATCAGGGTGTTCTTCATGGTGTCGGACCTTGCGCTCTTCCACCTTGGACAATGGCCCAATACTCTGGAAAACTTTTGAAAACAACTTCGCGTCCAATGAGGTCCATGGAGGCACCACTTTGAATGGCAATTTGAGCTGCCATCGCAAGTCGATGGTCATTTGCGCACGAGAAGGAGGAGCGAGCCTCGGGCCATTTCTCTTGTGATCCGTAGATCGTGAGTCCATCGGGTCGAAGATCAAAACGACGATTCAGCAAAGTAAGGAGCTTTGCAATTTCTTGAATCCGATTGGACTCTTTGTACTCAAGTTGAGGTGCTCCCATTAGGAGTGAGGTTCCGTCAGCCAGCGCACACAAAACCGAAAGGACAGGAAAGAGGTCCGGAGATTGGGAAAGGTTCCACTCGATGGGTTTTAGGGAAGTAGCTTGGTGGACTTGAAGAACGCCCTGATTCAAAGTGATTGGAACTCCCATTTTTTTAAGAATGTCGACAAAAATGGCATCGGGTTGAAGGCTCTCTTCTGGGAACCCACTCAATGACAGCGAGCCTGAGACAGCTGCAAGGGCTGCAAGAGCAAAGGCTGAACTGAGATCAAGTTCAACACTGTAGTTGGATGCATGGATTTTCTGCGAAGAAGGTATCAAAAGAGAGTGAGAGTCCGATGAGAGTTCCCATTTCATTCCTAAGCGAGAAGCAAGGGTCAAGGACATATTCCAGTAACCGTCTGATACAGTTTGACCACTCCAATGAAGGACCAGTGGAAAGGGGAGCTCCCAACTGTTAAAGAGGACGCCAGAGGCAAACTGACTTGAAAGCGAACGGTCAATCACAATGGGGGTGGGGCTTTGACGCCAACCCTGAGATTCAATTTCAAGGTGAGTGGGACCAACTTCATATTCAACGCCAAATTGGTCTAAGATCTCTAAAAGAGCACCCAAGGGTCGGGCAAAGAGGCGAACGCTTCCTTTGAGCCGATGTTTTCCCTTAACTCGAGAGGCCCGCAAAGCGAGAAAGCGAAGAACTGAACCTCCCTCACCACAATCGATCTCATTTCCGTCCAGAAGCGATCGCAAACCCTCTCTCATCTTTTGAACATCATCGCATTGAGAGTCTCCACGCACTTCGAACTCGCTCGAATAGGATTGAGCAAGAAGTGCTCGATTCATCAAAGATTTGGATGCGGAGACCGAGCCCTTAAAAAAGAAGGGGGTCATCGAATCCACCTTTGTCGAACTCCTTCTCGAATCATCTCATCGAAGGGGATCTCTTTGATGAAGGCAGCGCCTGGTTTTTTGAGAAAAACAAAGCGAAGTCGGCGGGAGCCGATCTTCTTCTTGTCGACTGTAATCAGTTTTAAGGCTTTACCTTGAGGAATAGGACGTTGAGGGGGTTCGATCCAGAATTCGTGTTGGCGCATCATGGTTTCAATCCTATTGAAATCGGGGTTTTTCAAGATTTTTCGATGGAGGCTCCACTTCAGGGCAAAGACCAAGCCTGCCCCCACGGATCTTCCGTGTTGCCAACCATAGTGGGCTTCGATCACATGTCCGAAGGTGTGACCCAAGTTCAGGATCTGCCTAACTCCGCGAAGTTCAAATGGATCTTGGTCCACGATGCGATATTTGGCCTCAATCGCCCTTTTAAGTGTGAGCCAAAGGAGTTCGTCACTTGATCGAAGAGAGGGGCCTCTTGCGATGTGTTCAAAGAGATCGCCATCAATCAAGGAGATCTTAAAGAGTTCGCCGAGAGCATCTTGGGAGTGGTCAAACTGGAGTTTCGTTGCCGAGCGAATGAGCAACTCCTTTGCGATGATCACCTTTGATGCTGGATAGAATGTGCCCAGTTGATTTTTCATACCACCCACATTCAGAGCGGTCTTCCCCCCATGGGAAGAGTCGAGAGCGGCAAGCCAAGTGGTTGGGATGAGTGTAAGAGCAACACCTCGCATTAAAATAGAGGCAGTGAAGGCTACAAAGTCTCCCACAGAGCCACCACCAAGGGCCACCAAATGTGAATTCCGATCAAGACCTCCTCTGTTCCACTTGGATAAAATTTTTTGAATGTGGAGAGGGTACCGAGCAAGATCTTTGAGCTGTTCGCCGGCATCCACGCCATAACGTAGAGGAAAAAGTTGAATCCAAGCACGAAGCTTGGGTCTTCCCTCAGTGAGTCTTCGATCATAGATAAGGAGGGATCTACGATGGAAATCACTCCGAGATGTGGACGCAGGGAGTCTACTGCAAATATGGATCGATTTGATCGAGGGGGATCCTCTTCTTACTTTGTCACTCTTCTTCGTCATAGAGCGGGTTTCATATCATGCGCAATGCGACTGAACAACATGATGATCAAAAGTTAAGCACAATTCTTCTTATAAAAAATATCTTTGAGAGGATGCAGCACTAGATTTTTTTTTTGACTCTGGATGGAGATTTTGTAGTGTCTATCGGCTATAGACCAAATAGTTTCAGTTCAACAACATCATTCATGTTTGCAGTAAAGGACCGTACTCGAACTGCAAAGAGGAGACGAGCAGCACATGACCCATGTAAGATCGTTTAGAGTTGTGTCCCTATTTTCATTCACGTCGATTCTATTTTTCAGTTTGATGACTCTTCTCAGTGAACCATTGAGTGCAGATGAGGGAGAGACCATCTTTGCTCAAACATGTGCAGCTTGTCATTCGATTGGGGAAGGGCGGCGGGTTGGTCCAGATCTGAAAAATGTACACGAACGTCGTTCTCAGGCTTGGCTTCAATCGTTCATCAAATCATCTCAATCTATGGTTTCATCGGGAGACGCTGATGCAGTGAAGGTCTTTGATGAGTATGGGAAGATGGTTATGCCCGACATGCCCTTTACAGATGCTCAAATCGCCTCTGTGATCAACCATATCAAGACGGCATCAGGTGGGGGAGGGGGTACTCCAGTGGCAGCAGAACCAGCCATGGAAGCTCCGGTTGCGACGGATCAGGATGTGGCTCGTGGTCGAGATCTCTTTCAAGGAATACAGAGATTTGGGAATGGAGGTCCCTCCTGCAACTCTTGTCACGAGGCAAGTGGCGCCGAGGTTTTTGGTGGAGGTAAGTTGGCCGTTGATTTGACCGGAGCCTTTGGTCGCTTGGGTGGTACGGGCATTAAGGGGGTCTTGTCAGGATTGCCCTTTCCGGCCATGAAGCATGCCTATCGCAAAGGACCCATCTCGGACGATGAGAGCTTTGCGCTTGTGGCTTTCCTCGAAAAGGTGAGCAAAGAGACCGTTCAGCCGAAAAACTATGCAATGCAAATGCTGGGCGGTGGGATTGGTGGTCTGGTTGTTCTTTTTGGTCTCTTCGGAACCATCTGGGGAAGAAGAAAGAAAGGTACGATCAATCGAGAGATCTATGATCGTCAAGTGAAGTCCGAAATCAGTTCCGATTGGCGTGAGTGAATTGAGCTACGTTGAGAGCCCGGAGTAAACGGGGTTTGAACCACGTTCTTTTGAGATTTGGGCCTTCAAGGGAAAAGACACACTCAAAATAGGTCCGAGTTAAGAAGTAATGAAACTGCAAGAGAGAAATCGGAAAGATAAAAGAAGATAAAGGTGTAGATAAAGAATACATTTGAGGATAGGAAGAAGAGGAGCAGAACATGAGTTGGATACAAGACATCATTTCCCCAGAGACGCGCAAGTGGGAGGAGTTCTACCGCAATCGATTTCAGCATGATCGGATCGTGAGAAGCACCCATGGGGTGAACTGCACGGGCGGTTGTTCCTGGCAGATTCACGTTAAGGATGGAATCGTGGTTTGGGAAACTCAACAGTTAGATTATCCGCTTTTGGAAAATCAACTTCCCCCGTATGAGCCCCGTGGGTGTCAGCGAGGGATCTCCTTTTCATGGTACCTCTACAGTCCGCTTCGAATCAAATATCCACTTGTTCGGGGAGCATTGATCGACGCGTTTCGTGCTGAGAAGAACAAAGTTGGTGGCGATCCTTACAAAGCATGGGAGTCGTTGCAGGCCAATAAGGAGGCCCGTCGTAAATATCAGACTTCTCGAGGGAAGGGTGGATTTCGTAGAGCTTCGTGGGATGAAGTGCTTGAGATGATGGCCGTCGCCAACCTCTACACAGCGACAAAATATGGACCTGATCGCGTGATTGGATTTTCGCCGATTCCTGCGATGTCGATGTTGAGTTACGCAGCAGGGGCACGATTCCTTCAGCTCTTTGGAGGGATCAACCTCTCTTTTTACGATTGGTATTGTGACCTTCCTACGGCATTCCCTGAGATATGGGGTGAGCAGACCGATGTTTGTGAAAGTGCAGATTGGTACAATTCTAAGATGATTGCAGACATGGGAGCATGTCTGAACATGACTCGAACACCTGATTGTCACTTTTTTGCGGAATCTCGTCACAATGGAACAAAGGCGGTGGTCTTTTCACCTGATTTCAGTCAGGTTTGTAAGTATGCAGACCAATGGGTTCCCCTTCATGCCGGCAGTGACGGTGCATTTTGGATGGCGGCAACTCATGTGATTCTCAAGGAGTTTCACCATGAGAAGCAAACCCCCTTCTTCATTGACTATGTAAAGCAGTATTCTGATAGCCCGTTTTTGGTAAAACTGGAAAAGCAGGGAGATCATTACGTTCCGGGTCGATTGCTTCGAGCCAACGAGCTTTCTCAATTCAAGGACATTGAAAATGGAGAGTGGAAGTTTTTAAATATCGACGAAAAGTCTGGAACTTTCGTGGTCCCTAAGGGAGCGATGGGGGATCGTTGGGGTAAACCTGGCAATTGGAATATGAAGCTTGAGTGTACAGTGACCCTCAAGCCCTTTGATCCTGCATTGACCTTTTTAAAGAGTAAAGAGGCCGAACTTCAAACTGAATTTGTAGAGTATGGCCTTGATCGAAAAGTGCTTCGCGGAGTTCCTGTGAAGCACGTGGACACCATCAAGGGAAAGATTCCTGTGACGACCGTTTACGATCTGATTATGGGTCAGTACGGGGTCAGTCGAGGACTCTCTGGGAACTATCCGAAGGATTACACAGATAGGGATGCGGCCTACACACCTGCATGGCAGGAAATCTTTACGGGTGTTGATTCGAAGACGGTTCTTCAATTTGCCCGTGAGTGGGCCAATACGGCCAATATCACTGGTGGAAAGTGCATGATCATTATTGGTGCAGGTATCAACCACTGGTATCATGCCAATTTGATGTATCGGGCCGGTGCTATGGCTCTCATGCTTTGTGGATGCGTGGGGAAAAATGGTGGAGGACTCAACCACTATGTAGGGCAGGAGAAACTTGCTCCTATGGATTCGTGGAGCTCCATTGCCTTTGGAAAGGATTGGCACAACGCCATCCGTCTTCAGCAAGCTCCTCTTTGGCACTACATCAACACTTGTCAATACCGTTATGATGGACATTTTTCAAAGTACAACACTGTTCCTAAAAATGAGATGACCAGTCAGCATACCGCCGATCAGATCTACAAATCGGTACGATTAGGGTGGATGCCCTTTTATCCTCAGTTTAAGCAGAACACTCTTGAGCTCACCAAAGAGGCTGAAAAGAGTGGAGCTAAGGATGAGGAGTCCATTAAGAAATATGTTTTGGAAAAGCTCAAGTCGAAGAAGCTTGAGTATTCAGTCGCCGATCCAGAAGCAGAAGAGAACTTTCCAAGGGTTTGGTACATTTGGCGTGGCAATGCGATCATGGGAAGTATGAAGGGGCACGAGTATGCATTGAAGCACTACTTAGGTACCCATTCGAACGCAATTGCGAAGGATTCCGAGGATCGAACTCGAGAGGTGAAGTGGCATGAGACAGCTCCACTTGGCAAGATGGATCTGATTGTGGATCTCAACTTCCGAATGGATTCGTCTGCACTCTATTCCGACGTCGTTTTACCTGCAGCCTCCTGGTATGAAAAAGCTGATTTGAACAGCACGGATCTGCACTCATTCATTCACCCACTGTCACAGGCTGTGGCGCCGGTTTGGGAGGCTAAAACAGATTGGAACATCTTCCGTGATCTTGCGCAGAAGACTTCGGAATTGGCAAAAACCTACTTGAATGGTGTTCAAAAGGATGTGGTGAATGTGCCACTCTCCCATGATTCAGCTGATGAGATCTCTCAGCCAACCATTAAGGATTGGTATTTGGGTGAGTGCGAGGCTATTCCTGGTAAAACAATGCATAAAATGGTGATTGTAGAGCGTGACTACACCAAGCTTTATGAGAAGTACATTGCACTTGGTGAGAACATCAGGAGCAAGGGGCTTGGAGCTCATGGCAACCACTACATGTGTGAAGATGCCTACGATGAGATGCTTGAATCCAACCATTTTCATAAGGAAAAGGTCGATGGAAAGAAGTATCCTTCTGTGAAGGAAGATGAGTGGGCTGCCGATGCGGTTCTCCATCTCTCCACTCTCACAAATGGCAAACTGAATGTGCGTGCCTATGAGAATATGGAAAAAAAGACCGGGCTCACTCTTGCTGATTTGGGTAAGGGAAGTGAAGATGTGTGGATTCGCTATGCAGACCTTCAAGCGCAACCTCGTCGTTACAACACCTCGCCACTTTGGTCGGGTTTGATGAATGACGGGCGCGCCTACGCACCCTACACCTACAACGTTGAGAAGTTGGTGCCATGGCGAACACTCACGGGACGACAGCACTTTTATCTCGATCATGAGATGTATTTGGGGTATGGCGAGCATTTGCCGACCTACAAACCGTCACCTAAGCCTGAGCTCTATGGCGATTTGAAAGAGACCCTTAAGAGCGAAAAGGCCAAGGTTCTCAATTGCCTTACTCCTCATGGAAAGTGGCACATCCATTCGACCTATATGGAAAACCATCGCATGTTGACCCTCTCTCGAGGTTGCGAGCCGGTATGGATGAGCGAACCAGATGCAGAAGAGCTTGGCATTAAGGACAACGATTGGGTTGAGGTCTACAATGACCATGGAGTTTACTGCGCAAGAGCTTCGGTGAGTGCTCGAATTCCCAAGGGAGTTTGCATTGTTTACCACGTACCCGAGAGAACCACGGGGATACCTAAGTCTCAGGTTCGAGGTAACAAGCGGGCTGGAGGCCATAACAGCTTCACACGTATTCACTTGAAGCCCAACTATTTGAGTGGTGGTTATGGACAGTTTTCGTATCACTTTAACTATTGGGGACCAATTGCGCCCAATCGAGATACGCATGTGACCATTAAAAGGATGAGTAAGGTAGTATTTTAATAACGACTAAGGGGGCGGGAGCCGAATATGGATATCAGATCACAAGTCTCAATGATTTTTCACCTAGATAAGTGCATTGGTTGTCACACCTGTTCGATTGCATGTAAGAACATTTGGACCGATCGTAAGGGTGCCGAATACATGTGGTGGAACAACGTCGAAACCAAACCCGGTACCGGATACCCCACGAAGTGGGAGGATCAGGAGGTCTATCAGGGAGGTTGGAAGAAGAGTGGCGATTCGATCGAACTGCGAGGCGCTGGGCATAAGAAGAGTCTTTTGAATATTTTTCATAATCCCCATATGCCAGTAATCGATGATTACTACGAACCTTTCACCTACAAATATCTTGATTTGATCGAGGCTCCCGACATGCCAGATCAGCCGACGGCTCGACCTGTTTCGATGATCACGGGTAAACCAATCGACATTAAGATGGGGCCCAACTGGGATGATGACATGAGTGGAACTCCTGACTACGCTCGAAAAGATCCCAACCTCAAAGGTCTTTCGGCGGCAGAGCAGGAGGCGATGTTTCAGCTTGAGCGGTTGGCGTTTTACTATCTTCCACGAATTTGCAACCACTGTTTGAATCCCGCCTGCGTGGCCTCGTGTCCATCGGGAGCGATCTACAAGAGAGGGGAAGACGGCATTGTTTTGATCAACCAAAACGTATGTCGTGCTTGGAGGATGTGTGTAACGGCATGTCCATACAAGAAGACCTATTACAATTGGAGCTCTGGGAAGTCTGAGAAGTGCATTCTCTGCTACCCACGACTTGAGGCAGGTCATGCGCCTGCCTGTATGCACTCCTGTGTCGGACGTATTCGATATTTGGGTGTGGTGCTTTACGACGCAGATAAGATTCACGAAGTTGCCTCTTGCAAAGAGGAAGATCTTGTCAAAGCTCAACTGGATATGATTTTAGATCCTTTTGATCCAGCTGTGATTCAGGCGGCAAAGAAAAACGGGGTGGCCGATTCGACCATTAAGGCGGCTCAATATTCGCCAACCTACAAGTTTGTGAAGGAGTGGGGACTTGCGCTTCCACTGCACCCTGAGTTTCGAACACTCCCCATGCTCTTTTATGTGCCACCCCTTCTTCCAGTGATGGCATCGGTTAAGGAGATCAACAACAAGGATCAAGCTGCCAAGGCAGGACCGATCACAAAGATTTGGGAAGATCAGTGGCTCTACGATACGAGTACGGCTGAGCTCTTTGGAAGCATTGAACAGGCCCGAATGCCCATGAAGTATTTGGCCAACCTCTTCAGTGCGGGAGATGAGGCTCCTGTGAAGGATCGCCTTCAAAAGTTGATGGCCGTGAGAATTTATCGTCGATGGAAGACAGTCGGGGACATTGATCAGAAAAAGGTCGATGAGGTTCTAAAAGGGGTCAATTTGACATATGAGAAGTGTGACGATATCTACTACCTCACATCGCTCGCCAAATTTGATGATCGATTTGTGATTCCAGCAGCCCATCGTGAGCATGCAATTGAGATGCTTGAGTTTACGGGAGACCGAAAAGGGAGCACAGGTTTTGGGTTTAAAGAAAATAGTGCATTGCGAGGTCTTTAAGTGATTGATTTAGGATATTACGGAACTGTGGCGGCCCTCTTTGACTATCCCGATCGGGAGTATCCTGATCGGGTGAGGTTTGTTTTGGAGTCGCTTCGCGGAAGAGATCCCAAAGCAGCGGAGTACGTGGAGCTCTTTCTTCGTCAACTTCCGGTCGATGATTTGAATGAGATGCAGGAGCTTTTCACACGCTCCTTTGACGTACAGTCCATTACGACTCTGGATGTCGGCTATGTGATGTTTGGAGATGATTACAAGCGAGGTGAGCTCCTTTCCAATCTCAACAGGGAACACATAAAGGCTCAAAACAATTGTGGCGTTGAGCTGGCCGATCACCTTCCCAACGTCCTAAGGCTTGTTTCTAAGCTGGAAGATCGAGCTTTGGCCACGGAGTTGGTCACCAAGATTGTCTTTCCAGCACTGAAGCGTATGATTTTTGAATTTTCACCCGAGAGACTTGAAACCAAGAAGGAGTCCTACAAGAAGCACTATAAGACTTTGATCGATGTTTCTGAAAGGTCAGAGACGGTCTATGTGAATGTGTTGAAGGCGCTTGAGTCTCTTTTTAGGGTGGATTTTGTTTTGAATGAGAAAGAGGAACCCAAACCAACCAGTGATTTTTTGAGATCAGTTGTAAGGGAGTTAGAGACAGAAAGAAATGCGTAGAGCCGTCAGCGGTGATGGACTTTACGAGTTAAGAGTATTGCAACTAAGATGAGGGAGTAGAATTTTATGGCGACTATGGATAACTTTTTATTTATCAGTTTCCCATACCTGGCGTTTGCGGTCTGTATTGTCGGGAGCATTTACAGATACAAAGTTACGCCCTTTAAATATTCTTCGCTGTCATCTCAGTTCTTGGAAGATAAGAAGCTCTTTTGGAGTTCGATCCCATTTCATTGGGGAATTGTGGCTCTCTTGGTGGGACATCTGATGGCCTTTTTGATTCCCCAGGGAGTCATTTTGTGGAACTCAAGCCCCGCTCGACTGATTGCTTTGGAGATTACGGGATTTGCCTTTGGTCTTTCGGTCTTGGTGGGTTTGGTTCGTCTCTACATTCGTAGAATTGGCAACCCTCGTGTGAGCATAGTATCAAATAAGATGGACATGGTTTTAGAGGTGATCCTCATACTTCAGGTTGTTTTAGGGTTGTGGATTGCTTTGGGGTACCGTTGGGGATCTTCGTGGTTTGCAGCAACCCTCTCTCCCTATCTATGGTCCTTGGTGAAGCTAAATCCTGACATTTCTGCAGTCAGTGCCCTTCCCCATGTGATCAAGTTTCATATCGTTTTAGCCTATCTAATTCTCTTTTTGATTCCATTTACAAGACTTGTACACTTTTTGGTTGCCCCATTTCATTACATTGGACGTCCCTATCAGCAGGTAATTTGGTACTGGGACCGAAAGTCGATTCGCAGTCCAGAAACGAGTTGGAGTAAGTTCAGACCCAAAAACAATTAGCTTTTGATAGATCGTAACAAGAGGAGATGAGATGAGTACGTGGTTGACAAAGTGGGAGCCAGAGAACCAAGAATTTTGGGAAAAGACAGGCAGTCGAATTGCCTGGAGGACTCTGGTGCTGACGACCATTGCACTCCTCTTCTCCTTTTCTACCTGGTTTGTGATCAGCGCCGTTGTGGTCAGACTTCCAAAAATGGGATTCAAATTTGATACAATGCAGCTCTTCTGGTTGGCTGCGATGCCAGGGCTCGCCGGAGGATCACTACGACTCATACACAGCTTTTTGATTCCGATCTTTGGAACTCGAACGGTCATCTCTGTTGCCACCTTTATTAAACTGATTCCCATGATCTGGTTGGCCATTGCGGTGATGGATCCTACAACACCCTATTGGCAGTTCCTTTTGATCGCCTTTCTATGTGGTTTTGGAGGTGGGGATTTCTCATCATTCATGCCCTCAACAAGTCTCTTTTTTCCGAAGAGGCTTCAGGGGATCTCTCTTGGGATTCAGGCGGGTCTTGGTAATTTTGGCGTGAGTCTCACTCAATTTGTCACTCCTTGGATCGTTGGATTTGCTGCGTTAGGGACCCTTGGAGGGGTACCTCAAGTTTTTCAAAAGTCGGCCGAGGTGGCTCCTGCGGACATTTGGATGCAAAATTCGGCGCTCTGGTATGTTCCATTTTTGATCATTGTGGGGATCCTGTGCACGGTCATGCTGAAGAGTGTTCCTGTGAAGGCCTCCTTCAAGCAGCAACTTGATATTTTGCCAGATCGACACACTTGGTTTTGCACGATCACTTACATTATGACTTTCGGCTCATTTTCAGGTCTTGCAGCAGCCTTTCCATTGATGATTGCAAAGGTCTATGGTGGATTTCCAAATGCACCAGATCCCTTGAAGTATGCCTTTTTGGGGCCACTTGTGGGATCGCTGATTCGTGTGATCATGGGGGCTCCTAGTGACAAGTGGGGCGGAAGTATCATCACCCAGATTGCAGGCATTGGATTGATCATCGGAAGTGGCATTTTGGTTTTTGGTGGGCTCTTGACCCCGACCTCAGTGGACCAGTTCCCAATGTTTTTGGGCGTGATGCTCTTTATGTTTTTGATGTCAGGAATGGGGAATGCTTCAACTTTTAGACAATACCCTATTGTCTTTGCCTTTTCGCCACGACAGGGAGCAGGTGTGATCGGGTGGACGGCTGCATGGGCTGCTTACGGTCCCTTCATCTTCTCTTCCTTGATTGGGGCCTCTATTGCGAGTACGGGGAATGCAAAGATGTTTTTCATTGGTGCAGGAATCTTTTACATCATCGCTTCGTGGATCAACTGGCAGTTTTATACAAAGCCAGGTGCAGAGCGAGGTGACTGGGGTACAAAGTGGGGAACTTGGTGGGATAAAGCTAAGGATACTTGGCCACAAAAGGCGTAGGAGTAAGACTATGGATCATATACAGGGCGCTAAAGAGAGAGACCCTTTAAAAAAAGATGCAGTGAAGGAGGAGGGTTCAGAGCTTTCGCCTATGGATCCGCCGGATGCCTATGCACCACCGGCAACTGTGGAGCAGGTGCCCTATGAGAAGATGCCCCTCTTTATGAGAGATCTCTTTAATGAGCATAAGCCATTTCGAGAGGCCATTGATCGTTTTGAAGCTGCGATCCTGGGGATTCCTGAGAAGGGAATTACCAGAGAGTTTGATGCGGCCGTGCGGGACTTCTTCTGGTACTTTGACAACGAATTTGAGATTCACAACCAGAAGGAGGAGAAAAGACTCTTTGGTCTCCTCCATGATCGTTTGGTGGCAAAGGGTGAGCATTCCCAGGGACCAGAGGCGACCACGGCTGTGGATGTTCTGGAGGGCGACCATAAGAAGGCAGTTCAACTGGCAGCCGTGATCTTTAATTTCTTTGCTCTTTCCCACAGGCTTCCTGACCTTAATTCTCGCTTGGTGGTTTTGGATGCCGCTCTTGAGCAATCCAAGGAGCTCATTGAGCTTTTGAGGCTCCACATTTACCGAGAAGAGAGCATCGTATTTCAGATGGCCCTACAACTCATTTCAACGGATGAATTTGACCTGATGGCTTTGAAATCAAATCCAAACTTAAAGAACTAAACTGTATAGTTAACTAAGAGGTGATTTTCAATGGAAGTGAAGAACAAAGCGGTTCGGATCGATCTCTTCAACTTTTCAACGCGTCCAATGCGTGCCTTTCACATGACCTGGTTTGCATTCTTTCTCTGTTTTTTTGCGTGGTTCGGAATTGCACCGCTTATGGCAATTATTCGAGAGGAGTTGGGTTTAACAAAGGCTCAAATCGGCAACACGATCATTGCATCGGTTGCCATCACGATCTTTGCTCGTTTTCTTATTGGCTGGTTTTGTGATCGATTCGGTCCTCGGCAGGTCTATACCTGGCTTTTGATTCTGGGTTCACTGCCAGTAATGGGAATTGGTTTTGCAAAAGACTACGAGACCTTTTTACTTTTTCGTTTAGGGATCGGGGCCATTGGCGCTTCATTTGTCATCACCCAATACCATACCTCGGTGATGTTTGCCCCAAATTGTGTAGGAACAGCCAATGCCACTTCAGCAGGATGGGGTAATTTAGGGGGTGGCGTGACCCAAATGATCATGCCGCTGGTCTTTGGGGCATTCGTTTGGTTGGGCTTTAGTAATTTTTGGAGCTGGCGATTGTCAATGGTGGTTGCAGGAGTCGTCTGCCTTATTACGGGAATCTGTTACTATTTTCTTACGACGGATTATCCTAACGGCAATCGTAAGGAGCTTGTTGCAAGTGGAGAGATCCCAGAGCATATCGAAAAGCAGAAGGGTACATTTTGGATGGCGGCGAAGGATTCTCGTTCGTGGGCCCTTTTTGTTCTTTATGCTGCCTGTTTCGGAATTGAGTTGACCATCAACAACATTGCAGCTCTCTACTTCACAGACTACTTCAAGTTGGGTCTTGCAACTGCGGGCCTCGTTGCAGGGCTTTTTGGGCTTATGAACCTCTTTGCACGAACACTTGGTGGTGTTGTGGGCGACTATTTTGGTGATAAGGGAGGTTTGAGAGGTCGTGTGAAGTGGCTCTTTCTTTCAATATTTATTGAAGGGATTGCACTGCTTCTCTTTTCTAAGATGTCCATTCTCCCTATGGCGATTGGCACCATGATCATCTTCAGTCTCTTTGTTCAGATGTCTGAGGGAGCAACCTTTTCTGTGGTGCCTTTTATCAGTAAGCGCGCACTTGGATCTGTTGCGGGGATTGTGGGTGCTGGTGGGAACGTCGGGGCAGTCGCAGCGGGTTTTCTCTTTCGTCAAGAGAATTTGGCTTGGCCGGACGCTCTCTTCATTCTGGGCTTCCTGGTGATAGGAGCCTCGTTTTTTGCCTTTTTGGTGCGTTTCTCACCTGCTGATGAACTTGCGGCAAAGGGTGAGTTTGATGCGGCTGTCGATGAACGAAACAAAACCATCAAGGAGTCTCTCATTCGACTTCCTGATCTCTCGATTTTGAAGCCGATGGATCTTTTGAGAGTTTACTTGGGTGTGGCACTCACGATCAAGGGGATCTATTTTGTGACCAACATGGGGGTCATTGAAGGAATGGCTCGACAGATTGGGCAGTTTGAGAATCTCATTGCCTGGTTCGTTGTGACGGCTCACACAGTGGGAGGACTTTGTCTTATCCTTGGCCTCGCAACCCGAGTTGCGGCAGCTGCCAACGTGGTGGTGTTGTTTGGAGCGTTGCTCTTTGTACACTCTGCAGAAGGGCTGTTCTCTTCAAGCCAGGGTTTTGAATTTTCGCTGTTTGTGCTTTTTACCCTCTGTCTTGTTTTGTGGAAGGGCTCGGGGAGGTTTTCTTTCGACCACTACTTTGAGCAAGGTAA
The DNA here is from genome assembly GCA_014584465.1 of Pseudomonadota bacterium. Taxonomy (GTDB): domain Bacteria; phylum Bdellovibrionota; class Bdellovibrionia; order Bdellovibrionales; family JACTMU01; genus JACTMU01. The sequence goes on along the minus strand of JACTMU010000064.1, from coordinate 57,661 downwards.
GTCTTAAACTCCAGTTTGGACAGAGAAATGAGTTGTCGCGAAACTTTAGCGTTTCGCGACAATGAGAGTCAAACCTTACGCCGCCTGTTTTTTAATCAATTTTTTATCTTCAACATCGAGCATCTGCTCAATTTCGACGAGTAAGATCAAGCGGTCATCTTTTCGTGCGACACCTCTGAGGTAGCGAGAGACCTTCTTATTTTCCATGTCCGGAGCTGGACTGATGTCTTTTTCGTGCAGGAGAAGCACGTTGTTGACTGAATCCACCGTGACACCCACGTAGATAGGATCCATGTCGATAATGATGACGGCGTTTTCGTCCCGGCTTTCCTTAGTCTTCACTCCCAATTTGACTCGAAGATCGATGATGGAAATCACCTGTCCCCTAAGATTCATCAGGCCCACAAAGTGAGGCGGACTGTAGGGAAGTGGAGTCGTCTTGGGTTCTGCGATGACCTCTTTTACAGCTAGGAGGGGAATTGCATAGTCCTCGTGCCCAATCGAGAAGCAGAGGTAGCGATTTTCAGTACTGGTCGATGCTTGATTCTTGTGTAAGGTATCTTCGTAACTCATTAGGCAGCCCTCATTTCGGTTTTAAGATTGCTAGTTTGTTTTTTGGATAAATTGGTCAAGATTTCATGAAGATCCAATATGAGTACAGGTTTACCGTCTCCCATGATGGCACTACCGGTAAATCCATCTTGAATTCGAACCTCAGGTCCAAGTTTTTTGATCACGACCTGCTGTTTGCGAACAATATCATCAACCAGAAGGGCTGCAGCCTGCTTTCCCTTTCGATTGATGATCGCAATTTCCGAATGTCCTAGACTCATTTCATTCTTCTTTCGTCTTAGGATTTGATTGAGACGGATGAGTGGAATCACCTCACCTCTCAAGTTGAGCACCTCACCGCCGCCGGTGACAAACTCAATTGCATCTTTTCTCAGCTGCACCGTCTCGTGCACCTGGCTTACAGGAACAACGTATCGTTCTCCTGAGATCATGGCGACCATACCGTCAATGACGGCAAGAGTAAGAGGTAGGCTGATCTTAAATTTCGAACCCTTTCCGAGTTCACTGGAGAGTTCCAGTAGACCGTTGAGTTGCTCGATGTTGGTTTTTACGACGTCAAGCCCAACGCCTCTTCCGGAAACTTCAGAGACTTCGGCTTTCGTCGAAAATCCAGGATGAAAGAGAAGTTGATTGCTCTCTTCGGTCGTAAGTTTTGCAGATGCCGGTATGAGTCCTCGCTCAACGGCCTTCTTGAAAACGCGATCAGGATCAATGCCTCTTCCGTCATCCTCAACTTCTATGACAAGGAAGTTGGATTCATGATAGGCTCTGAGCCATACATTCCCCTCCAACGACTTGTTGAGAGCGGGTCTCTCTGCATTTTCTTCGAGCCCATGGTCCAGAGCATTGCGGACGGTGTGGACGAGAGGATCGTTGATGAGTTCCAAGATGGTTTTGTCAACCTCGGTCTCTTCTCCAGAGAGATGGAGTCGGACGCGTTTACCCAACACTTTGGAAGTATCCCGCACAATTCTTTGCATCTTTGAGAAAATTCCACGGATGGGAAGAAGACGCAGACTCATTGAGATGCTCTGAACTTCTTTGGTGATCTTTCCCATCTGAATGATCGATTTGTTGATGAGTTCTTGATTTTGTTCAAATCTTTGTTGATTGAGAACGGTCTGCATAATGACCATTTCTCCGACGAAGTTGTTGAGTTTTTCAATTCGGCTGAGGGGCACACGAATGGTTTCATCGATCACAGTAGATTGACGACCACCGCCTCCGCCGCCGCCTCGTCCTTCATGGTCACCATCCTGCGAGGAGGAGGAAGCCTCAGATTTGGCTTTAAGATCGATTGAAGAATCATAGTCAGCAGATGCATTTTTTGATTCGCCTGCATTGGTGGGAGGGTGTTTCTTTTTAGTCGACCACTCCTCCTCAATCATGTTGGAAGTTTCTACTTCCACTTCGGAGTGGATTTTTTGTGCTTTTTCAGATTTATGATTTTGGCCTTTGGATGTTGCGGCAGTTTGGCCTAAAATTTGTGCATGAATTTTCCCACGAACGTCTGTCGTATCGAAGCGACTTTCCATATTGTGGCACAATCCCGAGATCATAGTTTTGAGATAGTCGTTGCACTCAAGAAGTAGGTCCACGCTTGAGTCGGTCACAGGGAGATCTCTATTTTTTAGTTTGAGAAGGTACTCCTCAAGCTCGTGGGTAAATTCTGCAATATCACCGAAGCCAACGGCTCGAGATGTACCCTTTAGATTGTGCGCCAGACGGAACAGCTGATCGAGAATAGGGCCAAGCTCCTGCGGGTTATTTTGAGCTCCGTCGAGGTTTAAAAATGCCTGTTCACTGGCGTCCAGGTGCTGTCCGGCTTCGTCGAGAAAACCTTTTTTTAGTTCTAATTCAAAGTCATCCATCTTCTACCCACATTTGATTCGATTGAATGGTCAATGAGCTCACAACGAGGTGCTCAACACCCTTCCTATCGGTCAGGTTTCTTGAAACTTAAGAAATCCCCACCAGGGCATTATAGTGCAGCGCAACGTCATTGGTTATTTCGACTCAATGTTGCTAGGCTTGGGACGTATGTCTAAGCCTCACAACGTCTACGCTAAGGTCCTCATCGTTCGCTTTTCGAGTTGGGGAGATATTGTCCATGTTTTGGGAGTTCCAACTCTGATAAAATCCAATTGGACCCAGGCTGAGATTCATTGGGCGACGCGTGAAGATTTCTCAGAAATGGTTCGATTTCACCCACATGTGACCAAAGTTTGGTCGATATCTCGAGGTTCCTCCCTTTGGAGTCTTCTTCAGTTTTCATTGCAGCTTAGGAGTGAGAGATTTACTCATATCTATGATGCTCACAGCAATCTTCGTTCACACATATTGGTTTGGGTCTTGCGGGGATTTGGAAATTTCCTCCCATTCCTGGGGCCTAAGTTTATAAGAAGATCCAAGGAGCGGCTGAAACGTCTCCTTCTCTTCTCTTTGAGGATCAATCGCTTCATGATGCCCTATAAGGTGCAATTCTCCTACCTTGATCCCTTGAATCGTTGGAACATGCGTTCACTTCTTCCGCAACCTCCCCAAGTCTTTTTTTCACCTGAGATTGAGAACAAAGTTAAGAAGATGGTGGAAACGCTTCCCCCATTTATTTGCCTTGTGCCGTCGGCGGCATGGAATATGAAACGGTGGCCACGTGCTCATTGGAAGAGATTGATACATCTTCTTCCGGACCACTTTTTTGCGATTCTGGGAGGCCCCGAGGATCACTTTTGTCAGGAATTTCGTGAGGTCGATCCAAGGCGAGTGGTGAGCTTTGTGGGGCAGATGAGCCACCTCGAGAGCGCTGCTGTGCTCAGCCACGCCCAGGTGGTGGTCGCTGCGGACACAGGCCTACTGCACGTTGCAGACCAGTTGGGAGTTCCTACAATTGCATTGATTGGCCCCACGGCCTTTGGGTTTCCGAGCCGGCTCACCACTCATACATTGGAGGTGGATCTTCCTTGTCGCCCCTGTTCTAAAGATGGTCGTGGAAAGTGCAAGAATTCATTGTATAAGAGGTGTATGGTTGAAATTTCGCCCGATGAGGTTGCAGAGACTGTAAAACGCTTGATGGACAAGGTTCCTTTGTGAAAGCATCTCATTTTTTGTGGAGAGGGATCTACAACTTAGTTTTGGTACCTTTGACCTTTGTGATTTTTGGTCTTGGTTTTTTGGTGGATAAAAAAACACGCAAGGGCTGGAAGGGCCGAATGGGTCTATGGAAGCGTTTGAGAGAAAATCTTGGACGCTTTGAGGGGCAACCCAAGATTTGGTTTCACGTCTCTTCGATGGGAGAATTGCTTCAGGCGCAACCCGTGATTCGAATTCTTAAGAAGAGTCATCCTGAAATCTGTGTGGTTCTGACCGTTTTTTCTCCGACAGGCTACGAGTGGGCCAAGAAAGATCCAGGAGTGGATCTCTTTGAGTATCTACCGTCGGATGGCCATTTTGCCATTAGAAAACTCTATCGATGGATTCAGCCTACGGCGGTTGTCTTAGTGAAGTTTGATCTCTGGCCCAATTTGATTTGGATGGCCCAAAAGCATAATGTTCCTATCTTTCTCATCTCGGCAACGATGAATCCTCAATCATTACGAGTTCGATTTGCTTTGACAAGATCGTTTTATGGAACTCTTTATTCAGGTTTTGATCAGATTTTTGTTGTATCCAAGAATGATCAGAAGTTGATCCTTCAGAGTACCCCTGAACTGGATCATGTCTCAGTGGTCGGTGATACTCGAGCCGACTCTGTTCTTGATCGTAAACGTCGTGAGGAGGAGACCGCTCTCAATCCGATTTTGACTTGGATTCAAAAAATGAAACGCCCCACTCTTGTTGTGGGGAGTTCGTGGCCTCGGGACGAGGCTCTGATTTTACCCGCGTGGAAGAGGGTTAAGGCTGAAATCCCTGAGGCTCTGCTGGTTCTAGTTCCACACGAACCGACTCTGAATCGCATTGAGGGGCTTGGTGAGGCATTGGATCGAATGGATCAGAGGTGGGAGCGATATTCGAAGTTAAGTGGATCAAGGATGCAAGACTCCTTTGACGCAATCATTGTGGATCGAGTGGGGCTTTTGGCAGGTCTCTATCGAATTGGCCAGGTTGCCTACGTTGGTTCAGGAACTGGGGGGGTCCATAACACGATGGAGCCTGCAGCGTGGGGTTGTCCTATCATCTTTGGACCGCGTTATCACAATGCGCCGGAGGCCTTTGAGTTTTTGAGAAGAGAGGGTGCTGTGACCGTCTCAACGTCAGAGCAGATGGTCACAGCCCTCAGAAATTGGTTGAATGACCCAGAGAAGTCATTAGGATGTGGGGAGCAAAATAGACTCTTTTTGAGTGAATCCACTGGCGCAGCCAAAACATGTGCAGCAAGGATCCTTGAGGTGTTTGAGCGTGGAAAAGTTTGAGTGGAATTTTGAAAAACAGCCTAGGTTCATCCAGATTGAGACGACCATCATCTGTCAGGCCAAGTGCTACTTTTGTCCTCAAAATGATGTCAAGAGACGCCCAACACTGATGGAGTGGCAGGTTTTAGAAAAGATACTTGATGATACCAAAGGGCTAGGGATTGTCTATCGTCCCTTCATCTTGAACGAACCCTTTGCGGATAAGCGAATGGTGGAGATTGTTCGTCGAATCCGGCAGGATGCTACGGCAAAGATTGAGTTTAATTCCAACGGTGAGTTTGTGACACCCCCCATCGCAGAGAAACTTCTTGAGACAGGAATTCATGCCATGCGATTCAGTATCGATGGCATCACGGAAAAGACCTTTGATGAAACTCGAGGCATCAGTTTCAAAAAAGTGTATGACAACGTTCAACATTTTCTGAAGCTCACTCAAAAGATGGACCATCCACCAGAAGTCGAAGTTCGTATGATCAAGCTTCCTGGTACTGAAGATGAGCAGAAGGTTTATGAGGATTTTTGGCGTTCAAAGGGGGCGAATGTCGTCTTTACACATCTCTATCGATATCCTTGGCAAGGTCAGACAGAATCTGTTCAGAAACCCTGTTTCAAGATCCTCGATGAGATGTTCTTCTATGTCAACGGAGAGGCAACGCTTTGCTGTTGGGACAGTCACGAAAGAGCGGTCATTGGCGACATCAAAAAAGAGTCAGCCCTCGACATTTGGAATGGCCCTACACTGAAAAATTATCGCGATCTCTTGGCCCAGGGCAAACGAGATCAGATTCATCTGTGCAGTCGTTGCGATGCCTACAAGGACGTCGACTTCTCTCGCGTTGGAAAGAAGTCGGGCAATCAAATGGTGTTCAAAGGGTAACTTTTCAATCAGAGGCCGAATTCGACATCGCCCGGTATTTCTGCTGCGCCTTCGAGAAGTTTCGTTCGGAAAGATCTGTACTCAACATACTTTTGGCGAGTTTGATTGAATCTCTGCTCCTCTGTAGCTTTTTCTTGTAGATAGGTCTGGTAGGCGGGAGAATCTTCTGGATAGGTGGTCGGTTGGCGGGATTTAACTTGCTCGCATCGATTGTTCTCAAGCTCTATGGCCTCTTTGGATCTCATCTCCTTATGTTCTGCGATGTGTGAATCGACTTGGGTGCGAAAGACTTTAGCCTCTTCGACACGGTTCCAAAAGTCTTTCGCGCGAGCTTCAAGCCGCAGTCGCTCCTCATTTGCAACTTTAGCCCATTGCTTCTTCTGAGGATCGAGTTCTTGAGCACTTGCCCAACTCCCGAGCACAAGAGCACTCAGGAGAACTCCAGTACTTTGAATGGACCAAATCAATCGAGGAAGCCCCATGGCACTATTATAAACAAATGGAAGCAAAAATCTACGAGACTCGCGCCTATCTCTACACCTTGAGCCAGGATTGGCCTAGACTCCGCATTTCACAACAAAATCTTCTGAATGATTTTTGGTGTGCCCATTCTTAGCTCCTTCGGCGCCGACTCGAATGAGTTTGGCTTTGGAGTGGTCACCGGATGGGATATGACAGACATAGCACTTTCCAACAAAGTTCCCATCAAATGGAGCGGCTTCAACATCACCCGTTTCACAAATTTCATGAAGTGCAAAATGCTCGTCTGGATCTTCATCTTTGGGCACGTTGTCTTGGTGATCGCCATGATTGGAGTCTTGGCCAGGTACGTCTTGGCGGTCATTGGCGATCTCTCTTCCATTTTGTTGAGGTGGATCCTCTTCAGCGTCACTTTGGTCGTTTGAATTGTCCATCACAAGTTCTTCTTGTTGACTGGTGGTCCCCTCATCAGAAGGTTCAGATTCAGGTTCGTCATGCTGACAGATCTGTTCTTCGCCGAGAGCCTCGTTGGAGTCATCAACGTAGCTTGGTGGGACATCCAGATCGTTCTGCTCCTCAGTAACTAAAGATTCATTGTCATCCAAGATATCGACCTGTTGCTTATCGATGGCGTTCATAGCAACTGGATTTTCGCAGTTCTGAAATGAGACTATAACAAGTGGTAGAGCGATCAAAATCTGTATCAAAGCGTTTCTCATGAATCCCCCTTTTTTTGACTTGAAGTTCAGCGGCATTTACATTGCAATTCACTGAACCCAAATGTTTCATCGTGTACTGATGACGGGAACTGATAACGATTTCAAGAAAGTATAGAAGCAAACTTGGTGCCACTCAGGAATGGCTATATTTCATCTGAGCGTCGACAAGTTAGGCGTTGTCAAAAAGAAAGTTGACATTCTCACAGTGAAACGGGCACTATTGCCGGTCATGATGGAGTTTTTCTTACAGTACGGTCTTTTTCTAGCTAAGACGGCCACGGTTGTGATTGCGATTCTGGTGGTTATGGCAGCACTCTTCTTTTTTGCTCAAAAAGAGAAAGCTCTGGAACAGGTGCAGGTCAAGAAGCTCAATAAGAAGTATGCGTCTCTAAGTGATACAATCAAGAGCCATTCACTTACAAAGAAGGAGCTTAAGCGAGATCGGCAAAAGGAAAAAGAGGCGAAGAAGAGCAAAGAGAAGAGAGAGAAGGAAAAGCAACGGGGTGAGGAATCATCACCCAAGAAACGTGTCTTTGTGATCGATTTTGATGGGGACATTAAAGCTTCGGAAGTTGCTTCGTTGCGTGAGGAGATTACAGCTATTCTTGCGGTTGCACAGCCTACAGACGAAGTGGTTGCCCGTATTGAGAGTGCGGGAGGTGTTGTTCATGGTTACGGACTTGCCGCTTCACAACTTCATCGTATTCGAAAGAAGGGTATTCAACTGACAGCGACGATTGACAAGGTAGCAGCTAGCGGTGGCTACATGATGGCCTGTGTGGCGGATCGAATTTTGGCTGCCCCGTTTGCCATTGTGGGATCCATTGGTGTGCTGGCGCAACTTCCAAATTTCAATCGTCTTCTCAAGAAACACGATATCGATTTTGAACAGTACACAGCAGGCGAGTATAAACGGACGCTTTCCCTCTTTGGGGAGATAACGCCAGAGGGGAGAAAGAAATTTCTTGAGCAGCTCGAAGAGACCCACCTACTGTTCAAAGAATTTGTGAAAGAACATCGGCCTCAAGTGGAAATCGATGAGGTGGCGACAGGAGAGTATTGGTTTGGCAAGAAGGCCATCGAGAAGAAGCTTGTAGATGAATTGATCACAAGTGACGATTACCTGCTCGATCTTTGTCAGGACGCCGATGTCTATAAATTGACCTACAAGGCAAAGAAGAAGCTCAGCGAGAAGCTGACATCGGCAGTAAGGGCATTCATTGCAGATCGCCTCTGGATTTAAAAATCGCCACCACTATTTCGCGCCAAGCACTATTTAGATAGGATGTGCACGGGGTGCCCAAGAGCCACTTCGGCAGCCTCCATCAACGTTTCATTAAGTGTCGGGTGAGGGTGGATCGTTTTGGCGAGATCCTCAAGGGTTGCTCCCATCTCAAGAGCGACGGCCGCCTCTCCGATGAGATTGCTTGCTTCCGGTCCAACAATGTGAACCCCAAGAAGAGCGCCCTGTTCATTGGCGATCATTTTCACAAAACCCTGACTTTCAATCATGCTCACCGCTCTTCCGTTTGCCGCAAAGGGAAAGCGACCGATCTTAAGGTTTTCATAGCCCGCATTAAGAGCTTCGGCTTCGCTAAGGCCGACCGAGGCAAGTTCGGGATCTGTGAAAACCACAGCTGCGACACCGCGAACATCATAGACTCGATTCTTTCCACTGAGAACGTCCGCAACCAAAAGCCCCTCAAAACTTGCCTTATGGGCAAGAAGGGGACCGCCCGCCACGTCGCCAATCGCGAAGATGTGAGAAGCGCTGGTTCTTCGCTGAGGATTGATGCTTACGTAACCATTTGAGCCCAGAGAAACGCCGGCAGCCTTCAAGTTGAGATTCTCCGTGTTGGGCTTCCTACCCACTGCAATAAGTACACGATCAGCAGTAACGCTCGATGCCTTTGAGGGTCGTTCGATTTCAAGTTCGATTTCCCCACTGGGTTGAACCTGATATCCCTTTGCAAGGGACTCAGTGTGAAGATCAACCCCAAGCTTCTTAAGTTGACGGGTTAAGATCTGAGCTACATCTTTATCCACCATTCCGTGAAGCAGCGAAGGGGCAGCTTCGATGATGGTCACTTTTGAACCTAGCTTTGAGAATAGGGTGCCAATCTCAAGACCGATGTAACCTCCGCCAATCACGGCAACTCTTTTGGGAATCTCAGAGAGGGCCAAAGCCCCGGTTGAGGAGAGAATCTTTTCTTCGTCAAATTTAAATCCGGGGATTTCTGCTGGCCGTGATCCCGTTGCGATGACGAAGTGGTCTGACTTCAATTGGATCTTTTGGCTGGATTGCTGAATTTCAATTTCATGGGGAGAGAGAAATGAGGCTTCTCCCTGAATGACCTCAACACCATTTCCTTTCAAGAGATGAGCAACTCCCTGAGCCATCTGAGTACAGATCGAACTCTTCCATTTTTGAAGTTGCACCATGTTGACGCTCACGGGGCCCTCCAAATGAATCCCCATCTTCTGAGCATCGTGAGTGAGTCGATGATAAAAATGAGAGGCCGAGATGAGGGCCTTTGAAGGGATGCAGCCGACATTGAGGCAGACTCCGCCGAGATCTCCCTTTTCCACAACGACCGTCTTAAACCCACGTTGGGCAAGTCCAATGGCTGCCACATATCCGCCGGGGCCGCCACCAATCACACAGGCTTGAACGCTCTTCTCCATGGGTATCACTCCTTACAGTTTTTCAGGCTCTTGCAAAACTTCCAAGAATCTCTTTAGAAAACGTGCTGCCACGGCCCCATCAATCAAACGATGGTCACAGGTGACACTCACATTCATGGTGGAAACAGGCTTCCATTGTGAATCGATCCAAACAGGTTTTTTGTAGATTCGATACATCCCCACAATCGCAACTTCCGGGTGGTTGATGATCGGTGTGGCATAATTTCCTGTGATCGAACCAATGTTGGTGATGGAGATCGTCGATCCGGTCAACTCATCTCGCTGGAGTTTCCCTTCGCGTGCTCGAGATGCAAGGCTTACGATCTCTTGAGCAATTTCTACCACACTCTTCTGATCCACATTTCGAATCACAGGGACCATGAGTCCCTGAGGAGTGTCCGCAGCAAATCCAAAATCGTAGTAGTCGCGATAGACGATCTCTTTTTTAAGATCATCCATACTGGCGTTAAATTCAGGGAACTCCTTAACACAAACAACAAGCCCCTTCATGATCAAAGGAAGGTAGGTGATCTTAATACCTTGATCTTTGACTTTGGCACTGAGTTTTTCGCGAAAGGCCACCAAAGGATCGGCGTTGAGTTCATCCAAGAGGGAGAAATGGGGAATTGTGAGCTTCGACCTCTGCATGTTCTCAGAGATCTTCTTACGGATTCCACGCAGAGGAACTCGCCGAATGGGGCGACCTTTCGGATCCACAAGAGCTGATGGTGTGAGAAGGTTGGCGATGGCATTTTGTGAGCCCAATCCCGAACTTTGTGATGCGACAAGAACATCCTCATAGAGGACTCTTCCAGCCGGTCCCGATCCCTTTACGCGATTGATGTTGACGCCCAACTCTCGAGCGGCTCGTCGGGTTGAGGGAGCTGCCATAATGTGACTTTGTGCGACCGAGGGATAGATCTCTTCAGGACTTGAGGGACCACGCTCATAGGAGGTCAGGGTCTGAGATGCTCCTTCACCGACTTTGGATTTGGAGGCTCTCGTGGGGGGCTGATCGGGTGCCTTCTTTACAGAAGTGGGATCTTCATCCACAGCGCCCTCTAGGAGGACCATAACTTGACCGACACGGATCATGTCCCCTTCGCTAAATTTTAATCCTGTGACCTTGCCGGCCACGGGACTTGGAAGTTCCATCGCAGCTTTGTCGGTGAGGATCTCAGCAACTCCCTGATCAATCTGAATTTCGTCTCCGACTTTAATGAGCCACTGAACGAGTTCTCCCTCTTCAATCCCCTCTCCCAAATCGGGAAGTACTATCTTTGACATTTCATCTCTCCCTTCAAGGAACCTCGTGGATCAACTCATCCATGGCCTGGCGCAAATCACTCTCTTGCGGAATGGTGCTATCTTCAAGATGAGGATGAAGACCAATTCCAGGAACATTTTTTCCGGCAAGAACGCGTGGGCTTGCTTTCAAACTGTAAAAGAGTTCTCTTGTGGTTCGATAAGCTAAATGCTCACCAAAATTTGTGACCTCACTGTCTTCATTGAGAAAAAGGACACGGCCTGTCTTTTGAACGGAGCGTTTGACCATTTGCCAATCATATGGGTAGAGGGAGTAGAGGTTGATCAACTCAATGGAGTCTTCAGAATAGTCTTTGAGGATCGATCGACACAAATTCACCATCCGTCCATACGTAACGATCGTGAGATCTTCGCCTTGAGTGAGGCATTGGGCCTTTCCGATGGGAAGCGTGTACTCCCTGATCTTGGGCCAACGAGGTTTCCATTGAGAGCGATCTCCGATTGGAGCATCAATCATTGCACGTAACTCTTTTTCTTGTTCTGGTTCCCCAGGGATGAGCTCTTCGCCTCGCACACGCATGAGAGCCTTTGGAACCAAGTAAAGCACAGGGTTGGGATCTTTGATTGCTGAGATCATCAGTCCATAAGCTTCAAGCGGGGTTGAAGGCATGACGATCTTCCAACCGGGGAGTCTCGTTGCAAGGGCATCAAAACTATGGCTGTGATAGAGAGAGCCATGAATCCCCGCCCCTACTGGAGTCATGAGCACCAAGGGGAGGGACACCTGTCCGTTGGTGGACCAAAGCGTATTTCCGGCCATCTTAAGAAGATCAATGGTGTTGAAGATGTAATCACAAAACTGAATCTCAGCAACGCATCGACTTCCGGCCATCGCAAGCCCCATTGCGGCACCTACAATTCCACGTTCATCTAAGGGTGAGTTCCAAGCTGTGCGCAGACCCTGTGTGGCCGTAAAGACGCCTCCGAGAGGGGCCCCAACATCTTGTCCAAAGATATCCGTAACTCCGAGATTCTCCTCGCCATAGTGAAGTGCCAGTCGAAGGGCTTGAGCCATATTTGCCATCTAAAATTCTCTCCAGTTCCCACTCTCTCTGTTGAGGTAAAAGTGATCCCAAAGAGTTTCAGGTTCTGGTCCTGGTTCAGCCAAGAGATTTTGAGAAATTCTCTTGGCCTCTTCATCGTACCGATTTGAAATTTCAGAGATCTTATTTTCGGTGAGAAGTCCACCCTTCAGAAGGCGTTCCCCAAATGTTTGAACACAATCAACCTCCCCTTCGACCCAGTTGGCACCGGAAGCAGAGGAGTGTCCATAGAGTCGGGAGACCATCGCTTCAAGCAGGCAGGGCTTTCTCTTCTTTCTTACATATTCCATCGACTCTTGAAGTTTGATGTAGGACTCAATCGGATTGTTGCCATCAAAGGTCAAAGTTTTCATCCCAAAGGCCTTCCCACGATCGGAGATCTTCTCCTCGCCATGTTGGGTCGAATAAGAGGTCGAGATCCCCCATAAATTGTTTTGGACCGTGATCAACAGGGGAAGTTCAGCACCTTTTCGAGAGGACCAAACAAGCGAAGAGGCGAAATCTCCTTCCGCCGTTCCAGCATCGCCCCCAGTGACGATGGTGATTCCTCCATCTGGGATTCGGCTTTGAGCAATGGCTGTTCCAAGAGCGATGCTGTACTGGACCTCAATCGGAGATGTTACTGGAGCCACATTCCATTTCGGATAACAGTAGTGGTTGCAAAAATTTCTCCCTCCCGTGGAGGGATCGGAAGCTCGATTCATCGTCAGTGCAATGGAATCGCGCATCTCCATACCCATGGCGATCAGAGTAGGTGTTGCGCGATAGTGCATATGAAGCCAGTCGTACTTGAGTCCCATTCCCTTATGCACAAGCAGTCCCAAGGGAACTCCAAAGGCCTCCTCGCCAGCCCCTCCAATCCAAAAGTAGGATTGCCCTGCTTTGTAGATACGAATCAGGCGCTCCTCGAGAATCCGAGTTTTGACCATGAGATCATAGACTCGTAGCAAGAGTTCTTTTGGTAGTAACTTCAGATCGCTATCAATGTTGATGGGACACTCCCTTCGCAAAAGCAATCACTTCAGAAAGCTTCATTGGTAGCATAAATGGAACCAGGTGTACAGTGGGCGTCATTGAGATCTAAGTGCGTAGCAAGAAATGACGCTTGACATTGATTGTTTGCGACCGGTACCACTAAGCGTAATTGCAGAGCCTATGAGGGCTCGGCACTGAGAACCCAGATCTGAAATGAGAAATGGGCAAAACGTTGAAGGAGTTTGATTGTGCGTAAATTTGCGATTTCTCCCACCCGATCGGAAAACTACCCAGAATGGTATCTAGAGGTGGTTAAGGCCGCCGATCTTGCTGAGAATGCCCCTGTCAAAGGATGCATGGTGATCAAGCCATGGGGATATGCCCTATGGGAAAGAATGCAATCCATTTTGGATCGCATGTTCAAAGAGACGGATCACGTCAATGCCTACTTCCCGCTTCTGATCCCAGTGAGTTTTTTGGCGAAAGAGGCCGAGCATGTTTCGGGATTTGCAAAGGAGTGCGCCGTTGTCACCCATCATCGTTTGATTGAGGGAGAAAATGGGGGGTTGATTCCTGATGGAGTCCTCGAGGAGCCCTATGTGATTCGCCCGACCAGTGAGACCATCATTGGGCATGTCTATTCCAAGTGGGTGCAATCTTACCGAGATCTTCCGATTCTGATGAACCAGTGGTGCAATGTCGTTCGTTGGGAGATGCGCACAAGAATGTTTTTACGGACCACGGAGTTTCTTTGGCAAGAGGGGCACACGGTTCATGCCACTTCAGATGAAGCCATGGAAGAGACTCTGAAGATGCTTGAGGTCTATCGATGTTTTGCTGAAGATTATATGGCCATGCCCGTGATCAAAGGAGCAAAGACACCTGATGAACGATTTCCAGGTGCTGTAGAGACCTACACGATTGAGGCGATGATGCAAGATCGTAAAGCTCTTCAGGCAGGGACCTCCCACTTCTTGGGGCAAAACTTTTCAAAAGCATCAGGGATCAAATTTTTGTCTCAGGAGGGGCGCGAAGAGTATGGTTGGACCACCTCTTGGGGGGTCTCCACACGTCTTGTGGGTGGGTTGATCATGACCCACAGTGATGATGATGGGTTGATTCTTCCTCCTCGACTGGCACCAGTTCATGTTGTGTTGTTGCCTATTTTTCGCAAAGACTCCGATTCTTCGCAGGTTTTGGAGTATGTGGAAAAGCTCTCTCTTGAGATGAAGCAAATCCAATATGATGGAGAGCCTATTCGTGTAAAGGTCGATCAACGTGATATAGGCGGTGGTGAGAAGTCGTGGCAGTACATTAAGCAGGGAGTTCCCCTTCGGGTGGAAGTTGGTCCTCGAGACCTTGCTTCCAACTCCGTCTTTGTGGGTCGCCGAGATCGAGATCCCAAAGAGAAGGCAAGTCTCCCACGAGAAGAGTTTTTACAGCGACTTCCAGAGATTCTAGGTGAAATTCAATCTGGAATTTTTCAAAATGCGAGAGACTTTCGAGAGCAAAATCTCAAAACCATCGATACGATCGAAGATTTCAGGGATTTCTTTCTTGGAGATGATCAGAGGGGTGGGTTTGCCATGGTTCACTGGAATGAGGCGGCCATGGGACACCCTCTCCTTGCGGAACTCAAGGTGACTCCTCGTTGCATTCCATTAGAAGGTGAGGAGAGTGCAGGAAAGTGCCTCTTTACAGGTCAACCCTCAAAGAGACGCATTGTCTTTGCCAAAGCTTATTAGTGCCCGGTACTTAGTGCTTGGCGCGAAACCTCATTCCGGTGAATTTGTAATAAGTTTTCCTTATACCTTTGTTGAGCCTCCTCGAGTTGGTCACAGATCCTTATGCCAAAAGATCATGAAGTGGCTCTCGTATTTTCATTTTGAGTTGGGTTTGTTGATCTTGAGAAAGTGGAACCAGTGAATGTTTCTGAATGGGGAGAGCAAGGAATTCTGAAGAGTTCTCGATTTGTGGCATGAGCCCATTGAGGTGCAAAACTTTGAGATTGAAATGGAGTTGAAGAGTCTCAAGGTGTTCCGAAGTCTCAAGAGTTTTGAGTGAATTTCCAAGGAGATTAAAGAGCTCCGTAGAATCAGGGAGTTCATGATGAGAGACCTTTTCAATGGTCTGCAAAAAATAGAATCCCAAATTCAATCGGGTCCAATCCTTACGAAGATGAGGAAAATCATAGATCAACTTTGCTTCAGTGAGAAAATGGAGGTCGCTGACCTGCCCCTTCTTTCTGTGAGAATCTTCGTAGGACACCTCAAGGTAGTTAAAGGGGTCCAGGATCCCACCTCCAAAGCGCTTCTTGCTTTTTAAGGCGCTTCGCGCATAGAGAAGCAGCTTGGACCCCTGCTCATTGATCCCCTTAATGAGAAGATCCGAATCCTTGCTCTGCTTCTTTGACAAGACAATGACTTTCTCGTGCATAGGTCTAACTACAGTAATCACGCCCACAGTCAAGAGTGCTTGGCACTCAATCGCGCAGTCAGATTGCTGCAAAAACACAGCACTTTGCTGCAAAAATAGTTGCCGCATTGAAATTTTTCTGGGAAGAATGTTTCTATGAACAAAAGTGAAACTCAACGCGAGCGCCATCGCCTTTTGAAAGAGGCCTACCTAAAGAAGCGTGAACGAAACCCTCGTTTTACGATTCGAGCGTTTGCCGCCCAGCTTGGGATGAACTCAGGGACCCTGTCGCGCCTCTTGTCCGAGAAGCAGCCCATTTCGGAAAAGGTATTTGAAAAGATTAGAGACGTGGTCATTGCAGAGGTTCCGTGGAGTGCAAGTCAATATGAGATGATTCCAAAGATTGACATCGAGATCTTTCGCCTCATCACTCGGTGGTACCACTTTGCAATTCTCGAGCTTACCTATCTCAAGGATTTTCAAAGTGACATCCAATGGATTGCAAAGAGGCTCAACATTTCGATCATTGAGGCTGATGATGCGGTTCGAAGACTCTTTCGACTTGAATTCCTAAAGGAGGACCCCGAAGGGCGTTGGGTGGACACTCAGGCGGATCTCTCCACTGTGGGAACGGTCGATACACATCAGGCCCTCAAGATGTACCAGCACGAAGTTTTGGATCTTGCAAAGACGGCGTTGGACCACATCTCCTCGAAGGAGCGCGATTGCACCTCGCTGACAGTGAGCATGAACTCTTCAATGATTGAGGAGGTTCGAAAGATCTTGTCCACAGCTCGTCGTCAGATCAATGCCCTCTCCGCCCAATCCGCCGATCGTGATGAAGTTTATCAACTTTCACTAGCCTTTTTTCCACTCACTCAAAAGAGAAAGGAAATCTAGAAATGGGAAGAATCTTGGTTTTATTTGTCGTGTTGTTTGAGTTTGGTCGAATTGCCAACGCTGGAAAGGAGGCCCATGGAGGAGGAGTTTCTCTTTGCCCTGGACCCGGAGGATCTGAGGAGGCGGAGTTCATCGATCTTTGGGTGGGGCGATCACACCCTTCTGAAGGTGGACTTGGTTTGCCTATTGCCGATCCATCGTTGCCAGAGGAGGATCCAATTCAGGCTCAGGAGCGATTTGAGCAGAGAGCTCTAAACCGGTTGAAGTGGCTCCATCGCGATTATTACGATTTGGTCGATTATGCTTTGAGGCATCTCAGATTGATTGAGAATCCAGTTAATGGTGAAATCGTGATTCCAGGTGATATGGGGTCAATCATCGTTCCTCCGGGTTGCGAATTTGCATTTGCGGCTCGATACGTCGAGCCGTCAGCCTTCAATGGTCGAAGACTTGACTACAGTCGAGACATTTGGAGCAAGATGACTCCCTTCAATCGAGCGGCACTCATGGTTCATGAAGCTGTCTATCTGATTGAGAGAGAAAAATCGCAAGTTTTGGATTCCTATCGAACTCGGCATGTCGTTGCAGCCCTTTTTTCAACACTGGCAATGGAAAACGTGGGTCTTGGGGTTCCTCCCGGCACAGAACTCTGCTTTCATGAACCTTCGGATCGATCTGAGTTGCCAACCATTTACTGGCGATGGTCTGTGGAACATATCATCCGACGACAGTTTCTGATGGTCAACGGTCACTATGTCTTGACGCGAAAATATTTTGATCAGCCTGAAGATTTTGGCGACGGAGTGGAGGAGTTCTCAACAAGAACTGTGTCGGCCTTTGAAAAGGACGATCGTATCATTGTGAGGAAAGATCGAGTGACTCAGGATGATCTTCTTCAGATTGGACCGATCACATCCTATGAGCCGGGTTCCGGTTTTAAGGTGGAGATCTTGGAAGATCAAGTTTTCTTGGAGAGATCTTGTGGTTCTGGATCGAAGAATCCAAGGGATTATGCGAGGTGGATCAAGTTTTTAAAAGATCCACCGAGACTTGAGGATTGAATTTGAACAGTAACCTTTTTAAGGAGGAGTTATGATGAAATTAATGTTGGTTGTGGGACTTGCGTTGGGGCTGGTTCCGCCTATTTGGGCCAGTGATGTAAAGACTATGAATCTCACTGAATTTTTTCAAGCAGAAGAGAGCTTTGAACTGAGTGATCTGCAGGAGGTTCAGGTCAATTCAAACCAGGCTGATGCGGAGAGCTTGGCTCTCTTGGCCGAGAGGCTTTTTTACACAGGCGGGTTCATCTACGTCAACGAAGTTGCAGACCAAGCTCTGAAGCTTGACCCAAACAATAAGCGAGCGAAGCTCTACAAGGCCTTTGGAAATTGGATTGATCTGTCGCGGGGGCTCTTGAAGAGAGTGACACCCTTGGCGCGAACGGTGGGTTATCGTGCACTTCAGGGTTTGGCAGAACTTAGAGACTCTATGCCCGCTGGGATGAGACAGTTCTTTCTTGATGGAATTGAGGACATACAAACCACCGAGGAGTTGCAAGATTTCTTTCTTGCCAATCGCTTTGCGATTCAAAAAATCGGAGATGCACTTGAAGAACTTGGAGATGACCTCTTTGTGATGACTCATTACTCGTTGGAGGTACGATATCGATACTTCGACTATTGGACTCAAACATGGTACTGGTACACGGACATTTACTCTGGACCTCACTGGGGGAATTGCCCTGTCTCTCGAATTGCGCCAGGGGTCTTTGTTTTTGAACCCTGCACCTGGAACGGATGGGACGGACGGCACTATCCCTATCCGCCACCTTCCTCAGACATTCAAGTCCGCCTTCTTCGTCAACAGCTGATCACGGATCGTTTGGACATCGAGGCTCTAAAGGGTGTTGTCAATGGGATGAACATTGCCTCCTCCCTTTTGCTTTCAACCTACAGTTTGGCAGGCCTTGAAAACATTACTTCAAAACTGAGTTCGGGGATTCCAGCCACGAACGAAGAGCTTCACCATTTGTTTCAAGAGCAGCCCAAGTTTCTGACCTTAAGAGATAGGGAGTGGCTTTCTCAGATCAGATTGCAGGGACAAGAATTTCTCGACGCTCTTGAGTGGTACCAACAGAACTTCTCTCAGCTCTGTGGATCGGAGTCGGGCGAGTTGCGGCAGGGTCACTTCTTTGGACCCCAGATCTGTTTTCTTAAAGATCTGAACAAGATCATGTTGACAGCAGATCAGGCTCTGCGTGGCTCTTTTCCCTACGAGAAGAGTCGTTTGGATTGGAGTGAGTGGCCACCTGTGCACCGTCACTACAATACAAGGATTGACTTCATACCCTTCTTACAGGGGCAGATCACTGATCTTAGAGCCCTTCTTCCTAACAGATTCAACTCATGTGGGCAGTCCATTGGACTTCCAGATGAGAGTTTAGGTGGGGTCTTTCCACTAGGAGATTTCATAGAGTTCAAGAGATTTGATGATCCCAACTTCTTGCGCCCAGTCTGTCGCTAGGGAGAGTTTGGTGAGGCATCTGTTGATTCAAATGAGGGCCCCTTTTGAGAGAAAGAGGGCCCTCTTTTTGAAACCCATCTTTTGGATTGCCATTCTCGGCAGCTGGATCTCTTTACAGAGTGAGATGGTTGTCGCGGGTCAGGTGCTGACCCGTCCACGCCTTGACTACTGTGCCCAGCAGGTGTGCCTTGGGATCATTGGCAATAATGGGTTCGTAGGGCGAGATGGGCAAACCTACCTTCTAGAGAAGATCCATCTTGAACTTCAGGGGGCTTCGTTACCCTTTCTCAAAGATGCAGTTGCTCAAAAGGCAATTGTGGATCTTGGCCAGAAGCGTTTGAAACTCTATAGAGCTCAAATCAGTGGTCACGAAATGGATCTTGTCATCGATCTTGAGAATTTTGAAATCAAGAGTGCAATCCAATCTCTTTGGAGAGCGTATTAAAATCAACGTGCTCGAAGTTCTTTTTTCCATAAATGTCGATCAGGGTTGTTTCCCGGTAGTAGAGTTCATTTCCTTTGACGGTGAGCATGTGAGTGAATCTCTTTGTGCAAGCCTTTTGTTTCATGAAATTAGACTGTAATATGCCCCATTCTGCGTGGTTTTCTTCGGCCATCACCCGAAATACAGTTTTGCCATCATTTTCAGTTGTTGCCGATCCGCCGGCAAAGAGTGTCACGATTCTTGGGATTGTGATGGTTTGAACGATGATCCTGGTCTTTGGGTCCCACAACGAGTAGCCGACTTGGTTGTGAAAAACATTTCGATCGGATTTGCGACTCACAATCTGACGATATTGAAGTGCCGAAAGAGTCTGTTCTTCAGCATTGGTCAAAGATCCAGCTGGCTCAAAGGTCAAAACTTCAAAGTAAGGACTGCGTGCATCGCCATCGGGCTCGGGAGCCAAATCCTCACCTTGTTCGCCTTTCCAAGTTCCAATCAACTGAGCTAAGGGACCATAGTCGACGTTTTCCACAACTGTTGATTTCATCATTCTGACTCTTTTGGCGACATTGCAAGATCGATGTAAGTCGTTAGACCTGGCTTCACGACAGCTTCGATTTTTCGAGATTTGAGACCACTCAGCTCAATGGAGAGAGGAATCTTGACGCCATCTTTTACGGAAAACCAAAAATCTTCAGAAGAGACTCCCTCTTTAGGCATGACCCTACCTGTAAGGAGTACGCGAATGTGTTTGGAGCTGCCCTCCTTGAGATCTACAATCTTCACAAGTCGAGAGAAACCCTCGAGGGATCGTGCGACTTGAACCGAATAGGGAAGATCTTGATTTTCCATTTGAATTTTGCCATCCGAAACAAATTGAAAGACACCTGTGGAGATGGAAGAAAGATAGGATGAGAATTCAAGGCCGTTTCGTTTGACGGCTCCCACAAAATCATCTGCGAAGGTCTTGTCGACGAAATCAAATCGAATGAACTTCAGGATTTTGCGAGTTGCTCCTAGAGTTTCGGTAAGGTCATCTGGCACTTTGTAATCTTTGGCAACTCGTAAATTAAACTCGAGGGCAAAGGTGCGAACTTGATGAGCACGGGAGTCATCATCTTTCCATGCAGAGTTTGGAGTTTCCTGAGAGAGAGGTGTGGGGTTGATTTTAAGGAGAGCCGAATCGTGAAAGTCACCCACTCTCCTACTAATGCACGAGGCATTTTCACGATCGCAACGAGCAAGATCACGAACCAGATATTTATAGTAATGAGTGCAATTCAAGCCAGGTTGATAAAAGTTGGCACACTCTGTATCTACAACGACAAAGTCATCCATCTGTTTTGGATTCAAGGTTGCATGAAGAATTTGGGAATATTGGGGCTGAAACTCAATGCGAGATTCTGATCTTTGAGAAACAACATCCTTGATCTCCTGAAAGGCATCGGAGCTTATGATCGAAGAGGGTCGATAGTGATCATTAAGGTCACTAGTGTAGATGAAGTTCATGTTGGCGCTTGGGGCTATAACCGCAGAATCAGACTCCCTACGGATGCCACCCATCGTTGTAGTCGTAATGATGTTGTTCAGCGTGGTGTCGGCGGTCCCTGCAAATGATTTGCAATCGGTCGAATAGTTGACCTTGTGTCCAAGGTTTGTGGTGATGAACTTCACTGAAGCTTCGAAGTTGGACATAAAATCCCAGATGGTGGCCTTACGAAACCACCCCTCTTTAAAGGCGCCAGAGGCGCATGGAAAGAGCCCTATGGAGTTGGCAACACGAAATTTGAACTTTGAAAGTTCGGGGTTGTTCGCCCATTGGATCATGCTTTATCGGGCCAGAAAGGATCCATTGCTGAGAGGGGAGATAAATTCAACCTGAGCCCGCGTCGTGTTGGCCAGACCTTGAACCCATCCCATAGAGAGTAGTTTGTCGAGGTTGAAGCCCATCGCAGATTCAACAAGAAGGACAGTCCCAGCCTCTTTTGCTCCCCAAAATGGAGCTCCAAGAGTGATGAAGTTTTCGAGATATTCGATGTATTTGGAATTGTCAGGGCTGACGATCGTCTCGTTGAGCCAGCGAAGTCCAATGTTTCCACCCATCGAGTACATGACAACTGAAATGCGATCACCGGGTCGTGGTTCTCCACCAGATTGGCTGAAGAGTCTCTTAAGCGTTTCATTGATCTGTGGGACAACTTTGCTTGAGTCGTCAAAGTCAAAATCGTGAGTATCAAATAGGACCTGCTCCACAATGACTTTACTGCTTGGATCTATGAGTTGAAGGTGTCCACCAATGATCTTGTGGAACACCCCAAAGGAGTCCTTGGTTGAGCGGAGGCCACCTAGGGTTAAGATGACGTGTCTTTTTCCAGACGGTATCGATCCGGTGGATTCATTGGTTTCTTCATCAGAGTTTGGTACTCGTTTGATTTCATGGACACACGAAGATGATGTCAGAGCCATCACGCACAGTAATGGAATTGCAAAAGAAAGTGAAAGAGAAGGTGAAAATCGTCTTATAGTTGTCTCCCATTGAAAGAGCGGCTGCCCCTGGTTAGGGTATTGCCTTCAGTGTTACCACTCTCAATCAAGCTTAACAGAGAAATATCAATGATGGTGACTCGGGTTTGGTGTTCAGGATGTTCGTCTGATCTGCTGAGACCTAGAGAAAGTATCCACTTCCGAAGAGGAAGGTGACCCCCAAAATCTCCACAAGAAGCATGAGAAAGGGAAGGGAATTCACAGAGGGATCTCTCTCCCACTTTTTCATAAGAAGGGGAATGGAAGCGCCTAAAAGCATTGAGGCGATGACCTGGATCCCTAGGACACCACCCAAGATGAGGTTCATTGTTTTGAGTCCAGAAAAGAGAAGGCCAATGAGAATGGTGATCAGTGAGCAGACGGCGGCAATGCACAGACTTAAGAGCAGTTCAATTCTGAGGTGGTGCCCAATGTCTTCCCAATCCAGATGACTCTCGCCACGAACTTCGCCAAGTGCAACGGAGGCCGCCTGGTTTCCAGCAGTTCCTCCCATAGCAAGAATGAGCGGGAGAATGGCACCTATGGTCATCCACTTGATGGGCATCAACTCTCCTGAGACGTCGATCATAAAAGAGTAGATAATGGCAAAACAGATGATTCCGCCCATGTACGAAAGGAGCAACCACGGAATCCGAGCGATGAACTGACCACGAAGGGTGGGATCCTTGACTGTGACCACTTGACCCAACGCCAAGATCTCCTCCTTAGCCTCCTCTCGAATCACATCGATCACGTCATCAACGGTGATGACCCCGACCAGTTCATTGGAGTTATCTACCACGGGAACGGAGAGAAAATCGTATCGCTCCACCATCTTGGCCACCTCCTCTTGAGGAGTGTCAAGTGTTACACTGATTACATCACTTGACATGAGGTCGTTCAAAAGATCGGTGGGTTTTGCCAGAACGAGCTGTCGTAGGCTAAGAACACCAATGAGGTGATAGTGTTCATTGACCAGGTAAAGATAAAAGGCAATGAGGGCGTCGCTCTGCTCTTGAATCTCCCTAATGGCGTCGCCTACAGTGGCATTTTGAGGCATCGCAAAAAAATCAGCGCTCATCAAGCCACCGGCGGTGTCCTTTGGGTATCCCATGAGATCTGTGACATCATCAGAGTCCTCTTTCACCATAGAGCCCAAGATGTCTTTGGAGATCTCCTGGGGGAGCCTTTCCAGAAGATCCGCAGCATCATCAGATTCCATCAGAGAGACGACGTGTCTTGCCTCTTTCGGTTCGAGTTTAAGAATCAGCGCCTCTTGAATTTCGTCATCAAGGTAACTTACGATTTCAGCGCGCTTTTCAGGAGTTGTTGCCAATTTGAAAATCTCGAGGCGATCGGTCTCATCAAGACCCTGTAGCATTGCTGCAATATCCGCCGTATGACTCTTTTCGATGATTCTTCGAATGTTTCCCTTAGCTCCTCGCCGGAAGAGCTTTTGGACTGTGGAGGTGAGGACCCTGGTTCGATTGTCAATCAACGGCGTTCTCGATGGTCTCTAAATTGGCTCGTTTCAGACTGTTTTTCTTAAGATAGATCGCACCACCGACCAATCCCCACACAAAGGAGACTGCCTGGTAGAGAGTGAATGAATTTGGGCCCACGGGAGTTTCGTAACCCAAAAAGAGTTTAAAGAGAAAAAAGACGCTTGCCTGCCCAATGCCAATACCTGCCGGTGCGACCGGGATGGCCATGCAAACGGCACCAAGAGGGACCGCAAAAAAGAAGGCGCTTAATGGGATCGCTGTTTCACCCATGGATCGCGCTGCCAAAACAATAAAGCCAACCAATAGAAACTGGGCTGCGAGGCTGATCCCAAGTCCACCCATCAGCACACGAATTTCGCTTCGGTAGGAGTGAAAGGCGTCATAGATCTTCTGAACAAAGGCTCCACCAGGAACCACTTCCAGGATGCGGTCCACCGAAGCCAGCGTGCGAAACCTTCGCGAAAGCGAGAGCGCAAAGAACGCACTCATAAGCAAGAAAAAGAGAAGAACGCCTGCAGTCATCGATTTTAAGGCCGGTCGAGTTTCGAGGAGTTCCAGGTTGAGAAGCAGGGCTCCTAAGCCAATCAGAATCATCCCGTAGACGCCTATGATTCGGTCAAGCAAGATCGTAATGGCGGCCACCGTCCTCTTTTCTGGGTAGTCCTTTAAAAAATAGTAACCCTTCACGACGTCCCCTCCCACTCCGCCAGGAATGAAGAAGTTGAAGAAAATTCCTACAAAGGTCAAAGAGAGGGCGTATCGAAAAGGGATGGGAATCTTTTGGCTTCGTACAAGCCAAACCCATCTCAAAGTTGCCAAAACCAGTTGAGCAAGGATGATCAGGAGAAAGAGCAAAAGGTAGATCGGCTTGGTGAGAAGATGGAAGACCTCCAAATCCAAAGCACCGCGCTGAACCATCCAATAGATTAAGCCCGCTGCAAATGCGATTTTCAAAAGAGCCTTAAGGCTTTGCTGGGAAAATTTACTCATAACTTGTCTTTGACTTCGGTTGTCCCTAAGTTCTACTTTGATGGGGGCATTCGTCAACAAAGTTTTTCGAGGAGTTAGACAATGAGAGTCTCCATAGTGGGAACTGGATATGTCGGGCTTGTGGCAGGCGCCTGTTTTGCAGATGCAGGGCATCATGTTATCTGTGTGGATCGGGATCACCACAAAATTGATCAGTTGAAATGCGGAAGGGTTCCCATTTATGAACCTGGGCTTGAAGATCTGCTTAAGCAGTGTCGCAGTCGCATTGAGTTCACCACAGATCTTGGTGAAGCCGTCAATGCGAGCGAGGTGGTCTTTGTGGCTGTGGGGACACCTGAAACTGCAGACGGAAGCGCAGATATGGGGCCTACACTTGCAGTGGTTGAAGGGATATGTCACACATCGAAATCCAAGAAGTACATTGTACTTAAGAGCACGGTGCCTGTGGGAACAGCCAATCATTTGCAAAGATTGTGCAATGAGAGGGGCTCTTTTGGCCATGAGATCATCAACAATCCGGAGTTTTTAAGAGAGGGCTCTGCGATTGGTGATTTTCTCTCACCAGATCGGATCGTCGTGGGTGTTCGAAGTCCTGAAGCTGAAGAACTCATGAAGTTCTTGTATGCACCCTTTATGAAAAATGGTCATCCGGTTATCTTTATGGATAACGCCTCAGCAGAGCTGACCAAATATGCAGCCAACGCCTTTTTATCGGTCAAGATCAGCTTTATCAATGAATTGGCGCTCCTATGCGACAAGATGGGAGCTGATGTCAATATGGTTCGTAAGGGGTTCACTTCGGACAAGAGGATCAATCCGGAGTTTTTCGCTCCGGGCGTTGGATATGGGGGCAGCTGCTTTCCTAAGGATGTCAAGGCGCTCATTCACTCAGGGGAGAGCGTTGGGTTGCGTATGGATGTGGTCCGTGCTGCCGATTCGGTCAATGAACGTCAAAAGGTCCTACTCATTGAGAAGATCCGAGGTCATTTCAAAGGTGACATTACAGGGAAGACCTTTGCCATGTGGGGCTTAAGTTTTAAGCCACGTACGGATGATGTTCGTGAGGCACCATCTCTTGTGTTGATTTCGGAGTTGGCAAGATTGGGCGCAAAGGTTGTGGCTTACGACCCTGTGGCGTCGGAGACGGCGCGCATGGCCTGCAAAGTCTCTTTTGGTGAGTCAAAATCGGCGAGCGAAGCTACAGAGGGTGCCGACGCATTGATCATTGTGACTGAGTGGAATGAGTTTCGTAATCCCGATTTTGCTCAGCTTCGAGAGAATTTGAAGGCTCCGGTCATATTTGATGGACGAAACATCTATGATCCTCTTCAGGTTGCCGAAGAGGGATTTAAATACTATTGCGTAGGTAGGGAGTCACTTGCCAGTGCCAAGGGGTAAAAAGGCTCTTGTTGCCGGTGGGGCCGGCTTCATTGGAAGTCACCTTTGCGAATATCTTTTGGCCAAGGGTTATCAAGTCTTGGTGATCGATAATCTCATCACGGGAGTGCGCAAGAACATTGAACCTCTCTTCAGTTTGGGAGTGGATTTCATCGAAAGAGACATTGAAGATGATTCTATAATCTTGGCAGTGGGTGAAGGCCCCATTGATGAAATCTACAATTTGGCCTCTCCAGCATCTCCAATTGATTTTACTCGGATCCCCCTTAAGATTTTAAGTACAGCTTCGGAGGGTCATCGAAACCTGCTCGAGCTTGCAAAGCTCAAAAAGGCTCGCATACTCTTTGCAAGTACAAGTGAAGTCTATGGAGATCCGCTGGAGCATCCGCAAAGTGAGGATTATTTTGGCAATGTCAATCCCGTTGGGGAGCGCAGTTGCTATGATGAGGCCAAACGCTTTGGTGAGACGCTTACGATGGCTTATCATAAGAAGGAAGGGGTTGAGACTCGAATTGTTCGCATCTTTAACACCTATGGGCCTCGAATGAGGCTCAATGATGGAAGGATCATTCCCAATTTTTTTCTTCAAGCCTTAATGAGAGAGCCTTTGACCATTTATGGCGAAGGTCATCAGACGCGAAGTTTTTGCTATGTTGCAGATCTTGTGGATGGCATCTACAGACTCATGCAATCTGCAGAGATTTCGCCAATCAATCTAGGAAATCCGATTGAAAAGTCGGTCCTTGAGATGGCGGAGATCATCAACGAGATGACAGAAAACATCTGCCCTCATCGATTCTTGGACCTTCCTGAAAATGATCCTCGACAACGAAGACCTGATCTTTCCAAAGCAAAGAGGGTTCTCGGATGGGGGCCATCCACCTCTCTTGAGGAAGGGCTGCATCTTACTTTCAAATATTTTAAAGGGGTCTTTGAAGAGACGAAGAGTTGATTTGATCGCTACAGAATCGCTGCCACGAGGTCCGTGACAGCGATCGATTCAACTTTTTTCCAAAACCTTCTATCGTAAGACGAAGTGACAGGTTTGGCAGCTCTGCACTACATTTTTGACTTGTTCAAAAACCATGGGATCTTTTCTCTCAGCAGCCTCTTTGATCTCCTGACCTTGTTGTCTTACGAGGTAGAGATTTCCGCCACCGGTTGAAGCGTCGTGAAGCATCCCCTTTGAGATGAGATCAGAGGAGATTCGGACAATCTCTTCAGCAGCGAATTGAACTGTTGCAAAGTCTTGGCTTTTGCCAATCTCCGCAGATTCAAAAAGCTCAACAACACTGAGTAGTCCGAACATGCTCTTGCAAGCATAGGGATTACGAGGAGTGTTCACATCATTGCATCGAGCAAGAATGTGTTCCCACCCATTTTTAGTAATCTCTTTCCACTCTCGACCGCTTGAGGGATTCTCAGCTGCATGACAATTCAAACATTGTTTTCGAATTTGATTGGCAGTCACTAGGGCCTCAGGGCTCTGTTCATGGGCCTGTTGTGCCAAAGAATCCGCCTGCTCTTTCACAAGGAGTAGACTTTCAAGGTGAGCTCCCTTTTCCTCACTCATCTTAAATAGACGTTCCACAACTTGGGAGGCTCCACTACCTAAGGACTCCAAGAAAGGATAGTTCACTTGAATCAGATCTCTTTGAGCATCGAGCAGCTTGACATGGCTTTTGAGGTGAACCATATGGCCACAAATGTAATAGGTCTCAGAATTTGGATCGCAATCCCATGCACCTCGATCGGCAAAGCCGACGCAATACAAGAGTGACAATCCGACGATAAGCAATCCTTTTTTCATCTTTCCCCCTTCCGTGAAACGGTTTCAAGTTGCCATCGCCCAACTTCAATTGAGAAGTTGGATTCAAGACAGCAACTGCAAAGATTCTACATGGAATTTGACGTTTGCCAAGCAAACAACAAGGCCTCAAACATTACGGGGACGACGCGGCAAAACAGATGGTTTCGAGATCTATTTGACTCGCGTCATAAACGCGCTATGGAAATCATTCGATTGCGGTCAGATAAAATTTATGATTCGACTTTTGAAGTGGTGAGTGCGTGAAGATTTCAGTCATTGTCCCCGTTTTCAATCGACCAGCTCTCATATTGCGGGCGCTGAATTCAATTTTAGAGCAAACCCATCGACCCTATGAAATGATCGTTGTCGATGATGGCTCTACAGACAACACCTATTCTGTTCTTGAGGCCTATCAGAGGAGCCTTGATTTGAAGGAGTTCTCCCTGCATGTTTTGCGGTTGGATCGAAATCATGGAGTGAGTTTTGCCAGAAACAGGGGAATTCAGAGGGCCACGGGTGATTGGATTGCGCTCCTTGATTCAGATGACCAGTGGCTCCCCAAGAGGCTGGAGCTGCAAGTGGAGCTCTTGGAGCGGGAACCGCATCTTCAACTCGTTCACGGTGAGGAGATCTGGATTCGAAGTGGAGTGCGTGTGAACCCACACAAGAAGCATCTCAAAGAGGGGGGGAGAATTTTTTCTCGATCGACGGAGCTCTGTTTGATCAGCCCCTCAGCGGTCCTTTTGAGAAAGAGTTTGTGGAAGGAGATGGGGGGATTTGATGAGACATTTCCAGTTTGTGAGGATTACGATCTTTGGTTGAAAGTGACCTCGCTTTATGAGGTCGGGTTTGTCTCTCAGCCGATCATCATGAAGTATGGAGGTCACACAGATCAGCTTTCACGGCGCACTGTTGCAATGGATTACTGGAGAGTGCGCTCACTCAATCGAATCTTGGAGATTCGAAATCTTGGCCCAGACGAAGAGAGAGTCGTGTTGGGTGTGATCATTCAAAAGTCTCAGATTTTGTGTCGGGGCTACAAGAAGCACGACAACAGGGCCCATCTTTCAGAAGTTGAAGAGATTTTGACAAGGGCGCTAAATCGCCAATACTTTTTGAATCAACGCTAGACGTTTATTGCAGACTGCTCAATAATTTAAAAAAGGTAGGAGGGTTTGAAATGCGTTCAGTTCGGTCTTTTTTCATTGGGATTGTGGGGGTTTTGTTTCTGAATTTTTCGTCCGTCTTGGCATCTGAGAGGGGATCGGATTTTGAAGAGAGATATTACGTCGTACCTTACACCTATCTGCAACTTTTAGACCCGGTGGAGTTTCGCCCGAACCTCCTAGGAGTTCAACAAGATCTTGTGTTGGTGAAGCTCGATTATGATCAGATGATTCGCCTTGGGTCCAAGATTCATGAAGTTTCCCGAGTGTGCGGTGGCTTTTTTGACGTTACCGAAGAGTTTCTTAAGGATCGAAAGGCTGGACATCTTCTGCAAAGTTTTAGATCTGATCAGAAAAAGCTTCTAAAAAAGGGAGAGCTTGAGATTGGATTTGATTCTCAGGTTCAGGAGGTTCTCTCAAAAATTGAGTCCCAGCACTTTCTCAAACAGCTTGAAGAGTTTTCTAGCTTTTCAGATCGAGCCGCACGGAGTGAGCTGGGGAAAGAGGCTTCAGACTGGATTAAGAATCGCATTCAAGGTTGGGTCGTTGAGCATGGTCGAAGTGGCTCTGTGGGGATTGAGACATTTGCAACAAGCTCCAAGTACGTTCAGCCATCTTTGGTAGTAAAGATCGCTGGAAAGAATGCCTCACTGCCAGGAGTTCTTTTGGGGGCTCACATCGACACTTATGAGTACAACAAACCGGGGGCTGATGATGATGGCTCGGGCACTTCTGCCATATTGGAAGTTCTCAAAGCGGTTCTCTCGAGCAAGATGGAGTTTCAACGCAATCTCTATTTTGCATTTTATGCTGCAGAAGAGGTGGGGCTTCTTGGATCCTCTCGCGTTTCGAGTGCTTTTGAAGAGAGGGGGATTGAACTGCGGGGAGTTTTACAGCTTGATATGATTGGCTACAGATCCCCAGATGCTCAAAAGAAGCTCTATCTGCTCAGTGATTACACCGATCCTGATTTGACTGAATTCATGAGGAAACTTGCCACTCACTATGTTGGGATCTCTTCTGATATGATTGGTTCGACCTATTGTGGTTATGCGTGCAGTGACCATGCATCCTGGCATCGGCGTGGATATCCAACCGCTCTTCCATTTGAGGCCGATTTTGATGAGTTCAATCCCTACATTCACTCGGGTCGAGACGGAATGGATCTCATTGATTTGGACCACGCGATGAACTTTGTTCGGTTGGCAGCAGCCTTTGCTGTGGAAGGTGCTGAGCCGACAGGGGAGAGGTGAGCTGAGATGTTTCCAAAATCGACACGAATCTTGATCGTGGACGATATGCCGGCGATTAGAGAGTTGCTTCGTTCCTACCTTAAGGAGTTAGGATATTTGGATGTCATGGAGGCGTCCAATGGGCGTGAAGCCATTCAAGAGCTCATTAAATCCCAGGCGCAAGGGAGTCTCATCCATTTGGTGATCGCAGACTGGAACATGCCTGAAATGGACGGGCTGGCTCTCCTTAAAGAGGTGCGGGAGAGTGAGCACTGGTCTGAAATGCCCTTCATTCTTTTGACTTCGGAATCAGAGAAATCTCTTGTGACCCAGGCCATTATGGCAGGGGTTAGTCAATACATCGTGAAGCCCTTTTCACAGAAGATCGTCGCAGCCAAGATGCAGGCTGTTTGGGAAAAATTGGAAAAAATCGCCAAGGGATCTTAGTTCACCAGATTGAACAAAGATCTCCTCGAATTAGCTTCTGGCTAGTCCTTCGTCGATCCTTGGTCAATCTGATAAAAAATTCCTTCGCAATTTGCATCGCAGAATTTTCCGAACGGACTATATGGGCTCGTTCTCGAGCCAGCCGCTATTTTACGTGGAGGCCTAAGCGGTTCTTTCGAAGTCTGACGCCTTTGCATAAATGGAGAGATGGTCGAGGGATCCAAAGATCTCAATGTGCCGACGAGTCTTTAGTGAGGGAGAGACAAGAGCGAGTTGCCCTCCTTTTTGTCGTAGTTCGATTGCTTTGTCGTTGAGAAACCGGATCGTTGGAAGACTCAGAAACTGAGATGGCCCAAGCTGAATGGCGATCTTGCTCTTGCCAACCTCGATAAGCTCTTGAATTTTTGATATAATTTGATCTTGATTGAAGGAGTCAATGCGTCCTTGAACATCAACGATGGCCCATTCGCCTCGATCCGTTACTCGAATACCCATAACTCTCTAAGTATTTGGGTTGGACCAAATCTTGTCAATCAACTTGAGGGAAACAGAACGAGGGTCAAGGCCTTTAGTGCCCGGTAGAAATGTTGGACTTTGGTAGGTAAATGGGCTAAAAGGGTTGGACTTACGGGAGTTTATGGAAAATTTAAGAATATTTGCAGGCAATTCCAACCCTGAATTTGCGAAGGCAGTGGCTCATGAGGCGGGTGTGAAGCTCGGCTTTAGTGAGATCAGTCGTTTTGCCGATGGTGAGATTCAGGTCGAGATTCATGAGAGTGTGCGAGGACGTGACGTCTTTGTGATCCAGAGCACCTGTCCGCCTGTAGATCAAAACTACATGGAGCTCTTTTTGATTTTGGATGCTTTAAAGAGAGCCTCTGCGAAAGGGATCACTGCGGTGATTCCCTACTATGGCTATGCAAGGCAAGATCGTAAGGTTGCTCCACGAGCGCCTATTTCGGCCAAATGTTTGGCCGACCTTGTGACGACGGCGGGGGCTGGGCGCGTTGTGGCAGTGGATCTTCATGCCGCACAAATTCAGGCGTTTTTTAACGTACCTGTGGACCACCTCTATGCCATTCCAACCTTGGCCCGCGCTTGGAAGGATGAGTTTGGAATGGGAGATCAATTTGTGATTGTGAGTCCAGACGCTGGGGGGGTGGAGAGGACCCGTGCTTTTGCGAAGCGTCTTAAATGTTCTATTGCGATTATTGATAAGCGTCGTACGGCACCCAATGAGGCTAAGGCGATCCATCTGATCGGGGACGTAAAAGACAAGACCGCGGTGATACTTGATGACATGATTGACACGGCGGGTACTTTGGTTCAAGCTGCCGAGGCTCTTCGGCGAAATGGAGCCAAAGAGGTCGTGGCGGTTGTAACTCATCCCGTTCTGTCAGGGCCGGCGATCAGTCGCATTACAGAGGGCCATATTGAGAAGGTTTGGGTGACAGATACGATCCCATTAGGTGAAGCTGCACGGGCTTGCTCGAAGATTAAGGTGGTGTCGGTTGCGCCATTGGTGGCTGAGGCAATTAAGCGTATCTATGGCAATGATTCGGTAAGTTCTCTCTTTAGCTGAGTGAGAGAAGCACCGAGTTTGAGCATAAGTGAAAATAGAAAGAGCAGGGGTTAGAATATGAACAAGGAAATGATTGAAATTGAAGCTGAATCGAGAAAGAACGGACGACATTGGTGTCGGGTCATGCGGAAAAAGGGCATGGTGCCAGCCGTTGTCTATGGTCCTAAGTTTAAGAACTTGGAGATTTGTCTGGATGAGCGATATGTTAAGAAATACTCGTCGGATGATTTCATCAATCGATCACTCAACATCAAAGTTGATGGAAAGCCGATTGTGGCGGGCGGGGTCTTTTTAAAGTCGGTATCAGTCGATCCTGTCACGCGAAGGCCGCTTCACGTCGACTTCTACGCACCATCTTCTTCGAATAGGATTGTAGTGAAGGTGATGCTCAACTTTGTAGGAAAGGCAAAAGGGGTAGCTGAGGGCGGGTTGCTTCAGCCTCGTGCAAGGTTTGTTGAAATTCAGTGTTTTCCCCAAGATATTCCTGAGATGGTCGATGTGGATGTCACTGAACTTGGAGTCGGAGCAACCTTTCGAACTCGAGACCTTTCACTTGATAAGAAGCTTCGGGTGATGACTCCGCCGGATGAACCTCTAGCGGCTGTGATAGCCTAGATCACCGCTCTCTTTTTGTGGGACCAGTTTGGTTGATTGTGGGTTTAGGCAATCCGGGAGCAAAGTATCTTTGCAATCGGCACAATATTGGTTTTATGGTCATTGACCGGTTCAAACTTGGCATTGGCAATCCACCTGAAAAACGAGAGTTTCATGCAGTCACTTCGAGGTTTCAAATTGAGGGTAATACGGTTGTTCTTGCAAAACCTCAAGGCTACATGAACCATTCGGGTGAAGCTGTTCGTGCCTTGTTGGATTACTATAAGATTTCGCAGGAGGAGCTTTTGGTCATTCATGATGATATCGATCAGCCTTTTGGGGCCATGAGATTTCAAAAGGATCGAGGCGCCGGCGGGCACAATGGCATTCGAAGCATTCACACTCATTTGGGAAATCAAGATTACGCTCGATTGAAATTAGGGGTTGGTCGCCCATCTCACTCGGGGATGGATGTGGCCGATTATGTTTTGCAGGACTTTTCTTCACAGGAGGAGTCTCTTTTGGGCGATTTTTTGGATAAGGCTGGGGATGCTTTAGAGTATTTTGTGTTTCACGGTTTCGTAAAGGCAGCCAACAAGTTCAACGGCTCTGCTTTGTAGGCGCTCGTAAAACTTAGAGAAGGAATCAGGTGTAAGCTTGTGGGTTTAAAATGTGGAATTGTGGGTCTACCCAATGTCGGAAAGAGCACGCTGTTCAATGCCTTGACCAAGGCCAAAGCTGAAGCAGCAAACTACCCTTTTTGTACGATTGATCCTAATGTTGGGGTTGTCACGGTACCTGATGTGCGTCTCGATAAGATTGCGAAGGTCATGAAACCTCAAAAGGTGATTCCAACCACGATCGAGTTTGTTGATATTGCAGGACTTGTGGCGGGTGCCAGTCAGGGTGAGGGTTTGGGCAATCAGTTTCTCAGTCATATCCGAGAGACAGATGCCATCGTTCACGTGGTCCGATGTTTTGTGGACGAGAATGTGACCCACGTTTCAGGAAGTGTTGATCCAATTCGAGATATTGACGTAATATCCACAGAATTGCTTCTTGCCGATCTTGGCAGTGTTGAGAAGAGGCTCAAGAGAGTAGAGAAGACCGCTCAAGCCGGGACTGATAAGAAGCTCAAAGAGGAATACCAAGTCCTGCTTAAGATTTTTGAGGCGCTCAAAGAGGGTCATCCCGTTCGATCTTTGGAGTTTACGAGTTCGGAGCAAGAACACTGCAACTCATTTCATCTGTTGACTGCCAAACCCACGCTCTACGTCTGCAATGTGGGCGAGAAGATGACCACAGATAATGAGTATGTCGCCAGTGTCAGAGTAAAGGCATCTCAAGAGGGAAATGAAGTTGTAGAGATCTCCTGTTCGTTGGAGGCTGAGATCGCGCAACTTGAACCTGATGAGCAGAAGGAGTTCTTGCGCGACCTTGGGATGAGCGAGCCAGGTCTTCATCGGTTGATTGTGCAGGCCTACAAACTGCTTGATCTCTACACCTACTTCACAGCAGGTCCCAAAGAGGTGCGAGCCTGGACTGTTCATCGCGGGACCAAGGCACCTCAAGCAGCTGGAGTTATTCACTCCGATTTCGAGAGAGGCTTCATTCGCGCTGAGACCTATCACTGCGAGGATCTCTTTACGAAGGGGAGCGAGTTGGCAGTAAAAGAGGCCGGACTCTTACGCTCAGAAGGTAAGGAATACTTGGTTCGAGATGGGGATGTCTTTCTTTTTCGTTTCAATGTTTAAAGTTAAACCCAGATTGGATAAAGATTTTCTAATTTCATTTTAGATCCAGATTTAAATTGAAGTAGTTGTTGTCGAATCGCAAAAGATCTCGATAGACTAGAAAATCACAGAGCAGGGAATCTTTTCGCATGGGAGGGAGAGTCGAATGAATCAGAAGGATTTTGATGTTGTCGTTGTAGGTGGTGGTGCCAGTGGTGTGATGGCCTTTTTGCGTTGTGCCCTTAACTATGACCGAGTTCTTCTTGTGCAAGGTTCTCCTCAAACCCAAAAGCGAAGCCGAGGGGCTTGGGTGCATGAGGTGGACAACATTCCTGGTTGGCAAGGTATCATTCACCCAGTCAATAAGATTAACAGTACGACTCTTCAGTGGTTGGAGGGGCAAACGCAGCTCAAGAGTGAGGCGTTAAAGGGTGAGGTGACCAAAATCTCAGGTTCGGAAGGGAGCTTTGAGTTGGAGGTGAGCGCCAAAACTGAAAACCACAAGCTTCGTAGCAAGTATGTGATTCTTGCAACAGGAGTGATGGACATTCAGCCTACCATTGGGGGAGCTATGGATCCCTTCTTCCCCTACGCAAACAAGGGATTTCTTATCTATTGCATGAGATGTGATGGACATCGTCTCATTGGGCACAAGGTCTCGATCTTTGGTCATAGCGACTCTTCAATTCATATCGCAACCATATTAAAAGAACGTTATGAACTCAAAGATCTTTCCATCTTGACCAATGGAAAACGGGGTGAATTTTCCGAAGAAAAGTTAGCGATGGCTAAGAAACTTGGAATTTCTATTATGGAAGAGGAGTTGGTCGGCATCGAAGGAGATCCAAAGGGAGCAGGTTTGGGGGCCTACCTCCTTGCAGGCGGCAAGAAGGTGGCAACAGATCGCTCGGTGGTCTCACTTGGGATCAAGGCCTACAACGATTTGCTTGTGGGTTTAAATGGTCAGGTCGACTCCTCAGGGCAGGCGATTGTCTCAGAGAAAATGGAGAGCTCCATTTCGGGCCTCTTTGTTGTAGGTGATTTGGCGGCTGGCCACAAAATGCAAATCTACACTGGCTGGGACGATGCGGTCGATGCCGCAGATGAGATCAATCATCGATTGCGAAAGGCCCGACGTTGAACCCTTGAGTTGGGATGGGTTTCTTCTCCATTGAACTTTACTTTGTATGAAAAATTTGTGTGAAAGCTTTTAATATAATGGGATCTGTGGATTCGCCGTAGAACTGATGCAGATGGTGGATGGCGTCACTGGGTGGCATAGGTTCATTTGCCGGTCCTTTGATGATCAGGCGACAAAGAAGGTCCCCAATTCGAATCAATCGAGCGATAGGGTGAATGCGGATCTTCAAAAGACCAAGTGGATATCCGTGTCCCAAGTCATTTTCGTGATGTTGAAAAACAATTTGAACTATCTCGTCAGGGACAGTGCCGATGGATTCCAAGATGGCTTTGCCTCGAAATGGATGGGATTCAAGAAGTGATTGCTCTTCTGCCAACAAAAGATGTCTAGGCTTGACTAAAACTTCACGAGAAATCTCTTTTTTTCCGATGTCATGCAATAGCCCGGCCATCGTTATTTTGAAAAAGGTTTTGTAAGAGCTCCAACCTAAGCGTCTGGCAGCAATAGTGGTATAAAGAGATACAGCCAGGCTATGAGAATAGAGAAAGTCTGCATGTTTATTGAATAAATCAATCAATTCAAAAACATTATCATCATTTGATATTACTGAAAGGCTAACGTTTACGAAGTTCGAGGCATATTGAAAATCGGACTTACTGCATTCATTGACAAATAACTGTTCAAGAAGAACATCGGAGGTATACTTCAAAAACTTACGCTTATTTTCTTCACTGTATTTTTTACTTTGCGAAAGAGCAGCCGCAATCTTAATATTATATCCGACCAATGATTGAAAGTCAGTCTTGTTGAGATAAAGGTAGTCAACGCCTTTATCTTTGAATGACTGAATTCGATCAGGTTTTAAATTTTCACCACGGTATGCAATTTTGACGTACTTTTCGTCAGAAAATCGCACGAAGATATTAAACGGAATTTGACTTCCCATTAGGAAGTCATCAATGGAGACTCTGCAGAACTGATCATCCAGAGAGGGTTTTTCTTCTGGTTGCACGATCGACTTTCTTCTTAGTACAGTCTCGACAGTGTTTTTTAGCTCTTCGTGTTCGAAGGGCTTAACTAGAAATCCTGCGGCCCCCTTCTCGTAGGCTGTTTTGGACTCCAATACATGTGAGAATCCAGTCATTAAGATGAGCGGCACATTGCGATATCCTTTCAGCCACTCCAAGAGCTCAGTTCCAGTTAAGTATGGCATCTGGATATCAGAAATTATTAGATCAAGGTCGCTTGTAGTCTTAATTATATTCTTTGCAGAGTTTCCACTGGGAGCATCGAAAACAAAGAATGATTCCTTCTCAAGAGCAAATTTTATCGCTTTTCGAAATGAATCATCGTCATCGACAATCAAAACCTTTGCCAATATCTATCTCCTTTTAGCCTTTAATGTCTTGAAAATCATCATTGGTCTTTGCAATTTAAGAGCAAAGCATTTCAAAACAGGGCAAGACAAGATGAAAATATCATCTATTCGTTAAGATCTATAGCATCAATATAAACAAATAATATTTTAGTATAGAAACAATAGAAAACAATATATATTTGCATATAAATGAATATTATTTATTAAAAGAGATAGGTTAATCGAGGGGTCTGGACTTTGGTCTTCTTCACCGGCAGTGATCGATGTATAAGTGAAGGATCTGCTGAGAAGACACATGAGAGATTTCGATATTATGAAGTGAGTATATGAAAGAACAAAAAGATCGATTTATGTTCTAAACTGGAAGTGATATGGGGAGAATTGAAAGTAACGAAAATGACGATCTTTGTAGTTCTTCTTTAATTCAGGCTATCAAAGAACAAACATTTAGCACTATTTTTGAGAGTGTGCAAGAAGCAAT
This sequence comes from Pseudomonadota bacterium, assembly GCA_014584465.1. GTDB lineage: Bacteria > Bdellovibrionota > Bdellovibrionia > Bdellovibrionales > JACTMU01 > JACTMU01. The sequence goes on along the minus strand of JACTMU010000064.1, from coordinate 20,311 downwards.
CATCATTTCAGATCATGAAGGTACAATCATAACATCGAATTTGCGCGCAGACCAAGTCTTTGGTTTTGGAAAAAATGGATTGATAGGAAAAAATATAAGACTTGTGATATCAAGCCATTTTCTTGAAAAGTCAGAAGCCTTCGGGATCCAAGAAATAGATAGTGAGTTTTTGAAACAAGGATTCAAAGATGAATCTGCCATGGGTTATGGAAGAGATGGAAAAGTATTTCCAGTTGAAGTTCGGTTATTATTTCAGAACTATAAAAGTGAGACCTATGTTTTGTTTTTCATTCATGATATTTCTAAAGTCGTTGAACTAGAATCTGACAAGAAGTTTTATCGTTGTCTGGTCGATTTTTCAATTGATATGTTTTTCTTAATTGAAAAAGACTCCGACTTAATTCGGAATGCTAGTAAATGCGCATTGGAAACACTTCAATATACAATTGACGAGTGCTTAAATATTCGGTTTTCTGATATTTCGGATTTTGATCTCTCTACGATATGCGATAAGATTGACAGCAGTGGTTCAAATCTAATGGTTGGAACGTTTAAGGCCAAGAATAAGGCCACCATTAGATGTGAAGTTGTCTTTAGAACTTTACAGAAAGGTGATCGCACCTACTATATTGCCATTGCTCGTGATATTACAGATAAGGAGTGTCTGGAAAACCAGTTGAGACAATCTCAAAAGGTTGAGGCAATTGGTAGGGTCTCAGCGGGAATTGCTCATGATTTTAATAATAAGCTTGGGACCATTATTATGGCGGCGACTTCACTTCAGTTAAATAATGATTTGACTGAAACAGAAAGGTTAGTTTTGGATCTAATATTGGAGTCGGCAAAGAAAAGTGCTAGCTTGACAAAGCAGCTGTTGGCATTCAGTCGAAAACAAACTCTCAGTCCGATATCGATTGACGTAAGTCGAACAATCAGAAAAATGCAATTTATTCTTTCTAATCTTATCGCAGATGATATTAAACTGAGTTTTGCTTTAGAGTCAGACTTGCCTTTAATTTCAGTAGACCCCATACATTTCGAGCAGGCAATTTTGAATGTCGTATTAAATGCAAGGGATGCAATTACAGACGGGGGTGAGGTCCTGGTTTCAACATTTCTTGAAAAAAACTATCGGCCTTTGAACAGATGTGCGCACAAACATATCGAGAACACTGAAATGCTTTGCATTAGCATTAAGGATACGGGTTGTGGTATGTCTGAGGAGGTTCGAGGCAGAATCTTTGAACCGTTTTTTACAACAAAGCCTGTAGATCAAGGAACGGGACTTGGGCTTTCTATGGTGTTTGGGTTCGTGACTCAGTCAGGAGGAGTGATTGAGGTCCAAAGCAAAGTAAACGATGGGACTGAAATGAAATTTTTCTTTCCTATTGTTTTTGAAGAGACTCTCCCGGAGCCATTGGAAACAGCTGAACAGATTCAAAGAATCCGGTTGGTGGGAAATGAATCCATCATTGTGGTGGAAGATGATGTGCTGCTTTGTCAAGTTACAGAGAGAGCTCTTTGCAATCAACAATACAATGTCTTTGCATTTTCGAACCCATTGGAAGCGCTCGAGTTCTTTCGAAACACTCAGAGCAATGTTAAGGCTGTAATTACTGATGTTGTAATGCCTGATATGAATGGCGTTGAACTCCAAAGTCAAATACGAAAGATCGATCCGAACATTGGATTTGTGTTCATGACTGGATATGTCAGCGCATCCTATCTAGAGCGTATTGAAATCAATCTTAAAACGCAGCTTCTACTTAAACCGTTTTCCTTTTGTGATCTCGTATCGAGAGTTGGTTCAGTCATAGCCGGTGAAGCTCTGTCAGAGGATTAAGCTCCTTTTAAAAATAGGAAAACAGGTTAAATCACTATAGCAGAGTGATGAGAAGTTTGAGAGCATCGGTCATCGTAAAGATTCCCCATTTTTGGCCCTCTTTGGCTCGAACAATGGCGCTTCCCACTCCCAATGAAAGCATCTCTTTGATGACCTTGCGGATCGGCGCATCGGGATCGACAATGTAGGGTTCATCTGTCATGATCTCAGAGACTCTGGTTTTGTCTTGATCACTCGAACTCTTAAGTATTCGTAAATCATTGCTGCTGATGACACCGACGAGGTGTCCTCCATCAAGAACGGGAAGATGGTGGCAATGGTACTCTCTCATGGTGTTTACGGCCTTTTGAACTGAAACGCCTACGCCGATGGTGTGGGGAAGTTCAGTCATGTAGTCCTTAATTACTCTCTCCATAGTCCCTCCACTTCCTAAGCTCATGCGATTGAAGCACCAACTATAAGATTACACCGAGGGCTTTTCAACAGGATTCTTGGGAGGGATCACCGAGGGATCGATGGTCTCAACCCACTTTTGAAAATTTGAGTTGACCTCTTCAATGGGTGCTGGTCTCTGAACTGGACCAACATAGAGGGTGATCTTTCCTGGGCGAAAGATTCGGTTCCCTTTTGGCCAAAGATCTCTTGCTCCCTTGATGTAGAGAAAGAGTATGGGTGTTTGGGTTCGCTCGGAAAAGACACTCACACCTTTTTTAAAATCATGAAGGAGGCCATCTTGTGACCGAGTTCCCTCAGGGAACATGACCAGCCAAATTTCATTGACATTTCGTAGCAAACTTAGACACAACGCAACAGCGCCGCCTCGCTTTTGATGACGATCGATGGGGATGGCTCCCAGGCAGTGCTTTGAGAAGAAGGCGAACCAAAAGTTGCTGAAGAAATAGTCCTTGGCCGCTGCCACGTAAAGGTGGAGCCAATATCGAAACGGGACTGCGGCCGCAATCGAAATGGCATCCAAATGGCTTGTGTGATTGGAAATGACAATGAGTTTGGGGTGCTTTTTATGAACCTGATGAAAATCGCCGACGACTTTGAGTCGAAAAAGAAATCGAAAAATCACTCCTTTGAGAATGGCAGCCCAAAGAGTGCGAATCAGAGCGCTCGCTAAGTCAAAGTGGCGTGTGAAAAGCGGAAGGTGCTTCAGGTTGAACGGGAGTCTCGTCCACTGCTCATTTTCGTAGTTCCAATTCTTCATCTATCTCTCACCAAAAGCTCTAGGCCCAACAGCCTAAACTCTATCCTAACCATGGATTCATTACATAATAATAGATAGGGGCCACAAAAATCAATCGATCAAGAAGATCAATCAAATTGCCTCTACCCAAAATGAAACCACTTACATCACGAATCCCTAGATCACGACGGATCACCGAGATCGTCATGTCACCAAGTCCACCTGCAAGTGAGCAAATGACTCCAGAAGTCAACCAGATCATACTCTGATTCTCAGGAAGGAGATGGCGAAGTCCCCATGCAAGGCCAAGTGAGGCGGCAAAGGCTATGAAAAAACCGCTCAATGAGCGACGGGGTGAGATTTTGTTCCATGGACAAAGCTGTGGAAAACCCCTGCTGGCAACAAGAAAGATGTTGTCGCTGACTTCGGTCACGATGATGATGTAGAGAAGCACAAGAGGGCCTCGATCCCACATGAAGATCTTTCCAAGGTGCATCAGTGCCCATCCCATGAGCAAAAAAGAGAGAAGCGTCAGTGAAATGTACTGAACCATGTTGGCATAGGAGTTCCTCAGAAGAGGGATGAGTGTGATGCAGCCCAAAAGAAGCATGGGCATGGTTTGATAGAGATCTGGTTGTTGAGTCTTGAGCGACCACCACAAGCCCACGATGGCCAAGTAGCAGCTCCAGACAAACCATGAACGGTGATAAATTCCAACCATTTGGAAGAAGATCTTTGCACTGAATATCGAAAGGATCATAAGGAAAAAGAGCGTCCAATTTGAAGGCAAAGCTAGGACCACAAAGATGATGGGCGCTGTGAAGAGCCAGTTGAGAAGACTCTGCCAGGTGAGCTGTAAGATTTGGTTTCTATTTCGAAAAAAGTAGAAGATCAATCCGAAGACCAAGATCAATCCAAGAACTACAATTGCGCTCTCCTGGAAAAGGGCATCGGACCAGAGGTTGGATTTCACAAGAGATCCTTTCGTGGCGAGAGTTGATACTCCTTGATCTTTTTATAGAGGCTTGACCTTGAGATTTTCAAGACCTTGGCGGTATTTTCAATATCAGTAGCAATATTGAGTCCTCGCTCGATGATTCGCTTTTCAATTTGAGCTACCAGTTTTGCCAGTCCCAATTGAAGATTGAGATTTTCGAGATCAATGTGATCTTCATGCGAGATTGATGGACTCCCATTGGACTTTGGTTGAATGACACTTAAGATATCTTCGGATCGAATGATCGGTAAGGGAGCCGTCAAACAAACCTGCTCACAAACTCTTAGAAGCTCTCGAACATTGCCGGGCCAATCGTAGTTAAGGAGTGCTGCCACCGCATCGGGTGTCAGCTTTTTATTGTGTCGAGGACTCTGTTTGGAGATGAATGCGTTGGCAAGGGGTTCAATGTCACTCCTTCGATCACGTAGTGGAGTCAGTCGAATCACTTTGCTTGAAAATCGCCACCAAAGATCTTCCCGAAACTTCTCTTCTCGTACCAAATCTTCAATGTTGCGGTTGGAGGCCGCAATCACACGAACTTGCACATTTAAAGACTCTTTAGCTCCCACTCTTTTGATTTCACCAGATTCTAAAAAACGAAGAAGCTTTGGTTGAAGGTTCATGGGGAGTGCTTCGATCTCATCGAGAAAGAGATCTCCACCGTGAGCAAGTTCGGCAAGACCCATCTTGTTTTGATCTGCTCCAGTGAAGGCACCTCGAACATGTCCGAAGAGCTCCGATTCAAAGAGATTTTCCGATATGGCAGCCACGTTGACCGTTACAAAGGGGCGTGTGCGCTCTTGGGAATTCAAAAGAGTGGCCACAAGTTCCTTACCTGTTCCCGATTCGCCTTCGATCAGAATGGGCCCGCGTTCACCCTTGTAGCGGGCAATCTCTTTAAGTGTGTTCCCAGAAGCCTCACTTGGCCCGATCCAACGAATGGTCGGTTGAAGTCGTCGGTGGTGGGCCTCTTGCATAAGTAGAAGTGACTCAATCTTCTCCAGAGTAGGCTGAACCTCTTCGGGATGAAGGGGTTTTGCGAGAAATCGGTTTGCGCCAGATTGAAGTGCTTTTTCCATTGTGTTTCGATCAAGATCTCCCGAAATGGCGACGATCTCCATGTGGGGATCTCGTTGACGAAGCAATGAAATCACCTCCAGGCCACGTGCCCTTGGGTCACCAGGAACAAGGTGCATATCGACAAAGGCTGCATCAAACTCAGACTTCAGTTTCTGCGTCTCTTCGATTGTCTGAACGCCAGTAAGTCCCCAATTGGAGGGTAAAATAAGCTTAAGTGATTCAATGATCAACTCGTCGTCGTCGACAATAAGAAGTTGAAACTGTTTTTGAGAAGAAATGGTCATAATATGGGCTCCGTGCTTTCGTTTGAGTCGTCCTACTCAGAAGCGTCGGTATTATGACAAAGGAGTTCAACTTATTCAAAAACTCTTATTATTTATGAAAATTTTTCCAGGGTTCAGGATGTGATCAGGGTCGAAGACGTCCTTTATTTTTTTCATACTGTCAATTTCAGACTGGGATCGAGTGTGGTGCAAATAGGCGCGTTTTGTAATTCCTACACCGTGTTCTGCAGAGATGCTGCCACCCATTTTTTCTACAACCTGAAAGAGTTTTTCGTTCACATGTTCACATCGTTTTTGAAACTCACTGGAAGTGAGAGCTTCGGGTTTCATAACGTTGATATGGAGGTTTCCATCTCCGACGTGGCCAAACCAAACCACCTGGAAATCAGGATAGTCGCGGCGAATGAGGGTATCAACCTCTCGTAACAAATCTGGGACCCTTGAAATTTTTACAGAGACATCATTCTTGTAGGGCTCTTTAGGGATAATGGCTTCGCCAATCTCTTCTCGAAGCCGCCAGAGGTCTCTGGTTTGAGCTGCGTTTTCGCTGATCACTCCATCGATCAACCATCCACTCTCCATTGCCTTTTCAAAGAGAGAAAGAATCCTTTCGCGCGGACTGCCTTCGGTTTCAACGACCAGATAGTAGGGGCATGGTGAAGGAAGTGGGTCCGGGAGTCCATTGTGTTTCCGGACAAGATGAAGAGCGAGGTCCGTAAAAAATTCAAAGGCCATCAGACGCGTTTCGTTCCGGAAAAGACGAAAAAGTTTCATGATGCACTCAAGGTCCGAGACGCCTAAGAGAAGAGTTTCGACGGATTTGGGTAGGGAGGTCAATTGGAGGGTGACTTCTGCGATAATGCCCAATGTTCCTTCACTTCCCAAAAAGAGATGTTTGAGGTCATACCCCGTGGCATCTTTCACTAAGCTTCGATTGAGTTCCAAGAGTTCTCCAGTCCCCGTTACAACGCGAAGACCTGCGACCCAATTTCGAGTCAGACCATAGCGAACTACCTTAATCCCACCAGCGTTAGTGGCAACGTTGCCTCCAATCTGACTGGAACCCTTGGCCGCAAAATCGACGGGGTAACAAAGTCCTTGAGCTTCGGCGAAAATCTGAATCTCCTGAGTGATCACACCTGCCTGACAGCAAAGGGTGGCATCAATAGGGTTAAATTCCAAAATCTTATTCATGCGTTCAAGGGAAACGATGGCTTCTCCATTGGGAGCAAGAGCCCCGCCGCTTAAGCCCGTTCGCCCGCCACTGGGGACGAGAGGGATCTTGTACTTTCTTGCTCCTAAAACCATTTTTTGAATCTCTTCGATCGAATCAGGAAAGAGAATGCAACAGGGATGGCTTGGATTTTGGGTGCTCCAGTCACGTCCATATTTTTGCAAATCCTCAGGGCGCGTTGATAGGTGCGCCAAAGGAATTCCATCGAGCTGTAAATGTTCTATGAACTTTTCAATTTCGGACATTTGAGATGACAGTATCACTTGACTGAAGTCAGAGCCAAGAGAATTTCATGGTATCTCTCTTCAGCCTGAATCTGAAATGGATGGTTGTGCAGTCGAGCCACACGTATTTTTTCTAAGAGTTCAATGGAAAGTGGAAGGACCCACGATAGGGCTTTGGGTTTCTCGCGACAGATTTGCACCATGATCTCGCCAAGTTGACTGATCTCAGGGACTCCATAACTTGCTCCGGAGCCCTTGAGTCTATGAAAATCTCCCTGAACGGCGAATTCTTCACACTCTTTGCGAGAGCGAATCTGTTCAATCTTTTGAGGGATGCTTGCCAGATACCCTTGACGCAGTTCTTCGAGCAACTCATCCAGGGACTCAATTCGAATGGCGTTCAACTCTTCATGCTCCGTGAATCTAAAATGAACCTACTTCCTCTTCATTGTCTCATATTTTCAAAAAAAGACTGAGAAAAATTCCTTTTGATAAGGTCATGGGTCTGCAATTTCAACCATTGGTCGTAAGGGCTAGGGCCTAGGTGCGATCTTGCTTAATGAGATGGTAGAAGAGACAAAAACCCCACGCACCTGTCACAAGAAGATAGAGGCCAGCATAGGCCCAAAGGGGACCACCTGCAAAGGCCCAACTTAAAAGCAGCATGCCCACAGCAAGGCGAAGGGCTCGTTCCCAACGGGAAACATTGGTCGGCATTTCGATCCTTTCAGGAGAGTTATATCTCCATTTCCAATTTCAGATCTAAATATACTGTGAGTTGGCGCAATTGGCCAAGATTTCACTCGCATGATGCACTCTTCTATGATACCTTGCGCCTATGTCACAGATTGTTTGTGAAGCTACCCAGCAACACCGTTCTAAGGAGAGGGAGCGTGCCCGTAAGTTGCGCGAGTCTCAGTGGTGGAAGCAAATCCTGTCTCAGGGCGTCTGCCACTATTGTGGCCAAAAAGTAGGCCGAGAGGCTCTGACTATGGACCACAAAGTCCCGATAGCTCGAGGTGGCCGTTCAAACCCTGGCAACGTTGTTGCAAGTTGTCGTCCATGCAATGCCCACAAGTCCCACCGAACCCCAGCTGATCTGATTCTGGAGAATCTTGCGGGGGGTGCTCGGACAGGAGACTGATTCTGGACCGATTGTGAATCGGGGTTGTTTTGGCAGATTAAAAATACTAAAACTAGAGGTCAAAAGGTGGTTGGACCTGGGGCTAAGCAATCTTAAAAAGGGAGTGCCCCTCTATCCCTGCGAGGAAACGACGTGGCAAAAATTACCAAAAGCAGTACGGCAGAGTATTTTGCAAAGAATCTTCAACAGGTTGGATTTTCTTCTCCAACCAAAGCGGTGCTCACGACACTCAAGGAGTCGGTCGACAACTCGCTGGACGCATGCGAAACGGCCGGGATTTTACCTGAACTTACCATTGAGGTGGTACGGATGGACAAGGGTGGAAGTCGAAACACCGATCTCGTTAAGGTTTCTGTGACGGACAATGGGCCAGGGCTTGAAGCAGAGGAGCTGCCTAAGGTTTTTGGTGAATATTTGGCTTCCTCAAAATTTGGTCGAGGGCGCTGCACTCGGGGTCAGCAGGGGATTGGCATTTCAGCGGCAACCACTTGGGCCCAGTTGACCAATGCGAAGGGGGCTAAGGTCATCAGCAAGACCAAGCGTATGAGAAAAGCGGTGAGCGGATTGGTTGACGTGGACATCAAGACCAACAAGGGAGTGATGAAAAACAAGCAAGTCATTGATTGGGATCAGCCCCATGGCGTGCATGTTGAGTTTCAAATTGATGGAAGAATTCAACTTAATGGTGAAGGGGGACTTCTGACCTACATTGAGGGGACAACTTTGGTTAACCCCCATCTTACCATCCACTATAAGATGCTTGAAGATGAATGGATTCACATTGAACGAGTGAGCAATGAGGTTCCCAAGGTTCCAGCGGCGACTTTGCCTCATCCGCACACCATGAAGCTTGGTGAATTCATCACTCATGGTCGGCTTTATGGAAAAGTTGCGTTGAGCAACTTTCTTAGGACTGGTTTTTCTCGAGTGACCGATGAGTCCATCAAAGAGTTTGTGAAGAATGGGCTGGTGAAGTCATTGCTTGGCAAGGCCATTGGGCAACTTTCTGAAAGCGAGTTGAAGACTGTTTTTCAGGCCATACAAGAGACGCAACTTATGGCACCTTCAACGAAGTCGGTGCTAAAGGTGGGTGAAGAGTCTCTCTCTAAGAGCATCAATCGGTTGGGAGATGTGGATTTCTTCAGTGTTGTGACACGAAAACCGACCATTTGTGATTACAAACCGGTGGTGGTTGAGGTTGCAATTGCCCGATTCCTGCATAGGGAGAACGAGGAGACCTCAGTCAGACTTCTTCGATTTGCCAATCGTGTGCCGCTTCAGTTTGACAAGTCCGCGTGTGCCATCACCCGAGCCATCGAATCCGTCAATTGGAGAGCTTATGGTCTCAACCAGCCCAAGAATTCTTTGCCTTTAGGACCCTATGTTTTTGCTGTGAGTGTTGTTTCACCATTTATTAAGTTTAAAAATGCATCCAAGGAGACGGTCGACGCCAGTGACGAGTTGGTTGAAGAGCTGCGACGGGCACTTATGCAGGCTGGACAGAAGCTCTCTCGTCACATTCGACGAGAGCATCGGGAGGCAGATTTAGAGCGCAAGATTGAGCACATCGCAAAGTTTGGTCCTATTTTGGTTGAAGGTCTTGCACGAATTGTGAAAGCATCGGGTGATCGCAAGGAGAGGGCTCGCTTAGGGCTGAGTAAGATCCTTGGTCGTGATTCTAAAGAGGCTGAGAACGCTTTAGCCGAGGCGAAAGATAAACTTGAGGTCTTGCAGGCAAAGCAGGCAGAGAATTTGGGGATGTCTAAGGAGGTGGTAGAAGATGGGTCAGTGGACTAATATACGAGAACTGCGTAAAGATATACCTAAAGAGGCCAAGATTCTTTGCGACAAGATGTTAAAGGATTTGGAACGTTCCAAACGTCCCATGCTTGAAGCCATTAAATGTTCGCTCGACAACTGCATTTACAATCCACGGGTTGGTTATCTGACTCCTGGGGATAAGCGAGTCAAAACAGAACTCAATGTTGGATCCGTTCAAAAATTGGCACGAGTGGTTTTTTTACTTGAGATATTGTTGAGAAATCTTGAGATCCAAGCGGTGAACAGTAAAAGGGAAATTTATTACATTTGTAAAGGTGAGGTGAAGCACAATAAGGATCTGAGGGCGCTGGATTTTGATTCTCAAGACGAGAGTGATGCGATCATCGATTTTATTGGGGACATGCTTGAAGTCTATCGAGAAGAGCTCAACTGTTTTGCAAATGATCGCGGTGGGCAGACCTATTCTCAACAGCTTGTCGTGACTGAAACGCTTCCTGATGGTTCGAAGGCCGTTGTGGATTTAGGAACTTTAGGGACAACGCCTTTTCAGCCCAAAAACAAACCGCAGTCCCTGAAACTCAAAGTGAAGAAGAAGGTCGACTTTTGCATTGTCATTGAGTCAGAAGGCACGGCGAACACTCTTGCAACCAACGGATTTACTCGACGGAACAACTGTATCTTGTTGGGAGCACAGGGCGTTCCGAGCAATGGCGTTCGAGGTTGGACTCACTTGATCCAAAATGAGTTGGATGTTCCGATCTACTTTTTTGGTGATCTCGACGCCTACACGTTGCAAAACATCTTTCGAACACTTAAGGCGGGATCAGCGGCAAGTCTGATTCGAAACGCCGACTTTTCGGCACCTGAAGTACGTTTTCTGGGGTTATTGCCTGAGGATGTGGAAAAGTATGATCTTCATTGTTACTCGGTTTCGGAAAAGGATGCATCTGATGCTCGGTCTTTGAAAAAGGCAAAGGACGCTCTGGAAAACGATCCCTTTTTTCTGGACAAGAAGAATAAGAAATTGGCGGACATACTGAGGTGGCTCATCAAAAAGAAGGTGCGATGTGAGCAGCAGGCCCTTTTTATGGTTGATCCACGCGATCCTCTCATGCCCGAAAAGATCATTTTAGAAAAGATCAAAAAGGGATCCTTTGTCTAAGGTTCATGAGGATCAGAGAATCACCTTTGTCACAGGTAAGGGTGGTGTTGGCAAGTCCACGCTTGCGGCTGCAATTGCACTTAAGCTGTCCATGGAATCTGAGTCTCCGGCACTGTTGGTTGAGTTGGGAGACAGCAGCTATTTTGAGGTGCTTTTTGAGGCCGGGGGCATCGGTTATCGACCTCGTTCGATGAGAGGGAATTTGGACTTTGCACTCTGGAGTCCTGAAAATTGTCTTCAGGATTATGTTCTCCATTTTCTAAAGATAGAGAAAGTGGTGGATCTTTTTTTTAAAAACCCGGTTATGAAGGCATTGATCAATGTAGCTCCAGGTCTTGCTGAGGTTACCCTTTTAGGGAAGGCTACGAGTGGCATTCGAGGAGTGGGAAGCGACCTTCCCTACAGGCACATTGTCATTGACTCTCCCTCAACAGGTCACGCATTAGCCCTCTTGCGGGCTCCGAAAGCACTTTCAGAGGTCTTTCGGATTGGACCGATGGGACGGGAGAGTCGCAGGATTCATGAGGTTCTCATAGATTCCTCGAAATGTTCTTACGTCATTGTGGCTCTTCCGCAGGAGTTACCCCGTGTGGAAACACTTGAGCTCTTTCACCAAATTCGAGAAGAGTTTGGGGTTGTGCCAAAGGTCTATTGCAATAAGATTCTATCGCCGCCCCTTTCTGAAAGCGAACTCGAGGGGATACTCCAGACTCAAACCAAAGGGGGAATCTCTCACTTTGCGAAATACTTGTTAGATCAGCTTAAAAGGGAGCGCGAGCATATTGATATTATGAAGGCGGAAGTTGGGTGGGTCGGTGAGGTGCCGCTTGTTTTGGACTCAGAACCATGGAAGCTGATTGAGACTCTAGGAGAGTACGTTGAGCCTCATTGATCAACTCTTAACTTCAAAGAAGGTGGTGGTATGTGTCGGAACAGGGGGGGTAGGAAAAACGACTCTCTCGGCCACGTTGGGCGTGCGAGCAGCTCAAATGGGGCTCAAAGCTCTTGTTTTGACTATTGACCCTGCCAAGCGGCTTGCAACCTCATTAGGAATTGTGGGGTGGTCAGGTGAGGAAGAGGTGGTGCGGGTTCCTGATCAAGAGTTTAAGGGTGAGCTCTTTGCAGCCATTGTGAACTCCAAGAAGGTTTTTGATCGGTTCATTCGCAGGACTGCCGTAAGTGAAGAGATGGCAGAAAAACTTCTTAACAATGCTTTGTACAAACAACTTTCAACTAAACTTAGTGGGTCTCAGGAGTTTACGGCCCTTGAACGGCTTTACACCTTTGCAAAATCTCAAGATTATGATGTTGTGATTTTGGATACGCCCCCTGCTCAACATGCCGTTGACTTCTTGTCTGCACCTCATAAGCTTTATCAGCTCTTTGATGAATCGGTCATCAAGTGGTTTGCAAGCAGTTCGACGGGTGGTGGACCATTTACGAAGATTCTTAATCAAGCAACACAAAAGGTCTTTTTAACACTTGAAAGACTCACTGGTAGTGCCTTTGTGGGAGAGCTTGGTCATTTTTTTTCAGCGCTCAAAAGTTGGCAAAAAATTTTGCAGGAGCGCACTTCGGGAGTTCACAAACTTCTCACCAGTTCCGAGTGCAGTTTTGTTTTGGTGACCAGTTTTGATGAAGCTAAAATAAGGGAGGGAGTGGGACTGCATAGAGAACTTAAGCGTCGTGGATATTTTCTCGGGGCGATGATCGTCAATCGTGCGTTTCCGGTTTGGCTTCCTAGTGAAGTAGCTGTGAGTGAAAAATTTGAACACTATGAGGCTTTACTAGACTATTATGAAAAGCTTAAGCGTTACTATTCAAAACGCGAGGAGGCCTACCGGTGGCTTGAAGCTCAAGCACAAAGTGTCAAGGTGATTCGAATTCCCGATTTTGATCAGGAAGTTTTCACATTGGGAGCTTTGGTGACACTGGCAGATTTGTTGGGGGATCTACATGTATCAAACTAGAATTTTTCTTTTTCTAATCGTGGGTTTGATCTTTCCTGTTTTTTTGGGTTGTGCCTTTTTTGGATGGGAGAGTGAGGTAGGTTCTGAGACCCAAATTGAAAGTCAAAAGATGGAGCAACAGATAAAAAAGAGTTTTGATGAAGGGCTTCAATTGTTTCGGGATGAGAAGTACGAGGAGAGTCTTGAGGCGTTTGATCGTCACATTGTGAAATATCCAAGCTCCAAATACGATCAGTCGGCACAGTACCACGCGGGTCTCTCACTAGAGAATCTTCGCAGGTGGTCCGACGCCGTGGAGCGGTACCGTAAAATTGTGGCTGCTGTTGCAAATAAAAGTGATTCAATGGCGGTTCAGGCGCTTTATCGACTTGGATTTTGTTATGAGGCCTTGAAGAGAGATAATGAAACCATCGGAACGCTGCTTGATGTTCTCAGTCGGCGCCAGTACCTTTCAAAGGAAATTGGGGAGGCCGAGGTGCCAGCTCGTCTTGCAGGTGCTTATGCTCGGGTGGGGAATCACCATCAGGCAGACCTGTTTTATGAGCGGGCTGAGGTTGGACTGAAACGCTTAAGGGCAACGTGGGGACTTAAGGAGAAGCCGGAGTGGCTTTCGAAGACGCTCTACCATATGGGGTATATGTCTTTGCGTGTGATTTCAGAGAAGGAATTTGAAGAAGACTTAAAGCCGCTTGCACGCAGTCAAAGATTTCTATTGATGGCGGTTGAGATTGGTCACGATGAGTGGGCACCCAAAGCTCTTAAGGAACTGGAGCTTATCTATGAGAACATTTGGAATGTGATAGAAAAGTTGCCTGTTCCTGAAGGGGAGGAAGATGTTGTTCTTCAAAATAGGGAGCGGCAGGAGAGGCAGTGGGAGATGTCCTATCTTGTCCTCGATCTGATGCGAGATTTAGAACTCTACAAATTGCCCCCCGGAGCCAGTGAGAATAGATACAGTGGAGAGCTTAAGAGTTTTTTGGTTTCAAAACGCAGTCAAATGGAAAGTTTGGTTCATGCCCAGCCCATTGGATCAGGTCTCACGCCAGAGGCCCAGAGGAGAGAGGGGTTTCTAGGGCGAAAACGAGTGATTGATCCAGATGACACATTAGAGAAACAGATGCAGGCCAAGCGAAAGAGAAAGTCGAAATTGAACGGAGAGAAAAAGGAACAGACAAAGGAGGATCCAAACCTGTGAGGATTTTTTTTGGTGAATTTGTAGCTGGTTTTCGATCCCTCTTTAGGGGAATTGGGATCCTATTTCAAAATAGGAAGATTCGTACTTTTGCACTGCTCCCAGTTATGTTGAACACGGGCCTTGTTTTAGGGGCTACTGCCGTCGTAGCAGCTCAGCTTCCATCCTTGATGACCTACCTTATGGCAACCTACTTGCCAGCACTGAGCGGGGCACTTTGGTCCCTCGTCTATTACCCCTCTTTGGTTCTTCTGTTTTGCATTGTTTCGGTGATTCTTTTGGGGTTTGGTTACTTTTTTGCTGCAATTCTTGCATCTCCGTTTCATGGTCTGTTGGCGGAGCGAGTTTTGATGAACCAAGGTGCCATCGTGGAAAGACCGTTTGAGTTTGTTGCCTGGTTGGCCTTTTCATTGAAGTTGATGAAGGTGGCCGTGCTGAAGTCCTTCCTATTCATTATGATTGGATTGGGCCTGGTTTTGATGGGTTTGATCCCCGGAGTTGGATTGTTGAGTACTGTCGGATTTTTCTTAATGTTGGCGTTTGATTCTATGGATTACTCCTTTGAGGTGGCAGGATATGGTTTAAGACAACGAATTGCGTTTTTCCGTAAGAATTTGGGCCTCTTTTGTGGCATTGGGTGCGCTGTGGGCCTAACTTTTATGGTTCCGCTTCTTAACTTTTTTTTCTTCCCTGCTTCTGTGATCGGGAGTGCAACTCTTTTTGCAGAGAGATCTAAGTCGTCATTACAGGAGAATCTATGATTCAGGATCAGATACACAGAGCGATTCTTGATAAAATGGAATCGATTCATCAGTGGTTTGAGGCGCAAGGAAAGGGATTGGTGTTTCCCATCACTTCGAGTTTTGACATTCGCGACAGTGGTTTTAAGGTGGGTAACGTGGATGCAAATCTATTTCCTGCAGGCTTCAACAACATTTGTGCAGTTGACAGGGAGAGTGCCCAAAGTGTGATGGCATCCTACTTGGAGCGTCATTATGGGTCCAATTGTGAGAAGATACTGCTTTTGACTGAAGAGCATACAAAGAACTCCTACTATTGGGAAAACGTTTTGACACTCAGAACGATCATCAAAGGCGAGAGTGGGAGAGAGGTGGTTTTGGGAGTGCCACGTACAATTGGAGCCCCGATGCACGTGGAGTCCGCCAGTGGTCAAAAGGTGGATGTCTTTTCAACTCGTAGAGAAGGGGGCTCTCTCGTCGTGGGTGAAAGGTTTGTCCCAGATCTCATTGTTTGCAATAATGATTTCTCAGTTGAGTACCCTGGTTGGGGCGAAAATTTGGAGATCCCTGTGAATCCTCCGACTTCTTTGGGTTGGTATAAGAGAAAGAAGAGTCGTTATTTTGAGATCTACAATCGGTTGGCAGGTGAATTTGCAACGATCATTGGAATTGATCCCTGGTTGATTCAAGCAAACACGAAGCTCTTACAGAATTTCGATCAGATGGGGGACTCCTCAGAGGAGCTTTCGGATTTGGTGGAAGAGGTTCTTAGTGAAACACTAGAAAAGTACCGATCTTACGCCATCACACAGAAGCCCTTTGTGTTTATCAAGAACAATTCGGGGACTTATGGACTGGGGATCACTCGTGTTTACAGTGGACAGGAGGTTAAGGATTGGAATTACAAAATTAGAAAGAAAATGAAGGCCTCAAAGGGAGGTGCTCCTATCCGAGAGGTGATTGTTCAAGAGGGAGTGCCTTCTGTTGTGGCCTATGAGGGTGCGGTGGCAGAGCCCACCATTTACATGGTGGGCTGCCGTCCTGTGGGAGGGTTTCTTCGAAGCCATAGCCAGAAGGATCCCACTGAAAGTCTCAACAGTCCAGGAGCTCTTTTTCGCAGGCTTTGTCTTTCGGATCTCGCGATCAACGTCGAGGGGTTACCTATGGAGAACGTTTACGGATGGATTGCAAAGATCGCGACTTTGGCACTGGGAATTGAAGCGAAAAGCGTAGGAGCTTACTTTGGTCTTCGAGTGTAGGCATCGTTAGTGATATAATGAAAGTGGTCTTTGGAAGTTCCCGTTGGGATGAATTAGGGGAATCAAAATGATGATGAAAGATAAGTTTCGGCAAATCGGAGTCACGGCTGTTTTTTTCTTTGTGGTCATGGGGGTTGGATCCTATTTTGTGAAGAGCTCTTGGGACGGTGTTGTTTTTGTGAGCCTTTCAGGGCGTGCGGATCGGGCGCGTGGACCAGCGGGTATACCTAAGAAGATCGACTTTTATCATTTGAGCGGTTCTGCTTTTAACAAGCAGGCAAGGGAAAGAATTGTTGAGGAGTTACGAGTCGTGAGTAACAAGGACGGAGTAGGTATTGAGTTTGGGAACTTTGCCTTTAGGGCTAAGGATGGTTCAAGGCAGCTTGCCTGCGATTCCCTCGACCGTGTGACTGTAACATTGGTTGCGGAAGGGATGGCGGTGAGCGGAGAGCGCCCAACCATTGTGGTGGAGGGACCTTGTGACTACAGGAACTCTGATCTTAACAAGGTAGCGCCAGTGTGGATTCCCGTGAGCAAGATCTTAAAGGCAAATCCTTGGGGTGCTGAGACGACGATTGAAGAGGGGGAGACGAAGTTGACCTTCTCTTCAATTGGAGATTCTTGGCCAATGCAGTGGGAGATTGCTTCTGTAAGACTCCATGATCAAAACGATGCCTCTACGGATGTGACAGTGACTCAAAGAGACTTTGTGGAACAGATGTCGGACCTTGTAAAGGTGAACTGGAATGTCTATATGGACCGCAGGTTAGCCACCGATGAAGAAAAGACTGGTCACTGACACCGCGATTCGCAGTGGAATTACGATACGGTCGACAAATATAAGTTTTTTTCGGGAATTTTCATCTCCCTTGTCCAAACGTCGGCCATAAGTAATGGCAAAGAAGTAACCTACGACAACCGCAAGAGCTATTGCAATGTGGAAATAGAGAAGAGGGGACATTTCTACTTTTACCTTTCCAAGGACGTCACGAAATGCTGCCAAGAAAAGAACCAAAAGAATGTCAGCACCGACAAAAAGGTACATAAGAAGAATGTGCTTTTGACGATCACGCTTTGCGTACCAGCGTCCTAGAAGAATGCCAGCCAAGAGAATAAAGCTGATGAGTTGAGTAGTCATGAGGTCCTCATCTTAGGCTGATTGAGGAAAAAAAGGCAAGGAGTTAGCAATGAACCTAGGAGACGTCCAATAGGGAGGGGAGGGCGGTAAGCTCATTGCTAACCCTTGACACACATCACATCAGCTTACGTTCAACTTCCGCAACAACCAACGTTCGACAGTTTCTCACTTAAGCAAGGGTCAGGCCAAATCTCAAATGCACGGTGTCAGTTTTCCACCGGTTAGGTCCGCCTAAGTTATTGATTCCTGGTGGTTCAGTCTGCTAAAATTGTCACTTTAGGCCGCAAATTACGTCGCTGCTATGTACAATTTGCCGAGATGAGCTCGATCCATCTCTCAGTTGATGAAAGGGCATGGCACATCTTTGCGGAATATGTTAAGCTTAGAAGCTTTGGGGGCGATATGGGTTCGACGTGGGTTCAGAAGCATAAGGAGCATGTCGGGGCGTACGAGGACCTCGTTAAAAACGTACACCTTATAGTTGGCGAAACCCAACTTCCACTTGCTGCCTAATCGGTTAAGCAAGCACTGACTGAGCTTATGATGGCGGAGCTTAGAAGGTGTCATTTCAGTCATCTCGGAGGTAGATTGGTTTCTTCAGGGTCTACTTCCTAAATTAACTGAGGGAGCAGCATAAGAGAGTTTGGCGATGGACGCTCTTATACTAAGCTTAAAACATTGCCTAAACATGTAGCGCCTTATCGTGGAAGACTTACGGACGGGGGTTCAATTCCCCCCGCCTCCACCATTCACGAATGAATCGTGAGTGGAATGTTCAAGGAACGAAATAGGGAAACAAAAACAACAACTTGGTAGTTGTTAAGCCTTTCCCAGCCACTCGGTTCAGTTCCCGTGAACTCCCGTTAGTTCGCAGGACTTGCAACAACTTGTAGTCAACTGTGTGTAGTAAAGGCGAAGTTGACTACGTTAGCATACTTTTCGGCTTGGACATGACGGATGGAGGGTTTGAATAACGGCTTGTTGGGGTTTTTCGATAACTGGTCGGGCTGTGACGCAGTTATTGTTTGTTAACAGACAGTGTTTAAGTAATTATTATGAAAAAAGATAAGCGAGAGAAATAGTGAGAGAACTTTTTACTGATTTGAAAAAACATACACACAAAACTTTTAAGAAGCATTTCTTAAAGAGCGTTCATTGTGAGTTGGGGATTTCGGGTATCTCAACAGAATCGATTCTATCCAATGAAACTAAGCTGAAAGAGAAATTGGCACCCCTTGGATTTAAGGATAACAAGAAGATTCATTTGGCCAGTTTTGTTTTTAACCAGCAGGAAAGTGATGCAAAGGTTACGAATCAATCTACTCCTCTTGGTCTTATATTTCACTCAATAAACCCTAAGCGCGAACTTCAAATTTTGAACGACAAGATAGTAATTTCGGATCATGCTTATCAAGGATTTAATAGTTTCTCATCGACCTTCAAGGAGGTCGCCTCGATTGCGCTCGAAGTATTGAAGATTCCCACCGAAATAAATAAGGTGGGGTTTCGAAAAATCAATTCAATTTTTGTTGAAGACACGCAGTCATACAGCGAAGCGGTCGCAGTTTTCAATCCAGCTATATTTTCCATTCCTGAATCTGGCCTGATTGCTTCTGATTCATTGAAGGGCTTAGAAAACGTCATAGTTTCAGAAAAAGAAAAGAAAACTTTTATTCTTCGTGGAATTTTGGCGAAGCAACAAAAGCCTGATACTTATCAGGGCACACTAGATTTTGATTTAGTTAATAGAAATTTAATCAAATTCGATGAGGTTTTCAGTTCACTTTTACCAGAAATGAATCAGCTACATTTTGATCTCTTTATGTGGGCAGTAACTGAAGATTTAATTAAGGTAATGGAGGCATAACTTGAAGGTATTACCTGACGGCACAGCCGTGCTAGATAATCCATTTGCGAATGTGACTCCGAGATTTAGCGTAAAGACAAAATCATTTAAGAGTTTGCTTGACGGAGTAAAGGTCAATTTCTCCACTGCGGGTGCCACGTTACCAGTAATCATTTATGGCAAGGAAAATACAAATTCTGACAAAGCATCATTAGAGCTTGTGCAGAGCTTTCATAAGGCGATTGTGCGTGACGCTACGGCAACTGCCGCAGTTGGTTCGTGGGGTCCACTTCCAACTTTGGCGAACTATATTGAAATGGATGAGTTATACGATGTTGACGAAGTTGATGAACTTTATCTGCAAGCCTCAAAAAAACGCGGTTGGTAATACCCTCGTTCGAAATGGCGAAGCGACATCTCCCTGCTATGAAACACGTGATTCTGTAAACCGATGGCAAGGTGACTTGTATTCTATTTCCTCCTTTGGAAATGGTGCGCTGCCAGCCGCTGATGTTCCCTATTGGATGCTTGCAAATCGAACCTGTCAGCTGAGAGTGCGGGACGGAAAAATCAAATTAGCTCAGTTGGTCTTTATTGCCACTTTACCACTTGATAGATTCTTAATTCGCGA
This sequence comes from Pseudomonadota bacterium, assembly GCA_014584465.1. Classification (GTDB taxonomy): domain Bacteria; phylum Bdellovibrionota; class Bdellovibrionia; order Bdellovibrionales; family JACTMU01; genus JACTMU01. The sequence continues at coordinate 593 of JACTMU010000064.1, read as the reverse complement.
AAAAAGCGTCCCCGATCAAATTGGAGAAATCCTCTCTAAAAGAGATTCTTGCTTATACTTACCGCCATCGCCTGACAATAGCCTGTCGGAGCATGTGGTTGTGGACTTCAACCTCATTTATACAGTCCAATTGGAACTTTGCCCTGAAGCCGCTCAAAAGATTGTCCAGCTAACTTCCCCCTTTGCTGAACATGCATTTCAAAAGTTTGCACGATACTACTACACAGTCGGATACGACGACGAAGGCTACAAAACTAAGGCGTATAAAGAATCGCTCAAACAGTACGTCGAAAGTAAGTGGAAGAACTAAACTGAAATTCAAGTGTACCCACTCGATTTCTCCTTTGGATCAATGCTATCAGCGCATAAAATTAGATGCATGATGAAGGCAGAAAAGAGGAACCAAGCATTTGCCCTCTTTGTACACGAGGGAATGAGTCTGAGAAAAATTGTAGATGAAGTTGGAGTATCTCGGAGCTCCCTGGAGCGATGGTGCCATGCTTCGAATCAGTACATTTTGTCCTACCGGGCACGAATATTCGTCTTTTCAAAATCACGATCTTCAGCGATTTCTCGGGTTTGTCAGGAGATTT
>JACTMU010000062.1 GCA_014584465.1 Pseudomonadota bacterium | reverse complement strand
CCGAGGCGGGCCGACGAAGGGCTAGCCAGAGGCGCTAACTCGAAGAGGCTCAACGAAGGTATAAGGAAAACTTATAGAAATCGGCAAAAATGGAATTACCGGACAACCCCTAGGTAGACAGAACACCTGGGTTTTCGCTCCAACGCTTGACGTCGCCGCCACGGCTGTATCTTGAACCGATCAGTTCAGTGATTTCCTGTTGCAGTTCCATTTCCACTGCCCTTAATCCCAATGGGATGAGTGCCTGAATGGCTGCCAACCTGCTTTCGAAAATCATTCCACTTTCCATTTCTTTGATTGCCGTCTGAGCTTTCTCATTGATATTCTTCTTCCTTAATTGCCTTGACATGTGGCCTCCTTTTGTTTTTGTTGGAGTTTTTGCTAAACCAAACTTAAACACAAGTGAGGTCATTTTTCAAATTTCAACTAAATATAGTCCTGTTCCCGAGTAGGGACATGTCCACCTACTTCAATGGCGATTGGCCCATTCGCCACAAATATCCAGTTCAATTAAGGCCAAACAAACTCTCTTTGGGTAGGCTCATTTAGGCCATTGATAGTGATTTTGAATTCCTTTGGTTCCGACGGAAGTATATAAATGAGCTTTCCGCCAGAATGATGTCCAAGTAGTTTTGGCGCTTCAGTAGGGTGATATTCATTAGCTCCAACGTGAAGTATCGCAATCTTTTTTAAGTCAATGGTGTGAAGGTCGCTTGCGGAGTGTGTGGTGACTCTCAAGTTGAAGATGAGTTTCCCATCGTCAAACTTTTGTGGTGTCAAATCGACACTCACAACCCCAGGGCTGGACTTCATTTTACCCATGATACTTGCACCTTTGGCAGCAGTGCCGATTGCTGACAATAAGAAAAAAAACATTGCCAAAAGAGTCATTTTGTCATTCATTTCAATTGCCTCCTAAAAACTAATACGTAACTATTTCTTTAAACAAATAAGCTAAAGCGAAGATCGCTAAGAGAATAGATGCATAGAATATGAGGTTCCATCTTATCCAAAAGAGACTTCTAAAAATACTATTTGGCAAAACCATGTCATGGCGTTGGAGCATACTGAGCATAAATGCAATTCCAATCACATTTGATGAAATCCCTATTGCCAAAAATAAAACTTGGTATTCACTGAAAAAAACCGAAAGCGCTGACAGACCGAGAATCGGGAGAATATCCGTTACATGATGCAGGCAGCAGACAACCATCGCACCGCCAGAAATGCCAGCCGTAGCCATAACCGTTTTCTTGCCCGCTGCCATACAGTGAGTGACCTTGTGATAGCTTGTCATGTAGAAAAACAAACCAACTTGAACCCCAAACCCAAGAATCAACAAAGAAAACCACGGCCAAAACAAAAGGAACTGCGTCAAGGCGTGTTCAAACGAGTTTGAAACGGTTAACACCAGAACATATAGACCAAGCAAAGTTAACGAACCCAATAGGCCAAAACTATATGGCTTAAATATCAGTTTCTTCCTCGCGTCTAACAGATCCTCTGTGGCACTCATTCTTGGTCACTTTCATTGATATTTCCATGATGATTTCTCGACATTTGATCATCAGACATGTGGTGGCTTCCGTCGCCATGTCTGTGAGTACAAGTGGCTGCCATATTTGTAATAGCAACCAACATCAGCACTGAAAGGAACTTCAACTCATACCTCCTCATTCTCTTCATTTTCAATAGAAAACCAGGTGCGTTTTAAAAGACAAAACAGCCTCGAATTTCGTGCGGAAGCTATCACAATTTGCTTAGGCTCCCTAAGCAATGCTGATCCTACTAAAAACATATAGAATTTGCTAGACTAAATGCTAAGTCGGTAGCTGGAAATAAGAAAATTTAACCCCCACGGGCAGGATCGAAAGGCGCCGGAGTAATTGAAGACGGAGACTGAATCGTATAATTGAAAGCCAGGAGCACCAAGCGCACCGTCCGATGAATTGTTGAATGGGTCAATAACCACAGAGTCGAGCGAAAGTCATCAATCTTTGGCAGGTGGAAGCAAAGAAGTTCTTGGGCCGAGGCAATTTTCAATAGGCGCAACTAAAATGACATTTCACAACAGGTAGCCTGCGGGTTCCAAGGTGTCTCAAATCGAAGTACTTCTAAATAATCTCAATCCATGTGCGCATGCCGCCCATATCGTGTCCAGCGTGTCCCCCATGGCCGGAAGCTCCAGGAATCGGAATTCGGTGCATATCATTCATCGTATGGTGCATGAAATGACAGTGAAACAACCATTTGCCTTTGCGTTCGGCAATAAATTCAAACGTTCTCTCTTCAGCGGCACTTATATTTTCAGTATTGGCAATGATGTGCTGATGTTGGGGAAGAAAGCCTGCGCCATGCTCTGTGATCCAAAACGTGTGTCCGTGCAAATGAATCGGGTGAGTCATCATGCTCAGATTGGCCACTCTAATGCGAACACGCTCCCCTATCTGCGCACGCATTGGAACAATATCTGGAGCTGGCCGTCCGTTCATAGTAAAATAATTGAATTCGGTCATTTCCAAAGTATCAGGAATTGGACTTCCTGGGTGGACCATCCAAGTCTGTAAGAAATAGGCGAAGTCTCGATCGACAACTTGATGAGGTTCCGGGTTGCGCGGATGAACGATAAAAAAACCACTCATCCCTAGGCCCACCTGCTTGGCTCCCATAAAGTGAGGATGGTAGAAATAAGTTCCGTGTTGAATTAGAGGAAATTCATATACAAAAGTCTCACCAGGTTGAATGGGTTCTTGTGAAAAACCGGGAACTCCATCCATCTCTATAGGCAAATGAACTCCATGCCAGTGGATCGTTGTGGGTTCAGACAGTCGATTCTCAACAAGGACGCGGACGATATCTCCCTCAACAGCTTCGATCGTTGGGCCAATGATGGATCCATTGTAGCCCCATCCATGAATGGGTCGTCGTTTCATCCCGTGGGAATCGCTCATGTCCTGAAACTGAATGACGACGGGTTCAGCACTAAGCTTGAAAACTTTTACATTACCATCCCACTCAAAGGGCAAAGTTTGAATCCCAGGGGTCACTACCGGGAGGTAGTCATTGGGGCGAGAGTCTAAAGGTTGTGCGGAGGGTTGGGAAGAAATGGCTCTCTTACTTGGATTAGGTCCAGCCACTGCCCGAGATCCGGTGCCAAGCGCAGAAGCAAGTATTGGGATTGAAACCGCACCGCCTAAGCCCGATCCAATCCCCGCAATAAAATCTCGCCTGGAAAACTCATTCTTTTTAAAGTCCATATTCATTGCCTTTTGTACTTTTGAAAAACGTAATCGTTGGTAATTGCTCCAAAGACCTTCGGGGTCGAAGGCCAGTAAAGGAGTGCATTATGGTCATCCCCAATTTTCCCATTTGAAAATGTCGAAGCCTCTTCACCGTTTGAGAGTATCCAACCAAGAGTGCCAGTGTAAGGGTCAAAAGCGCCCCGCTCGATATCCTTTACACCAGTGATGCCAACAATACTTTGGTAAGAGCCGGTAAAATTAATAATGTTTCCAGCCAAATCATTGGGATTTGCTGGAAAGATAAATTTTACCCATCTCATATACTCTTGAGGTCCACTTGAGTTCACCCGTCCTTGAAACTCTCCAGAAAATGAGTTCAAAATGGTGGCATTACGATCTATTGAAGGAAGATCCGCTTTAACGAGCTCAACGGTACCGACTCGACCAAAGGCATGAGAATACCATACTCCACGAATGTAACCACGTTTCCAATCCTGGATGTTAATGTACGAATCAGAGCGATTCCCCATCAATGTAAACCCCGGTCTAAGATAAAATGATCGAGAATCATAGGTCTGACTGAAAAAAGGGCCCTGTCCTCCCCTTTCAAAATGAACTGCGACTGTTGAAGCGACCATCATTTGATTTGGATTGTGAGGACTGTTGGTTGAAGAATAGGGCGTTACATGCAGGCGAACAACCTGGTAAACGTCGTTAGATTCATTGTGCAAATAGCCCAAGTAAATTCCCTTTAAATTCGCGCTCAATGTGGAGTTTAAAGGAGGGTTAGGTTCTGGCAAATCCCCTTTCTGGTCCTCTGTAGCTAGCACATGATATTTCCTTGCAAAAAATCGAGCATCTTTTATGAGCATATCCTTCTTTTTGAAAGAGCAACTTTTAAACGCTCCTTGAACGCGAATACGGCATTGAATAAGGCCCTGCAATACGTCGCAACCATCGGCAGCCCGTGGACCATGGAAATTGAGTTTGCCAGTGTAGAAATTGTAAGAACCCGCACTGTAATCGAAAAAAGTGCACCACTGGCCAGGTTCCAGCTTGCCACAAAGCGGTTCGTCTTTCAAAGCAATTCGTCCCACAATGCCGTAATGCCTGCCTAGCCCGCTCGTTTCCTCGGTGTCCTGCCAACGAGTTTTTAAACCTCTAACTGTTTGTATTTGAAACAGGGCCATCTTCTCATCACAAATTCCTTCATATTGACCATTAAGGAGTGGCACAAAGGGGGCTGTTTGATTTTCTCGAGTGCGGAACAAATCGCCGTCATCTCCAGGTTCATCGTCTCCAGGTTCACTGTCTCCGGGCTCATCATCTTCAAGTGTCAATTCTAGCGAGCCCGAAATCATCGAAGATCGAACAAAAACCTCGCCGATGATTTTTGTTTTCGACCCAACTTTTCTTATTTCTGAACTGATGGCCAAATCCTTATCTGGTTCATCAAAATTGAGAACACCATTGTCAAAGTCGTAATGAAGATCTTCGAAGGTTTCTGTGACATACTCATGAGTGTTGTATCCACCGAGACTCAGTTTCATAATGGATTTAAGCTTAGGAAACTTTGTCAGATCTTCAGGAGATTCGAGAAAAAAATCAGATACGACGGCCAACCGTTGATTGTGATTCCGTAAAACAATCCATCCGATGTACCTACCATGCTTCAACTCCGCTGGGGAGGTCCAAGCCGACCATGGAGTAAAGAGAAACAAAGTCATGAGCAACCGGTGGCTATGTTTTCGCACTTGTTCAAACATAAACATACTCCCCTTTTCAAAATCGACTCAAAAGATCAAAAAGTTACGATAATTTACCCAAGAGGTCGGTCCGAAGAAGCACTTAGGTTGTCATTTAGTTCATATAGCCAATCGTGTCAAGTTTTGAGAAAGCATCTTTCTATTTTTCGACTTTAGCGGTAAAGATCGCTGAGATAATGTGGGAGGTGCAGTTTATGAAAAGGAATACTGTTGTTTGTTTTACGATTTTTGGTCTGTTGATTTCGGGAATGCAAGCATGGGCCGCATTTTCGATTGATGACTTACATCTCGCCACTCGAACTGCGTGCGAGGAGTTTCAAAGAATCCATGCAGATCATGTCCAGCATTTTACAGGCTACAAATCTTGGTTCTCTGGCGATGATTTTAAAGTCAAAGTGTACTTGACTCATGATGGTATGAATATGGATTACACCTATCTTTGTCAAAAGCACGATTCATCAGTTCATTGCCTCGAACAGTAGGACCCAGATCCGTGGGTTCCTCACGAATGAAATTGGAATGACGCCAAAAGCGAATTTACTGCATTTTTCTTAGAACTGCTTTGATTTCCTTAATCATTCTTCTTGTGGCGGCTGGGCCCTTGTTTGAAACAGCTTCATCAAGGCAATTGTCCATATGCTCAATAATGACCTCCATTTCGAGAGCTTTGATTTAAATGATGCTTATGAGAAGTCCCTTTCAATTTAGCCAATGTCTTCTCTCCTTTCCCTGAGACTAGAAGAGACATGGATAGTGCCTCTGGCTTAGTGAATTCTCTCTTTAGAATGAGGATAATGCAATTTCAAGATTCATCAATAGATGGACTTTATTTCGAAGGATAAAGCGCCCCAAGAATGAGCACTGGATCTCTGTGTCCCAATTTGTGTCGCAAGAGCGAGACAAAATGTCCGAATCTTAGCTTTAAGTCATTTGTAAGCCCATGAGAGGCTTTTTGTATGGCATATGAATAACTAATCATAATACATAATAGTATACTGCACCCCAGTGTCATAGTATAAGGGATTGTAGCGAGGGAAGCAATTGATGGAAGAACATCATTGTAATCAACATGCAAATTTAAAAGAGAAGTCACCCTCTTTTGAGCACGGGGAACACCACCACCATGGCCCAACAAGGCAAACTGTCGAAACCTCATTGGGTGCGATTTACACTTGTCCAATGCACCCAGAAATCCGCAAAAAAAGCCCAGGGAATTGTCCGATTTGCGGTATGGCCTTGGAGCCACTGGTTGCAGACGATTCAGAGAATCTAGAACTTACGGATATGAAGCGCCGCTTTTGGATTTCGGCTCTTTTCACAGTCCCACTCATGATTGTAGCAATGGGAGATTTGCTGCCAGGAGCACCTGTGTCTCGTTTCATTGAGCCTCAATGGCGCATGCTCATTGAACTTTTCTTGGCAGTTCCAGTTTGTGTTTGGGCGGCATGGCCATTTTATGTGAGAGGCATTGATTCGATTAAGAATCGTCATCTCAATATGTTTACACTGATTGGGTTGGGAGTAAGTGTGGCGTTTGTTTACAGTCTCGTTGCCTCCCTTTTTCCTGCGATCTTTCCTGAGTCCTTTCGTGACCAGAATGGTCACGTTGCTGTCTACTTTGAAGCGGCCGGGGTGATCGTGACTCTCATACTTTTGGGTCAAGTGCTTGAGCTAAAAGCCCGGAGTCAAACAAGCCAAGCAATCAAGAAACTTTTGGGTTTGTCTGCGAAGACTGCACGAAAGCTAAATTCGGATGGAACAGAAACCGATATCCCACTTGAACAGGTTCAAATTGGTGACATACTTCGTGTCAGGCCCGGTGAAAAGATCCCAGTCGATGGCATTGTCTTAGAAGGACATAGCACCATTGACGAATCTATGATTACAGGCGAACCTATGCCTGTTGAAAAATCGAAAGATGCCAAGGTGATTGGGGCCACGGTCAATGGTACTGGATCGTTTTTGATGGGGGCGGAGAAAGTCGGATCAGACACCCTGCTGTCACGAATCGTGCACATGGTCTCTGAAGCACAACGTAGCCGAGCCCCCATACAAAACTTGGCCGACCTTGTTGCATCTTATTTTGTTCCCGCAGTGGTGGTGATTGCAATTGCTACATTTATTGTTTGGGCGTTGGTGGGCCCAGATCCCAAGATGGCTCATGCTCTTATTAATGCTGTAGCTGTTTTGATCATTGCTTGTCCCTGCGCTCTTGGTCTGGCAACTCCCATGTCCATAATGGTAGCCACAGGGAGGGGGGCTACTTTAGGAATTCTGTTTCGCAATGCTGAAGCAATTGAAGTTATGAGAAAGATAGACACCCTTGTTGTTGACAAAACGGGGACTCTCACTCTAGGAAAGCCAAAACTTGTGACAGTGAAGCCCGAGGTAGGTTTTGACGAGGCAACGCTTCTTCATTTTGCTGCCTCTCTTGAAAAGGGAAGTGAGCATCCACTAGCTGCTGCAATCGTGGAAGGAGCCATTGAAAGAGGTGTAAGGCTTGGGGTAACGTCCGATTTTAAGTCAGTCACTGGGAAAGGGGTGATTGGTCTCCTCGATGGCAAAAAGATAGCACTAGGGAATCGTGCCCTCATGGAAAACCTGGAGATTGGTTCAGGCCAACTGTTTGAGGTGGCAGAAGGTTTTCGCAGTGAGGGACAAACCGTAATGTTTGTAGCGGTCGACGGAAAGCCTGCCGGCCTGATAGGCGTTGCGGACCCAATTAAAGAGTCGACTCCCGAAGCTATCACATCATTGCATGGTGAGGGAATTCGAATCGTCATGTTAACAGGTGACAGTAAGACTACGGCTCAGGCTGTTGCACGTAAACTCAACATTGATGAAGTGATTGCAGAAGTGTTGCCCGAGCAGAAAGTCGAAGTGGTCTCACGATTGCAGAGGGAAGGTCACAAAGTCGCTATGGCCGGCGATGGCATCAATGATGCTCCGGCTCTTGCCAAAGCCCAAGTGGGAATTGCCATGGGAACAGGAACAGATGTGGCCATGGAAAGCGCAGGAGTTACTTTGGTGAAGGGAGACTTAAGAGGAATTGTTCGAGCAAGAAAGCTCAGTCGCCAAACAATGTCCAATATTAGGCAAAACCTTTTCTTTGCTTTTGCATATAACACGGCTGGTGTCCCCGTGGCGGCGGGCGTTCTATATCCTTTTTTTGGAATTTTGTTGAACCCTATGATTGCAGCTCTTGCTATGAGCCTCAGTTCGGTTTCAGTTGTGGGGAATGCCTTGAGACTGCGTTCAGAAAATATTTAGGATGGGAAATCTAAGAATGAAATGGCCACCTAATCGCAGATTCTGGAAGAACCCACTCACTCTTTTATGTTTGATGGGCGTCGGGTACTGGATCTATATGTATCACAGTGAGCACGCTCTTGGAGTTTTACCATATCTCATTTTGCTTCTATGTCCATTGATGCATATTTTTGGCCATGGCAGCCATAGAACCCAGGATGGATCTCAAACCTTACTTCGTAAAGACCACAAAGGTGGGAGCAATCATGCACGGTGAATCGCAAAATGGATATGGTCTTTGGTTTCTCGTCATTGTAAACTCATTCATATTTATTTTTTTCGCGTTTAGTTTTGTGAAACCAAAGACTAAAACTGACTGGAGATCATTGGGTGCTTTTTCAGCATTTATTCTTGCCATGTTCACCGAAATGTATGGAATCCCTCTGACCATCTATTTTTTATCTGGATGGTTAGGAAAAACATTTCCCGGACTGGATTTTTTTTCTCACAACAATGGACATCTTTGGATTACGCTATTTGGATCTGAAATAGATCCTCATTTTCACCCAATACATTTGGCGGCGAATGCGATGATCATCGGTGGCTTTGTGTTATTAGCATTGGCCTGGAAGGTGCTTCATGCGGCCCAATCGCGAATGGAACTTGCGACAACAGGGCTGTATTCAAAGATTCGCCATCCGCAATACATGGGGTTTGTGGCGATCATGTTGGGATTTCTGCTGATGTGGCCAACGATCTTGACTCTCATCATGTTTCCCGCACTTGTTTTCATGTACCACAGACTAGCTAGAAAGGAAGAGGATACCATGATTGAGGAATTCGGTTCGAAGTATATGGCATACAAGAATTCTGTACCTGCGTATTTCCCAAAATGGGCTTCGGTTTTTAAACGGGCGGAGGAGGGTTCGTAAATGGCACACCATTGGCACGGTGGGATCTTACCGCATTGGTATAGCGCAGGTTTTTGGATTCTTGCTGTTTTAGGCCTTTTAGTGATTTGGGGGGCTTTAGAATATTAAATGGTCGCAAAAAAATAGGAGGAAATAGTCATGATGTTTTTAGTAGACATTGCGTTCGTGTTAGAAGTGGCTGTCTTTGGATTTGGTCTTTATCTTTTTCATTTGGCTAAAAAGGAAGATAGCAAATACCTTAAAAATACAGGATGGTTTATAATCATTTTAGTCGGTCTTATAGGACTTTGCACTACCTATTATGGAGTCACCTATTGGAACAAAGGGTACTTTCAACATCCAAACCGACGCTCGATGATGATGAATGAAATGGGGCAAGGCATGGGCCCGGGAATGATGATGGATGGTACCTACATGCAAGGCCCCACTATGGGCAACTTACATGCCTGTACGAGTCAATTGCAGGGTAAGGTCATGGATCCAAGTATGGTAGAGCAAATGAAAAGCTGCATGGCTGGTGGGCAAATGAGAGGTGACGAAAAACACACCGAGTTCAATGGTCAATGAGGAAACTTAGAAGATCACTGGATTCACCATTGAAACAAAACCGCAAAGTGAGATGAAGATACTGTGCGAACCGCTCTGCCATTTTTGACCTGGTTACCATAAGGGGGATTGTGATGTCGATAGTTGTATTGCGTTTGCTTCATGATCTTTGGTCAACGGCATTTTGGATATGTGGCGCAATCGATCTCGTAGCGTTATTGACCTTGTATGTGATTCGCCCAAGCCGAAATGGGTTTTGAGTGATTGGTTCTTCTGACGTTTTTATGGGTCAAGAACGAGACCTCCCAATCTTTGCTTAGAAAGTATGCTCGGATTTTTGCGTACCGTACGTCGTGGTTTGTCCACGCAAAAATTGCGGGCAGTGGGGTTCTTTCATGGATCATTTCGGCACAATTCTGATTCACTCTGAAACACTCTTGACCCTTCATTCATTCTCAATCCAGTCCTCTTAACTCATGGTGATCGCATGTTCTAAGTGGGTCAACTTTACTGAGAATAGGTGGGTCAATTTTGCTGAGAGCCATAGGTAGAGGTTGATGACGGCGGCGGTAATTTCCACGTGCCTGTGGGGCCGTTTAGATAAACATAACTATTGTGGGGATTAACCATAAGATTGTAAACATT
>JACTMU010000037.1 GCA_014584465.1 Pseudomonadota bacterium | reverse complement strand
TTAAATCGATTTAATTACAAAAAAGAATTTGTCGCCAGCTTTTTTTTATTATTTTTCAAAATGACTCGCTGGGACTACCCCAGTTCACTGAATACTTACAACCTTTATATTATAACTTATTGAAATAACAAGCTTTTATATGGTCTGGAGCAAATTTGGGGCATCCATGGGTCTATTTATAATGTCTTATAAGGCATATTTAGTCTATTTTTTAATGCTCTTTACAGCATATTAAATACAATTTATAATGTCTTTAGAGGCATTATAAAACATGAAACCAAAGAAGAACGACCTTAAAAAGCAACGGCAGATATTAGAGAAAAAGCTCGTACCCTGGTTCGAACTTTCTGGTGAAAAACGCCCTCCCATAGGATGGATTAAAGCCATTCGTGGAGCTTTGGGAATTACCACGGGGCAACTCGCTCGCCGCTTGGGCATTAATCAAACCGGTGTGGTTCGCTACGAGCAGCGCGAAGCCGAAGGCAAAATCACATTGGAAACATTAAATGACGTAGCCAGGGCCATGCACTGTAAAGTGGTTTATGCCATTGTGCCCGATGATGGTTTCCAAAGCCTCGAAGAGATTTTAAATCACCAAGCCGATGTGGCCGCTAAAGCCATACTAAAAAAAGTGTCGCATTCTATGCGCCTTGAAAAACAAGAAGTGAGCGGCAAAGACAAGGGCTCTCAGCAAATTCGTTTGGCTAACGAACTTAAGGAAAATTTAGATTCAAGACTGTGGGATAAAAAATGAATCCGTTGAACGAACAACCCGATGGAGCCACTCCCCTTGATCCCAATGAACTTGAAGGGCTTATTCCCAAGTACATCTCTACCCGTGGTGAGCTCAACATCTTGGAGCAAGAGAATATTTTAGAAGGTGAAGCCTGGGTTAAAGGCAAAAAGAAAGATCTTTTAAACGAAGCCTTTTTTAGGCGACTGCATAAGGAAATGTTTAAAAACGTGTGGAAATGGGCCGGAGAATTTCGCAAGACCGGAAAAAACATTGGTGTACCTCGCGAGCAAATTTCGACCGAGCTTAAAAAACTTTGTGATGATGTTCAGTATTGGATTGAAAACAAAATTTACAGTTGGGACGAGATCGGTGCTCGCTTTCATCATCGATTGGTTTTTATTCATCCTTTCCCGAACGGTAATGGCCGTTTTGCTCGCTTGATGACCGACGTTTTGTTGGAGTCCAATGAACAGAAATCGTTTACGTGGGGACTTGCTGGTTTGGAGCGTGGAGAGATTGATGCTGATGATGTGAGAAAGAACTACCTTGCGGCTCTGAGAGATGCAGACAATAAGAATTTTGAAAAGTTGATGGAGTTTGTGAGGGGGTAAACTGTAGAAGTTAGGACTTGATCCTACAGTTGCTCTTTTAGTAAGCACTTTCATTCAAATTGTCTGTCAGTTAAAATCAGTCTCTTTTTCTCCCATACCTCCTTCCCATCAAGAAGGGTCTGTATTGGGGTTCGTCCCTGACAGATTTTGCCTTGAATGGACTACCTGTTATCAAAAAAATGTTTTGCCCAAAAAACCGTCCAAGTCCAACCGCTACTTCGCTTTCACCTCCGAAAGACTTATAACTTTCACATGACCCTATTGTTGTGGACCCAACCCACAATTCGTCGGGCGTTGCGCTTGGTGTTTCTGGGTGCGACACGAAGTTATTGTAAGGAATACGGCTCCTCAAGTAGGAAATCACTTCGTAAGAAGTGTGATGGCCGTGTGGGCTTGAGATATCGGAAGAAGCAAATGCCCTGCTGTAACGGTGGGGATAGGGAATCGCCTCCCCCACGAAGGCGTCCTTCGCCGAGAATTTGGACTGGGAAACCATCGATTGGCCAACAGTACGGAAGCAGGTGCGGCGAACTCAAATGCGTATTGCAAAGGCAGTTCGTGAAAATCGTTATGGCAAAGCCAAGGCACTCCAGCACCTCCTGTCTCGATCATTCTATGCCAAGTTGTTGGCAGTGAAGAGGGTCACTGGAAACAGGGGCAGCAAGACAGCCGGGGTGGATGGAGTTACTTGGACTTCGCCGAAACAAAAGATGAAGGCGGTTTTAGATCTCGGTAAAAGAGGTTACAAGACACTGCCCCTGAGACGAATCTACATTCCAAAACGGAATGGTCAATTGCGACCCCTCTCCATACCGACAATGAAGTGTCGGGCCATGCAGGCCCTATATCTGTTCGGTTTGGAGCCCATCTCTGAGACTCTCGCTGATCCAAACGCCTATGGGTTCCGTCCCAAGCGCGCAGCAGCGGATGCGATCGAGCAGTGCTTTAACTTGTTCGCAAGAAAAGGTACTGCCCAATGGGTTTTGGAGGGGGATATCAAATCATGTTTTGATCGAATCAATCATGACTGGTTACTTGCGAACATTCCAATGGATAAAGTCGTGCTCAGAAAATGGTTGAAGGCGGGATACATGGAAGATGATACGATCTTCAAGTCAGAAGACGGGACCCCACAAGGGGGAATCATCTCACCGTGTTTATTGACAATAATACTTCGAGGCTTAGAAGGCACGCTGAAAAAGCCATGGCCGGTCAAGAACCCTCACAAAGTGCACATCGTCACTTATGCCGATGACTTTATTGTTACCGGTTCCTCTAAATCGTTTCTAGAAGAAGAGATTAGACCGAGAATCGAAGCTTTTCTTAAAGAACGAGGTCTTGAACTATCGACCGAGAAAAACCAAAATCACCCACATCAACGCTGGCTTTGACTTCCTTGGATTTAACGTTCGCAAGTATGAGGATAAACTTCTAATCAAACCTGGAGCAAGGCAAATACGAGCCATCCTCACCACGATACGCACAGTTATCAAAGAAAACAAAACAGCACCGACGGAGGCACTTATCCGCCAACTGAATCCGAAAGTCCGCGGATGGTCCAACTATTACCGTCATGTGGTATCGAGCCGGGCGTTCAACCGTATCGACAGCCTCGTCTTTACTGCGTTATGGAAGTGGTGCGTGCGCAGACACCCAAAGAAACGTCGAACGTGGATCAGAAGGAAATACTTCAAGACCCACAAGAGCGACAATTTGGTATTTACTGCCGTTAGGGACAGTGGGGAGCCTCTGACTTTAACAAAAGCCCAGAAGATACCCATCGTCCGGCACATCAAGATAAAAGCTGCGGCCAATCCATACGATCCCAACTACTCCAGCTATTTCTATTGGAGAAGCAAGAAACGAACCGCCGGGTCATCGCAAGATGGCTTTCAAAAGGCTTGAGCCGAGTGAAGGGAAACTTTCACGCTCGGTTCTTAAGGGAGTCTGGGCC
>JACTMU010000094.1 GCA_014584465.1 Pseudomonadota bacterium | reverse complement strand
AACCAATATGCTGAAGAGCCCGTTGCCTTAATAGGGCACGGCGGGTTCTGTGAGGAGCTTGCTCCTTCTAGAAAGAAGGAGTAGGTTTACTCGATGATTACACGAGTCCTCACCAAGGTATTTGGCACAAAGCACGACCGTGAGATGAAGCTCCTCGCTCCGAAAGTGCAATCGATCAACAGTCTAGAGGAGAAATTCAAGAAACGACCCTGAGCTGCAATCCATGACGGGTGAATTCAAGGGTCGAATCGAACAAGGGGCTTCGCTGGATGAGATCCTGCCGGAAGCCTTTGCAACTTGCCGCGAGGCCTCTCGAAGAGTCCTTGGGATGCGCCCCTACGACGTTCAGCTCATTGGCGGTATGGTCCTTCATCGAGGATCGATTGCAGAGATGAAGACCGGTGAAGGGAAGACGCTTGTTGCAACACTTCCAGTTTACCTTAACGCCCTCTCGGGGCGAGGGGTTCATGTTGTAACTGTGAATGATTATTTGGCTCATCGAGATGCAGAGTGGATGGGGCGGCTCTATCGCTTTTTAGGTCTCAGTGTGGGGGTGATCGTTCACAGCCTCAATGATCGCCAGAGACAGGTCGCCTATGGATCCGACATCACCTATGGGACCAACAACGAATTTGGTTTTGATTATCTTCGTGACAACATGAAGTTCGATCTGAACCACTATGTTCAACGCGAACTCAACTATGCAATTGTCGATGAATGTGACTCCATCCTGATCGATGAAGCAAGAACACCTCTCATCATTTCTGGTCCCTCAGAGGTCTCCACGGACAAATATTATGTGGTCAATGACATCATCCCACACCTTAAAAAAGACCTCCATTTTGTGATGGAAGAGAAGTCGAAAACTGCCTCCTTGACCGATGAGGGGAACACAAAGGCCGAACAGCTACTTAAACTCGAAAACCTCTATGATCCGAAGAACATTGAATATCTTCATCAGATCTATCAAAGCCTAAGGGCTCATCATCTTTATAAGCTCGATGTCGATTATATGATCAAAGATGATGAAATCGTCATCGTAGATGAATTTACAGGTCGCCTTATGCCGGGACGCCGCTGGAGTGACGGTCTTCATCAGGCCATTGAAGCAAAGGAAAAGGTCCCGGTTAAAAATGAAAATCAGACCTTGGCGACCGTCACATTTCAGAACTATTTTCGAATGTACAACAAACTTTCTGGAATGACGGGGACTGCGGATACGGAAGCTGTTGAGTTTAAAAAGATCTATAACTTAGATGTATCGGTCATCCCGACCAACAAGCCCATCGCAAGAAAAGATGAAGATGATGTCGTTTACAAGACAGAAAAGGCGAAGTTCAACGCCATTTTTGAGGATATCAAACAGCGAAAAGAGAAAGGGCAGCCCGTTCTCGTGGGAACGGTCAGCATCGAAAAATCGGAACTCTTAAGCCAATACCTTCGACGTGCCGGCGTCACTCATAACGTTTTGAATGCCAAACACCATGAGAGAGAGGCTGAAATTGTTGCCCAAGCTGGTCGCTTTGGATCTGTGACCATCGCCACCAACATGGCAGGACGAGGAACAGACATCGTTCTTGGTGGTAATCCAGAGATGCTTGCAAAAAGTGAAATTCATGAAACTGAGTCGGAAAAATACCAAGAAGCCATGACTCGATATAAAGAACTTTGCTCAAAGGAGAAAGAGAGGGTCCTTACTGCGGGTGGCCTCTACATTGTGGGTACAGAAAGACATGAATCTCGTCGTATCGACAATCAGCTGAGGGGTCGATCGGGTCGACAGGGTGATCCGGGAGAGACGCGTTTTTATCTTTCGCTTGAAGACAATCTTATGAGGATCTTCAATGGCGAACGCATTCAGAAAATTATGAACACGCTCAACGTCCCTGATGACGAACCCATTGTAGCTCCCATGGTTTCACGCGCGATTGAAGGAGCCCAGAAAAAGGTGGAAGGACACAATTTTGACGTTCGAAAACATCTTCTTGATTATGATGATGTGATGAACAATCAGCGAACGGCCATCTATGGTCTGCGCAGAGAAGTTCTCTCTGGGGCAGACATTGAGCCTATTGTACTGGAAATGCTTGGCGACGTTCTTTCAGAGGTTTTAGATCGATTTGCCCATGAAGGAGCTGACAAGAAAGATTGGGATCTCGATGGACTCAATACGACCCTGAGCCAGCAATTTGGTGTGACCGTTTCATTTGGAAACCATGCTCAGCTCACTCCTGACCAGGTGACTGAAGCGGTGAAGCAGTCGGTGAAAGAGGTTTACGATCGACAAAAAGAGATGCTTGGTGACCACTTTAAACCAATATCAAAGATGATTGTCCTTCAGTCCATTGACGTGCATTGGAAAGAGCACCTTCAGAGAATTGACCATCTTAAGGAAGGAATCAATTTGCGAGCTTACGCCCAAAAGGATCCTCTCATTGAGTATAAGAAAGAGGCCTTTCATGCCTTTGAGGAGATGAACCATTTTGTTCGTGCCGGAGCTTTGGAAAAACTGCTTAAGGTGCAATTGGTTGTTGAAAGACGCTCCCATCCGAGGTCGTATGAGGTGGAGGATGAGGAGACCGAGATGGAAGAGGTGCCGATTCCAACTGAGGCCGAAGCAATCCGCCAACAGAAGCTTGCAGAAGCTCGACAAGAGGCGCTGAAGAGTTTTCGCCCTACCCGGCAACAGCAAATGACCTTCTCGGGAGGTGGCCAGCCCGGCGGGCCTCGGCGCGACGAACCGGCAAAGCGTGAAGAAAAGGTGGGCCGCAATGACCCTTGCCCGTGTGGGAGTGGCAGAAAATACAAAAAATGTCATGGGGCAAGTGAATCTGCCGTCAATTGAGAATATTTGTCGCATCAACATCTTTAAGGTTTGAAAACTATGATGAGGACCTGCTCACAATGTCAGTGCACCTTCGATGACAGTGAAGAGTTCTTGCGTTGTCCTCAATGTGGACAATTTATCAATGAACCCCTACCTGGCTCCGAATTGGGTGGCGAATCCGAATTGGGTGGCGAATCCAAATCGGAGCCTCAACTCGACGAATCACTCCCATCAGAAGTTCCGTGGTCCGATCAGGAGATGTGGAATTCGCCTGTTCAAGCAGAGATCGTAGAACCTTTGGATCAAGATTTTTCAGAAGAAATCGTTGATTTTGGCAATTCGGATGTAACCGCGATCCATAATGGACCCCTTTTTTTCGATCTCAAGATCTCTGGAATCGACTCACTCCATCTATTAAAGGAACTCAAGGAGGCTCTTTCCGATTCAAAGCTTCGACTCGATCTTGATGGTATCTTAGGGTCAATCCAAAATGGCTCTGTAACCTTGCGCAAAATTTCTGGCGTCAAAGCAAGCGTGATTGTAAACCGACTCAAGACTTTTCCTTTTGACATCAAGTGGTCTCAATATGCCGTCACCGCGCTGACTTGCCTTACTTTGGTCCTTCTTGTCCCATCATTAGCATGGTCTGGATCCTGGGGAGATCACAAGAGTGGTGCAGTTTCTAAACAAACCAAGATTCGAAGCCTTGAGACTTCAATGTTTGAGTTGATCAAAGAAAAACAGAAGATCAAGGATCCTGAGAGAAAAAGAGCGATCGTTGATCAATTGAAAACCCTCCACAAGGAGCTTGGCGAAGTATCCGAGTCCTATCGTGAGGAGCAGCTCCACATGCGCTTTAGACATCCAGAAAAGGGTTCTAATGATAAGTTTAGTTATACCCCCCATAAAGTGAAAAGTCTGGAAGAGATGGAGGTTGAGGTTGGTCTTGATGGGCAGCTCAACCGAGTTCAAACAAGAATTCACAAGGTTTACAACATTTCCACTGAGGAAGAAAAGAAGCGTAAGGACGCGAAAGAGAAGAAAAAACAGGAAAAGGAAGAGAAAAATTCTCTAAGATTGGTCTATTAGTGCCTAGCACTCGGTAATAACATCTATCTTAATTACATATTCATTAAAAGGGGTATCTGTGATTTTTTTGAGAGGATTTTGAATTAGGAGGAAACACCGTGTCTTTGACCTATGCCCAATATTTGCAACTCGAAAAGATCCTCAGCGCACAGTCTCCGCGATCCGATCAAGAGCATGATGAAATGCTCTTTATTGTGATTCATCAAACCTATGAGCTTTGGTTCAAGCAAATTTTGCATGAACTTAGATTTTCGCAGAGACAGTTTCAAAATGATGAAGTTTCAGGAGTTTGTGCCACCCTTCATCGAATTCGATGCATTGTCAAAACGATGGTGCAACAAATTGATGTCTTAGAGACGATGACCCCCCTCTCCTTTGCCTCTTTTCGTGAAAGATTGGAAACTTCAAGTGGTTTTCAGTCCTTTCAGTTTCGGCAGTTCGAATTTTTAATGGGCGCAAAGAACTCGGTCATGCTCGAATTCTATGAACGAGAGAGCCTCGAGAGAAGGGAACTTGAACGTCTGATTCAAGAACCTACGCTTTACGATGATTTTCTTAGATTTCTAAATCAAAGAGGGCACTGCGTTCCTCCGGCCATTTTAAATCGAAAATATGTAGAGCGCTATGAACCTAGTGAGGCAGTTCAGAGTATCTTACTCAACATTTATCATCATGATTCGGAGTTGACCCAGCTCTGTGAACGTCTGGTGGATCTCGATGAGGGAGTTCAAGAGTGGCGCTATCGGCATGTGAAGATGGTTGAACGCACCATAGGCCATCGAGGAGGAACGGGTGGTTCTCAGGGAGCCGAATACTTGAAAAGCACTCTTTTTAAACCTCTCTTTCCAGATTTGTGGATCATTCGCGGTCAGTTTTAACCTGGACCTTAAGTGAGAAGTTGAGATAAAAGTTATTAGGGTTTTAAGGAGTTCAAGATGTTAGATGGAAAGACGGCCCTTGTTTGTGGTGCCTCTCAGGGCATAGGAAGAGCCATTGCCAAGGAGTTGGCCCTCATGGGGTGCAGAATCATTGCAGTGTCCCGCTCGGAGGAAAAACTTCAAAACTTAGTGGAACAGGAATTAGGACCGAACCATCACTATTGGGCCTTGGACCTCAAAGATCGAGATCACCTGAAACAGGTGGTTCAAAATTGGAAAGATCCAATTCACATTATCTTAACGAAAAAATAATCACATTATTGATAAAAAAAGGCGTTGCGGCATCGCTTTTTTATATCAATAATGTGATTATTTTTTCGTTAAGATCTATAGTTTGCAATACAAGTGGCCCACCCATGGGCTCTCTTCTAGATGTTGGTGAAGAGGCGTTTCTACAAACTTTTCAAAACCATGTTTTGGTCAACTCCCTGTTAGCGCAAGAACTCGTGCCTCGAATGCGTGCCTCTGGTTATGGCCGAATCATCAATATTATTTCTACATCCGTTAAGGCTCCAATTCCTCAGCTCGGGGTCTCAAATACCATTCGTGCCGCTGTGGCAAATTGGGCTAAAACTTTATCCTTTGAGGTTGGGAAATGGGGAATCACCGTCAACAATGTTTTGCCTGGTTACACCGAAACCTCTCGATTGCAAAGCCTCATTTCGGCGCGCACACAAAAGCTTCAAAAATCAGAGGAGGAGGTCCGAAGAGAGTGGATTGAAGGTATTCCACTTGGACGAATCGGTCAGCCTGAGGAGATTGCCAAGGCTGTGGCATTTTTAGCTTCACCTGCCGCAGCTTACATCTCTGGCATCAATTTGCCTGTGGATGGCGGAAGGACGACCTGCTTATGAAATGGGATATCTTTTTTTCGATCTGTCAGACCGAAGTTGAAGGATTTCTTCCAACAGAACGGCAGATGTTCGAAAATTTTTTCGATCAGATCCGCCTGGCTGACACCTTGGGTTTTGGAACAGCCTGGGTGGCGGAGGTTCATCTCTCTTGCCAAGTTCAGAAACAAAACCGCAACGCGGTCATTCGCCAATTTCGAGGCGAGATTGGCTTAAATACCGATATTTTTCAACTCGGCCACTTGGTTTTCAGTCAGACTCGAAACCTCAATGTAGGGTCGGCCGTTTGCAATCTCATTTGCAATGGTGGACCTATTGCTCGAGCTGAGTCTGTAAAGACCTTTCTGACTCTTCATGGACTTAAACCCAACGAAAATCGAAAACTCGAATTTGGATTTGCGGCAGGACGATTCCCATTTTCCAACGAAGCCTATGGGTTTCATCCACGAAATGATGCAGAGGCAGTTGCCTGGCCTGTTCTTAAGGGACAATACTTTGCTCAAGCAACGGAGATCTTTCTAAGATTGCTCAATGGCGAATCTCTTTCAAGTAAGGATTTAAATCCCATTCGAATTGGTAGGGAGCAGTTTCGGACAGATGAGGATTTTGAAAGAGCGCTTGGCGCCTTTCAAAAAAGAGGGGATGTTCAAAAGGGTCAGATTCATATACCCCCTTTTTGGGAGTTTGAGAAGGTCGGAGTTATTCCGCAAGATTATCCACAGCATTTGTTGCAATTGACCATTGGATCTCATGATCCTGAAACACAGATCATGGCCAATCGATATCGACCCGTAGGTGTATTTAATCTTTCGATCACTCCCGACGAGAAGATCCAGGAGACCCACCACCGAATGGAAAGACATTATCAGGGAGAGTGGAAGCGGGAACTTATGCCTCGGACCGCAATGGTTTTTGTTGATGGAACCGCTGGATTGTCAGAAGAGGCTCAAACTCAAAGGGCCCATTTGGCGGCCAAAAGAGCTTGGGAAAACTATTGGAAAGCCATGGAGGGAACCCTCGATCCAGTTAAGGTCGCTCAAGCTGTAGGCAACGCCTTGGTAGGCAGTCCTCAAGAGATTGCTCGCCAGATTCGTCAGCGCTACCATCCCGACGATCGATTGATGTTGTGGTTTGATTTTAATAACCATGATCACAACCAAATTAAAGAGATGATGCGCCTCTTTATAGAAGAGGTCGTCCCCCTTCTTGAACCCAGATCTCGGTTGAAAGGCAGAGCCGACGCATGCGAGTGTGTTTAGAATGAGTTCAAAAAATGATTGGGTCCCCTTAGTTGATTATCGAAGAAATGAGATACCTGAAGTGACCGTCCATGGGGCTATCTCTTGGGTGACCGGCAACAGGGTTTTCTACTCCTACGGTGGGGACGTACTTTGTTATGGTCGCTCCATGATGAAACCGTTGCAGCTGCGTGTTTTTGCAAAAGAGCTCGATCAAGCATTGACGGGACCCGCGAAGGCTGTGAGCGTTGCCTCTCACAATGCAGAGCCCTGTCACGTTGAAGCCGTTAAATCCATTCTGCGTCCATCTGAATATGGGTTGATGCAGACCCCATTTGCTTTACCTCTGGTTCAGTTTGGAAAGCAGGTTCGACGACCTCGCAGGTGGTACCATCCTTGCTCTGGAAAACATGCAGCCATTCTCAGGGGATGCCAACTTAAGGGTTGGTCTCGTGTTGGATATGTGTGGCCTCATCACCAATTTCATCAACACTTTCTCAAAGAGATTCAAAAAGTTTTGGGACCTCAATGGTCCCCCTTTCGAACAGCCAAGGATGGCTGTTGTCTTCCAACGGTCTCTATGACTGTGACCGAGATGGCGCAGCTCTTTGCATCTTTAGTGACTACAAAAGATGAGGATTGGATATGGAACAGCATGGTCGAATATCCTGATTTGGTTGGGGGTTTCAATCGACTTGATTCGACCATCATTAAGTCCTGTGGAGGAAATGTCATTGCCAAAGAGGGCGCTGATGGTCTGTTGGGTCTTGCGATTCAACATTCAGATTTTCCCGAAGGCCTCGGTGTCGTTGTCAAGATCGCCCATGGCTGGGACAGCACGGCAACCTGGTATGTGGCGCGATGGGTTTTAGGAGTGCTTGGATTTGACTTGAGAAATCCCTATCGATTGGAGCGGCAAAAGGCTTACATTGTGCCTGAGGTGATTCCTCCTGAGTATCGCGATCGTATGAATCAAATTGTCCCGTGGGATCCGTGGGATCCGGATGAAGATCGATGGGATTTTCGTTTTGAATCCTATGCCAAAGGTGAGAGGATTTTATATGGATCTACCTCGATCTGTTTTGAATTTTAGGTTTTTCGCCACTGCCATTTTGCATCTTCATGAGGAGGCCTATCAGACTCGTCAAGGAGTTTTGAATTACGTTGTGCGAGAACCTGTGGGTGTTGCGGGGTTGATCTCCCCATGGAATTTGCCGCTCTATCTTTTGAGTTGGAAGATCGCTCCGGCTCTTGCTGCCGGAAATACCGTGGTCTGTAAACCCTCAGAATTGACGCCTATGACGGCCTATATGCTTGCGGAGATCATGGTCGAGGCAGGTCTTCCTGCAGGCGTTTGCAACATGGTCTTTGGGAAAGGAGATCCGGCTGGTGAAGCACTGTGTTCTCATCCCAATGTCCCACTGATTTCGTTTACGGGAGGCACGGCGACAGGTCAGAGAATCTTGGAAAGCACCGCTCCCTATTTTAAGAAAACCAGTTTGGAACTAGGTGGAAAGAATCCCAACATCATCTTTCAAGATGCCCCACTGGATCGATGCTTGGGCGAAACCATTCGATCGAGTTTTTTAAATCAAGGAGAGATCTGTCTTTGTGGTTCTCGCATCTTCGTTCAACAATCCATCTTTGACTCTTTTTTGAATCAATTCGTCGAACGAACGAAATCGCTCAAGGTCGGTGACCCCACTCAAACTGAAACGTTTCTTGGACCTGTTGTGAGTCGTGAACATCGCAAAAAGATCTTGAGTTTTATCGCTCAAGCCGTTTGCGAGGGTGGTCGCGTGATGTGTGGCGAGGACGGCACCTCCCACGATCTGGAGGGTGGTTATTTTGTGAGACCCACCATCATCACCCAGGCTTCGCCATCTTCTCAAATTATGCAAGAGGAGGTCTTCGGGCCGGTCGTGACCGTGACACCATTTGATACTGAAGAGGAGGTGATTGAAATGGCCAATTCCGTTCGATATGGACTTTCAGCTTCAGTCTGGACCGAAAATCTCTCCTGTGGTCACCGCATGGCTCATCATTTAAAAGTAGGAACCGTATGGATCAACGGATGGATGATCCGCGACCTCAGGGTCCCCTTCGGCGGCATGAAATCCTCTGGGTTGGGTCGCGAAGGAGGGCTCCACACTCTTGATTTTTTTACTGAGAAGAAGAATGTCTGTATCAATATAGAGGGACCAATATGAAAAAGGGCAAGATTGTGGCGGGCGTTTTGGCACCGCACCCACCCCATTTAGTCTATGGTGAAAATCCAGAACAAAATGAACCAAAATCAGATGGTGGCTGGGAAGCCCTGAGGTGGGCCTATGAACGATGCAGGCGAAGTGTGCTGTCAGAGGCTCCTGATGTGCTTCTGGTCCACTCACCCCATTGGCAAACCATCGTGGGCCACCATGTTTTAGGCTTGGAGAGATTTCAAGGTCTTTCGGTTGATCCGATCTTTCCACATCTCTTTCGTTATCACTATGACTTAAGAGTTGACGTTGAACTTTCCCAGATGATCGCCGAAGAGGGTGCCCACCAGGGACTTACGATGAAAGTTATGAAAAACCCAAATTTTCGCATCGATTACGGAAGCATCACGAGCCTTCATCTCATGAACCCTGCATGGAATATTCCAGTTGTTTGCATCTCATCCAACAACTCTCCCTACTACTTCTCCAATGAGGTGGGACAAGAGCAGATGATTCGACTTGGACAGGCCACCAAGAGGGCCATCGAACGATCCGGAAAGAGGTGCGTCTTGCTGGCCTCCAATTCGCTCTCTCATCGCCACTTTACCTCTGAACCTGATCTACCTGAGGATATGAGTCATGAACACATCTACCATCATGGACAATATTTGTGGGACATGAAGGTTTTGGAGCTTATGAGAGAGGGGAGATGCCAAGAGCTTCTTGATATCTTACCCGAGTTCATTGACATGTCTGCGGCGGAGGTCAAGGCGGGATCACTAGCATGGATGTTGTCGGCTTTGGATGTTCCGACCTATCCGGCCGAGATTCATGGATACGGCACAGTCATCGGAACGGGCAACGCTGTTGTGGAATGGAAAACACAACCTGGAGGAGCATTATGAAGAAGGGGTTGGTTGAATCTATCTATCTTGTTTCAGGAATGCCTCACATACTTCTGGCTTCAGAAAAATCCAAAGGCTGGGACTCACTGAAATCATCTTATGCCCAGATCGAAGAGGAGATCGCACGAAGTGATGCCGATTTGATCCTCTACTTTTCGACCCAGTGGATGTCAGTTCTGGGCTATATGTTTCAAGGAGATCCTGCCCCCGAGTGGGAACATGTGGATCCCAATTGGTATGATTTTGGTTCAATGAAATATCAATTTCGTGTTGATTGCGATTTTGCAACAAAGTACGCTCAAGAGGTCCATCGCCTTGGACACAATACAAAGGTGGTCAACTATAAGGGTTTTCCAATAGATACAGGAACCATTGTAGTTCAAAAGTTGCTGAACCCACGCAACGAAAAACTTGCCGGCATGGTTTCGTGCAATATTTATGCAGAAAAGGTTGAAGTGACCTCAGTTGGTCGTGCGGCCTTAAGAGCTTTGGAGACCTCCGGCAAGAGAGCCATTGTGGTTTTAGTGAGCAATCTCTCCAATCGATTTGAGATTACAGAAATTGATCCCAGATTGGACAAGATCTCCTCTTTGAAAGATGATGAATGGAATCGAAAGATTCTAGAACTCCTTGCGGAAGGACGTTTGGAAGATGTCTCTCAAACGGCACGCGAGTTTTCACGTCAAGCCAATGCGGACATGGGATTTCGGGGCATCTGGTGGCTGAGCGGACTGTGTGGTCAAACCAACAGCTTTTCAGGTCGAGTCTTTGATTATCAACCCGTATGGGGTACAGGAGCCGCACTTGTGGGTCTCTATCCGACTCATCCCATCCTACCTCTGCCTGAGGATGAAGATGTCGATAGTGAAGAAGGTAGCCAAGCTGCTCTCGTCTCAGAGATGGTGGATTCTCGTCACGTTCAAGTGAACGAGTCCTTGATGATGGACCCTCACTCATCCAAGGCACCTGAACCTGTCGGGGCCTATCCCCATGCTCGCCGTTATGGCAATCTGCTCTTCTTGTCGGGTGTCGGCCCTCGAAAGAGAGGTACTAAAGAGATCCCAGGTGTTCAAATGGACGAGTTTGGAAATGTCCGCGAGTATGATGTCGTAGCTCAGACTCACTCGGTGATTGACAATGTAAAGGTGATTCTAGAAGAGGCTGGCAGCAGTCTTGACAAGATCCTGGATGTGCAGATCTTTCTGGCTGATATGAAACGGGATTTTCCTCTGTTCAATCGAGTCTATGGGGAGCGCCTTGGATCTTATGGGGCTACCCGCACGACCGTTGAAGTTGGCGCACTCCCAACCCCCATTGCGGTTGAGTTTAAGGTGATTGCTCAACCATGATGCCAGATGAATTGGATTGGATCGACATTTCACCCGTAATATCTCCTTCGTTGGCGGTCTTTCCTGGGGATGTGCCTTTTTCCGAAAAGTGGTCACAACGCCATTTGAACGGTGCACCCTACAGTCTCTCCTCCATCACAACAACACTTCATATTGGAGCTCATGCAGATGCCCCCTACCACTACCATTCTAAGGGCCAAACAATCGAACAGCGCTCCTTGGATTTCTATGTGGGTCGTTGCCAGGTTTTGAATCTCAATCAAAAAGGTGGTGAAATCGATTCAGATGAGATCGATCGCTCTGCCATTCAGTGCAGCCGTCTCTTGGTTCGCACAGATTCATTTTCAAATCCCAAGAAGTGGCGTAGTGACTTTCGATACTTCTCAGAGAGAGCCATTGATTGTCTTCATGAATTGGGGGTTCGCACTTTAGGTATCGACACCCCTTCCATCGATGCTGCCAATTCAAAGGAGCTACGCGCTCATCAAAGGGTTTTTCAGCATGACCTCGCCATCCTGGAAGGTCTTACACTCTCTTCTGCTCCAGAAGGGTTTTACACCCTGATTGCGTTGCCTCTTCGAATCGCTGGCGCCGATGCAAGCCCCGTCCGCGCCATCCTCATCAAGTGCCAGGTTCCGTTTGCTGGTCACAGGTAGTCAAATTCAAGTTAAATCTCTTCCTTTGTTTGCCCGGATACGCCGTCTGATATCAGGAACCTGACGGTGGAAAGGTGCGTCCAGCAAACGGAACCTGGCACTGGAAAAGATTCTTATTGCAGAGCGCCCAAAACTGTGAAAAATAGCAGAAGCATGTCGATCTTTTTGCATCTCATTAAAGTTCGGATGGTCATCTTTGTCCTTTTTGGGGGCCTTGCCGGCTACATCTATGGTTTGCCCTCACCCAGCACCCTTGGACAAGGTCCCTGGGCCATTTTCCTCCTAGGGCTCTTTGGGATCAGCTCTGGAAGTTTTATTTTGAATCAAGTTCAAGAGGTCAAGCGTGATCGCCTTATGGATCGTACTCGATTGAGGCCCTTGGTCACGGGGCAAGTCTCCTTAAGAATGGGCTTGATTCTCTCGATCTTGGCCATGTTGATGGGATTGATCTTACTTTACATCGTGGCCCCGATTTCCTCCCTCATTGGTGCGCTCAGCATCGCCCTTTACAATGGACCTTATACGCTCTATTGGAAACGTCGATGGGCCTATGGAGCCATCCCTGGAGCCCTCCCTGGCGCAGGACCAGTATTGATTGGTTTTAGTGCTGCAAATTCAAATCTCTTTTGTCGAGAGAGTCTCTATATGTTTCTCATCCTCTTTCTTTGGCAAATGCCTCACTTTTGGGCCATCGCCATTCGTTATGCTAAAGATTACCGTGAGGGCGGTTTTCCTGTATTGCCAGTGGCAAAGGGAAAGGATGTAACGCTTATGAATATGACGATTTACTTAACGGCCTATCTGGGGATTGCTCTTGCAAGTCCGCTGCTCATACCCCTTTCTTGGATGTGGGGAATCTTGGTCGTTCCTATGGCTTTAAAGGTCTCTTATGAATTTTACAAGTACACAAAGTCCACCGACTCACAGTGGGTTCCTTTTTTCGGATGGATCAATGGAAGCTTGCTCCTCTTTCTCTTTGTTCCTGTAATGAATAAGTGGTTTCTCATTTGATTGGAAACTTTCGGTCCCGATTCAAGAAAAGATCAACTCAAACTGTTCGATATGAAAATTGGGTTCGATTCGAAATTGAATGGGGTGTTTGAGGCGATTTTCGAGATACTCCGTCATTTCACTTTCAGCCTCGTAAATCCAATCCACCACCTTAGCGTGACAAAGAACACTCAGCTCTTTTGATTTTGTTCCCACCGAACCTTCCCGCTCAATCTCTCTAAAGATCTCGTATGCCACGGTCGAACTTCTTTTGATATAACCTTTCCCATCGCAATAGGAACAAGTATGGCAAAGCGTTTTCACCAGACTTGGACGAATGCGCTTTCGTGTCATTTCAACAAGCCCCAAATTGGACATCTTAAGCACATTTGTACGTGCGCGATCGCGCTGCAACTCTTCTTTGAGCGCATTCAGAACCATCTCTCGATGGACCTCTTTCTCAAGGTCGATAAAATCAATGATGATGATCCCACCACAATTGCGAACACGAAGCTGGTGGGCTGTCTCTCGGGCCGCCTCAAGGTTGGTTTTGAGAATTGTATCCTCAAGATCCCTTTTCCCAACATACCGACCTGTATTGACATCCACAACCGTCAGAGCTTCGGCCTCATCAATCACGATGTAACCACCCGAACGCAACCAGATCTTCCTTCCTATCGAACGGGAGATCTCCATCTCGACGTCAAATTGATCAAAAAGTGGCTGATCTCCTTCATAAAAGTCTATCTTGTTATTGAATCGTGGAATGAACTGAGAAACAAACCTCAAGACCTTCCTATAGGCCCTTCTTTCATCCACCACGACACGATGAACCTCTTCACTCAATAGATCTCTCAAAGCTTGAAGTTCAATGTCTGGTTCTGAATGTATAAGACCAGGATTCTTTTTCTTTTCATAGTTACGACCGACATCTTTCCAAACTCGATCAAGATAGTCCAAATCCAACTTGAGGCTGTCAGAACTTGCCCCCTCCGCTGCAGTTCGAATGATCACGCCACCATGAGGTTTTAGACTCTCTACAATGGATTTTAGACGTTCCCGCTCACTCTCTTCTTCAATCCTGCGAGAAATTCCTATCTGTTTAAGGGTTGGAAGATAAACGATGTGTCTTCCTGGCAACGACACATGAGTGGTAATTCTCGCTCCCTTGGTGCCTAAAGGATCTTTGGCAACCTGAACCAATAAAAATTGCCCCTCGTGAAGGAGATCTTGAATCGACAGACGACTTTTTTCGGAATCCTTGGACTCGGTCTCTTGTTCCGCAAGAGCGGGCCCCTCGGAAT
This sequence comes from Pseudomonadota bacterium, assembly GCA_014584465.1. Lineage (GTDB taxonomy): Bacteria > Bdellovibrionota > Bdellovibrionia > Bdellovibrionales > JACTMU01 > JACTMU01. The sequence goes on along the minus strand of JACTMU010000094.1, from coordinate 142,243 downwards.
CCAACTCACCACGCTTGATCAGAATTGAACCATCATCATCTGAGACATCCCGGACATCTCCAACATAGAGAAAAGCAGCCTTTTCAAGACCTATGTCCACAAAGGCTGCCTGCATTCCTGGCAATATTCTTACAACTTTTCCTTTATAAATGGACCCGACCAAAGTAGGAGCATGTTTTCTCTCCACGATCAGATCGAGAAGAACCCCATTTTCAAGATATGCGATTCGGGTCTCGAGTGGACGAACATTGATCAAAATCTCAGCGGCCAACTTAGCTCCATGCGTTGTACTATCTTCTTAAATATCCCTCGCCAAATCCGATAAGTAGAGGTCACGAATCAAACATCCTAGGGATGAGAAGAGGATAAATTCAAACAATCTATCTCTATCATAAATGATAGAGATAAAGAATAGAATAGGGACTTATGGCACAAATTGATGAACTTTTCAAACTCATGATCAAAGAGAAGGCTTCGGATCTTCATCTCACCAGCGGCGCCCCGCCATCTCTTCGAATCCATGGAGACATGATCAAAACAGAGCATCGCAACCTTACCAATGAAGAGTGTCAAAATCTGGTCTTTGAGATCCTTACACCAAAACAGAAGAAGACCTTCGTAGAGGAGTGGGAACTTGACTGTAGCTACACTCTTCCAGGGGTGGGTCGTTTCCGTTGCAACGTCTTCATGCAACGAAAGGGTCTAGGAGCTGTTTTTCGAATCATTCCCGAAAAAATTCTTACAGTTGACGAACTTTCTCTGCCCCCCCAGGTTCTGGCTCCCATAGAAAGTCCAACGGGGCTTGTTCTAGTGACAGGGCCCACAGGATCTGGAAAATCCACAACCCTTGCCGCACTTATTGATCACATTAACTCCACACAAAAGGGACACATCATCACTGTTGAAGACCCAATAGAATTTGTGCACGAAAATAAGAAGTGTTTGATCAACCAACGTGAGGTGAGCAGCCATACAAAATCTTTTGCCAATGCTCTTCGCGCTGCTCTCCGCGAAGATCCTGACTACATTCTCGTAGGTGAAATGCGAGATCTTGAAACCATCTCCTTGGCTCTCACGGCCGCAGAGACAGGTCATCTTGTCTTTGGCACCCTCCACACCAACAGTGCTTCAAAGACCGTGGACCGAATCATCGATGTCTTCCCCTCAGCACAAAAGGACCAAATTCGAGTGATGCTATCGGAAAGTTTAAGAGGCGTCATTGCTCAACAGCTCATCAAACTCTCCAATGGAAATGGTCGCGCTGCTCTTTTGGAGATTCTCCTGGTCAATAAAGCTGTCGCCAATCTGATCCGAGAAGGAAAAACTTTTCAAATTCCCTCTGCGCTACAGACAGGCCTGACTCAAGGCATGCTCACCTATGAACACTCCATGAAAAAACTTGTGGATAAGGGATTGATCAGTGCTAAAGACGCCGCCGCCTTCTTTGGGGGAGGAGCACCCGCCCCGTCAACCTCTTCACCTGCGGCAGCGGCTCCCAATTCACCTATGATGCCCCCGGGTGGAATGGGTTCAAACCAAACCACGATCACGAAGACCTCCATTCCCAATCTGGGCCTCGCTCAGGATCTCAAAAAACGCTCGAGTTAAAAGGAACCGCTCCATCCAACGATGTTGGGAATCGATGCAGATCTCTCTTTTTGAGCAAAGATTGAGTGAGCACTTAAGGATTCCCATTTTTCATACTCGGTTTCAAAATTGTAGCCATAGTAGTCACGCGGTCGAGTTGCAACTTTGAATGTCGTATAAATCGTTCCCCCAATCACTCCAATGGCAAATCCAATGACGATGTTGGAAAGCTTGTCTTGAGGTCTTCCGTAGAAACTCAATGTGCTGAGCCCCAATATGGCTCCTGCAAGCCCAGAAAAGATGATTGTGGCAAGTTGCCGACGTGGTCCACCTGTAACGGAACTTGCAACCTCCTCCTCTTGCGCATAGGTCACCTGTGCGGAGGTGCACACCAATGAAAGGGCCAATAGAATGGAAATGCCAATGCGATAGACCATCTAGGACATTGTATCGCACCAAGGATCGGATGAAATCCAATTCTTCGGATACTAGACCAACGTCCATTTCCACTCTCTCCCTTGGATTGTTCCCCAACTCTAAGGGAAAATGTCATGGACATTTAGTGGAATGTCTAGGGCGATCAAGTAAAGAAAGGGGTGAAATGTTCCTTCCTGCTGAGTTGATTAAGAAGAAGCGAAATGGGCATTCGCATTCGAAAGATGAGGTCGACTTTCTTATCAAAGAGTACAGTGAGGGTCGACTTCCTGACTATCAGATGAGCGCGTGGCTCATGGCTGTCTACTTTAACGGACTTGATCGCAACGAGCTTGCCTTTCTGACTTCATCGATGCTCCATTCAGGATCTCAGCTCAATTTTTCAGATCTCTCCAAAACGATTGTCGACAAACACAGTACGGGGGGCGTAGGGGACAAAACCAGTTTGATATTAGGACCTATAGTTGCTGCCTCAGGTCTGGTCGTCCCGATGATTTCAGGTCGAGGACTTGGCCACACGGGTGGAACTCTTGATAAACTTGAGTCCATTCCTGGTTTTTCCACTCAGATTCCACTTGATCGATATCACAGCCTTATTAGAAAACATAACCTCATCTACATTGGACAGACTCAAGAGATCTGTCCGGCAGATAAGAAGATCTATGCGCTTCGAGATGTAACTGCCACTGTTGAATCCATCCCCCTTATTTGTGCTAGCATCATGTCTAAAAAATTGGCTGAGGGACTTGATGCTTTGGTTTTAGATGTGAAGTGGGGTAGCGGCGCTTTCATGAAAACAATCGAAGACGCTGAAACAATGGCTCAAAAGTTGTGCGAAATTGGCTGGGCCCAAAATAAGAGAGTGGCAGCTCTCATCACGGACATGAACCAGCCTCTTGGACGATTTGCAGGAAATTCATTAGAGATCAGAGAGTCTGTGGAGATTTTGCAAGGCTCTCTTCAATATCCAGATACACGTGAACTTTCGCTTCAACTTTCCGCCCACATGCTCCACCTAGGAAAGGCGACTGCGACTCTGAGGGATGGTTATCAACTAGCGACAAAACTTCTTGAATCAGGGCAGGCTTTCGAGAAATTTGCCCAGATCTGCCGCGCACAGGGTGGACGTCTTGATGAACTCCCGACATCGAAGCAGAAGTTTGATGTAACTGCTCCACGATCTGGCTGTGTTGCCTCGTTCAATGCCGAAAAGTTGGGGGTTGCTTCGATCTTGTTGGGCGCGGGTCGAAAGGCAACAACCGATGTGATTGATCCTGCCTCGGGAATTGAGTTTCATAGAAAAATAGGTTCACAGGTTTCAACAGGGGAGCCTCTCTTTACCTGCCATTCACAGAGGCTCTCGTCACGGGATCAAGTGACTCAGATGCTTTTGGATTCGGTAGCGATTTCTGATGGACAAGTGAACTCTCCCACGCTTATTCTGAAGGTGATGGAATCACAAATTTAGGGGTTTTCTCATTTGAAAGATCACCTTATTGAGCGACTCGAAGAGAGTGTGAAGTTCATTCGCGCTCGCTCACATCTTAAACCTCGAATTGGCATTGTCCTTGGTTCGGGCCTTGGCGCCTTTGTGAATCGCGTCAGCACGGAGGTAAGTTTTCCCTTTAGTGAAATCCCCTCTTTTTCTCCTACAACTGTGGAGGGGCATAGTGGGCAACTGATTTTGGGGCATCTTCATAAGATCCCTATAGCCGTCCTCCAGGGCCGTGTTCACTACTACGAGGGACACTCTATGGATACGGTTGTCCACCCCATTCGCACTCTTTCTCTTTTGGGAATTGAGGTGCTTTTGCTCACCAATTCCGCAGGCGGTCTCAATCCGAAAATGAGAGCTGGTGACTTAATGATCCTTTCAGACCACATCAATCTTATGGGCAGCAATCCCCTCATGGGACCAAATCTAAAACAGTTAGGTCCAAGATTTCCCGATATGAGTGAGCCTTACGATGCTCGACTGATTAAGACCTCCGTGAAAATAATGAAGAAATTGGGAATCTCCCATCATGTTGGTGTCTATTGCGGGCTCAGTGGTCCTACCTATGAAACGCCTGCTGAAGTTCGATATCTGCAAAAGATTGGTGGCGACGCCGTAGGCATGAGCACTGTCCCTGAGACGATCGCAGCAAATCACCTGGGTCTGCGCGTCGCAGGTGTCAGCTGCATCAGCAATCTTGGATCTGGGCTGACTGGTGCAAAACTTTCCCACCAAGAGGTCACTGACACCGCAAAACGGGTGGAGGAGCCATTTTGTCAATTTGTGGATGAGTTCATTGGAAACGCATTTCTCGCAAGCGAAACCCCGGTGACTTCCTAGTGCTCTTTGGTTGACTCACTAACCGTTTTGCTCTGTGATTGTGACCTATTCGATGAGAAGTGATCAAATCCTTTGGTGGTCACAAGAGAAAAATTTGGCCCTTTCCTAAAGGGAGGTTTTTTGGGACAAACAACCGCAAGTGGACAGTCGATCCAATCGAACTTGAAGATGTCGAGCCCACTTGGAGTCTTTGTAGCTCTTCTGATTGGTCTCGGTGGCTGTGGTCAAGAGTATCGATTTGAGAAGATCTATCCAAAACGTTCCCAGGAGTGCGAGGAGAGCTCCATTGCAGGAGAGTATTTGGTTCAATGGACCGACGGAAGCTTGACCTTTGAATCTAAGGAGAGTGAGGAAGATCTCTACGCATTTCTTGAAAAAAACGAGGACAGGATCCTCTTTGTTGAAAGAGATCAATGGCTAAGACAAGAAAGCGATGAAGCTGTGTTGGACTCACACTCTTCATCCGACTGGGCCATTCAACGGATTGGGGCAAAGAAGGTTTGGGACCAAGAGCTCATCGGTCGTGATGTCACCATTGCGGTCATCGATTCCGGAGTGGACTTGTCTCACGCTCAATTGCAAGGTCAGTTTGCCCTTAATCCTAAAGAGATCCCAAACAATTGGATCGATGACGACCACAACGGCCTCATCGATGACGTGTCTGGATGGGATTTTTTCGATCAAACTCCTTTAAGGGATGACGATATTGGTCATGGAACACACATCGCGGGAATCATACTTGCGCGCCATGACCAAGGGAGCGTTAAGGGAGTTGCTCCTGGCGCGAAACTCCTTCCGATCAAGTTTATGGACTCCTCGGGTACGGGTCGTCTAACTGGGGCCCTTGAGGCAATCAACTACGCAGCTTCGATGGGCGTAGAGGTCATCAATGCCAGCTGGGGCGGCAGCTTCTGCTCCCTCTCGTTGAAATCCACCATCAGTCAATTGGAAGGGGAGGGCATTCTCTTTGTATCTGCTGCAGGCAACAATCATGTCGACATCGACACCTACCCTGAATATCCTGCAGCCTACAACCTTGCGCACCAGGTTACGGTTGGAGCAAGTGATCTGCATGATCAAATTGCCCCTTTCTCCAACATAGGGATAGAGAGGGTGCATATTTTAGCCCCAGGGACCTCCATTTCTAGCCTCTATCCCGTAAATTCATTTTCCATAAGGAGTGGGACAAGCATGGCAGCTCCCTTTGTGGCTGGATCTGCCGCTCTGCTCTATGGATATCTCAAGGCTCACTCCAAAACGATCCATAAACGCGAGCTTCCAGCTCTCGTAAAAAAGGCACTCCTTGAATCGGTCGATCTTGGCACCTATTCCGTTCAAAGCTCTGGAAGACTGAATGTCCATCGCGCTTTGGATCGCCTCACCACGCTGCTCAATCAAGAGACTCTTTGAACCCGATCTGAAATTAGAAATGGGCTAAAAGCCGTGAAAGTCATTTCTAACCCACAGCCGCGTTTGAATTTAGAGTTTTAACGCGACGTATTGCCCGTGCGAGCTGTGGATAATGCAAATATCCTTGTTTTGTCTTTTCTCTCTAAGTAGTTTAAGAAACTTGTCATGCACACATATATTGAAGACCTCAGTCAACATGTCGGAAAGCGAGTTGAGCTCAAAGGATGGGCTTACAACACCCGTTCCTCGGGAAAGATCAAATTTCTTTTGCTTCGAGATGGAACGGGACTCTGTCAGTGCGTCTTTGTAAAGGCCGAGTGCGATCCAGATCTCTTTGAAGGTTTTTCTAAGATCACCCAGGAGTGTTCTGTTCGAGTCACAGGGACGGTCCGAAAAGAGGATCGAAGCCCTGGTGGCTATGAATTGGGTGCGGAGACCTTTGAAATCCTAGGTCCATCGGTGGATTATCCCATCTCTCCCAAGGAGCATGGTCCCGATTTTCTTTTGAGCCATCGACATCTGTGGCTTCGATCCAAACGGCAGCACGCCATCATGCGAGTTCGATCTGAAATTGTCGCTGCGATTCGTGATTTCTTTAATGGACGAAACTTCACTCTTACAGACTCTCCGATCTTCACCCCCAATGCCTGTGAGGGGACCACAGATCTTTTTGAAACTCAGTATTTTGACGAAAAAGCCTATCTTTCCCAAAGCGGTCAACTCTACATTGAAGCTACTGCTGCCGCATTTGGAAAGGTCTACTGTTTTGGTCCAACGTTTAGGGCCGAAAAGTCCAAGACGCGTCGTCACCTCATCGAATTTTGGATGGTGGAAGCCGAAGTCGCATTTAATGACCTCAATGACAATATGGAGTTGATTGAGCAGTTCATAGAATACATTGTTCAAAGAACTGTTCGCAATCGTAAAGATGAATTGGCCACACTTGAGCGAAATACCGAAGGGTTGCAAAAAATTGTAGCGCCGTTCCCCCGCGTAAATTACGATGAAGCTGCCGCGATGATTCAAAAAGAGATTCCAGAATTTGAACTTGGAAACGACTTTGGTGCAGCCGATGAAACACTGCTCAGTTCAAAGTTCGATCGTCCGGTCTTCGTAGAACGCTACCCTACGTCCATCAAGCCATTTTACATGAAACAAGATCCCTCGCGGGGTGATCGTGTTCTTAATTGTGATCTCTTAGCCACTGAGGGTTATGGTGAAATCGTAGGTGGGAGCCAGCGCGAAGACGATCTTGATCTCTTGATCAAAAAGATTGACGATCACGGCTTAAAACAAAGCGATTTTGCGTGGTACACCGATTTACGTCGTTATGGAACTTTCCCACATTCAGGGTTTGGGTTAGGCCTCGAGCGAACGGTAGCTTGGATTTGTGGGCTCTCCCACATACGTGAAACCATTCCTTTCCCACGTCTCTACGGTAGAAGTTACCCTTAAAGTTTCCAAATCTTAAAGCCAAAAGGTAAAATTTATGAATCCAGATTTGACAACTACACAAGGCAAGATCAAGAATCTCGAAGCGCTTAATGACAAGAGCCTTTTTGCAGGCGGAAGCGACCGGCTGGCCAAGCAAAAAGAAGGCGGCCGTCTCACAGCACGCGAGCGTCTTGATGTGCTCCTTGACCCAAGTTCTTTCGTAGAAACCGATCGCTTTGTCACCCACAGATGCACCAACTTCGGGATGGGCGGCAAAGAGATTCTTGGTGACGGAGTCATCACCGGTTATGGTCGTATCCATGGACGCTCCGTCTTTGTCTACAGCCAAGATTTTACCGTTTTTGGCGGAAGCATGTCCCGCACCCAAGCCAACAAGATTTGCAAACTTATGGATCAAGCAGTTAAAAACGGAATTCCGGTCATTGGGCTCAATGACTCTGGCGGAGCTCGGATTCACGAGGGTGTTGAATCATTGGCTGGATATGCCGACATCTTTCTTCGAAATACTCTTGCGTCGGGAGTCGTGCCTCAGATCAGCGCCGTGATGGGGCCTTGCGCAGGTGGCGCAGTTTACAGTCCAAGCATCACGGACTTCATCTTCATGGTGAAAAACACGAGCTATATGTTTGTTACAGGTCCTGATGTCATTAAGACAGTCACTCATGAGGAAGTTACGAAAGAGGAACTTGGCGGAGCATTGACCCATGGTCAAAAGTCAGGCGTAGCCCACTTTGCGGCAGACGATGACAAACACTGCCTGCTTTTGATCCGCGAACTTATGAATTTCCTTCCGAGCAACAACCTTGATGATTCGCCCATCTTGCCCACCCGAGATCGACCGGACCGCATGGAAGAGAAGCTCAACACAATCATTCCTGACAATTCTCGAAAACCTTATGACATCTTGGAGGTTGTCAAACTTACAGTTGATGAAGGCTATTTCCTTGAAGTTCACAAACACTATGCACAAAACATCATCGTCGGCTTTGCAAGATACAATGGCCGAAGTGTTGGAATTGTCGCCAATCAACCTCAAGTTCTTGCGGGTTGCTTGAACATTGATGCGAGCATTAAGGCCGCACGATTTGTTCGTTTTTGTGATGCCTTCAGCATTCCTTTGGTCACATTTGTCGATGTTCCAGGTTTTCTACCGGGCACAGATCAGGAGTGGAATGGCATCATCACCCATGGAGCAAAGCTCCTTTATGCCTATGCAGAGGCCACGGTTCCAAAGATCACCATCATCACTCGTAAAGCTTATGGTGGTGCCTACGACGTGATGTCCTCGAAACATTTGCGGGGTGATGTCAACCTCGCCTATCCGAGCGCTGAGATTGCGGTTATGGGAGCTGAGGGTGCCGTCAACATCATCTTTCGAGAAGAGATTAAGAAGGCAAAGGACGCTTCGGTTGAGCGTACGCGACTCACACAGGAGTATGAGACTCAGTTTGCCAACCCCTATGCTGCAGCTAAGCTCGGTTATATCGACGAAGTGATTGAGCCCGCTGTTTCGCGAAGCCGCATCTGTTCAGCTCTGGAACTATTAAGAAACAAGAAAGATAGCAATCCGCCAAAAAAGCATGGAAACATTCCACTGTAACCTAGAGGATCGAGATGTTTAAAAAAATTCTTATTGCAAACCGAGGAGAGATCGCCGTACGGGTGATTCGTGCCTGTCGGGATCTTGAGATTCCTACTGTTGCCATCTTTAGCGATGCGGATCGACAAAGTTTTCATGTGATCCTTGCTGATGAGGCCTACAACATTGGTCCCTCGCCAAGTAAAGAGTCCTACCTCAACGTCGACAAGATCTTAGAGACCATCAAAATGTCTGGTGCCGATGCGGTTCATCCAGGATATGGTTTTCTCAGCGAAAATGCTGAGTTTGCAGAGCGAGTGACCAAAATGGGGGTGACCTTCATTGGACCAACTCCTGAAAACATTCGAGCTATGGGCGACAAACTTTCTGCCCGAAAGCTTATGCAAGAAGCTGATGTCCCAACCGTGCCTGGCAGCGCAGGATCCGTGAAGACAGTTGAAGAGGCTGAAGTCATTGCAAAGCAGATCGGACTACCCATTATCATTAAGGCTTCTGCAGGTGGTGGCGGAAAGGGAATGCGCATTGTTCACACTATGAATGAACTTGCCAGTGCCTTTCGTGCAGCCCGATCTGAAGGACTCAACTACTTTAAAGATGACACCGTTTACATTGAAAAATTCATTTCAAACCCAAAGCATATCGAGGTTCAGGTCTTTGGGGACAAGCATGGGAACGTTGTCCATATGTTTGAACGAGAGTGCTCAGTTCAACGACGAAATCAGAAGATCATTGAGGAGTGTCCTAGCCCGGCGGTTCCACCCGATGTGCGCCAAAAGATGGGAGACATTGCCGTACGAGCAGCTCAATCGATCAACTACATTGGAGCGGGCACTTTTGAGTTTATTTTTGATAACACAACCAAAGATTTCTATTTTATGGAGATGAACACCCGCCTCCAAGTTGAACATCCTGTCACAGAGGTGGTCACTGGGATTGATCTTGTTCAAGAACAGATCTTTGTAGCTTCTGGAAGAAAACTTTCAGTTCGCCAAGAGGACATTCGTCAAAATGGTTTTGCCATTGAGGCTCGCATTTATGCGGAAGATCCCGTAACCTTTATGCCAAGCCCCGGCAAGATTCGACTGTGCCGACACCCAACGGGTCCTTTTGTCAGAGTCGACACCTATGTCTATCCGGGATTTACGGTCCCCCTCTATTATGATGCGATGATCGCAAAGGTGACAGCGTGGGGACACACTCGACAGGAGGCCATCATCCGTTTGAAGAGGGCTCTTAAGGAGTTTACACTGACGGGCATCAAGTCGAACATAGTTCTACATAAAGCGATATTTGACCATCCCAAGTTTCAAGATGGTTCTTATACAACCCAGTTTGTTGAAACGCAACTTAGCACGAAACGAGGATCTCTATTTACATATGTCGACGATCGTGTTTTTTTAATTACCGCAGCAATCACCGCTTACAATGAACGCAAATCAAAAGATGTCTCGGATTTGACATTGGCGAGTCGATGGAAAGATGTCGGTCGTAAACTTTCTCTCCGACAATAGGTGGGGTCATGTATTTTGAAGCAAAAGTAAAAGATAGAAACTTTAAAGTTGACGTCATTGAAAACCGAACCACATGGAAAATTGGCATACAAGAAGAGACGGATGAGTGGGAGTACATTGAAATTCCAAAGAGCGATTTCATCTTTGCCGAACAGGCAATCAGTTTTCTCTATAATGGAAGCTCTTATGTGGTCGATGCTGTTGGGTCGGGCACCGAGTACACCGTCTACACTCGTGGATCCTACCGAACCATTCGCATCTACAACGATGAAGCCCTTCTTCATGAGAGCCTGAAACAGCGTGCTGGCCTTGAGGTAAGCCCTACCCTGAATGCCGGGATGCCTGGAAAAATTGTAAAGATCATGGTAAAAGCTGGCGACACTCTAAAAATGGATGACCCCATCTTAATTATGGAAGCCATGAAGATGGAAAACGAGATGCGCGCACCTCGAGATCTCAAGATCAAGGAGGTCCATTACAAAACCGGAGAGAGTGTTGAATCCGGTGCCACTTTGGTCACCTTTGCTGATGAAAACTAAGACTCATTTTCAAACTCTCAGCCATATCAATCTCGACTCATCTTACACTCGCAAACATTGGCAATCTGAAGAGCGTGAGGATCGGGATCTCGCATCACCTGGAGCCTTTCCATTTACTCGTGGTGTTCAAGAGACGATGTATCGTGGTCGTTTGTGGACCATGCGACAGTACGCAGGATTTGGCTCTGCAAAAGAGAGCAATGAACGATATCACCATCTTTTTAAGCAGGGCCAGACCGGTCTCAGTGTTGCTTTTGATCTTCCGACTCAGATGGGCTATGACTCTGATCATCCCCTGGCTTGTGGCGAAGTGGGCAAGGTCGGAGTTGCCATCTCAACTCTTGAAGATATGGAGATCCTTCTGAGCGGCTTGCCACTCGAGCAGATCTCTACCTCCATGACGATCAATGCGACAGCGCCCATACTTTTGAGCTTTTACCTCTGTGTGGCCAAGAAACGAGGAATCCATTCCCGACTCCTCCGTGGAACTGTTCAAAATGACCTTCTTAAGGAGTACATCGCACGTGGAACCTACATCTATCCCCCGAGTCCTTCGTTGCGGCTCATTACGGACATTTTTGACTTTTGCCAAAAAGAGGTCCCTCAATGGAATACAATTAGCATCTCTGGATATCACATTCGAGAAGCAGGAAGTACAGCGGTTCAAGAACTCGCGTTTACGTTTGCCAACGCCATAACCTATGTTCAGGCGGCAATCGATCGTGGGCTTAATGTGGATGAATTTGGTCGACGGTTGAGTTTCTTTTTTAATGTGCACAATAATTTTTTTGAAGAGATTGCAAAATTTCGAGCAGCTCGAAGAATGTGGGCGAAAATTATGCGGGAACATTTCGGAGCAAAGAGTGAAGGTGCCATGAAGCTTCGGTTTCATTCGCAAACCGCTGGTTGCTCGCTCACAGCCCAACAGCCTGAGAACAATATCGTGCGTGTGACGATGCAAGCGTTGGCCTCTGTTCTGGGCGGAACGCAGAGCCTTCATACCAACTCAATGGACGAAGCCCTTGGGCTTCCAACGACCAAAGCTGCAACGATCGCTCTACGGACTCAACAGGTCATCGCTCATGAATCAGGTGTCACAGATGTCATTGATCCATTAGGGGGTTCTTTTTTTGTTGAAACCCTCACCAATCAAATTGAAGAGAAGGTTTGGGGCTATCTTGACCGCATCAAGTCTCTGGGTGGAGTCATCAAATGCATTGAGACGGGTTGGTTGCAAAAGGAGATTCAGGATTCTGCCTATCAATATCAAAAAGCTGTAGACTCGAAAGAGGAGATCATTGTAGGCGTCAATGAATTTGTTCAAGATGGCCTAGAAAATCCAACGGAAACTCTCAAGGTTTCTCATGAGATCGAGGTCGATCAGGTTCAAAGGCTAAAGCGTTACAAGAGTGCACGGGACTTGAAAAAAGTTACTGCAAGCCTTGAAAATTTGAAACGAGTTGCCAAGACTTCTGAAAATCTTGTCCCGCACATCATCTCCTCTATAGAGAGTTGTGCAACTTTAGGTGAGATATCCGATGCGCTCCGCGAAGTCTTTGGTGTCTATAAGAGTGTTTAATGATTTGAGCTCCCATGATTGAAGTTCAGGATCTCACAAAGACCTTTCGCATCCACAAGAAGGAGGCAGGCCTCAAAGGATCGATTCGGGCCCTCTTTCATAGGGAGTGGCACTCCGTTGAAGCTCTAAAGAGCGTCACCTTCAATGTGAAAGCGGGAGAGACCGTGGGCTTGGTTGGCGCTAACGGTGCTGGAAAGACCACGCTTCTTAAGCTGCTTTCGGGGATTTTGCACCCGACTTCTGGTTCCGCCAAAGTGCTTGGCCACACTCCGTGGGAGAGATCCAACCAATTTCGAAGACAAATTGCGTTGATCATGGGGCAGAAAGCTCAACTTTGGTGGGATTTGCCGGCTGCAGACTGTTTTTTGCTTCTCAAAGAGATCTATGAGATTCCTCAAAATCAATATCAGGAGAGCTTGGATTCGCTCACCCAACTCCTCGATGTGAGAAACCAGATGAACACTCAGATTCGACGATTGAGTTTAGGCGAAAGAATGAAGATGGAACTGATCGCAGCTCTTCTTCATCGTCCTCGGGTGGTTTTTTTGGATGAACCCACCATTGGCCTTGATGTCAATGCACAGAGAGCTCTACGTGATTTCATCGCCAACTACAGCCTCCAATGGAAACCAGCGTTGATTTTGACCTCGCACTACATGGAGGACATCAAACACTTATGTCGACGAGTGGTCATCATTCGAGAGGGCGATTTCATATACGATGGACCGTTGTCGAAAGTTGTTCATCAATTCACAAGACACAAAGTGGTCACGGTGGCGCTTGATGCCCCTCTGAATGGCTCCTATGCCTTGCCGAAGCATTTGGGCGAGGTTCTTTCTTGTGATGCCACTTTGGCAAGGTTCAAGGTGGATCGCGAGAGAATTGCAGAAGCTTCCTCTTGGCTCCTTCAGAACTGCCAAGTCTCTGATCTGAGTATTGAGGAGGAGGATATCTCTACAGTGATCTCAAAGCTTTTCTTAGGATCCCCGTCGTGAAGTGGATCAAGATGGTTGCGGCCATGGAACTCAAGAAGAGTCTTACCTATCGTGTCCACTTTTGGGTACAGTTTGTAGGTCATGTCGGCGCTGAACTTCTGGTCGCCTACTTTCTTTGGAAGGCTGTGTTTGAAACTAGAAATACCACGTCAATAGGTGGCTTCTCTCTTTTGACCATGACCTACTACTACCTCTTTTCCGCCTGTTCGCTACGAATTGTTCGTGGAGGCGAGGGCGAGGCTGGTTACATTTCCACGGATATCTATGACGGCTCCTTGACACGCTATCTGCTCTATCCTCTTCCTTTTCTTGGCTTCAAGTACGTCGCTCATCTGGCACAGCAGGGCATTGGCATTTTGCAGCTTCTCCTTGTGTTTCTTTTTGTATCCACTGTGATCGGTTTTCCAAACGAAAGTTCCATCTCTCTGTTCACTCTAATGGCGGGAATCGCCACCTCGTTGTTTGTAGGCTATCTCTACTATCTTCTTCAAGTCTGCATTGAAATGGTTGCTTTCTGGCAAGATGTTGTCTGGAATCTTATGGCGATGTTTCGAATGACCACAATATTTTTTGGTGGAGCCGTTCTTCCGCTTGCTTTTTTCCCAGATTGGGGAAGAACAGTTGCCCATTTCACTCCATTTCCTCTTTTGATTTCCTATCCAGTAAAAACCTTTCTAGGTCAGATCACCCTTTTTGAATGGCTTGAGTCTTTTGCACTTTTCATCGGTTGGGTGCTGTTTTTGACCCTATTGTCTCGTTGGATTTGGACTCGCGGTGTAAAGCAATATTCGGGAGTCGGAATATGAGAGTTGTTTTGAGATACACGCGCCTCTTTGGATATTTTGTGGCGTTTTCATTCTCGAAGTTTTTTGAGTTTCGTTTTGACTTCTTTATGCGAATTCTTATGGATATCATCTATTATCTTATCGCCATATCTTTTTTTCGAATTCTTTTTCTTCATACGCCCTCGCTGGGTGGCTGGAATGAACCCCAAATGATGATCTTTGTCGCTGGCTATTGCATGACCGATGCCATCAATATGACACTGTTTTCAAACAATCTCTGGCACCTTCCAAGGTTTATAAATAAAGGAGATCTGGACTACTATCTATTGCGACCCGTCTCCTCGCTCTTCTTTCTGACTCTTAGGGATTTTGCCGCCAACTCCTTGATCAATCTCTTTTGCACATTTGGAATTCTTGTTTGGGCCATTCTACGGTACCCTGAACCTCTGGCAGCAGCCAAGATTCTTTTGTTTCTCCTTCTTATATTCAATGGGAGCCTTCTCTTTTGTGGCATCAATATGATCATGACGATGATGGCCTTCTTCTCTCATTCCGGACAGGGATTTGGGTTTATGGCTTGGAGCCTTATGCGTTTTGGCGAGCGACCCGACCGAATTTATCAGGGATGGACACGTCGAATACTCACAACTTTGTTGCCATTTTCTCTGATTGCATCTTTTCCAACCCGTCTGCTGATTGAAGATTTGGATGTCACCACTTTATTGCATCTTTTGGGCATTACGATCTTGTTCTTTTCAATGGTTGTGTGGCTCTGGAATTTTTCGTTGCGCCACTACACCTCAGCCTCCTCCTAAATCACGTTCTCTGAATTGATCCTCTTACAGGATGAAGCGGCCTTCGCGTCAGGCACTACCTCGTGTCTAGCACTAAGTAGGGGCTGTTAGGTTGTCCGGTTTTTTACCAAATATCCCAACGAGAAGGATCGAAAGTTCGTAAAGAAGAAGCATGGGGCCCATCATGAGAAGCATGCTGAGTATGTCGGGTGGCGTGATCACCGCAGACAACACCGCCAACAAGACAATCGCATATCGACGATTCTTGGCCAAGAATTGGCGATCCACCAAGCCCATCATCGATAGAACTGTGAATATAAGAGGAAGCTCAAAGGCAAGTCCAAACAAAATGGTGGTCGTCATAAAAAAGGAGAGATACTCAGAGATGGTGATCATGGGACGATCGATCTCTCCACCAAAAGACATCAAAAAATCAAAAGCCAAAGGATACACCACAAAGTAGGCAAAGGAGATCCCTGTCAAAAACAGAAGAGATCCTGAAAAGATGAACCCTAGACCATATCTCTTTTCGTGCGCATAGAGGCCTGGAGCCACAAACTTCCACAGCTGAAAAAACCAAAGAGGTGTGGTCAAGATAACTCCCGAAAGAAGAGAAACCTTAACGTGTGCTAAGAACTTATCCATTGGGGCCGTAAAGACCAGACCGCCGCCCTCTCCTGCATATTTTAACAAAAAAGGTGCAATCGGACGTCGAATCAAGTCAAATATCCTTTCGCTGTAGACCCAAGAGGCCGCAGCTCCACAAAGGACAATGAGTACAGCCCGGATCAATCTTACTCTGAGCTCCGTTAAATGCTCAACAAGAGACTCCTCTTTGGACTGAACATCTGATCCATCTTCTTTCACGAAGACGATCCCTTCTCATCTTTTTCTTCTCTCTTAATCTCTTCCGATGAAGCTTGATTCCCTAAGAGTTTTGGGTCATTCCAGGCTGGATGAGACACAATCTCATCTTCTGTCTCTTTAACAACTCGACGGGTCTCATCTCGAACCTTAGAAAAATTGGTCGTCAAGTCGCTCGTGGCTCGACGAAACTCATTGAGCAAACGACCTACAACTCGAGCGATCTCGGGAAGCTGTTTAGGCCCTATGAATATCAGAGCCAAAACGGCGATCACGATCAGTTCAGAAAAACCTAAATTGAACATAGTTGAAATCTTTTACTGCTTAAGTTTCTTAGAATCAAGTTCAATTGTGATGAGACCTTTTGCAAGAAGCTGGTCTCGAGCAAGGCTCGATCCCGTCTGTAAAAATCGGTCGTAAAGCCTTAGAAGATTGTCTTGAGATTGCATCAGGGTTTGATGGCTGATGTATCCCAAAACGTCCACAAAATCGAGAAATCGCGTTGCAATCTCATAGTACATTTTAGAGAAGGTATCCTCGCTCACACTTTTGGCCAATGATGAGTAGGCGATCCCACCAATTTCGGCATAGTAATCCACATCGACGACCTTTCTCTGAAGAGAATCCCCAAAGAATCCACTCACATAGAGAGAGGTGTCCCCCAACCTCTTCAAGCGTTCCGAACGAAGTGGGGCTCCGGAGCTTTGAGCGCGAAAAAGAGCTTCCGCCAAGGTCTCATTTCGTCGCTTGCCTCCTTCGTCAACCTCTTCGTGAAGATTTCGTGAATCCATAAAGTGTTCAAGAAGTTCTGCAAGATAATTCCTTACAAGGGGGAAAGTCACAACTTTGCGTTTCACCATGGCGTCGCCCACAACCTCAAAAAAGTACTCCTTAGGTCTAACGCAAAGATCAACACGAAACTCATCATTGAGATGCTTTTCAGCAACTTGGTTCTCGTTTTCAATCAAAGGTTGTCTCTTTCTGCGACTCAGGCTCTATCCTCCACTCTAAGACTGGTCGGCAATACACTTAGAAGAGTTTACCAGAAAAGTGGTCCCCTGTAACAAAATCGAGAAAATGAGGTCTTTTCTTTACGACTTTCGACCTAAATTGAGACACTCTACCAGGGAGAATGTGGACCCACCGCACTCAACACCGAGGGTTTGGAAAAGATCTGCTGCGAAAGATCGATGATCTCTTTGGACGTCACCCCTCGAATATGCTCAGAGAATCGATAGACATCATTGTAGGGAAGCCCGTAGATCTCATCGAATAAAATTGCATTTGCAAAGCTTCGATTCGTTTGAAGATCAATGTCATGATGGCCAATGAGATGTCTTTTTGCTCGCTCCAGCTCCTCTTCTTGCACAGGTTCATTCATCAACTTGTCAAGCTCCTTTTTCATCATGGAAATGGCAAGTCCTCCCTTTTCCGGAGAGCATCCAATGTAAGTTCCAAAATATCCTGTATCAACTCCATCAAGTTGAAATGGAGAAACCGAGTAAGCTAGAGATGCCCGATCTCTCAATTCCATAAAGAGCCTTCCTCCTTGTCCAGCAAGAATCGAATAGATCACCCGAAGTATGTATCTCTTTGGATCCGTGATGGTAAGTCCTCGATAGCCAAGAAAAATATGGCTCTGTTCTCTCTTCATCTGAGCAAAGATCCGTTGGTCTTCTTTGGGAGAATCGCAAGGATGGGCACTCTCCAATCTCTTTCCTGCAGGGAGGTCTTTGGTCGTCTCAATGACTGAATCGAGAATTTCATCGACATCAAAATTCCCAACCACAGATATGACAATGTTTTTGCTGCAAACATGAGTTTTCCAAACCTCTTCAACCGTCTCTTGTGTCATCGATCTGAGAGCCTCTGGATTTCCGAGGAGTCTTCTCCCATAAGGGTGACCCCCAAACATCCTTTCCATGAAATTCTGCATCACGACCTGAGAGGGGTTGTCCTCAAAAGCTTTGATCGATTCGATCATTAGATTCTTCTCTCGCTCTATAACGCTCTCGGAAAATGAGGGGTTTCTTAGAGTATCTGCAAACAGTGACACAACCTCCTTTTGAAATGGTGCCAACCAATCTACGCTCAGTCCTATGGTGTTTCGTCCTCCAAACGCAGACAGAGAGGCTGCCATCGATTCCAAACGATGATAGAGTTCAGGTTCCTGAATGCTCTTGGTGCCACACCCCCAACATCGAGAGAAGAGTTCTGTAAGCCCACTGTGAATCTTGTTTTCGGCTCGCAGCCCACCAAAGGCCCCAAGTCGCAGTGAAGTGACGGCTGTTTCATGGTCTGGTTTCAAAACCAAGTTGATACCATGATCGAGTTTGTGAAAGGTGATGGAATCAATCCCTTTGGTTTTTGAGGATCCACCTCCCTGAATCTTGAGTTTCTTTACTTTGATCTTCCCCGATATCTTCAAACGCTTTTTTGAGATATTGGGTCTTTCAACTTTGAAGGTTTGATGAAATCGTTTTATTGCTAAAGAGATGTTTTTCTGATTTCGTGGGACCACTGCAGTAACTGCCATACGATCAGAAACTAAATACTTACGTGCGATCTGTGTGACTTGATGGGGCCTAAGTTCATAGATTTGACGAATGTATTTGCTAAAATAGTCAGGATTCCCCGTCAAAAACTCAAAGTGACCCAGCTTTGAGGCTAGACCTCCAACGGTTTCAAGCCCATAAAATTCTTCACTCTCAAAACTCGTTATGACCCTTTTCATCTCTTCCTGCGAGGGTTCACTTTCAAGAATCTTCATCAGTTCCTCTAGAATGATCTTAAGCGCCTCCTCGACCTTCTCTTCAACACAGGAAAAGGATATGGCAAAGAGACCTGGATCCTTGGGAGTGAATGTGCCACAATGACAGCTCTGCACCAATGGATTTTCCACGCGCAGACGATGAACCAGTCGAGAACTTTCACCTTGACCGAGAATGGATGAGAGCAAGTCAATGGCTGGTATATCTTCATGAATCGCCTTTGGAATTGGCCAAGCAATATGAACTTGCGCCAACTCGTATGGAAATTCAGTGATCTTGGTTCGAAAACGGTTCTGTTTAGGTTCTGAAGTGCGTTTGACCTTTCTTGCCGCTTTTTTGGCTAAGCCTCCAAACCGACGAACCACCTCTTTACGAAGTGCAGGCACCTCCACATCTCCCACCACCAATAAAAACATATTGCCTGGGACATATCTCTCTTTGAAGTAGGAATAGAGAGTTTTACGACTTACCTTTTTAATGGTCTTTTCAGAACCAATGACAGGAAGAGAATAGGGATGTTTTTGATAAATTGTTGAGAACAAAAGTCTTGACGCCTTGGATTGAGGACTGTCATTGCTTCGCTTGACCTCCTCAAGTACAACTTCGCGCTCACTGTCGATCTCTTTTTCATCGAACATCGGAAAACAGATCATCTCCTCAAGAATGTCCATTCCAATATTTAGAAATTCACTTGAAAGTGTAATGTGGTAAACGGTCTGGTCAAATGAAGTGTACGCGTTGATCTCACCACCAGAATTCTCCACGAGATGTGCGACCTCTCCGACCTTGTATTTTCGCGTCCCTTTAAAAAGAAGATGTTCTATAAAGTGACTGATTCCATCTTCTCCTTTGCCCTCATCGGCGCTACCTGTTTTCACCCACATCTGCAGAGTCACCACTGGGGCTTTGTGACGTTCAACCAAGAGGACCGTCAATCCATTTTCCAATTGAAATTTTTTAATCTTCATCTATATTCCTTCCACAATGAATTTTGGAGTGTACATTCACTTTCCTTATTGCGTTCAACGATGTTCCTATTGTGACTTCGCGACTTTTGAGCAATCGAAACTACCCCCAAAGGAACACTATCTTTCTCTCCTGAAAGAGGAGATTCGCCTTCGTAGCCCTTCGATCCCTCATCGTATTGGCTCTCTCTACTTAGGTGGGGGCACACCTTCACTTTTTCAACCTGATGACATTCTATCTTTGATCGAGTCTCTTGCCAACTGTGGTTTTGAGTTTGATCCCAAAACAGAAAAAACGCTTGAGATGAATCCAGGCACCTTGACGGATGAGGCTCTCCGTCGATTTGAGAAGATCGGGTTGAATCGCTTCAGTGTTGGATTTCAAACCTCTTCTGTGTCTCACTTGAAAAGAGTTGGTCGTATCCACTCTGTGGAGGAGAGTCGGGCCCTCCTCGCTTATCTTCGGGACCATGATCTCAACTTTAACGCAGACCTCCTGTTTGCTCTGCCAGGGCAAACGCTTCAGGAGGTCGAGATGGATCTACAGACCTTGGTTGAGTATCGCCCAAACCATATCAGCCCCTATTGTCTTACACTTTCACAAACACATCATCTTTCATCCCAATTGCCTTCGGAAGAGCTTCAGCTCTCGATGTTTGAGTTGATCGATTCGTTTTTGATCTCAAAAGGCTACCATCAATATGAGATCTCTAACTATGCTTTGCCGGGCTTTGAGTCCCGTCATAACCTTCTCTATTGGGAAGATCAGCCCTATTGGGGTATCGGACTGGGAGCCCACTCCTATTTGCGAAAGACCCCGTGGGGGCTTCGGTTTTGGAATCCTTCAACCTTCTCTGGATATGAAGATGCCATCGCCACTCTTCAAGCCGCCTCAAACGTTCCCTCCCAGCTCGACCATGTTGAAGGATTCCCCGTCGTGGAGGGCTCCTTTGAGATTCTCCAGAAACATCATGCATTGACTGATTTTTGTCATACCTCTTTAAGGACGTCTCGAGGACTTGATGTAGACGCACTGAGTCTTAAGTTTGGAAAAGAGTGCTCAATAAAAGTCTTAGAGACTCTTGCTTCTCTTGAGAGCCAAAATTTGGTAATAAGAAAAGATCCTCGATGGAAATTGAGCCGACAGGGACAGATGATCAGTAATTTGGTGTTTAAGCACCTCACCTTCCTTGCGGAAGATCTGGAAGATCCCTCAATTGAAAGGAGATGAGTGGTACAATGAGCCGTGATAACGAAAGCGAAGAGTGCAGTTGCAACAACTGTTCCTGTGAGGAAGGACATGAATCTTCTGAAACCACAGAAGGAACTTCTGAAACACCTAGGGAATCGACTCTGGAGGAGAAGTTTGCCTCTCTCCAAAATGAATATCTCTACCTACGTGCTGAATTTGACAACTATCGAAAGCGAGTCATTAAGGAGCGATCTGATCTGCTAAAGTATGGCTGTGAGCGAATGGTTGTACAAATTCTAGGTGTATTTGATAATTTTGAACGCTCCTTAGAGACCCAACTCACCCATGAAAACGTGGAGATGTTTCGTAGTGGCATTGAAATGATTGCCAAGGAGTTCAAGGCCATTCTTGGCCAATTTGGCGTTGAGGAGATCGATTGCTTGGGACATCCGTTTGATCCTACGCTCCATGAAGCTTTAGGAAGTGAAGAGACCTCTGAAAGAGAGGCTGGATTTATCCATCGCGTTCACAAGAAGCCCTACAAGCTATTTGATAAAGTGATTCGTCCCGGCCAGGTGATTGTTGCAAAGGCGATCTCTGAGGAGAATTCTCAAAAACCTTCTAATAAAGAGAGCTAAGTTTCAATTTGGCAAAACCCGACTACTATCAGTCCCTTGGTGTTTCTCGATCCGCCTCTCCTGAGGAGATAAAAAAGGCATTTCGAAAATTGGCCATGAAATATCATCCAGACAAAAATCCTGGCGACAAGAGTGCTGAGGCCAAGTTTAAAGAGATCAGCGAGGCCTATGATGTCTTAACTGATCCCAAGAAGAAGGAGATGTATGACCAGTTTGGCCATGCAACTTCTGGAGCTGGTTTTGGAGGCGGTCCGCGTGGAAGTGACTTCGGAGGATTTGGTGGCTGGGGTGATCCGCGCGGGGACTCATTTCAAGATATTTTCGGTGACGTCTTTGGTGATTTCTTCAGAGGTCGCTCCTCTGGTCCTCAACATAATCGAACTCGAAAACAGAGGGGTGCTGACTTAAGATATACGGCCTCAGTCACACTTGAAGAGGCCTTTAAGGGGTGCGAGAAGATCATTCATTATTTGAAGAATCGTGGCGGTCAAGAGGAGGAAGCGAAACTCTCGGTGACCATACCCGCAGGGGTGAAGCCAGGTCAAAAGCTGAAACTTAAAGGGGAAGGGGATTCTGGCACCAATGGAGCCTCCGCAGGAGATCTCTATGTCATCGTCAACCTGCAAGATCATGAGTTTTTTAAACTTGTGGACCACGATCTTCATCTTGAACTCCCTCTGACCTTTGTAGAAGCCTCCCTAGGTACTGTAGTTTCAATACCTACGTTGACAGGACGTGCAGAGTTGAGGATCCCACCAGGGACAACCTCTGGAAAGATCTTTCGCCTTAAAGGAAAAGGTTATCGATCATTTGGTGGAGGTTCACTGGGTGATCTTCTGGTTAAGATCATCATTGACGTACCAACCGAACTTACATTTTCTCAAAGAGAACTTTTAGAAAGTCTTGCCGCAACATCACTACAAACTCCCCTTGTAAAAGCCTATCATGAGAAGTTGACGGCTCGAAGGAAGGGAGTTTGATGTGACTCGATGGTTACATTCTGTTTTTCAATATGGAATTGCGACTCTCATTGGCTCTTCTCTCTTTTTTTTGAGTTCGTGCACAACTTCCTTTATGAAAAGAGCCCGAGACGTGACACCAAGCTCGAGGGAAGATCGAGAACGCTTTGAACGAGCCTTAAAGCACCATAAACAAAAGGAATATCCAAAGTCTCTTTCCATCCTGGATGGGTTGATGAAAAATGATGAGAGTGATCTCTATGGCGAAGTTTTGATTCTTCGTGGAAAGGGACAGTTTGAACTAAAAAATTACAAAGCCTCTGCTGCCACCTTTGAAACCCTCATGGATTTAGATCGATCCCAGAGGGAGTCGCTTGAAGCCATCTACATGGGTGCTCTCTCTTACTACCGTCTTGGAGAAATTGACCGATCTGACTCTTTGCTTTCAAATTGGAAGCGGTTTGATGAAGTCTCACTTCTCTATCAAGAAAAGATCTACAAGCTTCTCTTTATTTTAAAATCTCGATCTGGAAAGAAAACTGAGGCACTTCGAGCCCTTGTGGAACTTTCCCGCTTGCCTCTTTCGGAACGCAACATGCATGAAATGCGAGCAATCGAGTTTTGTCAGACCCAACTGCAACCGGATGAGCTTCAGATTGTTGCTAATGAAAGCAACTTTGATAAGATTCGATATTACGCAAAACTAAAATTGGGACAACTCTATTATGATCAACAGAAGTACAATTTAGCTCAAGATCTCTTACTCAGTGTTTCGACTCATTTGCCCGATACAAGCGCAGCAGATCAAGCTCAGCAGCTTCTCAAACAGATCAACGCAAGAAACCAGATCAATCCGCTGGTTGTTGGAGCTGTTCTTCCTCTATCTGGCCCATACGCCAACATTGGATATCGCTCTTTGCGAGGACTTGAGATAGGGTTAGGCCTCAGTGGCAATGGTGGTTCGGAGTTTCAGCTGGCCATCGTCGACAGTGAAGGTCATCCAGATATTGCAAGACGTGGAGTCAAACGACTTGTGGTGGAAGACAACGCAATCGCCATGGTGGGAAGTCTCTTGAGTAAAACTGCATTTGCGGTCTCCGATGAAGCCAACGCTCTTGGAATCCCTTCCATTGGACTGTCTCAACGCTCCGGACTTACTGGCATTGGCCCCTATGTTTTTCGAAATGCACTGACCAGCGAAATGCAAGTTCGAGAACTGGTCCGTTACTCAATGGAAGAACTTAAGTTTAAACACTTTGCCATTATGTATCCCAATGATGCCTACGGTGTTGAATATGCCAACCTATTTTGGAATGAGGTTCTTCGTCGAGGAGGCACCATTGAAGCAGCTCAACCCTACAAATCAGGAGAGACCGATTTTCAAGGTCAAGTGCAACGTCTTGTCGGAATCTTTTATGTTGAGGATCGGCTTGAGGAGTACAAGAAACGTCTTTCAGATTGGAAGGAGAAGCAACCTCGTCGGAGAAGGTTGACTCCCCCTGAAGAGATCTTACCCCCAGTAGTGACATTTGAGGCCCTTTTCATCCCTGACAGTCCCCGAACCATTGGCCAGATCGCCCCTATGCTTGCCTACTATGATGTCAAGAAGGTTCGGCTTCTTGGTACAAATCTTTGGAACTCTGAGGATCTCATTCAACGTGGTGATAAGTTTGTGGAGAATGCCATCTTCGTCGATAGCCTCCTTGCCCATGATCCGCTCTTTCAACAAAGTTCGTTTTTTCAAGAATTTGAGAGGATCTACGGCGAAGCTCCTGGGATTTTTGAAATTCAAGCCTATGAAACGGCCCTTATCTTGCGTGAGTCCATCTTGCGTGGTGCTCTCACGCGCTTGGACTTGCGGGAGCGTTTGACCAATCTCGCAGAGTTCAGTGGTGTTTTGGGCCCACTGTCGATGAGTCTCGACCGTGAGATCCGAAGACCTCTTGTAACTCTTACAGTCCATCAAGGAGCTATTGTGAAGAGCGACCAGGTTCATTCGCCACCCAATACAAAGCGCCGTTAGGTCTCCTCCTCACCGTTAACCGATTTCGCCCATTCTGTGGTCTCCCCTTTTACGTCGGTGCTTCACTGACCAAGGAACAGGAGGTGATCATGACCCAACATCTTACTCAACAGATCGTAAAGGAGTGTAAAATTAAACTTCTGGAACAAAAGGCGCTTCTTATGGAGCGAATTCGCTTTATGCATCAAAATCTTTCAACCCTTGAAACTTATGGAGATGAGACCGATCGATCGGTGCAATTGCTCACTGAAAACACCTATCTTTGTCATCTTAAGGAGTTTCGAGAACGGCTTCTTTCCATCGAAGATGCTCTTGCAAGAATTGAGAGGGGAACTTATGGCATCTGTCGTATCACTGAACAACCGATTGAGATTGACCGATTGCGTGCCATCCCCTGGACCGAGTTCAGCATCGAGGGAGCGGAGTGGATTGAGGCACAACAGAAACGCTACGCCCAATAGCCTGCACACTATTCTTACATTTGCTTAACAAGCGGAGCGTCAATAATTTAAGAGAAATATTCGAGATCTCCCCATTTTTCCGTGACTTTAGTTTGGTCCAAGCTATATATCTTACACTTTCTGAAATAGGCGTACCATTGTGAAAGGGAGGAGAGTGAATGGACCACAACCAGAAAGAGCATCTGAAGAGCGTCCTTCTTCAACAAAAGGCCGCGCTTCTCAATCGATCTTCGAGTTACGTAGAAGAGCAAAAGGTCGTGGAGATTCGAGGCGATGAGATGGATTGGGCACAGACCGCATCTCAGGCCCACATTTCACTGCGCCTTCAAGAGCGCGAACGATTCTTGGTTCAAAAGATCGACAAAGCTCTTTCTAAACTCGAAGAGGGGACTTTTGGCCTCTGCCAAGAGTGTGGTGAAGCGATGAGTTTTCAGAGGTTGTTGGCGCGCCCCGTAGCCACTCTATGCATTGGATGCAAAGAAGAACAGGAGAATAAAGAACGCTTCTATGCGTGAGTTGACACAAAAGATCATGAAGAACTTGGATGGTCCATTGTGAGTCCTATCTGCTGGACCAACAAACTCAAATCTAAATATTTGAATTTAAAGCAAAAGCCTCAATACTGTACATGCCACCGGAAAAAAGGGGCCCTCCTTCATCGTGCTTGCCCCAATGTCCTTGATTTGAAATAGACATCGTACAAAATGATGGGCCATCGTGGTCTTCCCACAAATTGGTCGGGATGGTGAATAGGACAAACCTCTAAATTTTCTTGTTTGCCTCATAAACGTCTCAGTTTTGTTCGTTTTTCTTTATGTTTCTCGACCTTTGTCGCGCTTTTTTTTTAAAGTCCCCATTTTTCAAACCCGAAGAGTGTTCATAGGCTCTTGAGAGGTAAGCAAGGGCGGAGGATATATGACTTTCGATGACAACACATTAGAAGCGACACAGACTCTTCCTTTACTTCCTGTAAGAGACCTTGTGGTCTATCCTTACATGATACTCCCGCTGTTTGTGGGACGCGAATCTTCGATTCGTGCAGTGGAGGAATCTCTATCAAAAAATCGATTGATCTTTCTTGCTGCCCAAAAAGAGTTCAATGAAGACAATCCATCTCCTGATTCGATCTATCAAGTAGGTACGATCGCGATGATCATGCGCATGCGCAAACTTGCAGATGGCCGAATGAAGATTCTGATCCAAGGAGTTGGGAAGGGTGAGATTCGTTCATATGCTAAGTCAGAGCCCTGTTTCGAAGTGGTCGTTGAAAAGATTCCAGAAGCTGGCATTTCAAGCACCCCCATTGAATATGAGGCTATGATTCGCAACTCCAAGGAGCAGATTGAGAAGATCATTGCTCTTGGCAAAGTTCTTTCTCCAGATATCCTTTTGGTGCTTGATGATGTCTCTGATCCTGGGCGATTGGCCGACCTTATCGCAAGCAATCTGGGCCTGCGCGTGGCGGACGCTCAAAGAGTTCTTGAGTGCCATAATCCCAAGGAGCGTTTGAAGCTCGTCAATGAGATCCTTAATAAGGAGCTCGAAGTTCTTCAAATGCAGGCGCGAATTCGTAATACCGCTAAAGATGAGATGACTAAGTCACAAAGAGAGTACTTCTTACGGGAACAGATGCGTGCCATAAAGAATGAACTCGGTGACAATGAATCGAAATCTGAGGAGGTTGACGATCTTCGTGAGAAGATCTTGGCTGCGGACATGCCTGATGAAGTGGAAGTTGAAGCCCTTAAGCAGCTGGGCCGACTCGAACGCATGCACCCTGATGCGAGCGAAGCCTCTATGGTTCGAACCTATCTGGATTGGCTCATCGAACTCCCTTGGACTAAGAAGACAAGCGACAATCTTGATTTGAAGCATGCAGAGCAGGTTCTCAATGATGATCACTATGATCTTCATAAAGTTAAAGAGCGCATTTTGGAATTCTTAGCTGTGCGTAGTTTGAAGAAAGATATGAAAGGTCCAATTCTCTGTTTTGTGGGACCTCCCGGAGTCGGAAAGACCTCTCTTGGCAAGAGCATTGCTCGGTCTATGGGGCGAAATTATTTCCGTATTGCGCTGGGTGGAGTAAAGGACGAAGCAGAGATTCGAGGACATCGCCGTACTTATGTTGGTGCCATGCCCGGAAAGATCATTCAAGCAATCAAACAGACTCGTTCAAACAATCCTGTACTTGTTCTTGACGAGATTGACAAACTTGGCAGTGATTTTCGGGGAGATCCCAGTGCCGCCATGCTTGAAGTGTTGGACCCTGAACAGAACTCGACTTTTCGAGATAACTATCTCAATGTTGATTTTGACCTCAGCAACTGTCTCTTCATCGCGACTGCAAACGTGATTGAAGATATTCCTCCCGCACTGCGTGATCGCATGGAGGTCATTTCGATCACTGGTTATACCGAAAACGACAAGTTGGTGATTGCAAAAAGACATCTGATTGAGCGTCAACTGGTCAATAACGGGATCACCGCAGACCACGTCGAATTCACAGAGGAAGGCCTTCAATATCTTACCTCACATTACACTCGCGAGTCGGGAGTCCGTAATCTTGAAAGAGAGATCGGATCCATTTTTCGAAAGATCGCAAGAAATGTGGTCACGGGAAAGAAAGAGAAGACCATTGTGACCAAAGATGTTGTCTCTGACTTCTTAGGTGCTCCTAGATATCTACGAGACGAGAAACTGAAAGAAGATAACATTGGAATTGCCACAGGATTGGCATGGACTCAACATGGCGGAGAGGTTCTCTATGTCGAAGCCCTACGTATGAAGGGAAAGGGCAACTTGGTTCTGACAGGCCAAATGGGTGATGTGATGAAAGAGTCCGCCACTGCGGCACTCTCCTACGCTCGGGCCCATGCCTCAGCGCTACGTATTGCCGATGATTGGTTTGACCAAAACGAGATTCACATTCATATCCCCGCCGGAGCAATCCCAAAGGATGGTCCTTCGGCCGGAGTGACTTTGGCGACTGCGATCATCAGCTTGATGACCGAGCTTCCTGTTCGTCGCGACATTGCCATGACCGGAGAGGTAACTCTGGCTGGTCGTGTGCTCCCTGTCGGTGGAATCAAGGAGAAGGCCCTAGCTGCCCTTACTCATGGCATTAAAAACATCATCGTTCCTATTGCGAATAAGAAAGATCTCTCGGACATCCCTAAAGAGTTTACTGAGAATCTCAACTTCATTTTGGTGGAACATCTTGATGAGGTGCTTCATATGGCCCTTGGTGAACCAGGAATGACGAAAGGTAAGAAAGGTGTTAAGGGAGGCGGTGGACAACGTGGTGGAAAGAAGTCCAAAGCCCCAGCTGCGGCATCAGCTGCATAGGAATTTCGCGACGGACTTACTCTTCACCAAGCGAGAATTTAAGTCGCTGATTTTCGCTCTCCAAAACCTGAATGAGAGTTTGAAGGTCTGAAATTTGACTCTTGAGATTTACAATCTGACCCTCTTTATCTTTGAGTATCGTTGAGTAGGCCTCCTTCAGTTCGTTCAACAGGAGGTTGGCAGTTGAAAAGTCCAGGTGGTCACCATGGTCTCGACTGAGCAGTTTTGAGTGGTCATCTAATGAATCACTACGCCCGTGCGGGCTTTGCGGAGGCACATCCCTGATCATGTACTTCCCATCTTCCAGTGAATAGTCAATTTGGTTGGCCTTGATCTTTCTTCTCAGTGTCGAAACACTGATATGATATTTTGTTGAGTAGTCAGTAATGGATAGTCGTTCCATCGTAAAAGCCTCCCTATTTGGCCCATTTTTTCATCGAAATAGCCTCTTGTCACGCTAGACTTTTCCACATCACTTCCTATAATGGGGATACGTTATGCGAATAGACAAAAAAAAGCGAGTCGCTCTGGTTTTAAGTGGAGGTGGTTTAAAGGCTGCGGCTTTTCACTTGGGCGTCTGTCAAGCCCTCCAAGAGAAGGGTTTTCGATTTGCCGGGGGAAGTCACGACGATGTTGAGACGAAGTTTGGCGATGATTTCTCCAGAACCTTTCGTATCTACGTAGGCTCCAGCGCAGGAGCTGTCATTTGCACCTTTTTGGCTGCCGGCTACGATCTAGAGACCATTCGATCGAGCTTTATCTTTGAAACTGGATTTCGCCTCACTCCGCGGCGAAGCTCGATAGGCTCACTCAAGCCCATCTCCTACATGGATCTATTCACCCTCAACGGCAAGAATCTGGTAGGATTCATCCCTAAGTTTTTAAGAAGAAGCTCGGTCGTCACGGGCGGTATTGAGGCCTTTTTGAAGAGCGGATTTAAGCTCAATGGTCTTTTTACAACCAAAGGACTTGAGCGCTACCTTAGAGAACATGTTCTCGTTCAGAGCAACCATTTCCGAGATCTTGGAGTGGACCTTTTCATCGTGGCCACCCAATTGAACCACTCGCGTAAGGTGATCTTCGGCGATTTTGAAGAGGTGACCAAAGATAAGACCATCAAATATGCCAACTACGCCACAATCAGTGAAGCTGCGGCGGCCTCTGCCAGTTTACCACCTGCATTTGCTCCGTATGAAATCGCAAATGAAAAGGGAAAGATTCTTCATTTTTTTGATGGAGAAATTCGCGATTCACTCTCCACTCACGTTGCTGCAGACCACGGTGCGGACCTCATCATTTCAAGTTATTCCATCCAACCCTATCACTACAATAAAGATATTGGCAGTCTCGCGGACTATGGCATAGGGGCGATCCTCAACCAGGCCCTCTATCAGCTCGTTGAACAAAAGATTGCGCGACATGTGGAATATCGAGAGAGCATCTCACAGATCCTCAACGCCATTGATGGTTATTTTAAACAGAGCCATCTTCCTGAAGAGCACAAAGACAAACTCATTGAGATTATACTCAAGCGGATCAATTTTCAGCGAGATGTCACCTACATCGATATTCATCCTGATCCCCATAACCATGAGATGTTCTTTGCAGACCATTTCAGTCTCAATCAGAAGATACTAGGGCATATCGTTCGAGCCGGATTTAAGTCCGCCATCAATACACTTCGAAAATTTGATCTTTGAGCTTCGCTGTCTTTAGTGCCTAGCGCGAAATCGGCTTTCACAGCGAATTTCCATAAGTTTTTCTTATGTCGAGACCGAAGATCACTCTACACCTCTTTCGGAAGTTTTACCGAGAACTTCAGTTATTAAATTGCCGCGCCAGATCCAATATTTGCTCTCTACTCGACGAGGTGGATGATGTGAGAGGAGAAAAAGCCCAGCATCAGCACCATGGCAGCAGAAAGCGCAACTGCCATGGTGGTCAAATAGCGTGCGCGAGGCAAAGTGAACTCCTGACCCTCATGCATGTAGAGATAGATGATGGGGCGAAGATAATAGTAGACGCTGATCACAGAATTGATCACACCCCAAATGGCAAGCCAATAAAACCCCACATCCATCGCGACGGCAAAAAGGTAGAATTTGCCAAAGAACCCTAGAAGGGGAGGTATCCCCGCAAGGCTCAATAGAAATAACATCATAGCAAACGAGATCCATGGATGTTTACGTCCCAAGCCTGCCAGATCTTCCACGTGCAGTATGGTATCGCTATTTTTCTCTAACATGCTGATGGCTGCAAAGGCCCCAAAGGTCATCACTGAGTAGGTGAAGAGGTAAAAGGCCATGGGACCAATAAGTTGGTCTCCTCCATAAGCTGCTACAAGCAAGCCGATCATCACATAGCCGGAGTGGGCAATGCTCGAATAGGCCAGCATTCTCTTCAAATTGGATTGGATCAATGCAGCGACATTTCCAATCAACATGGTTGCCACAGCCAGCCATTGAAGAGCATTAAAGAGGCTTTCAGCGCTCCACAATCCACCAACCATCGTAAAACGCAAAAAAACCGCAAAGCTTGCCGCTTTGACTGCGGTGGCCATGTAGGCCGTGATTGGAGTCCCTGCCCCTTGATAGACATCTGGGGTCCAAAAGTGAAAGGGGAAAAGAGAGATCTTAAAGGCAAATCCCAAAACCACCAACGACAGCCCAAAGAGAAAAAGACGATTGGTAGAAACCAAAGTCCCGGCAACATTTCCAAGATCACTGAAATTGGTCGACAAAGCTGTGCCGTAAATCAATGAAGCGCCCAACAAAAAGATCGCTGAAGCAAAACTTCCCATCACAAAATATTTAAAGGCAGCTTCTCTGGCCAAAACTATTTCACGGCTGAGTGCAATCACAAGATAGGTTGAAAGAGCTGTGAGTTCCAGGCCAATAAATGTTGTCAGAAGGTCGTTCGACCACAATAAGATCAACATCCCCATTGCGGCACTTAGAATCAAAAAAATGCATTCAGAGAGCTGGCGTTCAATGACCGTTCGATGTTCTGCAACGAGAAAAAGTGCCCCTCCCGTCAAAAATAGAATCAGCACACCCATGAACCGAGAGAGCCCATCAACTACAATCGCACCTTCAAAAGCCAAGTGACTTTGCTGGGGAATCACCATGACACCAGCACAGATTGCAAGTCCAGCAAAAACACATAGAAGGTTTGCCAAAGGATTGAGCTCTCGATTTCCTCTCAAAAGCTTTGTTGTAATTGGAATCAAGCTGGTCACAAAAAGAACCAAGAGTGGACTTGTAAGAAGAAGATCCATGTAACCAAATTCTATATTCATACGGTCACCTTTCAGCCTCATAGCTTCGTGACGAATCATAAGATGTCTGATGACCTACAATTGAATCGTGATCTGATTTTTGCACAACATCTTGTGATTTTGTGTCAAGATCGACGGTCAGTTGATAACCCTTTTGATTCTGTACAAGATGGTCCAAGCTGGATTTCGACCAATCTAGAAAATGGTTGGGCTTGATCCCCATCCAAAACACTAAAACCACAAGTGGGATCATCACACAGATCTCTCTCATGTTCATATCTTCCAATTTGTGGTGCTTTACAATCTCGCCGTCCGTTCCAAAGAAGACATTCTTGTACATCCAGAGCATATAGACCGCGCCCAGCACAACACCAAGTATGGCAAAATAGACAAATATCTCTCCTGATAAGAAGCTACCTAGCAAAATCAGGTACTCTCCTATGAATCCATTGGTCATTGGCACCGCAATGCTCGAAAGTGTGATGATAAAGAAAAAAATAGCAAACAGTGGCAAGTTTGCAGCCAACCCACCATACCTCTTGATCTCACGACTGTGAGTTCTTTCATAGATCATTCCTACCAACAAAAAGAGGGCGCCGGTGCTCACCCCATGGTTAAGCATCTGAAAAAGAGCTCCCGCCATCCCCTCTATATTCAAGGCAAAGAGGCCTAAGAGAACGTAACCCATATGGGAAACCGAGGAATAGGCAACAAGCTTCTTCATGTCTGGCTGCACCATTGCAACGAGTGCGCCATAGATAATTCCAACTGTTGCTGCAATCAAAAAGATCCAGCCCCAGTTTTGGACTGCCTCTGGGAACATCGGAATGGAGAATCTTAAGAAACCGTAGGTCCCCATTTTGAGCATGACACCTGCTAAGATCACAGACCCAGGTGTAGGCGCCTCCACGTGGGCATCGGGGAGCCACGTATGAAGCGGAAAAAGCGGGACTTTGATTGCAAATGCAATTGAAAACGCTAAGAAACAGAGAGTCTGAGGCGTTAAAAATTCACCCGCCACAAACGGTAGTGACAAATTGTAGAAATCCAAGATGCTGGCGCTGTAGTATCCAGCCACGTCTGCAGTCTGGTAGATCATGTAGATGATGGCCAATAGCATAAAGACAGAACCGAGCATCGTGAAAATGAAAAACTTGACCGTGGCATAAATTCGCCGTGGCCCACCCCATATCCCAACCATGAAATACATTGGAATAAGCGACAATTCCCAAAACAGATAGAAAAGGACCGAATCCATCGCCAAAAAAGTTCCCAACATGGCTGTTTCGAGAATAAAGAGACTTATATGAAAGCCCTTGACCCTTTCACGGATAGAAGTCCAGCTTCCTAAGATAATGATCGGGGTAAGAAAAGTCGTAAGCAGAACCAACCACAACGACAGACCATCTACCCCTAAGAAATAGGTAATCCCAAAATCACTGATCCACGCATATCTTTCCACAAGCTGCAAACTGGGTGTGCCTGTTTTAAACTTTGTAAGAATGGCCGCGCTGATGAAAAACTCACTCCAACCAAAAATGAGAGCCAACAACCTCACCATCTTATCTGAACGAGTCAGCATTAGAATGAGAGCAAAGACAGTGGGTAAAAAAGTGACTAATGAGAGAACCATTCTCTTACCTTCCCAACGTTAAGACCACGATCATGACACTGACAATTCCAATAGAGATGTACATGATATAGTTCTGGATATTTCCATTTTGAATCTCTCGTAACTCCTTGCCAACTTCTCGAAAGAGATCCGTGATCCAGTAGCTGATCCGATCGATAAATTCCACATCCACGTACACCCAGAGACCTTTACTTGCTTCAACCAAGGGAGAAATGAGTTTTGATTGATAAAACTCATCCACCCGATATTTGTTCAATACAAGAGTGTAGAGACCTCCAAGACTTGCCGCAATCTTAGCAGGCAGATCAGGTTTAACGATGTAGAAGTAGTAGGCCAAAAAGGCGGACAACCCCGCAACGCAGACCGAGATGGACATCAAACTCATTTCGATCACAGTATGATCGCCCTCAGCCAGAAGGGGCAAGGTAAGAAGTGGCTTGAGCCACTCCTCAAGGAGATTGGCAGGATGACCTGGCAACATTTTTCCAAGCACGTGAGGGATCCCAATCCACCCTGCTACAACCGAAAAAAATGCGAGCACAATAAGCGGAAGCGCCATAGTCCAGGGACCCTCATGTGGATGGTGGTCATGACCAAATCGAGACTTTCCCCAAAAGGTGAGTGCCATGAGTCTTGTCATGTAAAAGGCAGTCAATGCTGCTCCCAAAACACCCACCATCCAGAGCGTCCAATGTCCTCTCGGACTGTGAAAGGCCATCCACAAAATCTCATCCTTACTAAAAAAACCCGCAAGTGGTGGAATACCGATGATCGCCAACCATCCCAGAAAAAAGGTGGTGTGAGTGATGGGAAGATGAGGTCTCAATCCCCCCATCTTACGAATGTCCTGCTCATCTGACATTGCGTGAATCACGCTCCCAGATCCTAAAAAGAGCAACGCTTTAAAGAAGGCATGAGTCATCAAATGAAAAATTGCGGCACCAAATGCACCTACTCCGGCTGCCAAAAACATATATCCCAATTGGGAAACCGTAGAATAGGCGAGCACCTTTTTGATGTCCCATTGAGTAAGCCCAATCGTCGCAGCAAAAAAAGCGGTTGCCCCACCGATCGTGGCAATGACCAACATGGTATTTGGGGCTGCCATGAAAAGAGGATTGAGTCGCACAATCATGTACACACCTGCTGTCACCATCGTTGCGGCATGAATCAATGCCGAAACCGGGGTAGGGCCCGCCATGGCATCGGGAAGCCAAACATAGAGGGGAATTTGTGCCGATTTGCCTGTTGCCCCCACAAACAAAAAGAGGGTGGCCAGAGTGACGGGACCTAGCCAGCCCATTTCTGGAGTTGGGGCCAACATACCAAGCTCTGAAAACTCCAAGGTCCCAAAGGTAAAGAGAAGAAAAAACATACCAAGTAGAAATCCAGCATCCCCAATTCGATTGGTCACAAAGGCCTTCATACCGGCGGCAGCCTTCTCTCGATCGGTAAACCAGAACCCAATCAACAAATAGGAGCACAGTCCTACCCCTTCCCAGCCGATGAACATGATCAAAAGATTGCTGCCTAAGATCAAAAGAAGCATGTTGAAGAGAAAGAAATTAAGATAGGCAAAGTACTTGGAAGGCCTTGGATCGTGAGACATGTATCCAATGCTGAAAAGATGTATAAGTGAGCCTATTCCTGTCACCACCAAGACCATCACTGAACTTAATGCATCAATGACAAATCGTGCTGAGACTTGAACCGATCCTAAGCGGATCCACTCAAAAAAAGTCACTTGAATCGAACCTGAAGGCCCCTCAGAACGGATCAAGGTCCCCACCAAAAGGAGCGCCGACAAAAATGATGTTGCCGAAGCAAGAGTTGCAATTGTACCTGCCAATTTGTAAGAGGTGCTTCGAAAACGAATTCCATTAAAGAGAAATCCCATCAATGGCGCAAGAAGCAAAAGAGCAACCAAAAATGTTGTGTTCACGCAAAACCCTCTCTTATCTCATCTCGTACTGTGTCCATTCAATTTTTCCAGGTGAAGAGATTACCCTCGAAGTTTTTCAAAAAATCTCACATTCAATGTCTTTACATGTTTGAAGATCAACACCACCAACGCCAATCCCACCGCTGCTTCTGCTGCGGCAATTGTCATAACGAAAAAGACAATGATTTGCCCATCAAAATTCTTGTTATAATGGCTGAAAGTTACAAAAGATAAGTTCACTGCATTCAACATCAACTCAATGGACATGAGAATAATCAAAACATTGGTTCGTATCATCACTCCCATCATTCCCACTGCAAACAGAATCAGGGAGAGTGCAATGTAATGATGAATCCCGATATGCATAAACTCATTGAGGTCCAACATGAGTACCTCCTGGGCTTCGTGCCAAAGAGATGGCACCCACAATCACCACCAAAATCAAAAGGCTGATGGCTTCAAATGCAAAGAGATATTTTGAGAGGAGGAGCTGAGCTAACTCTTTCGTGGAGACCAAAAAGCCCCCGCTCTGAGCAGCACCCTCTTGAGTTGCAAAATCAATCGACATCTGGGCGGCTGCCACGACGATCCCCACTAGAAGCGCTGGGATCGCGACCTTAATCCCACTGGACACACTTCTCGACTGAAGTGGACGCTCTTTTTTCTTAAGATCAAGTAACATCACGATCATCACAAAGAGAACCACGACGGCGCCCGCATAGACAATCACTTGAACCGCTCCTATAAAAGGAGCCCCTAAATTCAAAAAGACCCCTGCGACTCCAAACATCGTCGTTACAAGGCAGAGCGCCGAATAGATCGCGTTGGCAGCGGAGATCACACCAACCGCTGATATGAGAATCAGTGCGGCCAATACATAAAAGAGAAGGACTGAACTTTCCACTCCCTACACTCCCCAATGAATGAAATGTGCTAAAAACATAATCGAAGCCGTCAAGATGATGTTGAAAAGCGCTAGAGGCATCAATGTTTTCCACCCCAAATCCATAAGCCGATCATATTTAAATCGTGGCAAGCTCCACCGTACCCACATAAATAGCCAAATGAAAAGGGCAATCTTTATGAGAAAGAGAACTAAATAGAAAATAGAGGTCACGATACTGGCAGTGGTAGAATGAGAAAAGATTCCTGAAAAAAACTCAGTCACTGTGATCGTATCCACCCAAGGAAGTCCATATCCTCCCAAATAGAAGATGGAAAAGAGTCCCGACGCAACGATCATGTGACCATACTCACCCATAAAAAAGAGGAGCAACTTAAATCCACCGTATTCGGTATGAAATCCTGCAACAAGCTCGCCCTCGGCCTCGGGAAGATCAAATGGAAGTCGATTGCTCTCGGCAAAAACAGCGACCACAAAGATAATGGCTGCCAATGGTTGATAAAAGATGCCCCAATTGGGAAGAAAAATCTGAATTTCACTTCCAAAAAGATGGAAATGCATGAAGCCTTCTTGAGCCTTAATGATGGTATGAAAATCAAGAGAACCAAATACGAGAATTGTTCCCACAACTGAAAGTCCCAAGGAGAGCTCATAACTCATCATCTGAGCGCTGGCTCTGAGAGCTCCCATCAGTGAATACTTATTGCTTGAACCCCAACCTGCCAAAAGAAGGCCATAGACCCCCAAAGAGGAGGCTGCCAAAACGTAGACGATCCCAACTGGGATATCAAAACTCTGCATCTCAAATGTGTAGGGCCCCCAGCTCCTCCCCAGCCACTCAAAAGGCGCTACATGAATCGGCGTGGAGAGCGGTAGTGCCCCAAGAGCGAGCGCCGCAGGAACCAGTGCGGCCACAGGAGCCATATAATAGATAGCGCGCACGCTCTTGTTGGGAGAAAATTCTTCTTTAAAAATAAATTTAACTGCGTCTGCCAAAAGTTGCATTAAACCAAGAGGACCAACACGATTGGGGCCGAATCGATCCTGTATGAACGCCGATCCTCGCCTTTCCACCCAAACCAAGACTGGAACAGCCTGAATCATTGCCAAAAAAATGAGCAACAGCTTGATGAGATTGATCGTGGTTTCAAACCCGTCCTGACCCATATTTAACCAATCCATTCCTGCATCAATCCCACCTCAATGCTCCCGATCGCCATACGTAGAAGAGTCCAAACAAAAGCACGGCCATAAAGACCATCATCTCTGAAAAAATGAAAACTGCGTTTGTGGTTAACATATCGTTGTAAATGATAGCCCAGGGATAAAGAAAGATGATCTCAATGTCAAAGAGGATAAAGAGGATGGCGACTAGATAGAACTTAACTGAGACCTTCGTGCTCTTCTTCTCTTCCCCCACAAGCCCACACTCATAGGAAAGGGACTTGATCTCTGAGATCTTAACTTTTGGGCCCACTTTAGAGACAAAAAAGAGTAGAGCCGCTCCAAAGAGAGTCGCTAAGACCGTAATGACCATAATCGCTATGAGAGGCACCATATGAACTCTCCATTTTTGATTCTGAATATAGCTCCTTATACTGAGCGAGGCAAAACATTCCAAGAACAACCTCTACTCTCCTCAAAGAT
Source organism: Pseudomonadota bacterium (assembly GCA_014584465.1). Classification (GTDB taxonomy): domain Bacteria; phylum Bdellovibrionota; class Bdellovibrionia; order Bdellovibrionales; family JACTMU01; genus JACTMU01. The sequence continues at coordinate 104,597 of JACTMU010000094.1, read as the reverse complement.
TCCATGCTAGGTAGAGAGTTGCGATCATGGCCAAACACTTCGCTACAAAAAAGCGCTAAGCGTCATTATAGGAAAATGATGAACCCAGTTGAACCTCTCAATCTTGTTTTCGAGCGAGTTGCCTCGATCGACAGTGACTGCGCCCATCTTGACATTGTAGGAACCAATTCGCCGCTCCTTCTTGCACCTCTTGTTGGAAAGTGGCCAGGCCCCCTTTCAAGACGAACCCATCTGATTGTCTTCCCCACCGACCAGGCAGCATCCCAATTTTGTGAAGACCTCCTCTTTTTTGACCCATCCGGCGCCCATCATGTTGCGATGTTACCTACTTTTGATGTCTCTCCCTATTCGGCTCTCTATCCTAAACGTGAGATCGCAAGTCAACGCATCAGCTGGTTTCACAAGGCCTACACGGCCCAAGCAGGAGAGACCTTTGTCACCTCCGTCGAGGCCCTCCTTCAGAAGTGCATCCCCGTATCGGTGATGACCAGCCATATGCGATCTCTCTCAGTTGGGGACGAGTTGAGCGAAGAGATCCATCGAGAGTTGAACCATCTCGGATATCACTCAGCCCCCTTGGTGGAAGATCTGGGTCACTACTCCCTGAGAGGGTCCATCTTTGACATCTATTCTCCTGCTCACCCACTCCCTCTGCGCCTGGAACTCTATGGCGATTTGATTGAGTCCATTCGCTGTTTTGACCCCCAAAGTCAACGTTCTAAAGAGGTCGTAGATTCATTGATCTTACTCCCGGTTAAAGAGGCGCTTTATCTCGATGATGATCGCACCCATTTGGTTGAGAGAATTCAAGGCGATTTCTTACGTCGCAATGTTTTAGAGGAGGGATCCAAGCCCTTCCTCTTTCACTTCATTCAAGGACAGGATTTTCCAGAGATCGACTTTTTTCTTCCTTTAATCTATGAGGAATTGAGTCAACCACTCGATTTTTTTCAGAAACCTCTTTCGATTTGGTGGATCGATCCCATCGAAATCCATAAGAAGGCTGATCAGTTCTTGAAAACTCTTAAGGAAGAGGAACAACGAACACAGAACCAACCAATCTCTCCGAATTTGAATTCACTTTTCATCAACATGGAGCAACTCCGTCAAAATCTCTCACAACAGACCATCAATCTTTCTCGGATTCACATTCATCAAGAAGGTGAAGTTGGCCAGACGCGCAACTATTCGACTTCGAACATTGCGGAGTTTTCAAAACTCAATAAGGATCACGAGCTTCTATCTCCTGAGGGCGCTTTGAGAATCAAGGAGTGGCGAGAGGCGGGATATCAGATCTTTATCTCCTCTCACACCGTTTCCCAAGCCCAGCGGATGAGGTTGGCCTTTGAGCGATATCATCTTCACTCAAAGATTGTGGAAGATTACCAATGGTTTCAATGGCGTGAAGATCAAAGTCGCCACCCTGATCTGGTTCACATTGTCCCACGACCCCTTTCGGAGAGTTTGAGGCTTTCAGAAGAGCGCCTGATCTTCTTGCGAATCGAAGACTTCGTTGGACGTCGAGAAAGGAGATTTTCAACTCCTAGCGGAACTTCCTATAAGGAGGTTCAATCTTTACGATTTGGTGAACTCAAACCCAGTGACTACATCGTCCATGTGGATCATGGAATAGGCATTTATGAAGGTCTGAAAGTCATCACCGTTGAAAATGTCCCAGCTGAATTCATTCAATTGAAATACAAGGACGGGGATCGCCTCTATCTTCCTGTTTATCGAGTTTCTCAGCTTCAACGTTATTCGGGGCCTCATCTCCCCCATCTTCTCGATAAACTTGGAAGCAACCATTGGCAAAAGACGAAGATCAAGGTCCGTAACCATCTTCGTGACCTCGCAAGCGAGCTTCTTTCACTTTATGCTAAAAGATCACAAATACAGAGACCCCGATTTTCTTCTGTGAGTGACGACTTTGTTAAATTTGAAAATGGTTTTCCTTATGATGAAACGGACGATCAGTTACGAGCAATCAGCGACATCCTTAAAGGTCTTGCAGAATCAGATTCTCCGATGGACCGACTTATTTGTGGTGATGTAGGATTTGGGAAGACCGAGGTTGCCATGCGCGCAGCATTTAAAGCAGTTGAAGATGGCTTTCAAGTTGCCTGTTTGGCCCCAACCACAGTCTTGACGTTTCAGCATCTGCGTACCTTTGAAAATCGGTTTCGAGATTGGCCAACTCGAGTTACCGCCCTGAATCGTTTTGTTTCGCCACCCGAGATTCGTAAACGCCTGCAAATGATTAAAGCTGGAGAAATCGATATTGTCATAGGAACTCATCGACTTCTTAGCAAAGATGTGGCCTTTAAGAATTTAGGCCTTTTGATTGTCGATGAAGAGCATAAGTTTGGGGTCAAACACAAAGAGAAGATCCGGCAGCTTAAGGCAGCAATCGACACATTGACTCTTTCAGCAACTCCCATTCCACGCACCCTCAATATGAGTCTTGTGGGTATTCGAGATTTGAGCTTGATCAATACCCCTCCCGTGGACCGTCTTCCTACTCGGACCTTTCTTTGTCGCTTTGATGGCGAAACGATTCGAAAGGCGATACAGGCTGAAGTTCAAAGGGGAGGTCAGGTCTACTTTCTTCACAACCGTGTTCAAACCATTGAGAGGGTAGCTTCAGAGATTCAACAATTGATTCCTGAACTTAGAATTAAGATTGGGCATGGACAGATGGACGAGGATCAACTTGAAAAGACCATGCTCTCTTTCTTCAATCATGATATTGATGTTCTTGTTTGTACGACGATCATTGAATCGGGAATGGATGTCCCTCTTGCCAACACCATGTTCATCAATGACGCTCACACCTTTGGACTCAGTCAGTTGTACCAACTCCGTGGAAGGGTCGGACGAAGCAAACAGCGCGCCTATTGTTATCTGATCGTACCTAACCATAAGAATCTTGATGCTCACGCTCAGGAGCGCCTTAAAATCATTCAAGAAAATACGGCTCTCGGAAGTGGAATTCAAATCGCCCACTACGATCTTGAACTCAGAGGAGCTGGCAATATTTTAGGTGATGAACAGTCAGGACACATTGAAGCTGTGGGTTATGACCTCTATCTAGATCTTCTCGAACATGAACTCAGCACTCTGAAAGGTGAAGCTCCTGGAGTCGAAGAGCTTGAACCCGAGATCAACGTACGAATTCCCGCATTGATACCTGACAACTATATTAGCGACATCCGACTTCGTCTTACATTCTACAAGAAGATGTCTGAGATCTCGAGCCTCGAAGTCATGGAGACTCTTGAAGAGAGTTTGCGTGACCAATTTGGACCTCTTCCCGAACCCGTTTCCAATTTGATGGGACTTATGCTGGTGCGTCAACAATGTAAAACTTTGGGAATTCGAGATCTCAGTTCAGCTATGAAAACCATCTCTCTTGCCTTTACCGACCGAACCCCTTTGACTCCTGAAAAGGTCATTCGTCTCACATCTCAAACGAATAAGAAGTACACTTTGACCCCTGACAGCCGCCTCATTGTGCGAATGAACACCATTGCATGGCCAAACATCCATGAAGAGCTCACTTATTTGATTTCACTTTAATCTGGATCTGAATCTAAAGCTCTTGCACTAAGATCTCTGGAAGTCTTGCGTGATAGGCAAGAACATTGATGACCTTGACACTTCGACCCTGTGCCCTGATGGCTGTTGGGAGATATCCGTTGATCACAATGATGTCGCCATCTCCTTTTGATATGATTTCATTGGCCATGCGAGCCGTTTGAGGTCCAACGACATGAACCACAACAGTGGATATGTTTGTAGATTTGAGATCTCTCTTGAGGTTATCTACGGTCTCCTGATTGATGCGCCTGATTTGAATACGATTCTTACGGATTCTCTGAAAGCCTTCTCGAAATTCATGGACGGCAGAAAATAGAATGACCTGTTGGTCGAAACAACTGCCGCGATGAAGCTCCGGCAGCGCCTTTAACGATCTTCTTATGTTCTTTCGAATGATGTTCGCCGTCAGCTCCTCGAAGTTCAACCTCTCGGCCTGTTCTTTCAACTCCTGGAGAGTTGGGGCTGAAACATCTTCATGGTCGTAATGGTTCTTTGTGGCAAGTATTCGCTCCACACTCGATCTGAGTCTTTGACGACTGAGATTTCCATTGGCTATTGCCTTTTGAATCGCCTCCAAGGCCCTTGTCTGAGCCTTCCAAGACCACGCAATCATGATCATATCCGTCCCGGCTCGAAGACTTTCCACAGCTCTTTCCCCAACATTTCGAAACACTCCCGCACCGCCCATTTCGATGTCATCGGTTAGGACTAGGCCTCGAAAATTCATGGCCTTTCTTAATATTCCATCGACCAATATTGATGAGTAGGTGGCAGGAAGTCGACTCTGATCTATCTTTGGATACGAGATGTGACCAACCATCACTGCCACGTAAGAGCTCAAGTCAGTCAATTTCTTAAATGGAACAAGATCTGTCTCTTTCAAAGATTCATAACTGTTCCGATTTGAAGGTGTTTGCAAATGAGAATCCGTAGAGACTTGGCCGTGACCGGGGAAATGTTTTGCTGTTGGTATCACTCCTGCACTTTTTAACCCTTTCGCGTAAGATGCTGTGAGAACTCCAACCTCTTTTGGATCACTTCCAAAGGAACGGCTTTTGAGAAAGGTGTTGTCTCCTCCTCGATTGAGGTCCACAACAGGTGCTAAATTCATATTAAATCCAAGCAGTGATAGGAACTTTCCGGTGGTTCGTCCCATCTCTTCCGTCAGTGATGGGTCTTGTGTGTATCCAAGAGCAAATCCACTGGGTAGAGGTGGATTCAAACGAATTCGACTGACTGATCCACCCTCCTGATCAATGGCAATCAAGAGGGGAGGAAGTCCATTTTTTTTGGCCCATTTTTGAACGTCATAGTTAAGCTTTGCAATTTGCAGGGCCGATTGAATGTTTCTTGAATAGACTACAATTCCACCAGGTCGAAGATGGTCAAGACGGCGCTTCAAATCATCGTTTAAATGAACTCCTGCAAACCCAATGAAGAGCATCTGACCGATTTGGTCTCGAATCGTAAGTGAGTCCACAGAGTGGACCGGCCTTTGATCTAATTCAACTTCGTGGTTTTCAGAACTTTCGGCCGATAGAACCCCAAGCAAATGCAATACGACGACCAGGAAGATGCATTTAGTGATACACATGATAAAGATTTTAGCACACTCTATAGAGAGGGGGTCTTACTCAGTGAAATTTGGACTCAAGTCGACTTTCTTCATGCTCACTGTTGCGTTTCAGAGCCCGGTAGCATCTGGGCAACCCATGCCATTTCCTGATGAGCTTGTGGAAGTTGAAACCCCTGGAAGAGAGATGCTCTTTGAAACTTCTGGCGAGCTTACCGAATACGATCGAAGACGGGACTCCTGGGGTGTTCTTTTCTCCGTCGGTTTAAGTCAGTATTATCCCGACTCTTATCGTTCCTCCTATGTCTTGAATTCGATCGAGGACTCTTATGGTACTCCTGAGACCTCACTTGTCGATATCAGCTTCGGTTTTTCATGGAACACGCCCATGGGATCTCCCGCAATTGAATTGGGAACGGGCCTTTATCGAAACCGTTATGAAACATCCACTGATCATACCGACATTGAAATCATTCCCTATCGCCTTCAATTTACCTATGCTCTAGATACGCTTATGGCTCAGCCCTATGTGGCCCCCTATTTTTTTCTCGGGGCCTATCAAATGGCCTATAAAGAGGTTTTTGCGGCTTCGACGGGAGTGGAGACGAACATGGTTGACGCCACAACGAGCATAAACGGCTATTTTGGTCTTGGTCTGTTGGTTCAACTGAATTGGATGAACTCACATGCATCTGAAGAGTCCTACATCGAGTTTGGTTTGGAGAATGCCTACCTCTATTTGGAACTTCGAAGCTTTATGAGTGATGGCGCAACAACCGAAGTGGCCGATTTAGGTTCTGATCTTCAATTTGGAGCAGGTCTTAAACTCGAATATTAAGGTGCCAGGTTCCAAATGCTGGACGCATCTAGCTATTCAAACCACTTGGCGGCTAGATAGGGAGTTAGCGCCTCTGGCTAGCCCTTCGTCGGCCCGCCTCGGTATAAGAAAAACTTATCAAAATCGATCAAAAAGCGAATTACCGGACAGCCCCTAGATAACTCATTTTTTGACCTACTGTGACACGCAAAAGGAACCTGGCACCGAGCCGAGTTGAAGACGAACCATTCGGTTCGTCTCTGGATCAATCCAAAATTTTATCTGTTTTAAGATCATTTGTGAACCGTCGGGGAATCTCAATCGTAAAAAGTAGGTTCCATCATTTTGAAAAACTTTACGGATCTCTACGAGTTCAATTTTCTTCTTAGATAGCACATTGGAAAAAATAGAATCGGATTCACTCGGCATTTGCCCACTCGCCATCCAAAAAAAGAGTTGAAGTGGTGAAAATATCTCCGTGTAAGCTTCATGAGTGGAAAACACTCGAGAATCCGTTTCAATGGTGACCTGGCTGGAGTTCTTTTCTGGAGAGATTCTCCACTGATGAGATCGGTCTCTTCGACGATCGGTCTCTTTATAGTGAAAGGATTGCGCAAGGCAATCCCAAGTTTGTTCAAAGGAGAAGTCAACGAGCCCAAAACCCTTTATTGAAAACTCTACATCCCCTTGAAGTTGGCAAAACTGACCGGTTGAATCTTTTTGAAAGCGAAGTCCAAGTTCTCCAAATCGGCTCTTATAGCAAATCTTTTCTCGATTGGGTAAAAGATCAAGATCCCAATGGAGATTCTTCACTCGGATTGTTCTGAAACCTCTGCGCGCACCAGTGTGCGAGCATATTTTCTCTGAAACTTCTCAATTTCGTCTAAGTTGAGATTTCCATCGACAAGAAGTTCCTCTGCTCTCTTTCGAGCGCGAGCCACACGCTCTTTGTCAATCTCCTCTGGGAACTCCGCAGTCTCTGCAAGAATATTGATCCCTTGAGGGTGAACCTCACAGTACCCCCAACTGATCGCCACATAACGAAGTCGATCAGAATCCTTAGCTCGATAGCGAAGTGCGCCGGGCTGAAGGGTTGTCATCAGTGGCGCGTGCCCTGGGAGAATGTTCAACTCACCTGCATAAGCCGGCACAAAGACCTCTTCGATATCGAGATCGGTTACAAGCTTCTTTTGTGGAGTCACCAGTGTCAGCAAAAACATACTTCTCTTCCTAAAACTAGAGCTTAGAAGCCTTTTCCAAAACCTCTTCTATTGTTCCAACCATATAGAAGGCCTGTTCTGGGATCTGGTCATGCTTTCCATCCAGAATTTCTCGGAACCCTCGAACAGTATCCTTAATATCCACATACTTCCCAGACATCCCCGTAAAAGCCTCCGCCACAAAGAAAGGCTGGCTCAAGAAACGCTGAATCTTTCGAGCTCGCGAAACCACGATCTTGTCTTCCTCACTCAACTCATCCATACCTAGAATTGCAATGATATCTCGAAGTTCGCGATAGCGCTGCAAAATGACCTGAACACTACGGGCTGTTTCATAGTGTTCCTTGCCAACAGTATCTGGCTCCAAAATACGTGAAGTCGAATTGAGAGGATGCACCGCTGGATAAATTCCAAGCGCAGCAATCTCTCGATCCAAGTTGGTGGTCGCATCAAGGTGTGTGAATGTTGTAGCTGGTGCCGGATCCGTATAGTCATCGGCAGGAACATAAACAGCCTGCACTGAGGTGATTGATCCTTTATTGGTCGAAGTAATTCTCTCTTGAAGAGCACCCATATCCGTACCTAATGTAGGCTGATAGCCCACAGCAGAAGGAATACGTCCGAGGAGGGCCGACACTTCTGATCCTGCTTGAGTGAAACGAAAGATGTTGTCCATAAAGAAGAGAACGTCCTGTCCCTCTTGATCTCGAAAGTACTCCGCAACAGTGAGTCCGGTAAGAGCCACACGCTGTCGAGCTCCAGGTGGTTCGTTCATCTGCCCATAGACAAGTGCAGTTTTATCAATAACGCCAGACTCCTTCATCTCTCTCCAAAGATCATTTCCCTCTCTGGTACGCTCTCCAACACCTGCAAAAACGGAGAATCCCCCATGCTCTGTGGCAATGTTTCGAATCAACTCCATGATCAAAACAGTCTTACCCACCCCTGCACCACCAAAGAGTCCAATCTTACCGCCTTTTGCGTAAGGAGCCAAAAGATCCACAACCTTGATCCCGGTCATAAGCATCTCGGTCTTGGTCGACTGCTCTTCAAACGATGGACGACTTCGATGGATTGGCCAATACTCCTTTGCCTTCACAGGACCTGCCTCATCCACAGGATCACCAATGACATTGATGATCCGTCCTAAAACCTCGCGACCTACGGGAGCTGTGATCATCTGTTTTGTGTTCTTGACAGGGAATCCTCGAACCAGTCCCTCTGTGGCATCCATAGCGACAGCCCGAACGGTCCTATCTCCAAGATGCTGAGCAACTTCTAAAACCAAATTCCACTCTTCATTGCTGTTGGCTTTGTTGGTCACGCGAAGAGCCATATTAATACCCGGAAGTTCTCCATGCTCAAATTCCACATCCACAACGGGTCCGAGAACCTGTTTAACTCTTCCAAACTCCTTATCTACTTGCATTTTCTTCTCCTCATCCCTTCAAGGCTTCAGCGCCGCTACAGATCTCAATGAGTTCCGTTGTAATCGAAGCTTGACGCAATTTATTTGATGTCAATGTAAGACTGCGAATCATCTCTTCGGCATTCTTAGTGGCATTTTCCATCGCGGTCATACGAGCAGCATGTTCAGCAGCCACGCTCTCAGACATAGCTCGATAGACTTGTCCCGAAAAATGTTTCTCCAATAGTTCCTCGATGATGAGCTCTGGCTTGGGTTCAAAGATCATGTCCTTTGCAAAACCCAACTCGCCATCTTTATGTTCTGTCGAGGTTTTTGTAAGATCAACCGGCAGAAGCTTTTCAACGATAACCTCTTGAGACATCGCTGATTTGAATTCGTTGTACACCAGACGTATCTCATCATAGTGACCTTCTAAAAAGTACTTCATGAGCTGATCTGCAACTTTCGCTGCCATACCGTAAGAGACATCCTTTGCAAGATTTAGAATAACTCCTATCGGCTCAACGCCTAAATTTCTCGCCCTAAAATAGTCTCGAGCTTTCTTTCCAACAAAAAGAAAGTCGAGTTTCTCAAACTGATTCTTGTTGTTCTTGTAAAAACCCTCTGCGAATCTGGAAATGTTGTTGTTAAATCCACCACAAAGTCCTCGATCACTTGTTAAAACAACCAGCAAAATCTTTTGAGGATTCTGCGAAGCACTTAATAGTGGGTGCTCGACCCTACGAGTTGCCGCAATGTCTGCGATCACATTGAGAATCCGGTGAGCATAGGGACGAACATTCACAATGTTATCCTGTGCTCGTTTTAGCTTTGCAGCTGATACCATCTTCATCGCACGAGTAATTTGTTGCGTATTTTTCGTGCTCTGAATCTGGATTCGAATGTCCTTTAAACTTGGCATTGATGACTCTCAGTCAAACTCATTGAGCTTTTGAAGATTGAAATGTTGCAGAAAATTCTTCAAGCGCTTCAATCATTGGCTTCTTTATCTCGTCCTTCAAAACCTTTTGTTCACCCAATTTTTCCAGTATGGATCGATGCTTTTGCTTCAAAAACTCCATAAGCTCAGCTTCATAGCGTTTGACATCAGATTCGGCAATCTTATCCAAATAGCCGTTGGTTGCGGCATAAATGATGACGATCTGCTCCTCAACTCGATATGGCGCGTATTGAGGTTGCTTAAGAATTTCAACAAGTCGACGACCACGCGCCAACTGTGCTTGAGTGGTCTTATCAAGATCTGATCCAAATGCTGCAAACGCCTCCAGCTCTCGAAACTGAGCCAACTCAAGTTTAAGTGATCCGGCAACTTGTTTCATCCCTTTAACCTGTGCGGCACCACCGACTCGCGAAACAGACTTCCCCACACTGATGGCAGGGCGAATCCCTTTGAAAAAGAGGTCGGATTCTAAAAAGATCTGTCCATCGGTAATCGAAATAACGTTGGTCGGAATGTAGGCCGAGATATCACCGGCTTGCGTCTCAATGATCGGTAGCGCCGTCAGTGAACCAGCTCCCTTTTCATCACTCATCTTTGCGGCCCGTTCAAGAAGTCGCGAATGCAAGTAAAATACGTCACCAGGATAGGCCTCTCGTCCAGGAGGACGTCGAAGCAAGAGAGAGAGCTGTCGATAGGCTTGAGCTTGCTTCGTCAAGTCATCAAAAACGATCAGCGCATGCCCACCATTGTCACGAAAATACTCGGCCATTGCACATCCAGAATAGGGTGCCAAAAACTGAAGGGGTGCAGGATCTGAAGCTGAAGCCACAATCACTGTGGTGTAGGGCATAGCTCCAGAAGAGCTCAACTTCTCCACCACTTGAGCAACAGTTGATTGCTTTTGCCCAATGGCCACATAAAAGCACTTTACCCCTAAACCTTTTTGATTGATGATCGTGTCAATGGCAATGGCGGTTTTGCCCGTCTGTCGGTCTCCGATGATCAACTCTCTCTGTCCGCGGCCAATCGGTATCATAGAATCAATGGCCTTGATTCCGGTTTGAAGAGGTTCATGCACAGGCTGTCGATACACAATGCCTGGTGCTTTGACCTCAACCACTCGGTGCTCTTTGCTCTGAATCGGTCCGCGTCCATCAATGGGATTTCCGAGAATATCGACCACACGGCCCAAGAGACCTTCGCCAACAGGCACCTGGACGATCTTTCCCGTCCTCTTAACTGTGTCCCCCTCTTTGATCTCGCGGTCTTCCCCGAAAATCACGATCCCAACGCTGTCTTGCTCAAGGTTCAGAGCCATCCCGAAAATCTCTCCGGGAAATTCCACGAGCTCTCCTGCCATTACATTGTCAAGACCGTAAACACGCGCAACTCCATCTCCAACTGACAAAACACTGCCTGTTTCACTGATTTCAATGGCCTTCTTATATTTTTGTATCTGTTCCTTTAGAACGCGACTGATCTCATCGGCTCGAATTTGCATTTCCATAACTAGTGGCCTCTCCTCTTTAGTTCATCATTAATTCTATTTAAATGCGATTCTATAGCGTCGTTGAATGTAAAGCTTCCCACCTCGGCTACGAGGCCACCGATGAGACTCGGCTCCTCAGCGTAAGATAGGATCACCTGTTTTCCTGTGGTCTTGGCAACCACACTCTCAATCTCTTTTCTTTGGGCTGTCGAAAGCGGGGTTGCAGAGGTGACCTTCCCGCGAACAACATTGTGAGCCTCATCACTTCTCTTCTCATATTCGTCCACAATTTGAGTGAACAACCCAAGTCTCTTCTTCTTTGCCAGCAACACCATGAGATAGAGGACCTCATCAGAGACACCCTTATCTTTAAGAGCCTCCATCAAGGCTTTCTCTTTGTCTGCAGGAGTTATAAGCGGAGACTCAAAAAAATCGGAAATGCTCTCATGAGAATCTATGATGGCATCAATTCCTCTCAAATCGAGAAAGACTCTCTCCGCATTCTTGTTCTCAGATGATAACTCATAGAGCGCCTTCGCATACCTTTTTGCAATTTCTGAGGATCTCATGGCCGCACCACCTGAATCTTCTCAATAAACTCAGACTGTAAACGATCTTGATCTTGATTTTCCAGGCTCTTGGATAGTTTTTCGCGCGCCTGTTTCATCGACTCCTGAATGAGCTCTTCACGAACCTTCGCCAGCGCTTTGGCTTTCTCGACTTGGACCATCCTGCTACTCTCTTCTTCTACACCTTTGGCGATGTTCGTTGCCTCCTGCAGAAGATGACGTTTGTAACTCTCAGCCTCTTCGTGAGCTCGCTGACGGTTTTGCCCCTCTTCTTGCTTAAGACGATTAAGCCGTGTTTGAATCTCGCTATGGCGTTCCTCAGCCTCATGTCGAATCTTCTGAGCCTTTGTGACAGCACTAAGAAAATCCTCACGTCGCTTTTGAAAATGGCTGATCACGTTTTTTCTCAATAAAAAAAAGAGCAGCCCCACAAAAATGGCAAAATTAAGAAGTTGCCAAAATACAACTTTCGGTATCCCCCCATCGCCATGAGATTCCCCATGACCTCCAGATTCGGCCCATCCCAACAATGGACAAAGCAATAGGATAGACAAAGGGGAAAGAAACTTCATCCCTCTCTTACAATGAGTTAGAATCATGGGCGAGTTTGTCTTTGAATTCTCCATCAATGAAGATCCTTACCAATCAGTTTTGAAACGATCGCACCGCTCAACGAGGGCACCTCTTTGGACAAGAGAGATCGAGACTTCTCAACCTCAAGATCAATCTCCTTTTTTGCTGCTTGAACTTTTTGGTGACTCTCATCTCGTGCTGTTGCGATGATTCGATCGTACTCTTTAAGTGCCTCCCCTTTGGCGTCGTCAAAAGCCTTCTTAAACTCTTGTCGTGCAACCTGAGCCTTGCCTTCGTACTCTTTATGAATGTCCTGGCTCTCTAGAAGAAGTCGTTCCGCGAGGGCCTCTTCCCCCTCAGTTCGCCTCTGTCGCTCATGATGAGCTTTGAGATAGGGCTGGAAAACAAGCCTTGTAAGGGCCAAATAGGCAAGGAGAAAGACAACGAATTGGACAAAAACGGTCGAATTGATCCCAAGATCCTGAATAATCTTCATGTTTTAATTAGCCTTTGATGTTTTTCGCTGATTCAGATAGCACCCAAGGCAAGGGGAGGTCAAGATGAAAGGCTTGAGCGCAGTTCGCTAAAAATCCACTGCCAAATTCAAATCTTGGGCATGTAGGAGGCACCCTCAAAGACGACACCTTCATCAATCCGTAGGCTTGGAGTCGTTACGGTACCACGAAATACAGCGGTCGGATGCATGATCACCCTTCGTCGTGCAAAGATATTTCCGTGAACGGTTCCGCTGATGATGACATGGTCGGCCTCAATTTGGGCCTCGACCTGAGCTCCCTGACCCACAACGAGCGTATCATGGGTGAAGATTTCGCCCTTAAAATGTCCCCCTAGATGCACAGTCCCTTCAAAGGTGAGACGGCCTTCAAAAAATGCCCCTTGATCCAGGATGGTCGTAACCTGATTGGATGTGATGATGCTTTCGGTTGAGTTCATGAGACTTAACCTCTCCATGCACGACGGAATTTATCAATAATCTGCGTCAATTCATCGTCAGAGTAGTAGTGTACAATTATCTTACCTTTGGATTTTTGATACTCAATAAGAACTTTTGTGCCGAGCATCTTCTGTAGCTCATCCTGAAGGCCCGCAACAAGTCTCTTGGATACATCGACCCCAAGATCACCTGCAGAGCCCTCCTGGTTATTGGCCTGGTCGTGCTGCTTGATCCACCTCTGAGCAAAACTCTCTGCCGCCCTCACGCTGAGCCCCTGCTCTACGATTTTCTTTCCTATCTCTATTTGATCAGAGGTCTCTGAGAGCATAAGGAGCGCTTTGGCATGTCCCGAGCTGATGTCTCCATGGACCAACATCTCTTGAATCTCCTTGGGTAGGCGCAGAAGCCTCAGAGCGTTGGCAACCGTGGCTCTCTCCTTGCCGACGCGCTTGGCCACATCCTGTTGGCTCAGTTGATAGGTTGAGATCAAGATCTCGTAAGCTTGGGCCTCTTCAATGGGATTAAGATCTTCTCGTTGAATGTTTTCGATCAGTGCCCACTCAAGAAGGGTCTTATCGTCTGTCTCCTTCAGGATGACCGGCACTTGGTGGAGGCCTGCCTGTTGGGCCGCTCTCCAACGCCTCTCTCCGGCAATCAGCTCGAAATGACCTTCATTTACTTTGCGAACAATCAGGGGTTGTAATACCCCTTGCTCCTTGATTGAGTCTGCGAGCTCCTTAATTTTGATCTTATCAAAATATTTTCGAGGTTGGTTCTTTGCAGGATGAATCTTCTCGATGGCTATCTGCCAAACTCTCTCCTTGTCAGAGAGCATGGTTTCTCTTTGAGATTTGGGTAGTCCTGGCTGTTCTTCTGAATATCCAAAATTACTACCTGAATATTCGTTTGGGTCAGAGGAAATAAGGCTACCCAACCCCCTCCCAAGGGCCGATTTCTTTTGATTTGATTGCTGTTTTGCTGGCTGTGTGGGTTCATTGTGGGTGGACATGGTTTTCCTCTCGATCCATATTTTGGTTATTCATCTGAATATTCACTTTTCGATCTAACTCTTCTGCCAACTCACTGTATCGTTGTGCACCAACAGATCTGCTGTCATATTGGCATATGGTCTTTCCGTGGCTCGGCGCTTCGCTCAAACGAACATTTCGAGGAATGATGGACTCAAAAACTTTATCCTTAAAATGGCTCCTGATCTCAGAGACAACCTGATGGCTCAGATTGTTTCGAGTATCAAACATGGTGAGCACGATTCCTTCGATTCGCAGTTGTGGATTTAGATTTTTCTTGATCAATCCTGCCGTATTGAGAAGTTGGCTCAACCCCTCCAGTGCATAATATTCACACTGAAGTGGTACTAAAAAGGTATGGGCCGCACTGAGTGCATTGACGGTAAGGAGTCCAAGCGATGGAGGGCAATCAATAAAGACAAAATCAAAGTTGTCCTTAACGCTTTGAATCTGATTCTTCAAAAGAAACTCCCGCTTCTCCTGATTCACCAATTCAATTTCGGCACCTACCAAGTCATTGTTCGATGGCGCCAACCAAAGATTCTCGACGTCTGTAGAGTAGAGGACTTGGTCCAGCCTCATCACTCCTATAAGTGCGTGATAGATGTTGGCATCCTGAAACAAATGACGCTTGAGGCCGAGTCCTGATGATGCATTCCCTTGAGGATCCAGATCAATCACAAGAACCCGCCGTCCCCTTCGGGCCATCGCTGCCGCCAAGTTGATTGTGGTTGTGGTCTTCCCAACCCCCCCTTTTTGATTTGCTATGCAGATGATTCGTATCACTCCAATACTCCTACCAAGTGTTCCACGTGGAACATTGAAGGTAGCAAGTTAATTTTTTTCAAGCAAGCTCCGATAAGGACAATGGAACTGTTTCTTGGGAGATTGGATGTTGAGTAGATTCCTTTTGTCATTGATTTTGGTCCTGATGGTCGCTTGTCAAAAGCCCCTGGAGGCCCCTGAGCTTGTTGATCCTGTCTATCTAGGGCTGAAGGGGCAGATCAAAGAGTTCGAATCCTCGGTTAAGGAGGAGGAGGCTCTATTGACTGACCTAGAGGCACAACTCTCCGCTCTCGAACCACAGTCCAATCTTCGAGGGAAGTTGCTGGAAAAGATCTCTGTGTCACGAACGCGCCTTCTTCGTTCCCAACAGATGGTGAAATATTTCATGATTCGTGCTCGTAGTCGCAAGATCTACGTTCATAAGATCTATCCAAAATACTTTGAGTCAGCCACTCCCTGGCCAGATCCGACCCTCAAATCTCAATATGAGACTCACAAACGGCTTCTAGCCTCTCCCAGGCAATGGGACTCCCGTGTTCCGAAGCTCAATCAGTCAGGACTCGCAGGGGTTGATGAAAGGAAGGGGGAGAGCGCACCTGCTGGATCAACTGAACAGCCCAAAGCTGAGCAGTAGCTTCATCAGATAGCTGACTTCCCAGTGTTCCACGTGGAACATAGCCCATTGGCAAAACTCTGAGACACAATCTGCAAAGGGATATTTGAACCCGGATCTGAAGAGTTCACCAAATGTTCCACGTGGAACACCTTCATTGGTCAATTTCTCTCTATCTTTGCGGTCACTACAACAGCCAAGTGGCTACTACCCATGGGCAACCGATATTCACCAAGCAGAGCAGGCTCCCATACCGAACAGAGCTGACTAGGAATTCCCGCAAGCTCCACAGTCCAATGGTCACCCTTGACATGATAAAACCGCCCACCAACCTTGAAGATCTTTCGAGTCATCATTAGAGAACGAGAAATCTGCGCCAAACCACGAGAAACCCCACACTCAACAGAATTCTCTGGAAGATTCTCAATCCGAGCCACCTCGACACGAACATGTTTGAACTCAAGACGACTTACAACATGCTTCAAAAACTCAGCCTTTCTTCCATCTGCTTCAACCAGGACAAACTCTCGGCTCTTGTCCAACAGCGCCATCACCAAGCCTGGAAACCCATTTCCACTACCAAAGTCATAAATGACCTTGCACTTACAATCCTTGAGTATCAATCGCCCTGCAATGATCGAATCTGCAAAGTGAACGAGATCAGCATCAAACATCGAATTTGCAGAAATCAGGTTGATCTTCTTGTTAAATCGAAGAAGCTCAACATGGTAATACTGAAGTCGGATCAGGTCATCCTGTTCAATATCCTTAAACCACTCTGGAATCCGCCATTCGATCTTCTTCTCTTCCGAACCACCATCACCTCGATTGCGATTTTGACTACTCACCATCACCTCAGTCCATCATTACATCTCTGCGAACATGCATCATGATCGCCATCACAGCGCTTGGATTAACCCCACTCACTCTTTGGGCTTGTCCCAAAGTCCGAGGTCTAAAGAGATCCAATTTTTCCTTCTCCTCAGTGGACAACCCATGAATGGCGTTGTACTTGATCCCCTCGGGAAGCAGAAAACTCTCCATCTTCTGGAACTGCCGGATCTCTTCCATTTGACGATCAATGTATCCCGCATACTTCACTCGAATCTCAACAGGCTCGAAAACCTCAAACTCCTCTGCCTGACAAAATCCAAACTCTCCCAACAACGGAAACGAGATCTCATTTCGCCTCAACAACTCCTCATAACTAAGAGGTTTCGTCAAAGCATGACTCCCAACCCGCGCAAGCCTCTCATTTATATCTCTTGTCGGATAGATCTTCTCCTTCCTCAACTGTTCAAAAAGAGAATCTTGCCTATTCACATGACTACTAACTTTCTCCAAAACTGAGTATTCAAGAAGGTCAAACTTGCGCGCCTTGTCAATCAAGCGCGAAGCAACATTGTCCTCGCGCAAACAGAGACGAAACTCTGCTCGTGAGGTCAACATTCGATAGGGCTCCTCGGTCCCTTTCATCACCAAATCATCAATCAACACCCCAATGTAGGCCTCATCTCGTCCAAGAATGAACTCATCTTCTTCGTGAACATAAGAAACCGCATTGATCCCTGCCACCAGTCCTTGTCCAGCAGCCTCCTCATAACCACTCGTTCCATTGATCTGTCCCGCAAGAAAAAGCCCCGATACCATCTTCGTTTCCAAAGTCATCTTCAGCTGAGTGGGGTCGCAAAAATCATACTCAACCGCATACCCAGGGCGCTCCATGACCACACTTTCCAGCCCCGGAATCGTCCTCAAAAATGAATCCTGCACATCTTCGGGCAGACTCGTCGACATCCCCTGCAAATAGATCAATTCTGAGTTCAGCCCCTCTGGTTCCAAAAAGGTCTGATGCCGACTCCTATCAGAAAAGCGAACCACCTTGTCCTCAATGCTGGGACAATATCTTGGCCCAACACCCTCGATCTCCCCTGAAAAGAGCGGCGATCGGTGGAGATTTTTTCGAATCACTTCGTGCGTTCTCTCATTCGTGTAACCCAAATGACAAACAACTTGACGCAGAACTCTCTCCCGTGCGCTCCTCCAGCTAAAAGGGATGAACCTCTCATCACCAAATTGGGGTTCACCTCGACTCCAATCAATCGAACTCTTCCGCAACCTAGGAGGTGTCCCTGTCTTCAAACGGCCCATTCTAAATCCTAGGCTCCGGAGATCC
Organism: Pseudomonadota bacterium; assembly: GCA_014584465.1. Classification (GTDB taxonomy): domain Bacteria; phylum Bdellovibrionota; class Bdellovibrionia; order Bdellovibrionales; family JACTMU01; genus JACTMU01. The sequence goes on along the minus strand of JACTMU010000094.1, from coordinate 86,832 downwards.
TCGGAGAGTCCAATGGAGCGATCTTCACCCATTCTTCCGCCAAAAAATCTCTTCTCCCCAACATACATCAACCCATTCAGGAAGGTCCCTGTCGTCACTATCACGGCTCGACACTCAATCCGATCATCACCGATCCAAACACCCTTGATCTCATAGTGTTCAATCCACAATCGATCCACAGATCCCTCAACCACCTCAAGTTCAGGTTGATTCAAAACCACGCTCTGCATCGTTGTAGAATAGATATCCTTATCGCATTGGGCCCGAGATCCACGAACAGCTGGCCCCTTCTTGGAATTCAGTTGCTTAAACTGAATGCAAGCCAGATCAGTGACACGCCCCATCTCACCGCCTAAAAGATCCACCTCTCGAACAATGTGGCCCTTGCCAAGTCCACCAATAGCGGGATTGCAACTCATATGCCCGATACGATCTCTCCGAAATGTCACAAGCAAGGTTTTCAGTCCCTTGCGAGCACAGACCAAAGCACCCTCAATGCCCGCATGTCCTCCCCCAACAACTACGACATCGTACACCCTCTTCATGACCTACTTCCCTACACAAAACTGTCCAAAAATTTCATTGATCACCTGGTCGTTGAACTCCTCACCCAACATTTCACACAAACATCTAATGACCTGACCAACCTCAAACGCCAAAATCTCTTCGCCCCACTGGTTTTCACACACTTCGACAGCGGCCCTCATCCGTTCAAGTGATCGACTCAAAAGAGATGCTTGTCGAGCGTTGATCACGATCAGACACTCTTCCGGATCACGAGGGACTGCCACTTTGGCAATCTCCTTTTTCAATTGATCGATACCCCAGCCCATCTTCGAACTCACAACAAACACCCCTGCCTTCTCCGAGAGCCTCCAATTTTCATTGCTCATCAGATCGGACTTGGTTCTCACGGACCACAATTTTGCACTCAGTTTTTCTTCAAACTGAAATTTCTCGTCACTCCCATTTTCTATAACATGAAGTACAAGATCAGCTCGTCTGATCTCTTCGTAGCTCCTCTGGATTCCCAACCTTTCCACAACGTCTTCTGTCTCATGAAGACCTGCCGTATCACAAAAGATGATACGAACGCCCTCTGATACGATCTCCTTTTCTACCACATCGCGTGTCGTTCCCGGAATCTCGGTGACAATGGAGCGCTCTTCTCCAACCAAAGCATTCAAAAGACTCGATTTCCCAACATTCGGCTCTCCAACCAAAACCACACGAAACCCTTCATTCAATATTCTTCCCGATTGAAAGCTTGCCAAAAGCTCAAGAATTTCATTTTGACTTAATATCAGCTCCCTCTTCAACGAACTCGCCGAAGTTCCTACAATTTCATCGCTCAAAAGATCCAGATTGACTTCAATTCTTGCAGCAAGATTGATCAACTTTGACCGAATGACCTGAACTCGCTCACTCAATCTTCCTCTAAGCTGCTCCACAGCAACTTCTTTGATCCTGGCACTTCGAGCCTCCATCAATGACAGAACACTCTCAGCTTGCACTAAGTCCATTCTGCCATTCTTAAAGGCACGAAAGGTAAATTCGCCAGGTAACGCAAGGCGAGCCCCAAGGTCTACGATTTCACCGAGAATTTCTGATACAATGACAGGGTTTCCATGACAAGAGATCTCCACGACCTCTTCACCCGTATAGGACTTTCCTTCCTCAAAATAGGTCACGACAACTTCATCAATGACCCTACTTCCTTCTCTATTACGAAACAATCCGACCGAAGCACGATGAGAGGGATTCTCTTGACGGAAAAAACGGCAGCATTCTCTCACGAGCGCAACCGAACGATCTCCACTCAATCGGATCACAGCGATCCCACTGACTCCAGAGGGAGTCGCAAGCGCACAAATTGTATCTTCGTCTTGATCTAGGTAGGCCATAAAAAAACCCCCATGATCGCCAGTAACTTCAGCCGACTCAGTCCACTCAAGCTCTAAGTCGCCTCTTCATTCCGCTCATGTCCCTTCGATGGGTAGATTTTGATCTTCTTATAAAGTCCCTCGCCTACAGAACGACTTCGTAGTCTTTCATCCTGTGCGACATATTGATGAACAAACTTCCGATCCTTAGGAGGAAGCGCCCGACAATAAACAGATTTTCCCTTCTCAAGAACCACTTCTTTGAGTTTTTCCACCAGATCGATCAATCCTTGATTCACTCCATCGCGAAATCCACCGCTGTCCACAACCAAATTGACTCTAGCCTCAGGAAAGCGATGCTGAAGAACACGCTTTACAAGGAGTTGAAACGCGTCCAACAACTGTCCATCCTTTTGAGTCAACAACTCTTCGTCATCTCCCTGCATCTCAACGGTCAAATTCCATTCATTTTCACCCAACTCTTCTTTTTTAATCTCAAATCCTGCCTGGATATCAGCTCGTCGTATGGTTCCCTCTAGAACCTCTCTCACAACAGAGTCAATGCTTTCTACTTCTCCATTTTTTTCTTTCTTTTTTCCGAAAATTTTTTCAAACAGCGTCCCCATATATCACCTCCTAAGCTTTAACCTTAACGTCAATCGTTTTAATTTCGGCACTCTTTTCTCTCATAAAAAACATCTGCTGGAAGATGCCAAACAAAGTACTAACAAAAATATAAAGTGTCAGACCACTTGGCAAAGATGCCATGATCACTGTCATAAATATGGGAAGAATCAACATAACCTTTTGCTGAGCCGGATCCATTTGGGTCGGCGTAATCTTTTGTTGAATGAACATGGTAATTCCCATAAGAACCGGAAGCACATAATATGGGTCTTTCAAACTAAGATCTGTGATCCACAACATAAATGGTGTCTGATACAACTCAATGCTTGAACCAAGAACCCGATAAAGGGCAATAAAGACAGGGAACTGCAAGAACATCGGCAGACAGCTGCTCATGGGATTGGCCTTATTTTCCTTCATGAGAACCATAACCTCTCGGTTCATGGTCTGAGGATCATTCTTATATTTTTCTCTAATGACTTTCATTTCAGGTTGGATCTTTTGCATCGCCTTCATTGATTTAAAAGACATGACGGCAAATGGGAGCACAAGAACCCTTACCACGAGGGTCAACAGAATGATCGCCATTCCATAATTTCCGAAGATCGAGAAGAACCACCTTAACAACGACAACATGGGCATTGCAATATAATCAAACCAACCAAAATCCACAATTGCGGGCAAATGTTCATCGACTCTCTTTAGAAGTGAAACTGATTTAGGCCCTGCAAAAGCCACAAACTGAATCTTGTTCGAATCCTTACCATCCAAAATCGGATAATCAAGAGATCCAATGACAAAGTTCTTTCCTTGATGAGAGGTCAGTTTTGCGTTTGGTATCGTTTCCGAACGGTTTACGACACCCAAAGCAAAGTATTGAGAGCCAAGAGAAAAAAGTTCAGCCTGAGGATATTCCTCTGAAGTAGCCTCCTCAGGTTTAAAAACAACTCTCGAATGAGTTCCTCGATAAGAGATATAAGAATCAAAATGGTCAAATGAGGGTGCTAAAAAGGACCCTCCTCCTGAGGGGTGTGCCACCTCTTCGACAATGTAGGTGGAAACAACACCATTGGCCTGAAGGCCCCGCACTTCAAGCATCACTTCAAAACTGTACGTTTCTGGGAAAACCTCTATAGTTTTAACCAGTGAGACGCCCTCCACAAGAGCCTTACCTTCAAACTTATTCTGGCTCAGCCGGTCAACCTTAAAAAAGAGATCTCCTGCAAGGCTCCCAATTCGAGTTTCAAGGGGCAAATAGGGGCGATCCTCTTGTTCCTTCCCTCCAATATGTACAGGCTCATGCTTTCGGTCTTTGTAGGATTGAAGAACAATGCTCTTAAAACCCATCCCCTTTGAAGAGAGTTGAAATCGAATGTTCTTGCTTTCAAAATCAAAAACTTCCTCAACTTCCTGTGGGTGAATTTTTTGTGTCTCAGCGGTCTTTGAAAGAGTTTCTCCTTTGCTCTCTTCCCTCTTCTCCTCAGGATTTCCAGTAGATTTAACTTCCTGAGTCGGTGAGGCCGCCCTTTGAGTATGCTCAGGGTACTTATTTTCAAGATACTTTTGCCAACCAATCCAAATGACTACAACTAAAACGACCGCAATAAGAGTTTTGGGTTCCAAAAAAGAGTTCGATTCATTCTTCATATCACCACCTCGCTCACCTTCACCATCGTACTCGATTCACAGTGGTTCGGAACAGGATCAAATCCATAGGCCCCAAATGGCCGACATCGCAAGAGTCTACGAACAATCAATCCTATGGCCTTAAATGGGGAGAATCTATGAATCGCCTCCACGGCATATTCTGAGCAGCTGGGAGAAAATCGACATGTCCCACCCATATGGGCAACAAGAAGCGAACGGTAAAATCCCATCAATATCAATAGGGTCCACTTAAATGGATCGACTCGAACAATCTTGCTTTTGAGGAGGGTCCAACTCTTGGATACGGGAACAAATTTGTTTCCAATTCCGAAGAAAAATTTTCTTAAACTCCAAAAACTCCATCTTCTTGTAAAAGTCAGACTCTCTTTTTCGAAAAATAACATTGATATCCATACTCTTTTTTGATTTGTGTTGATTGAGTTCCCTTGCGACTTCTCGGCACCAACGCTTCAATCGATTTCGAATAACCGCGTTTCCAACTCTCTTTGGTACCGTCCATCCCCAACGAACTGAGATCTCTTCATTTGGTAAATAGGCGAACATCATCCACGATCTACCGTCTGTCCTCTTGCCCGACTCCCGAATACGTTCAAACTCTCTCTTTTTCCGCAACATCGAGAGTGAGCCTCTATTTGCCCCCAATCTGTACCGTAAGTCGCTTTCGACCCTTTGCTCGACGCCGTGAGAGAACTTCCTGACCATCCTTAGTTGCCATTCTCTGTCTAAATCCATGAGTGCCTTTTCTTCGTCTTCGACTGGGTTGATACGTCCGCTTCATTGAAACTTTCTCCTTTTTTCAAGAGCCGGAAGTATAACCACATTGCGGCGCGACCGTCAAGAAGTTGAAAACCCTCCTCCCCGTTGCTATAACCCGATCCAGATGAAAGCTTCCGAAAATCAACTTGAATTGACGAGTTCCCAGCATGTCGCCACAGATCTTTGGAACCGCGTAAAGACAAGTCTCCAGTCAAAGAATTCCAACAACAAACTTTTGCAGACATGGTTTGAGCCCACCACTCTTTTGGGTCTGGATCATTGTGAAAACTCTCATAAATTTCGTTTGGGCGTACCCTCAGAACTTCACAAATATTGGATCTCTGAAAATCTTTTTGATCGAATTTGCCTTGAAATATCAGATGTTTACCGACACCCGTTTGAAATCGATCTCGTCGTCACAGGAGACAAAGGTTCCCCAGAGATCGAAACAAATCCAATCGCTCCCACGCCTTCGGAGACCATTGCTGCTCCTTCGCGGCCGAGACCCACCTCTCGCACCTCTGGTATAGATTCTCTTAATCCTGAATACATCTTTTCAACCTTTGTAGTTGGAAGAAATAACGAATTTGCTCATGCTGCGTCATTTAATATTGCTCAAAATCCTGGAGCTAATGGCTACAATCCCCTTTTCCTCTGTGGTCCAACGGGTATGGGCAAAACCCATCTTCTTAACGCTATTGGGAATCATATTAAATCCTGTTTTCCGCAGTTAAGAATTACCTATGTTTCAGCCGAAAGATTCCTAAATGAGTGTGTCAGTAGCATTCGCCACAATGAGATGGCCAAGTTTCGCCAAAAATATCGTGATCAATGTGATGTTCTTTTGATGGATGACATACAGGTCTTGGGAAAGGGGCAGGTTGTCCAAGAGGAGTTTTTTCATACTCTGAACCACTTTTTTGAAAGAAGCCATCAAGTCGTCGTGGCCAGTGATCGAATGCCCAAAGACATTCTAAAACTTGAAGATCGCATCAGAACCCGGTTGGAGTGGGGTTTGATTGCCGACATTCAAATGCCAGACATCGAAACGCGCCTTGCTATATTGCGTTATAAGGCGGAAAAGAAAAACATTCACCTCCCTAACGAGGTTGCCACCTACATCTCTCGTATATCCAAGAGATCCATCCGAGAACTTGAAGGCAATCTAAATAAGGTCAGCCTCTTTGCGGAGCTTCAGGACAATCCCATAGAGTTGTCCTTGGCTAAGAGAGTTCTTGCCAACCATGATGACAATGCGACGATCTCTGCAGAAGAGATCCAACAGCTTGTGTGTGACCATTTTCAGGTCCGTCTTTCTGACCTTAAATCCAAAAGCCGTGCAAAGCCTTTTGTAACAGCGCGACAGGTCGCCATGTATTTGATCAAAAAACATCTTGATCGCTCTCTGGTTGACATAGGTCGTCTTTTCGGAGGGAAGGATCATACTACAGTTATAAATGCGATGCGTAAGATTGAAAATCAACTCTCTAGAGATTCCGATTTGAAGAGAGATCTCGATGAGTTAGTCATGAGAATCCACAATATCACAGGGGTGTGAATTGTGAATGTTGATAATCTTGTGGATAAAACTTGACCTTTTTTGTGATTATTTTTTTTCCACATTTTTTTCTCTCATTTGATCTATTGACTAACAGAGATCTCCACATAGAAAATCATGTGATCTTCAGGGGTTAGGGATGTAACAGGTTTTCCCACACCCCTACTAATACTACTAGTATATAAATATATAGAAAGTAGTTTGTAAGAACTGAATGAATGAGAAAAACCCAAGGAAGGGCTCTTTTACGAAAGGATGCTAATGGAAATCATTATCCCCCAAAAAGAGTTCGCCGAGCTTTTAGCGAAAGCGCAGAATATTGCTGAAAAGAAGAGCAGTATGCCTGCACTCATCAACGTCTTGTTAGAGGCAGAGGGTGACCTGCTTCGTATCTACGCCACCGATCTTGAAGTGAGTCTTACAGATCAAGTTGAAGTTGAGATGAAACAACCGGGAAAAATTGGAGTCAACGCCAAGAATCTTTATGAGTTGATCAAAGAGCTGAGAGCGGAACCCGTTCATCTTTTAGCGAAGGAGAACCATTGGCTGGAGATCCAGCAGGGTAAATCGGAATTTCACATTGTGGGGATCAGTGCTGAGGAGTATCCGGTTTTCCCCACCTATGCCACTAAGGACTTTGTGACCGTGAGCCCCAACACGTTGAGAGAGATGATTGAAAAGACGATGTACAGTGTCTCCAATGATGAAAGCAAATACCATCTCAATGGAGTCTATTTCGAAAAGAAAAGCAATGGAACTAGTGGCAATTATCGAATGGTGGCAACAGATGGTTACAGATTGAGCCTCATCGATCGAGATTTGGGAAAGGAATCCTTTGATTTTTCTCAAGGAGTCATAATTCCACGCAAAGGGCTTATGGAGATTCGTAAAATGATTGAAGCCCAATCAAGTGACCACATCGATGTCGCTGTGGAAGGAGCTCAGCTGATTGTCAAATCTGGTTCGACTGTATTGATGATTCGACTTGTTGAAGGAAGATATCCCAATTATCAGCAACTGATACCGAACAGTCTTGGAGGAAAGGTTCTGTTGAAGAGAGAAGATTTCTTGACCTCCCTCAAGAGGGTTTCGTTGCTTTCGAATCAAAAATCAAAGGGTGTTACGCTCACACTATCTCAGGGAAAGATGGAAATTACCTCTAACAATCCAGAGATGGGCGATGCTCGAGAAGAGATCGATGTTGAGTATAAGGGACATAAGATAGCCATTGCGTTCAATGCAAGATACATCATTGATATTTTAAACAGTTTCGATGATGACAACGTCGATTTTGAAGTCAGAGATGAAATTTCGCCAGGACTGATTCGTCCTCACAATGACAAAGGTCATACCTGTGTCATTATGCCAATGCGCATTTGATGCAAATAAAGAGAATTGAAATTTCGAATTTTCGAAATTTTTGTTTCATTGAGATCGGGCTTGGTGCTCGCATCAATCTAATCCTCGGGCAAAATGGTCAAGGAAAGACAAATCTTCTAGAATCCGTCTATCTTTTGACCACCGGAACTTCTTTTCGCTATGGGGATGTGGAGAGTTACATCAACTTCACTCAACCGGATCCGAGACTTCTCATTCGTGGAACACTCGAAAGACAAGGACTTGTGAGTGATGTTCGATATTCTCTTACGAATAGGACCAGAACGATTGAGATCAATGGAAAGAAGAGTACAACGACCAAACTGACAGAACTCTTTTCCACAGTCTTGTTCTCTCCGGAATCCTTGATGTCCATCAAGGGTCCGCCGGAACAAAGACGAGAACTTCTCGATGAAATGGTAATTTCTATAAATCAGGGAAGTCGAACACTTTTCACTCAGTTTCGGAGAGCGCTGAGGAGTCGAAACCGAATTCTTAGCGCAATCGCTCAGGGAGAGATGTCCCGAAATCTAGGAGTGCCAGTTCTAGAAAGCCTCAATCCAACCTACTTTGATTTGGCAGTTAAGATCACCATGTCACGCCTATCACTTTTGCGAAAGATCATGCCGTTGGCAGCAGAGATCTTCTCGTCGATCACACGCAATGCAACACCACTCTCCTTGGAATATGTCGCATCTGGAAACTCGTTTCTAAAAAAAGAGCTAACAGATATATACGACGCAATGCATAAGAGAAAGATCGAACTCTTTGAATCTGAGCTTTCAGCAGGAACTACAATCATAGGTCCACAGAAGCACGACATTCAATTTCGCTATGGAGGAAAGGATTCTCGCATCTACTGCTCACAAGGTCAGCAGAGAGCCATAATTTTATCTTTAAAAATTGCTCAAATCAGGTATCATTATGAGCTTTATAAGTTTTTTCCGATTTTGTTGTTGGATGACGTGATGTCAGAACTTGATCCCGAGGTGCGAAAAGGGCTGATAACCTTTTTAAACGAAACGGATGCACAAACCCTCATCACAACGACCGATGTAAATTTGCATGAGGAGTTGAGCGGAAAGGGTCTTGTCCTGTACTCGATGTTCAACGGCAAGATTGATCCAGGATCGGCAAAAATTTGATGAGGTCACAATTAGAGAAGTTGAGCGAAAATGGTTAAAAGTAAAGTGATCAAGGAACTCAGGAGCAGTCGATGAAAGAGGGAAATGTGGATATCACTGGCAACGCAATAGCCGGACATTATGGAGCCGACTCGATTCAGATTTTGGAGGGGTTAGAAGCTGTCCGTAAGAGACCAGGGATGTACATTGGTGACACCTCAGTTCGCGGATACCATCATCTTGTTTATGAGATCGTGGATAACTCGGTGGATGAAGCTCTTGCGGGTTACTGCTCTAAAATCACCGTGACCATCCACGCCGATGAATCCATTAGCGTTGAAGACGATGGTCGAGGAATTCCTGTTGATCGCCACAGCAATGGACTTTCTGCCCTTGAAGTCGTCATGACTGTGCTTCACGCTGGTGGAAAATTTGACGGAAAAACCTACAAGGTATCTGGTGGTCTTCACGGTGTTGGGGCTTCCGTGGTCAATGCTCTTTCGAGCAGATGTGTCGTCGAAGTAAAAAGAGAAGGTCATGTTTGGCGTCAGACCTACGAAAAGGGTCATCGTCTGAACGATGTGGAACAGGTTGGAACAACCACCAAAAGCGGAACCAAAACCACATTTCGACCCGATCGGGAAATTTTTAAAGATGAATCTCTTAAATTTAGCTTTTCTACGTTGGCCAATCGCTTCAGAGAACTCGCATTTCTAAACGCGGGACTTCACATTTGTTTGGTGGACGAACGCGTGGGAAAGACTCAGGATTTTCAATATACAAAGGGGCTTGTTGAGTTCATCTCCTTCATGAACGAATCGAAGAAGGCTCTTCATAATGAGGTTGTCTATTTTTCTGGTGATAAGAGCAGTGTGCAAGTTGAGATCGCGATGCAATGGAATGACTCCTATTCGGAATCGATCTACTCCTATTGCAACAACATCAACACAATTGAAGGTGGAACGCATCTCATCGGATTTCGAGGTGCTCTTACACGAACAGCGAATGCTTACGCCTCCAACGAAAATCTTTTGAAGGATCTAAAATCCAATCTGGAGGGAGATGACATTCGAGAGGGGCTGGCTGCGATTGTAAGTGTTAAGGTTTCAGAACCTCAATTTGAGGGGCAAACGAAGACAAAATTGGGCAATAACGAGGTCAAAGGGATCGTTGAGACCTTGGTGAACGAGAAGCTGGCAGATTGGTTTGACCGAAATCCTACAGAAGCGAAGAAAATTGTAAGTAAGTGTGTCGCAGCAGCTCGGGCTCGAGAAGCAGCACGAAAGGCAAGGGATCTCACACGACGAAAGACGGCCTTAGACTCAGGTTTTTTGCCAGGCAAAATGGCAGATTGCCAGGAACGCAACCCAGCTTTATGCGAACTCTATTTGGTTGAGGGTGATTCGGCGGGAGGTTCTGCCAAACAGGCTCGAGATCGTCGAACTCAAGCGGTGTTGCCATTGAGGGGAAAAATTTTAAACGTCGAGAAGACACGATTTGATAAGATGCTTGGGAACGAAGAGATCAAAATGATGTTTTCCGCGATAGGTGCTGGCATTGGGAAGGATAGAGATCCGGAGGCGAAAGAGAAGATACGATATCATAAAGTCATTATCATGACCGACGCAGATGTGGATGGCTCCCACATTCGAACACTTCTTTTAACGTTCTTCTATCGACAAATGCCTCAGATCATTGAACGAGGATATGTTTACATCGCTCAACCACCTCTTTTTCGTTTAAAAAAGGGAAAGACAGAGAGATATTTCAAGGATGATCGGCATCTCAACCAATATCTTCTGGACACCGCCCTTGATCAATTCACCATTTTGAATTCAAAACGGGATCTAAATGTTGATGAGATGAAATCTTTCTTTGTCACATCTCAAGGCTTTAATGGCCTTTGTAAAAATCTCTCCGCCAAGATTGACAAAGATCTTCTCTACTATCTGATTCGTCATCGGATCGATCTGCGCACAGTATTAAAAAGAGAATCCGAATTAAAGAGCTTTCTGGAAGGATTTAAGAAAGTGGTGTTGGAGAAACCAGAAAAAGAGGTCTCAAATGTTTCTTATACCATCGAAAAGGATGGAGAACATGACAGTTTCCTAGCTCGAGTCAAAACGATTCGCTTTGGATATGAGATGATTACGACTTTGTCGGATGAGATGGCTCTTTCTAACGAATGGCATGAGGTGACGCAGTTGTGGAAAACCATGTGGGATACCGCGGAACTCCCAATACAGATCAAGACGGCTTCTTCGGACCAGAAGGACTTTCAGTCCTATCAGGAATTCTTTGATTATATTTTGGAGCAAAACAAGAAGGGTTGTTACATTCAGAGATACAAGGGTCTTGGGGAGATGAATCCAGAGCAGTTGTGGGAGACAACTCTTAATCCTCAAAACCGAATATTGTTGAGAGTCACCGTTGATGATGCTGTTGCAGCCGACGAAACCTTTAGCATCTTGATGGGAGAACAGGTGGATCCTCGAAGAAAATTCATATCAGACAACGCACTATTAGTAGGCGAATTGGATGTTTAAGAGAAAAGGACAGTGATGATGGATACTGAAGAGATTTCAGATCGAATCGAAAATGTAGACATAGATCGAGAGATGAGGGAAGCCTACCTTCAGTACTCTATGAGCGTTATTGTGGGAAGAGCGTTGCCAGACGTCCGCGATGGATTGAAGCCAGTTCATAGGCGGATTCTCTTTGCAATGCATGATTTGGCAAATCGTCACGATAAGCCCTATAAAAAATCAGCTCGTGTGGTCGGGGATGTGATCGGTAAATATCACCCCCATGGAGACACGGCCGTGTACGACACCATGGTTCGTATGGCGCAAGATTTTTCCTTGAGATATCCGCTTGTAGATGGTCAGGGTAACTTTGGTTCGATTGACGGAGATAGTCCGGCAGCACAACGTTACACTGAAGTCCGAATGACTCGTCTTGCAGAGGAGTTGCTTGAGGATATTGACAAAGAGACGGTCACATTCGGTCCAAACTACGATGATTCACTTCGAATTCCTCTTTTGTTACCTGCTCGAGTTCCAAATTTACTCATCAATGGAAGCGCAGGAATTGCCGTTGGAATGGCGACCAACATTCCTCCGCACAATCTCACCGAAGTGGTAACTGGTTGCATTGAACTCATTCAAGATCCTCAGATGAGCATTGACGATCTTATGACACATATTCCGGGGCCAGATTTTCCCTCTGCGGGTGTGATCGCAGGGAAACAGGGGATCCTTGCGGCTTACAAGAAGGGTCGAGGGATTATAACCGTCAAGGCGGTTGCCAATGTTGAAAGCCGAGGCAATCGCGAAGAGATCGTCGTGACGGAGATTCCCTACCAGGTCAATAAAGCCAAGCTGATCGAAACGATTGCGGATCTTGTGAGGGAAAAGAAGATCGAGGGTATATCGGACATCAAAGATGAATCTTCTCGTGAAGGAATGAGAATCGTCATCACCGTCAAACGAGAAGAGAATGCCGAGGTTCTCCTCAATCGACTTTACAAGTTTACACAGATGCAGGTGAGTTTTGGGATCATCATGTTGGCGTTAGATTCCAGAAACCAACCAAAAACATTTGATTTGAAATCAATGCTATGGGCCTTCATAGAACATCGAAGAGAAGTGGTGACTCGTCGATGTATTTTCGATTTGAAAAAAGCTGAAGAACGAGTTCATATTTTAGAGGGCCTAAGAAAGGCTTTGGATCAGATCGACGCGGTCATTTCAACGATTCGTGAGTCTAAGGAGCCATCAGAGGCACGAAATCTTCTTAAAGAGCGATTTGAGTTTAGCGAGATTCAGGCCCAAGCCATTCTTGAAATGCGGCTTCAGAGACTTACTGGACTTGAGCGTAAGAAGATCTTGGACGAATTGGATGAATTGATCAAAAAGGTTCAATGGCTGCAGATGGTTCTAGCTGATGTCAACGAGATCAACAAGATCATTATTGAAGAGCTCAAAGAGATGCGAGCCAAATATGGTGATGACCGCAAGACCCAAATTCAGGGATCAGCAGAAGAGATTGAAGATGAAGATCTCATTACGCGACAGGAGATGGTCGTAACGATCACCAACACAGGATACATTAAACGCATACCGACAGATCTTTATCGAACCCAAAAGCGAGGCGGAAAGGGCCTTAAGGGTGGAGGAAATGCGGATCAGACGGATTTTTACACCGACATCTTCGTGGTCGATACGCATTCAACGTTGATGATCTTTTCTAATAAAGGAAAGGCTTACTTCGTAAAAGTGCATCGGCTCCCCGTGGGTCATAGAACTTCGAAGGGAAGATCCATTGCCAATTTGATCAATCTATCTTCAGGTGAGACGATCAAATCGATCTTGCCGATTGAGGAGTTCAACCCGAACAAGCATGTCGTAATGATTACAAAAAAAGGTATTATTAAGAAAACGTCACTAAAGGCTTTTGCGCATCAGAGACAGGCTGGGATTGTGGCCATGTCGTCGGATTTAGATGACGAACTGGTCGAGACAAGACTCTCTTCAGGAGAAGACGATATTTTTATTGCAACCAAAGAGGGGATGTCGATTCGTTTTCATGAGAGTGACGTCCGCTCTATGGGAAGGACCGCAAAGGGTGTTAAGGGAATCACACTTGGTAAGGGCGACGAAGTGATCGGCATGGAAGTTCTCAAGAAGGGGGAAAGAAAAACATTGTTGATTGTAACCGACAATGGATATGGAAAGAGAACTTGGGACGACGAATACCGTGTGCAATCCCGTGGCGGTGTGGGAATCATCACCCAAAAGACCAATGAGAAAGTAGGCCAAGTTATAAGTACAATGACCGTCGAGGATACGGACTGCATCATGGTGTCGACGACCAGTGGTCAAGTGATTCGCACTCCTGTGTCAGACATCTCCATAGTTGGAAGGAACACTCTAGGAGTCATTCTCATGAGACTCAGGGCGGAGGATAAAGCAACGAGTGTGGCGCTTGCTTCAGATGATGGCAGCGAAGAAGGGGAAGATGGTGAGGGCGAAACAGGGGAGACCTTTGATTCTGAACCACCCTCGGATCATTGAGGCGATCAACCCGAAGGGTGGGCAAATCAGTCGCATCTTATTGTCGTTGACCGGCGTCCTCTGGATCTCTTGTTTCTCCAATCCAGTTGACCGACACTTTGAAAAGGCCGTTGAGGCCGAAAAGGGTCATCAATATGAGTTGGCCGTTGAGTTGCTTGATCGAGTCATAGGAATTGAAGGGAGTCCTGGCAGTAAGAGAGGAATCGAGGCGGCAGAACTTGCAGCACGCATCGCTTTGCTCGACCTTAAGAATTTCCAAAAGGCCATAAAGTATTTCCAGCACATTGTCATTCATTCTCCAGATCCTGCCAAAAGAATCGAAGCTCAGAAATCCTTGGCTTCTGTCTACTATGAGAACATCGCGGACTATGAATCGGCCATCTTGCAATACAATAAGCTTCTAGGAGTGGAAACCGATCCCGAAGAGAAGAAAAAATTTCGATTTGCCATTGCAAAATCCTATTACTATCTGCACAAATTCTTTCAAGCTCAAACCGAACTGGATGTTTTGCTCTCAGAAAAAAGTGACTCCAAGACCTACTTTGACGCTCTTCGATTGAAAGCGGATCTTCTTGTTTCCACTAAAAAATTTGACCAAGCTGTTGAAATCTACCAAAAAATCATTCAGATGTTTCCAGAACGATCTAAGGAAGAGCATGTAGAACTGAACCTTGCGGTTTGTTATGAAGAGCTCGAGATGTTTGATCAAACCATCAAAGTGCTCAATCAAATTCGAGATGAGTATCCAAGTCCAGAGTTCATAGACATTAAAATCAAGAGACTCAAGGAGCATCAAGCGCTTTTGCCGGGAGCACGAGGTTTAAAAAAATAGTATGGATAAGAAACAGTACGCCTACTTCATGGCTATGGGCTTTGAACTTGTAGGAATCGAAGTTGCATTGATCTACATCGGATCTCTCATAGACAAGGAGTACGGCTGGCCAGGCTACGCATTGATTGTGGGAGCGATGGCAGGTCTTGTATCATGGTTGGTGCACGTAACTCTTGCTCTTCGAAAAATCAAATGAAGTTTATTGGATCTGTGTCAAAAATGGCACACACCCACACTCGCCCACTCGGCAGAACGAGTCTAGCAGATCCTTTGGTCAATGAAGGAATGTAAAGAAAACCCGTTAAGAGCAAACATGTTCTTTCCAATAGGAAAATCATTTTGTGACCGACAAACGACGAAACTTTCTGGCGCTGAATTTTTGAACAAACATTTTACGGAATTGATAACAGAAAAATCGCTTTCATTTGGAAATTCTTTCCATTTAGCATCCAAGAAATAGAATTTTGAACCATAAGAGATAAGAAAATCAACCTCTTTCGTAGGGTCACGATAAAACCATATTGAGGCTTCTGGTCGCATGAGGAAGAGATATTTTCTGAGTTCACTGTAAACGAAAGTCTCCCATAGGGAACCGATCAAGTAAGAACTTGCAAGAGAGTTTTTGTTTATACCCAAAAGAAAGAGAGTTAGACCTAAGTCACAAAAATAGAGTTTAGGAGATTTTACCAAGCGTTTGTTGACATTAGAGAAATAGGGCTCCAAGAGCTTGATTTGATTGCTGGCTTCAAGAACGCTAAGCCAATCATTGATGGTTTTAGATGTGACGCCCACCTCTTTTCCGATTTCACTTTTATTTAGAAGTTGCCCTGAACGAGACGCGCAAACTCGCATGAAACGATCAAAATCTCTCAGTGATGAAATATTGAGAAGCTGCCTAACGTCTCGTTCAATGTAACTGGCGAGATAACTTCGATAAAAGTCGAATGGCATTATATCCAAGTTATCCCACAACCCTGGATAAAGTCCCCTGCACAGTACGGATGCAAGATCCGTTTTGGTTATCTGATTGAAAAAAGCCCCTCCCAATTCGTGGAGGGAAAGCGTTTCTAAGTCGAGAAGAGCACACCGTCCTGCGAGACTGTCAGAAACCTCTTTCATAAGAGTGAACTTTTGAGACCCTGTTAGGATGAACTGTCCTGAACTGCGGCTCCCACGATCAATAGCTACTTTGAGATATCGAAAAAGTTTGGGTGCGTACTGAACCTCATCGACAAGGACGGGAGCCGGGTAGCGGTCCAGGAAACTCTGTGGGTCTTCTTCGGCCAATTGAGCATCGGATGGAAGATCCAAGCTCACGTAATTGTAATTTGGGAAGAGATTTCGAAGGAGTGTGGTTTTCCCAGTTTGACGCGCTCCAGTAACCACAATGGCTGGAAATTGGGTGGAAAGATGCATAATTTTATCTGAAATTTCTCTTTTATATCGCATAGTTACCAATTCGCATAGTGAAACTCCTGATAATCCTTACTGTAGGATACTAAAAATCGCGATTTTGTCAATCTCACGAAAATTGTGCGGATCTTGGATCGTGGTTGAACTACTCGTAATGAAATCGAAGTCCAATCGAAATCGATCTGCAATTGAAAAGATCTGGGTTTGAAGAAAAGATGAGTCAGGAGGGCACAAAGATTAAAAGGGACAAAACGAAAGCAGTAGCCATGTGGATCTTAGGATTAGAGTTCACTTTTTTAGGATTCACTTTTAAAAAAGTAAAAGAATTTATCAAAGGTACTTAGTGCTTGGCGCGAAACCTGCTTTCGAGGGAATGTGCATAAGTTTTTCTTATACCGAGGCGGGCCGACGAAGGGCTAGCCAGAGGAGCTAACTCGAGGAGGCTCAACGACGGTATAAGGAAAACTTCATGTACGGAATCGACGGCGGGCTACCGGATAAGCAATGGGAAGCCAGGATATATCCTATTTAAATTTGAAGGAAAGAGAAGTGGGATGAAAGAAGCCTCAGCAAGGCTTGCAAATCGAACATAAAGCACCTACGTTATATTCACGCACAAGTCGCTGGCCCGTATTGAGCGGGTCATCCGGATCTAGCAAAACCGTTGGCGTAAAAAATTGAAACCCCCGAAGAGTCTTTGGCGAACCGGCTTACGAATTGGATTCAAAGGAAGTAGTAGTTCATGCCAGAGCTTAAGAAGCCCAAACCATCTGAAATGTGCCCACCAGGTTATCATGTTGTTCGAGGTCACGAGCGAGTTTGTCATTCAGGTACTGTGACCTGGATGGCTGCTCATGTGAGAAAGAATCGAGGTAAAATCGAGTCAGGCTTGCTCATTGAAAACATCCATTATCTGTTTTGGGAATCTAAGAAGAGATATTCTGCGCTTAAAGAAATAGAAGGCTATCCCAATGGCAATGATTACGATGCCTTAATTCAATTTTGGTTAGACTATTGGAAATCTCAAGGTGTTAAATTTCCAGAAAATTTAGATCCACTGATGATTAAAGCACTTATTTCCTTGGAATCCAGTTTTGATCCAAAAGCAAAAAGCAAAGATCCGAAGAGCACGGATTCAGGTCTTATGCAAGTTACTGATCAATCACTAAGAGTTTTGGGCGGATTTCCTAACAAGGAAAAATGGATCGAGATGCGTAAGCATCTTATTCATGTGAAGAAAGTCGACAAAAGTGATCCCATTGTCAGTGTAGCACTTGGCACACGACTCCTCGCTCATAAATTTTCGCAAACACCAAAGAAATATTCTAAGAACGCAAGAAGCGCCCTTATCGGTTATCACCAATGGAATAAAAAGGTTGAAGCATATGCGGATGAGGTCTTATCACGTTATGAAAAAGCTCGTAAAAAGAAGTAGATTGATGTTTTATTTTTTGTTTGTGATTTGCATGTCGTCGTTCGCCATGGCAGGTGATGTTCCAGTAGAAAGGGATTTTTTGCGTTTGCCCGATAAAAGATGGATTTGGTTAGAAAAGGTGGGATGGCATTCAACGCGTGTTATTCTTGGCAAAGGAGATAAGGCTTACAAAAACAGAATCTGGTCGCAAGTCTATGAAACAGACGGTGAGCGCCATACTTGGGAATATGCCTTTTTTATTCAAATGAAGCCAAAGCAGTTCATTACCTATGATTCTGAAAGGAACCCTCAAATAGCCATTTCAACATACGACATGGGGAATGGAGTTATTCGTTGGGCGATTGTCTATCGCGTGAAGAATAACAAGCTCGAAGTAGTGCAGGAGATTGATGGTTTTAATGCGGCAGCAGACGACAGTTTATTCAAATAGCGAGATGTAATGGTTGATTTAGTCGGCTTCTTTTGCGACATAATGCCTCCTCTTAATTTGGAGAGCCTATCTCAAATCTGACCCAAACCTAGACCCCTGCAAAAATGACTTGCAAAATCAACCATTACATCTAACTTCATACTTGTATTCAATCGAACCGTCTCTCTCCTTGGATCTCTCTTCCACCCAAATGAAATGTAAATGTTTCATTGGACAGGTCGTATCCGTTTTCGTGGCATACAAGCTAGCTGAACTTGCACTTGGGACATGAGGAGTGGGTTGAATATCTCTTTTCGTTATGAGCGCCATCGATCACGGCGAGGTATCCATGGCTCAATGAGAGTGCTGAGCGAACTGAATCACAAACTCGTTGGCGCAGGCTCTCCTTGCTCCCCACTTGATATTCCATCACTGCACTGCGAGGTGAATAGGGTGTTGTTGCCCAAGGAATTTTGCTTTTCTCTCTATTTTCTAGTAGCATTAAATGTTCCCAGGTTCGATATTTTATCGAATAGTGAAAAGGATTTGAAATGCCACAAATTTGCTATTTCTATGGAATTACAATCTACATTCAATTTTTGGATCACAATCCTGCGCATATTCACGCCGTTTATCAATCTTTTAAGGCACAGTATTCGATTAGCGAGGCTAAGATCCTTCGCGGTAAAATGCCGAACAAAGCAGATCAATTGATCTGCGAGTGGATCCGAATTCGTAAAGATGAACTCATGAAAGATTGGGACCTCGCGAAAGAGGGGAAACCTGTTTATCCTGTTTCTCCATTGGAGTAATTTATGATTTCAGGTGCAGACTTAATCGAAGTTGAATCGGTTTCTGTTGAAAAAGATTTTGTACTTTTAATTGTTTTCAGTAATGGACAAAAGAAGAGGGTGGATCTTTCAAATCTATTGAAAAATCCACCGCCAGTTTTTTCTTCCCTTTGTGATCAAAATGAATTCAAGAAAGTTTCTGTGAATCCTGTTGGAGGTATTCAGTGGGATTGTGGTGCGGACTTGAGTGCGGATTTTCTTCTTGCTGCATGAGTGCGAAATTTTGATGGGAAGGGAGTGGTTTTGCAACGACTTTGAAAATTGAGAGCTTCAGGATCTGGAAGACTCAAAAGGAGTCAGGCTGAAGTAACACCGATCCAAGTACCCCGTCAAATAAGTTTTTCCCCATTCTGGCTCGATCTTCCTCGAGATGGCTTTGTCGTTCGAAAACCCCGTTAGGACGCCAGCTAGCGGGGCTTCCTCACTTCGCGCCCTCTCGACGAATCTCGTCGTCATCCTAGGGAAAGACTTATTTGACGGGGTACTGACGGGGTCGATGCATTTTTCTTGGGAGAGCAAGATCCTAAATCAGGACGGGACGGAGCACCTGACCTGTTGGGCTCTGGGGATTCATTGCGATCTTTTCAGGGGAACCGAAATCGAGGATCTCTCCTCCAGCATCACCGCCCTCGGGGCCGAGGTCGATGAGATGGTCTGCGGACTTGATCACATCTACGTTGTGCTCAATGACGACGACTGTGTTTCCCTGGTCAACCAACTTCTGAAGCAGTTCAATAAGCTTTGCAATGTCCGCAAAATGGAGGCCGGTTGTAGGTTCGTCTAAAATGTAGAGGGTCTTACCTGTACTGCGTTTAGAAAGTTCACGACTCAGTTTGATCCTCTGAGCCTCTCCGCCAGAGAGTGTTGTGGAAGATTGACCGAGGCGAACATAATCAAGCCCAACTTGGTGAAGAGTCTTGAGTTTGTTGTGGATAACCTTGTGGTTTTTAAAGAAATCTAGAGCTTCCGCAACACTCATATCTAGAACATCGAAGATGCTTTTATCTCTGTATTTTACAGATAGAGTCTCTCGATTGTACTTCTTTCCCAGGCAGGTGTCGCAGGTGACAAATACGTCAGAGAGAAAGTGCATCTCGACCCGAACCGCCCCTCCGCCTTGGCAGGATTCACATCGACCTCCTTTGACATTAAAACTAAAGCGTCCGGGGGCATATCCACGCATTCGACTTTCAGGATGTTGAGAAAAGAGCTGTCGGATCGCGGAGAAGAGACCAACATAAGTGGCAGGATTGGATCGGGGGGTGCGTCCAATAGGAGATTGAT
Organism: Pseudomonadota bacterium; assembly: GCA_014584465.1. GTDB lineage: Bacteria > Bdellovibrionota > Bdellovibrionia > Bdellovibrionales > JACTMU01 > JACTMU01. The sequence continues at coordinate 66,540 of JACTMU010000094.1, read as the reverse complement.
TGATATCCACAATATGATCCACAAGTTCTAGCCCCTCAATTCGATCATATAGACCAGGGGAAAGGGCACTCTTGTAGAGATGATTGTGGATGACCCGAAAGAGCGTATCAATGATCAATGTGGATTTGCCACTGCCAGAGACTCCAGTGACACACGTGAAGAGTCCAACTGGAATGGTCAAATGGACCGACTTCAAGTTGTTTGATCTGGCTCCATAAAGGCGAAGCGATCTCTGAAAATCGGGTGTTCGCCTCTGTTTCGGTAAGGCAATGGTCCGTCGTCCTGAAAGATAGTCCCCAGTCAAACTGTTTTTATTAGAAATAAGATCAGATACAGAGCCTCTTGCTGTGATGGAGCCACCTTGAGCTCCTGCACCGGGACCCAAATCAAGAACAAAATCGGCACTTCGTATCGTCTCTTCGTCATGCTCGACAATTAAGATGGAATTTCCTAGATCACGAATGCTCTTAATTACATCTAGAAGTTTCTTGTGGTCACGAGGATGAAGTCCAATGCTGGGCTCATCAAGAACGTAGAGAACACCCACAAGAGAAGATCCGACCTGAGTTGCCAGTCGAATGCGCTGAGCCTCTCCACCTGAAAGGGTTCGAGTCATTCGATTTAGAGAGAGATATCCAACGCCAACCGTCTGCATGTAGTTAAGGCGCATATGAATCTGTTGCAAAATCTTTTGCGCGATCAACTCTTCTCGTTCTGTGAGGGAAATACCTTGAAGCTCTCGAATCAGGGCCGTAGCAGGCAGTTCACTGAGAGTGTGAACATTCCAAGAATCCAACTTGACACTGAGTGCCTCAGGGCGCAGGCGGGTGCCGAGACATGAGGGGCATCTTTCGTTTGAAGGAGACTTGCTTTGAGAGGTCGACTCGTCTGTTTCATCCACATCGAAATCTTCGCTCTCCTCGCCAATGTAGCCGAGTCCTGCGCATCTAAGACAAGAGCCACGTGGGTTATTAAAACTAAAGAGACGGGGTTCAATGGGTGGATAGCTGAATTTGCATTTGGGACAAGAGGAGTGGGTCGAATATCTCTTTTCGGTTTGAGATCCATCGAGAACAGTGAGGTATCCTTGACTTAATGAGAGAGCTGCACGAATCGAATCGTAAACTCGCTGACGAAGAGACTCCTTCTTTTGAAAGCGCAAAATGACCAAATCGATATCGTGGGTTTTGGTCTTGGCCAATTTCTCAATATGAGAGAGATCACAAAAAGAGTGGTCAATTCGAGCCTTCGTCCACCCCTTTTTGATCCAGCCAGTGATCTCAGCACGAAATTCCCCTTTTTGTCCTTGCACAACAGGAGCAAGAAGTGCGAGTTTGGCTCCGTCAGGTAGAGACCAAATTTCAGATGAAATTTCCTCAACGGATTGACTGGAGATCAAAATGTCGCACTTCGGACAGTAGGGTTTTCCGATTCGAGCAAAAAGAAGTCTCAGATAGTCATAGATTTCGGTGACCGTTCCGACGGTGGACCTTGGATTAGAGACATTGGTCTTTTGATCAATGGCAATGGATGGAGAGAGGCCAATGATCGAATCTACATTGGGCCTCTTGAGCTGCTCCATAAAATTTCGAGCATAGGCAGAGAAACTCTCGATGTAGCGACGTTGCCCTTCGGCGTAGATGGTGTCAAAGGCGAGTGAGGATTTGCCGCTTCCACTAAGGCCAGTGATGACGGTGATCTTGTTTCGTGGGATGTCGACGTTGACATTCTTGAGATTGTGCTCTCGAGCTCCACGAACCTGTATGCCGTCAAAAAGTTCACTCATAAAAGAGGCTGAACGATCGATTCAAGTTCATTTTGGATGCGTCTCAGCCCCTCTTTGGTTGAGGATTCAAACCGCATGACAAGTACAGGTTGTGTATTTGAAGATCGAACAAGAGCCCATCCATCAGGGTAGCTGATTCGAATTCCATCGATTAAATTCACCTGATACTCTTTGGAGTTCACTGAGTAGCGATCTTTTAAGGTTGTCACAATGGAGACCTTCTTTTCTTCAGTGGTATCGATTCGAATTTCAGGTGTGTTGAATGCCGGAGGGAAATCAGATAAAAGTTCTGAGATGGATTTCCCAGTTTGAGCAAGAATTTCAACAAGACGCAAACTAGCGTAAAGAGCGTCATCATAGCCATAGTTGCGATCTGCAAAAAAGATATGTCCGCTCAACTCACCTCCAAAGGGAGCCTTGATCTCCTTGATCTTCTCCTTGATAAGGCTGTGGCCAGTTTTCCACATCAGTGGCTTTCCATTGTATTTAGTTACATAGTGAAAAAGTCGATCCGAACACTTCACGTCGCCCACAATGGTCTGGCCAGGTTGCTTTTGAAGAATAAAGCGAGACATAATGGCCATCATTTCGTCTCCTGGCAAAACTTTGCCATTGGAATCGATGACTCCAATGCGATCACAATCTCCATCAAATCCGATCCCAACGACCGCGCCCACTTCGTGAACCTTAGCTTTGAGTGCGACGAGATTTGATTCAACCGTGGGATCGGGGTGGTGATTTGGGAATCTTCCATCGGGCTCCTCAAAGAGAATCGTGGGTTTTAATCCCACGGCTTCGTAAAGTCTTCGAGCAATACATCCTGCAGCACCATTACCGCAATCAAGCACCACTTTGATGGGGGTAATCTGACCAAACTCCTCTTGGTAACGTTTGAGATATTTAGGAAAAATGTCGTAGTTCTGTTCTTTTCCTGGCGTGGAGGAGGAGATGAAATCCTTTTTTTCAATAATGGTACGAAGTTCTTGAATGGCATTGCCAAAGATCGTCGATTTTCCAACGGAGATCTTAAAGCCATTGTAATCAGGAGGATTGTGGCTTCCAGTGACCATAATGGCACCTTGAACTTCGCTCACAAAAAATGTCGCAAAATAGGAGAGAGGGGTGGTTACCAATCCTAAGTGGTAAACGTTCCCACCACTTTCTACGATACCTCGAGCTAGAGCCTTTTCAAGGGAGGGGCTTGATCGTCGAGCATCATACCCTAAAGCGACCGTGGGATGCTCAATTGAGAGGTGTTTTCGAACGTAGGAGACATAGGCGCGTCCCAAGTTGGTTGCGAAGGATTCATCAAAATCTCTTTCGTAGATGCCACGAATATCGTACTCACGAAAAATAACTGAATTCATCATCGAAACTCCTATTTGCAAAGTAAAATAGCCCACTTTAAGGCATCATACATAGAGCCGTACTTCGCCTTATTTTTCTTAAAAAGATCCTTTGCGGTCCCGTGGGTTACACTTGTTCTAACAAATGGAAGCCCCATTGTCACATGGACGCCTTCGTTTTGTCCATGCACCAACTTGAAGGGGGCCAAACCGACATCGTGGTATGGCGCAACAAAGATTGAGTAGCGTTTCCAGTTCTCTTTACAAAAGGCCGTGTCTGGGGCCAGTGGGCCTTTGACGACCGTCCGACTCTCATTGAAATTGGAGATGACCTTATGAAAATAGGAGCGCTCTTCGTCTGCGATGATTCCCTCTTCTCCGCAATGGGGATTCAATCCTAAAAGTGCAATAGGTAAGCGTTTACCTTTGCCGGGCAACATCTTTTGAAGTTCTATGGAGCAATTCAGTGCTTGCGTAAGAAGTTTCTCATTTAAAACCTTAGGAACCTTTGAAAGTCCAATATGATCCGTCACCAAAAGAACAGGAAACTCCTTGCCGATAAAGGCCATAAAAAGTTCCTGCTTGGAGATGCGCCTTAACATGTCAGTATGGCCGACATCCTTAAATCCAGCATCATGAATGGAGGTCTTAGATAACGGGGCAGTCACAATGGCATCAAGGTGTCCAAACATGGCGGCCTTGGCCGAGATCTCAACCCAATGGGGTGGTTGCAATGATGAGTTGATATCGATGAGTTCGCGTTCTGAGGAAGACCTTACAGCCAAAGCTTCGGACCAACTTGCAACACTGATTCTCTTGAAAGAACGATCCATCACTTTGAGATGACTCTTTGGGCAAAGAGGAGATCTCCAAAGAAAGAAGTGGACGTTTTTTTGAGGTTTGAGTTTAGCTAGGGCTCTTGCTGCAATCTCACTGCCAATCCCGTCCACGTCTCCAGTTGTGATGGATATGCGAATCGGACGTGTCACTTTGGATTGATCCGTACAAAGGTATCTTGTCTTTTGTTGGTCATCCAGGAGGAGAGCTGTTTTTCAAACGATTGCTGAAATAGGGTTGCATGAATTGCAGTCTTCTCTTTTAAGAATTGCGGATCGTCGATGATTCGTTTCTTAAGAAGTTTAAGTATGTGAAACCCAATTTTGCTCGGAACGATCTCTGAATATTGATTGACTTCGAGTTTGGTTGCCGATGTCTCAAGTTCTTTCAATATCTCCCCGGCTTTGAAGGTGCCCAAAAGACCTCCAGAAGTAAAGTTGGGATCTTCGCTGTACTGGGAAGCAAGATCTTCAAAAGAGTGCCCCTCGCGAAGTTTTGCAAAGACCAATTCAGCGCGCTCACGAGCCTTCTCGGGGCCCTCTTTCTTTGAGAGAAAAAGGATGTGGGCTAGAGTGTACTCAAAAGTGTCTTTCGAGAGATTTCCTCTCTTTGAAACGTAATAGGCGACAATGTCATCTTCACTTATTTTTATTTTAGAGGCAACTTCACGTTCAATCAGTGATTGGCGCTCAAGGCGTGTCTTTATAAAGTCTTGATATTCTGAAAAGGAGACCCCTTCATTGGCCAACGCCTGCTTCAATTGATTTCGATCGACCTGGTTCTGTTTGGCGATCGTTCTAATTTCCTGTTCGACTCGCTCAATCGTGATCGAAAGATTATTTTTTCGAACCTCATTGTCCAATATTTTTTCTTGGATCATAAATTCAAGAAGACGATCTTCATTTGAGAGCAAAATGGTCGGATTTGGCTTAAGAATGTCATCGATCAGTTTGCCCTGCTTCAATTTATTTCTTTGAGCATCAATATCTGAAAGTGTAATGATGTCGTTATCCACAATGGCAACCACACGTTCAATAATGACCGCGTGAGAGATGTTCCAGAATGCAATGAGTAGTAAAAGAAGAAGCGATCTCATCATTTGCTCCTATTGTATGGTGGTCAAAAACGTTTGCTAAAGCCACTACTTTTCAGATGGTCCCAGGGTCTCAATCTTTATCGAATCAATCAATTTTTCATCACGGGAAATCTTCGACGACCTTGCCTGAGTTTCTAACCATCCCGTGAAAGCTCCTTGCTCTCGAATATTCAGGAGATGTGATTTTGCACTTTCGCGACCCTGTTCAAAAGAGAGCTTTCCACCGGGCTTACGTTCTACCACCTTATAGATATGAAATCCATAGGGACTTTTGAGGATCTTGCTCAACTGCCCAATAGGAAGAGTAAAGGCAATTTCAAAAACGTCAAGAGAGCCCTTTTCAATCCAATCGGTAACTCCAAGATTCTCTGATTCAGGGGCAATTGAGTATTGTTTGGCAAGAGAGCCAAAATCACCACCCTTTTTGATCTGTTCGAATATGTATTGGGCATCGGATTTCTTCTTTACGACGATCTGCTGCAGGCGAACCTCGGGTTTACGATCAAAGAACTCAGGTTGACTGGTGTAGTAAGAGCGAAGCTCCTCCTCAGTTGGAGAAGGTAGTGATTTCTTGATCTGTTCAAAAACCTTTCTTTGGAGCAAAGAGAAATGGATTCTCTTTTTCCAGGATTCAATGGAAACTCCCTCAGAAGCAAGCGCGTCACGAAATGTAAGATCGTTTGGGTACCCCCCACGCATTCTCTTAACTTCATCTTCAGTCTCTTGGAAAGAGACAGTGACGCCATTTGTCTTTGCCCATTGCTTGATGATTTCTGAGACAATGAAGTCATTGAGGATCTCCTCTTTGACTCTCGAAAGAGTCGCTGGATCTTTAGCGGTGATCGCATCGTAGGACTTCACGGCCTGAGCTAGAAGTTGTCCAAACTCCTTAAGCGTGAGTTGGGCCTCATTGATCTGAACCACAACTTGCTCTGTTGGTTTTGGATCTCTTCGAAAGCAACTCACAGAGGTAAAGAGAGTCATCAGCGTCAGAATGAACGGCGAGAGCAAGAGAAACTGGCGGAAAAAAGAGTTCAAAAAGAGGGCCAAATCACTTTGGCTTTTTAAGAACCTTGATTTTGTACTTCTTTCTAAGATTTGCAAAGTAGTCATTAAAAATATCTTTACGTTTTTCATCGTAAACCGCCGCTCGGATCTGGGCCTTGTCTGCATCTTCATAGGGTCGCTTACCAGTTAATTGAATAATATGAAAGCCAAATTGAGTTTCAATCAGACCAGACAGTTCATTTGTTTTCAATTTCAGTGCAGCATCGTAATAGTTTGGGACTAGAGTGACACGACTTTGCCAACCTACATCACCACCATTATCTTTGTTGAAGGTGTCATCTGTGTAGAGTCGAACGAGATCTTTGAAGGGACGCTTACTTCCTTTAACTTCCTTGTAGATCTCCTGAGCCCTCTTAAATGCAGCCTTTCGCTCTTCGTCATTGGGGTTAGGCTTAAGCTGGATGAGAATGTGACTGGTTCGGATCTGAGGATTGTCACGATAATAGGCTTTCATCTCCTTTTCAACGACCTCAATCTTCTCAATTTTTCCAGAGAGATCTCTCTCAATTAGGCCTTTGTAGATCTCCTGATTGATCCGCTCCTTAACAATTGGGTCATTGATAAGGTTGCGCTTTCTGGCCTCCTGCAAACCCATTTCGTAACGAATGAGATCTTCAAGGAACTGCTCCTTAGTCGGAGCGTTGATCGTCTTTGAGACAACCTCATTGTAGCGAAGGTCGAAATCTTCCTGTGTGATTTTTCGGCCATCTATGACGGCAAGTACGTCTTGTGGAGCAGCAAATAGGGAGGAGCTGTACAGAGGGAGAAGCAAAACCAATAATCTTAAAGACATAAACCACCTCGAGGAGTCTAACCAGAAGATTCTACATGTTGAGTCACCTATCATCTCATGAGGCTAGCACCCACCCTTACACGGAGCAATAATTTTTGAAGCATGTTGCTTTGCACTGTCTAGTTGATCCTTGAGAGCTCGAAGAAGTTCCTCGCTTCGCGGATCATCCTCTTTTGAAATGGGTGTGCGAGCCAACCTCCAGACCACCGCAACTTTCGCGAAGGGTTTGGGTAAAAAGGTCTTATTCCATGAGCGAGGAAAATGAAAGGCGCGATCACATGAAACTCCACCTGCAAATATTGAAAGTGATCCCAGCCGAGAGAGTTCAAAGACTCCCGGTTTGACTTGGTAGATGGGTCCCTTGGGCCCATCCACAGCCATGCTTGCGTTGTGATCTTTTCGTGTCAGGCGCACGAGCCCCTTAAGTGCGCTCACAGCACCTCGGGTTGAGGAGCCTCGAGAGGTCGCTCCACCAAATCGTCGGATCACCATATCCATGATTTCGCCATCTTTGCTTGTCGAGGTCATGGTGGCGATCGTATAACGGCGAATGAGAGGCAGAAGAACAAGTTCGTCACCATGCCAATGAGCAAAGATCGCTCCACACCCCTTATCGATGTAGGGGACAAGCTCTGGAGGTTCTACGAGAGTGAACCTCCAAGTTCGAGAAAGAGTCCGATAAAGAATCCAAACAGTCCAGGACTTGAAATAGGACTTAAGGCTTGTCAAAGGTGTAGGAACCTATCAAAGAACTTTCCGAAACTCTTCTGTCAGCTTAGGAAGGATTTCGATGGCATCACCTACAATTCCGTAGGTTGCCTTCTTAAAAATAGGAGCCTCTGGATCTTTGTTGATGGCTACAATCACCTTACTTGCACTCATTCCAGCCAAGTGTTGAATGGCACCTGAAATTCCGCAGGCAATATAGAGCGTTGGTGCAACAGTCTTTCCCGTTTGTCCAACCTGCAGTGAATGAGAAACCCAGCCAGCATCCACAACGGCTCGCGATGCTCCAACGGTGGCGCCCAAAACGTCTGCCAGATCCTCAAGGAGCTTAAAATGAGCTGCCTCCTTCATTCCTCGGCCACCGGAAACGATGATGTTGGCTTCGGTAAGATCCAACTTTTCACTGGCACCGCGTACAACCTCTTTTACGACGGATTTTAGATCCATCTTAGGGGAGGGGATCTCGATAAGCTCACATGTTGAGTCAGGATCGGATGGACCCACAGGGAGTTGGTTGGGCCTCATCAAAATGATCTTCATAGAACCATCTTGAAATTGAACTTCCGCAGAGGCCTTTCCTGAATAGAGTGGCTTACGAACCTGAACATTTTCTCCCTGAAGGGACAACGTTGTGCAGTCGCTTGCAACTCCACATTTGTATCGAGCAGCAACTCGCGGGAAGAGATCCCTTGCCAGAGCTGTGGAGGTCGCCAAAATGATCTTTGGCTGAACCTGGTCGATGACGTGACCAAGGGCCGTTTCAAAAAGTTCAGGGTTGTATTTTTCAAAACAGGAGTCGTTTGAAAAAAAGACCTTCTTCGCCCCAAAATGTCCGAGCTGGGGAGCCACCTCCTTTGCACCCGAACCTAAAATGAGCGCCGAAATACTGTCTGTTGAACCGCGCGCAGCAGTGAGCAGCTCAAGAGCACCTTTTTTCACGGATCCTTTTATAAATTCTGAAAACACCAAGATTTGGCTCATCACAACATCTCCTCTTCAAATGATTCTTAAATGACCTTAACCTCTTCACGCAAAAGACGAACAAGTTCTACGCATTGAGTCGACACATCGCCCGAGATCATTTTAATTGCGGGGTTCTCTGGTGGCGGCTGAAAACTCTTAAATTGAATTCGTGGAGGCTCTATTCCCAAGGAATCATAGGAGAGTTCCTTAACAGCCTTTTTCTTTGCCTTCATAATTCCTGGAAGGCTTGCATATCTTGGCATGTTCAACCCTTTGTTTGCCGCCACAAGACCGGGGAGATTCATCTCAACAACCTCTTTAGTTCCACCCTCGGTGTCTCTTTCAACCTCTACGGATCCATCTTTAAGAGTCATCTTCGAGACCACAGTCACATGGGGGATGCCAAGAAAATGGGCAATCTGTTGACTCACGGCAGAACCATTGTCATCGATGGCCAATTTTCCAGTAAAGATGAGATCAAAAGAGCCTTCGGCTTGAATGGATTTTGCAATGGCCTGAGCTGTTGAAAAACTATCCAATGTCTCTGGCGCATCAATTACAATTGCGTCATCAGCGCCCATGGCCAAAGCTGTTCGAAGAGTGTCCACGACCCGACCTTTTGGGCCAACCGCAATGGCGGTGACGATGCAGGGATCTCCTTTGGCCTGTTTGATTTTGAGAGCCTCCTCCACCCCATATTCGTCATAGGGATTCATGACCCATTTGACGTTGGTGGTTTCAATACCACTGCCATCACTCTTGACATTGATCTTGGCTTCAGTGTCAGGCACCTGCTTTACACAAACATAGATTTTCATTTTAAGTTCTCCTCAAACTGGAAGGCAGGAAATATAGAGTGCCAAGCACTATATATAAATTGAGCTCAGAATTAAAGACGAACAGCGTTATGAGTTCGCCCATAAATAAAATAGGAACAGGATATGTTGCAAATCAGTGATGAGGGAATATATTAAGCCCCACACTTTTTTCTGCGAGATGGAATAGCTCTAACAGGGTCTTTGTGGATTTCTGTTTGAGGATAGATAAACAACAAGAGGCTAGTGGGAATGATGAAAAGAGAAAGAATTTGGATGTCATCCGTTGGGCGAAAGTTTTTTATGGGGGTCACGGGGATCTTATTGTCCCTATTTGTATTTTCTCACTTGGCAGGAAATTTTTTGCTTCTTGTGGGAGATGAGATCTACAATCGCTACAGCCATGCATTGATCAGCAACCCCATGATCTATGTGGCTGAAGTTGGGCTGCTCTTTCTTTTTTTAGTCCATCTTATTTTGGGGATATCTTTGACAAGAGAGAATCGAATGGCTCGCCCCATTGGTTATGAGGTTCAGCCCAAAGGGAATAAGGCCACCGATCCAACATCCAAGATGATGATCTTTCATGGTATGATCATCTTGGCGTTTCTTGTTTTTCACATTCTTACATTCAAATATGGGACCTATTATGAAGTCACTTATGGTGAAGTTGTCATGAGGGATCTGGCTCGACTGGTTCGCGAATCTTTTCAGCAACCTCTCTACGTTGGGATCTATGCCTTTGCAGTGATGCTCTTAGGTTTGCATTTGAGTTATGGGCTCGCATCAGCCTTTCAGTCGTTGGGAATTCGAGATACTCGCATCAGTTGCAAACTCAAGTTGGCAAGTCAGGTGGTTGGATTTGTCGTTGCAGCTGGATTTGTTTCGCAACCAATCTACATGTTCTTTTGGAGTTAGCTATGACAATGCTGGATGGTCGAGTTCCTGAAGGAGCTATCGAAGATAAATGGGATAACCATAAATTTAAGATGAAATTGGTCAATCCTGCCAACAAGAGAAAGTATAAGGTCTTGGTTGTGGGAACCGGTCTTGCAGGAAGTTCTGCTGCAGCGAGTTTGGCAGAATTGGGTTATCAGGTTCAGATATTTTGTATTCAGGATTCTCCGAGGAGAGCCCATTCGATTGCGGCTCAAGGTGGGATCAATGCAGCGAAAAACTACCCGAATGATGGAGATTCGATCTATCGGCTTTTCTATGACACTGTGAAGGGGGGAGATTTTCGAGCTCGAGAGGCCAATGTTTATCGGTTGGCTCAAATTTCCAATCACATCATTGATCAGTGTGTTGCTCAAGGAGTCCCATTTGCTCGTGAGTATGGTGGGCTTCTCGACAATCGTTCTTTTGGTGGAGCGCAGGTATCACGGACATTTTATGCTGCCGGACAGACGGGTCAACAGCTCTTGTTGGGAGCCTATTCCGCACTTATGAGACAAGTTCACTTGGGTAAGGTTCAGATGTTCAGTCGGCGAGAGATGATGGATCTTGTTCTTGTCGACGGGCAAGCGCGGGGGATCATCTGCCGTAATCTTGTTACCGGAGAGATGGAGAGCTACACAGGAGAAGCTGTCCTGTTGTGCACAGGGGGATATGGAAATGTCTTCTATCTTTCAACCAATGCGATGGCGAGCAATGTGTCGGCTGCATGGCGAGTTCATAAGAGCGGCGCTTTCTTTGCAAATCCTTGTTACACCCAAATTCACCCAACGTGCATCCCTGTTTCTGGAGATCATCAATCGAAGCTGACGCTGATGTCGGAATCACTCAGAAACGATGGACGCGTGTGGGTGCCCAAGCAAGAGGGAGACCGGCGGACACCGAAAGATATTCCTGAAAGCGAGCGAGATTACTATCTTGAAAGAATCTACCCCAGTTTTGGGAACTTAGTGCCTCGTGATGTGGCTTCAAGACAGGCGAAGTTTCGGGTGGATGAGAAAAGAGGAGTAGGGCCAACTAAAGTCTCCGTCTATCTTGATTTTTCTGAGGCGATTGGTCGCCTCGGAAAGACGACCATTAAAGAAAAATATGGAAATCTCTTTGAGATGTACGAAAAGATTACGGGGGAAGATCCCTACGAGACACCTATGCGTATTTATCCAGCGACTCACTATACGATGGGTGGTTTGTGGGTTGATTACAATCTTATGAGCACCACTCCAGGCCTGTTTGTTCTGGGTGAAGCCAATTTTTCTGATCATGGGGCCAATCGTCTGGGAGCTTCGGCTTTGATGCAGGGTTTGGCGGATGGTTATTTCATCATTCCTTACACACTGGGGAACTATTTGGCCAACCACTCTTTTTCAAAGGTGGATGGTGTCCATGGGACCGCAAAAGAGATGAAAAATTGTGCCGAAGAGCGTGTAAAGAGAGTTCTCAACATTAAGGGAAGTCGGCCAACCGATGAAATTCATCGAGAGTTGGGGAAAATTATGTGGGAATATGTGGGGATGTCACGAAACGAGAGTGGTCTCAAGAAAGCGTTGGAAGAAATTCCAAAGCTTCGTAATGAGTTTTGGTCAGATGTCCGAATCCCTGGCACTCAAAACGAGCTCAACATTGAGATTGAAAAGGCGCTTCGCGTGGCTGATTTCTTGGAATTGGCGGAGCTTATGGCTCGGGATGCACTTGAACGAAGAGAGTCCTGTGGTGGACATTTTCGTGAAGAGTATCAAACCAAAGAGAACGAGGCTGTTCGTAATGACGATGAATTTTGTCATGTTGCTGCCTGGGAATACAAAGGCGAGGGCCAAACCCAACGACATGTTGAACAGTTGGCCTTTAACGAAGTGAAGTTAGCGACTCGAAGCTACAAATAAGATGAGAGGGTTGGAGGAGAGCTGTGAACCTAACACTTAGAGTTTGGCGTCAAAGAAATGGTCAGGATCAAGGGCACTTTGAGGAATACCTTGCAAAAGATGTTTCTCCGGACTGCTCTTTTTTGGAGATGCTGGACATCGTCAATATTGGTTTGGTGAAAGAGGGGAAGGAGCCGATCGCCTTTGATCATGATTGTCGAGAGGGAATTTGCGGAGCCTGTTCGATGGTCATCAATGGTGCACCACATGGGCCGGAGCAGCTTACAACAACATGTCAGCTTCACATGCGCCATTTTCAAGATGGAGATCGAATTGTGATCGAACCATTTCGTGCAAAGGCCTTCCCTGTTTTGCGCGATCTTGTTGTGGATCGATCGGCATTTGATGAGGTGACCGCAGCCGGAGGCTATGTCAGTGTCAATACCGGAAGCGCTCAGGATGCCAATGCCATTCCAGTTCCTAAAGGAGATGCCGATCTTGCCTTTCAAGCGGCAACCTGCATCGGCTGCGGGGCATGTGTGGCGGCATGTAAAAATGCCTCAGCATCGCTTTTTGTGGCCGCAAAGGTCTCCCATCTCGCCTACCTTCCTCAGGGAAGGGTGGAGAGAGTGCGTAGGGTCTTTGCAATGGTAAATAAAATGGATGAGCTCGGGTTTGGTAACTGCAGCAACACAGGGGCCTGTGAGGCCAGCTGTCCGAAAGGAATTCGATTGGACTTCATTGCGAAGATGAGTCGAGAGTATATGAGATCATCCTTTTGTGGCTGTGGGAGATAACAATCAACGCTATCCCCAGTGATACGGTGAGGTCTATTTTTTCGAGCACTTCTGCTCTGGTGGCGGCTTTCATGGTTTTTAGCCCATTTCTAATTTCAGATCCGGGTTTAAGCTGAAGGAAAATCTGTTTAGAGAATATAAAGAGAGAATTTAGATACCCACTAGATATAGAGGTTTTCCACACCGCCGCACGCTATCCACATAGTTTTCCACACCATCAGGCCAACGCGTAGCGATAACTACCGAATTAAGAAAATTCTTCATTTGTTGTTCAGATTTTGTGAACGAACGATCGTTCTCTAGAGAGCCTCAAGTTTAATCGAAATAATGCGTTACACTAAAATTTAAGAAATTGGATTTTCTTAAATTAGAATTGCTCAGGACCCTTGTCAGGACTGGTTTTGAGAGCACCGTGAGAATTCCATTTGGAGAAGCAGTTCTACCTTGGTACGATTTTGAAACTGTCAGCACAGGGGATGTGATGATTGGGAAGTTGAAAAACAAAAGCAAGTCAAGGAGGTTAAGTATGTCCTGCAAGATTCGTCGTTTCGCGGTGATTCTGCTTGGAGTCGCTCTCTGCTCCACCACAACATATGCCAAGGAGCCTGAAGCAGTACCAGGCGAGTATGTTGTCAAAATGAAGCCTGCAAAGGCTCAACTTCAATTGAGTGAAGTTGCCAGCATTTTAGGCACTCAGGTCAAGGAGCGAATTTCAAAAGATCTCTATGTCATTCGAAGGGGAATGGTCGAAACCAGAGATTCGGTGATCGCCTCACTTGAACAACTTGAAGAAGTTGAGATTGTCGAGCCCAACTTCATTTATCGTATCAATGCAACTCCCAATGATCCGAAGCTTGGCGAACTATGGGGACTCCATAACGTGGGTCAAAAGTCCGGTGTTGCAGGTGTCGACATTGGTGCCGTCGAAGCGTGGGACATCTCAACGGGTTCAAAGGAAGTTGTCGTAGCAGTTATTGACACCGGAGTGGATCCCACGATTCGAGACCTCAAAGACAATATGTGGGTCAACGAAGCGGAATTGAATGGTCAAAGAGGTGTTGATGATGATGGCAATGGTTACGTGGACGACATCCATGGTTATGACTTTGTAAACAAAGATGGTGACCCCACTGACGATCATGGCCATGGCTCGCACGTTTCAGGTACAATCGGCGGATCCGGAGATGACGGATACGGGCTTGTAGGGGTTAACTGGAAAGTTTCGATCATGGGGGTTAAATTTCTCTCAGCAGGGGGAAGCGGCTCACTCGAGGATGCGATCAAGGCCATCGACTATGCTCGCCAAATGGGAGCCCATATTCTTAGCAACTCTTGGGGCGGCGGAGGCTATTCCGATATTCTGAAACAGGCAATTCAAAGAACTCACGATGAAGGTAGACTCTTTGTTGCGGCAGCGGGTAACGATGGTACCGACAATGATCGAAGTCCCACCTATCCTGCAAGTTATGAAGTTCCCAACGTTTTGGCAGTGGCTGCCGTGGACAATCGAGGGGACATTGCAAGTTTCTCGAACTATGGAAAGACGAAAGTCCATGTAGGGGCACCCGGTGTGGATGTCTTCAGTTCAACACCTAATGGATATACAAGTTGGTCAGGAACCTCAATGGCCTGTCCTCACGTATCAGGGATTGCAGCACTCCTCCTTGCAAATGAGCCAACACTGACCAGCCTCGAAATCAAGGAGCGAATCATTGCATCGGCATCTCCTCTTCGATCTTTGAAATCCAAGTCGGTTTCAGGTGGTATGGCAAATGCCTATTATGCACTCACAAACACCAAGGCACCAAGAGATCCTAATGATCCCGAAGGCTGGAAGTCCATGCCCTATACAGTGGCCACAGCTCACCCCTATCCTCACAGCACCACCAAAGAGTGGAGGATTGAACTTGGTGAAGAGGTCACAAAGATTTCTGTTCACTTCAGTCGATTTGAAACAGAAAGAGGTTATGATAAAGCTGAAATCCTCGATGCCAATGGTCGCTCTGCGGGAGTCCTAAGCGGAAACCACAATGATGAGTTCTCGCCTCATGTTGAGGGCAATGTGCTTGTCATCAAATTCACAAGCGATGACTCCGTCAACGGCTTTGGATTTGAAATCGACAAACTAGCTTTCGAGTAGTTCTTTTAAACTGTCTCTATGAGTTTCGTGCCAATCATTCATCGTGATTGGCACGAAACGAACTGATCGCACAACACAAATGATCTCGTAAAATTTCAATAAAATTGGTCTGCGGCTGTCAAGATCAGAATTTCATTTGGCGGCCATTGAGAGTTCTTCGTTCTCTATTGAGACAGGAGAGCTTATCAGAATTCCATGCATCTCACTGACAGGTCATAGTATTTGCCATTGTTCGTTTCAAATTGAGATCGAACTGTGGAAATCATGGGAAGGACTTAACTGATCTGTTAAAATTGAGATAGGTTTAAAGATAGGATTTAAGGAATTTAAGAGACAAAATACTGAGACGCATTATTAAAAACAAGAGAGATGATCCTCAGTTTCTGGTGGACGTTTTTGAGAGGTTAAACGAGTGAGCGTAGAAAAATTCGAGATATCGTGGCGCTCAAGGAGACGGACTGGGTTCGTTCGAGGAATCATCTTATGGATGTTTCCGTTAGTATTCACTATTTCATGTTCGATTCAGAATGAAGTTATTTATCCTGAGCCCGTTGTTCAGGACATATCCTTTGACGGGACAAGTCTTACATTTAGGGGCAAGAATCTAGAGTACGTTAGGGAAGTGAGAATTCAAGGGTCAAATGCGCGAATTCAGATTCAAGTCCAAACTTCAAGCGAGTTAAAAGCAATTGTAATTGATACGATAGCATTGGTGATTGGACAGACCTACAACTTTCTTCTAGGATCCGCCAACGCGACAACAAGTCCGACTCCGGTGACCATAGAGCTTCCGAAAATGGGAGCTGGCCATGGCCAGATTATGAGATTCAATGCAAATCTTGGAAAATGGGTGGCTACTGATTTTGATGGGCTCACCTATCTGGGAAGCTGGGACGCCTCTTTGAATCTCCCTGTTTTGCGTGACAGCACATCGTATACTTCAGGTGAGAGTCCCTCACCTGGGGATTTCTATATTATTTCCAATGCAGGCAGCACCTCAATTGATGGAACCAGTACCTGGTTGTCTGGTGATTGGGTTATCTATGGTTCGAATGGATGGGAGCGTGTTCAAAATGCAGGAGGAGTAACGAGTTTTAATGGCCGCACTGGAACTGTGGAACCTCAAGCAAACGATTATGAACTTAATGATATGTCCGATGTTGATCTATCTGGACCACCTGCTGAGGGACAGGTCTTGAAATTTCTGAGCGGAAAATGGATGCCAGGGGCTGACAATACCAGTGGTGGAGGTGGTGGAGGAATAAGTTCACTGGGTGGATTGACAGGTTCGTCTCAAATTCTTGCAATTGGATTGTCTGGCACTGCGCCAGGATGGAGCTCTTCTGGCAACACGCACACACTCAATATTCCCATGGCCAGCGGTGTTGGGGTTACAGGTGGCTTGATCAGTCGAAGTGAATATGACTACTTCTATAGTAAGGCGGATGGTGGACATTCTCACGTTGCTGCAACAACAGGAACTGATGGTTTTATGAGCGCGGCGGATAAGAGACACTCAACACAGTGTCGGGTTGGGGGAATCACGCTTCAGCAGGATATTTGACATCAGAAGCTGATCCCCAGGTCGGGACATTGACGGCCTTAAAATGGTGTACAAGTGATGGAAGTGCAATAAATTGTTCAGCCAACACTCCGGCAACTTCTATGGACACGGCTTATGATGGAGGGGCCGGTGTCACGGTTGACACCTCGAGCTTGGTCTTCAATCTTACTTCAACGGCCGACTTTGAAGTACAAAGTGGTGGGAGTTCAGTTCTCACAGTGATCGACACAGGGCTGGTAGGAATTGGAACTGCAACACCATCGGTTAAGCTTGACGTAGTTGGAAATGCAAAAGTCGATGGTGCAATGACCGTAACTGGTGCAATGAAGATTGGAACGACAATCTCAACCTGTGATGGATCTACCGCAGGGACTTTTCGTTGGACGGGCACTGCAGCCCAAGTTTGTACTGGAACAATGTGGCGGACACTGGCCGTTGAATTGGGAGCTGCTTCATTAACTTCACCTACGACAGGAGCGATCGGTCATTCGCGCAAACCGGCGTTATCGTGGACTGCAGGTGCTAACAGCTATAGCTACAAAGTATGGGTTGATGACGACTCACTCTTTAGTTCTCCAGCAGTCAATGGAATCATCACAAACAACACAAGCTATACGGTCACGGATTTGCTCGCTTCCGCAACTCTATATTATTGGAAGATTGAATCATGTTCGGGCCTCAATGGAGGGGGAGATTGTGGTGTCATGAGCACAACGACCAACACCTTTACCACCAATCTGTGCCCTGAGAATTTCATTCTTGTTCCGGGTGACGGAGGACTTGGGACCACCGATTTTTGTGTCTCTAAATATGAAATGAAAAATGATGGTTCGGGCAATGCGGTCGCCCAGGCCGGGAGCACCCCTTATGTGAACATCAATGCAACAGACGCGTTCACCAAGTGTTCTAATTTGGGCGCAAGCTATTCGATGATCACAAACCCTCAGTGGATGACCGTGGCTCGAAACATTGAAGGAGTCGCCGGCAACTGGTCGGGTGCAAGCGTTGGAAGTGGTCTGATCCGTCGAGGGCACACCGACAATTCGCCCGCCTATTCGGTTTCTGCCTCCACGGATGACCAAGGATATTCAGGTACCGAACAGAGCTCGAGCGACTCAGCGGGATCGGGATGGGAACAGGGGCGGACTCATACCTTGTCCAATGGTGAATTGATCTGGGACTTTGCTGGAAATGTTTGGGAATGGGTCGATTGGGATACGACAGCAGGTTTTACTCTAGGTCCAACGAATGCAGCTGCTACCTGGAAAGAACTGACCACACTTGAGGGTTCGGTTGGAGCTAACGACGTACAGTCCACTGGAGGGTACACGAGTGCTCAATCATTTGGTCAATGGTATGGAGGGGCAGGTGGAGCCACGATTCGTGGTGGTTATCGAAATGGCACGACCACGTCTGGAATCTTTTCTCTTAATTTGACCAATGCATCCTCATTTACCAATGTCTATGTTGGATTTCGATGTGTCTATGCACCCTAATTAGTAGTTGAGTTCTTTGAGAAATTTTTCCGCGCGCAAATTTACAAAATCTGGGAGATCAAGTTGAGTGCAGTGCGAACCGTAAGGGATCACCTGGATTTGACTGTTTGAAATCTCTTCATGGAGGTGATTTTGATGATCTAAGGGAGTTACACTATCTTTGCGTCCGCTGATGATCAGTGTTGGGACTTTGATGTTCTTTAGGACTGGTGAGCCATCATAGTTGAGCATTTCGTCAAAGAGGGCGGTGAAAGCTGCAAGATCCATAGAGGCGATACCACGAACATAGATCTCGATGTCCTTAAAGCTTGCCAAATTGATGTTGAATCCACCCGCCAGTGACATGATGGGAATTGATAAGGGCGCTTTTACACCCCATTTCCAAAGGTATTGGACGATCTCAGGATATTGTTCGTAGCTCTGCTTAAAGTATTTGAAGAATTGAGAGACCAGATCCATACCAAACATGCCGCGAATAGGATCTTTTGCAAAACCATTGATGAAAATCATATGATCCATCATCTCAGGGAACAGTTCATAGGTATGAATGAGAACCTGGGCGCCAAAACTATGGCCCCAAAAACTGGCTTTCTTGTCAATGTGGAGATGGTCAACGAGCGATTTGAGGTCCTTTGCTAGGGCCGTAAGAGTCAACTGACCCGGATCTTCGGGAAGATCTGATCTGTGATGACCTCGATAGTCGAAGACAATGGTTTGGTAGGTTTGTGAAAAGTATCGATACTGATGGACCCAATGGTTGATCAGGCAACCGATGCCATAACATAAGATGATGGGTTTGCCCTCTCCTCGAACTTCATAATAGAGTTTCGTTCCATCAAAACTTTCAAAGTAGCCAACATGTTTCTTAATTGCTGTCACAAACCCTGCTTATTCTTATGGTGGTATCAAATATTGCAATCAAATCAGATTCTGTGCCCATCAACTCTTCGGATCTTTTGCTTGCACCGTTGAGGAGAACTTGATCAGGATAGGCAGTCTCAAACAGAATGCCATCTTTCGTGGTGGGAGAGAGAGTAAAGCAAAGGTCTGGTGCTTTTGGTTCATGGAGGCACAGATCCACGGAATGGGGGCCAGCTTGGCGAGGTCCATATCCAAGAGTCCAAATGTCACCGACTTGAATGCCGGTGACGACCTCGAGGCGGAGCGGGGGGCGGAAGGGTTGCACGGGTCGAACCTTATCTCGGGTCGATAGAGTGAGCTTTTGAAGCCAGAGACTTAGATCTTGCCTTCTTTTGACATCAAGATCCTTTTCCGCCGGTGAGGAGGTGATCTTAAATCGTGGTTCGGTGATGAGACCCGTTCCTAGGTCTGAGAGGGGCCCTTGACTCGGCTCATCTTCATAAACCACATGAAGTTCGGCCCTACCGAGAGAAATAATGATTCCATGCGTTAAAACAACTCTTGAAACCTTCTCTCCTTTAACCACAAGACCATTGGAAGAGTTGAGGTCCACGAGCACGAGCTGCCCAAATTCGTCCTCGTCCACACGGGCATGGGTCGAAGAGACCTTGCTGTCTTCGATGCGAATGTGTCCTCTCTTTCGACCGATCAAGAGGCCTCGATACACTGGGTACTTGGCTTCCTGTTTTTCCTTAATATAGACCTGTATCACTAGGGGCATAGCGAAAATATAGCCTATCCTCAGTTCTTTTCAACCGAGCTCTTGCTGCGTGCGCTAGCTCATGCTATGGATGATCCTGCTCCGTTACAGACCGTGAAGAGCTGCCCACATTAAGGGCATGATTTAATCCTTGCTTTCATGTGAAAGTCGTGAAGGCTGCTGAGACCAAAGGGAGATACCAAATGCAATTGAGAAACTATGAGTCAGTCGTCATTCTAAAGTCTGACACACCCGAAGAGAGACAAAAGAATCTCTTTCAAAAAAATGAGTCCATTATCAACTCGTACGAAGGAAAGGTGAATCACGTCGATTGCTGGGGCAGTCGGACCCTGGCCAATCCAATTGAAAAAAGCAGACGCGGGATCTATTTCCACTCTACATTTACAGGTGACCCCAAAGTTGTCGCAGAACTAGAACGAACAATGGGGATCAATGAGGATGTATTGCGATTTATGCACACTCGACTCGAAGATGATGTCGAAATCGGCACGCAGGTAGAAAAATTTAAGGATCTTCTTAAGGACTCTGTGAGGCGCGAAAAAGAGCGAGAATTGAAGAAAGAGCGACGAGTTAAATAGTGAGTCTTGTTCGACCAACCTATCATCATATGATGTAAATCGAGATGCAAATGGCAACCAAGCAACAATCGCTCTGGCGTACCATAGGAGTTCTCCTCTTCTCAGCATCGGCTTTAGGGGTTGCGCCGAGGCCGGCTGTCGTGTTGGTGTTGTTGATGTCAGTTCCGCTTTGGGCACTCTATTCGGTGTCTAGCAGAATGCGTTATTGGGTTATGACGGGTCTTATGGGGGCTCTTTTTACCGGAGTATTTGGAGTAACCCATGGCATTCTATTTTTGAGTGTTGTGCTTTTGGTAGGAGTTTTTCGAGAGTTTTTTGATCGAGGGACTTCGCTTTTAAGCTCAGGCGTCATCTCCGTCATGCTCTCTTTTGGAGTGTCGATTCTGTTTTTGGGATTTTGGGTTAAGACTGTTAAACACGATTTTATGAGTGAATTGAAGAGTGGTCTCATTCAGATTTCTGATGAAATGGTGAAAGCCAATGCGAAGTTGGTCCTGGATCCGGAGATTCTTTTTCAACAGATCCCATCGGCCTACTTTGCCATGCTGGTCTTAGCCCTCTCGATTGCTGTTAAAGCCGGACCGAAGCTTCAAATGATGCTTGAAGGGCATCCTGAGATTGTTTCGCAAGAAAAAAGAGAGCTTTCGATTCCTAGTGTTTTTATTTGGGCCACTTTGGCCTCGATTTTAGGAAGTGTTCTTCTTTCAGCGGGATCTTTGGGGCAAGTTGTTTTTGCAAATTTGCTCAATGTCTTTGTCGTGCTCTATTTTCTTCAGGGTATTTCGGTCATAGCTTCACTTTTTTCAACCTACAAAGTGGGAGCTTTGTGGCAGACTTTTTGGTACTTTTTATTGGTTGTGCAGTTTGGATTGATTGTCAGTTTGGTTGGTTTTTCAGACTATTGGATCAACTATCGTCAGAGATTTGTGAAACGGGAAGCAAAGTCAAAGTTGCAGGGATTGTAGGAGGATGAAATGAAGGTCATTTTACAAAAAGATGTTAAGGATGTTGGAAAGATAGGAGAGCTTGTGAATGTCTCGATGGGGTACGCAAGAAACTATCTCTTTCCTCGGAAGCTTGCGGTACAGGCGACTGAAAAACGAATGAAGGAGTGGGAGCATCTTCAAAAGGTGGCTCAGATTCAAAAGAAGAAGGCGGCAGCCCAAAGAATGAGTTTGGTCGAGAAGCTTGGAGGCGTGACCGTTCAGTTTAAGGTAAAAGCTGCTGAAACTGAGAGGATTTTTGGATCTATCACAAATGGTGATATCAGTAACAAACTGGAAGAGCTAGGTTACTCGATTGACAAACGAGACATACATTTGGAAGAACCCATTAAGGTTCTTGGGCAGCACTTAGCTACTGTTAAGTTTGGAGAGGGGCAACAGGCAGAACTTAAGGTTCTTGTTGAGCGAGAATCTGAGTCCTAGGTAGGGCTAGCCAGAGGCGCTAACTCGAGGAGGCTCAACGAAGGTATAAGGAAAACTTATAGAAATCGGCAAAAATGGAATTACCGGACAGCCCCTACCTACTCAAATTGTGTTTTGGCTGCGAGAAGGATGTCTTGAAGATAATTTGCCAAGATATCTCGTAGAAGATCGAGGGTGAGATCGTTGGGGTTAAGGCCATGATCGGAAACGAGCTTTACAAGCTCCCTCTGTACTAAGTATGGAGGTAATCCGGTAGCAAAACTGATCTTTTGGATCAAATTTGGAGGCGCGTCCATTGCGTCCATTTTCAATCTCCTTGCAAACTACTATGATGACACCCCTATTTGACCAATAGGTTCAATGTGACTCAAAGAAAATGGCGAATGGATATTGAATCTGGACTTCCGCAGAGTTCAACCGGGATCCGGGTTAAAGCGTTGCAAAATTCTTGAGTTCGCCGCGGAACGGAGGGGTTGCGGGTGGTGGTGCCATCTGATTATGGACAGCATTACGAAAGTTACCGGTTTGCGCGTCCCACAATAACTTCACAATGCCCGTGGGGCCATTTCTTTGCTTGGCAACAATGACCTCGGCATGGGCCGCAGCATCGGGATTCTCCCTTTCATAATAGCCCTCTCGATAGATCATCATGATGATGTCCGCATCCTGTTCGATGGAGCCCGATTCTCTCAGGTCCGAGAGCATGGGTCTACGGTCGGATCTTCCCTCAACACCACGATTGAGCTGCGCAAGAGCTATGACGGGCACCTGGAGCTCCTTTGCAATGGATTTAAGATTTTTCGAAATCTCCGAAACAGCGCGTTCTCGACTCTCAACTTTCTGTTTTAGGTCCATAATCTGAAGATAGTCCACCATAATCATGTCGAGGCCATGACGAGCTTTTAAACGTCGGCAGCGGGCCCTAATTTCAAAAGGACTGACCCCCGAGGTATCATCGACAAAGAGTTGAGCTTCACTCACCTTGGCTGCGGTATTGATCAGTTTAGGCCACTGGGAATCATTGATATGTCCTACACGAAGATGACTTAAGTTGATTCCTGATTCCGATGCCAGAATCCTCATCATCATGGGTTCTTTGCTCATCTCAACTGAAAAGTAAGCCACACATTTCTTATCTCTCAAAGCGGCATGTTGGGCGATGTTGAGACTCAGTGCGGTCTTCCCCATTGAGGGTCGGGCAGCAATAATGATGAGATCTCCCGGTTGAAACCCTGAAGTCATCTCATCAAGTTCCGAAAATCCAGAAGAGATTCCGGTTACGGCAATCTTTTGAGAATAGAGCTCCTCAATGCGCGTAATGCTGCTCTTAACAATTTCACCAACACTGACCAGGTTGGCCGACCGCTTATTTTCAGCAAGATTGAAAATCTTGGATTCGGCTTGGTCGAGGAAGGACTCAATGCTCTCGATATCCTGACTGTAGGCTTTCTGAATGATCTCATTGCAAGAGGTGATCGTCCTTCTAAGTAAGGATTTTTCCTTAATAATCTCAGCATAAGTGTCAATGTGAGCGGTCGTCGGGGTTTGATTGATGAGTTCGGCGATGTAGGCTGCACCCCCTATCGTGTCAAGATCTCCACCATCACGTAAGGTATTGGTAACCGTAATGATGTCGACAGGTTGAGAATTTTGGTGAAGTCGTCGAATGGCCTCAAAGATCTTTCCGTGAGTCGTCTTGTAGAAATCAGACGAGGTGACAATATCCGAGATGTTGTGCCAACAATCGGGATCAAGAAGAAGTCCTCCCAACACGGACTGTTCGGCCTCGAGATTCTGAGGTGGCACAAGAGCATTTAACATTCTTCAATCCTCATAGAACGACCATAGATGCCATTTGATTCAATAACCGTAGGTGCGGAGCTATAACTGGATGTTCGTGCAAAGATGCTCCGCTGCTGTTGTGACTGGCCGATATGCCTTAAGCATAACATAAGGTCTGCGATAGAAAAGAGCCTTTGATTAGGAGAATGGCAGGATGATGCCATTCAGCCCGCTCTCTCTACAACGTACCTTCAACTCTAGGATTAATTTTGTAAGTATCAATCTTTTTTTTCAAGGTGTTTCTATTAATGCCCAACATTTGAGCCGTTCGAACTTGATTCCCATTCTTCGTTCTCAGAGCAAGCTCAATGAGTGGTTTTTCAACCTGCTCCAAGATAAGGCTGTAGAGATCGGTGAGTTCCACCTGACTCTCCTTTTGTTGCTGAAAGAGGACCTCTAATTTGCGCTTTACCAATTTCTCAAGACTTACAGACCTCAAATTTGCGACAAAAAGGTTGTCTGTAGGGTTTGTTTGTGACGTCATACCGCTCCTGTAAAACAAAAAGAAAATGATAGAACCTGCTTCTCAAAGAAGCCAATAACCCACCCAGGACGAAGGCGAACCATCTATGTCGAGGGGCTATATTTTATTGATTCATCAGTCCCAATATACTTATGCAGTTGCAAATGCAACCTTGCCAAAGAAGTTTTTGCAACAATTTTTTTTGCAAGCCATTTTTCACAGTTTTTTTCAAATGATGGGCTGTATAAAACCACATATTGCTCAAACAAATGGTTGATCTTACAAAAATTTTCTGCCCAATCAAATTCGTCCTCGGAACCGATGACGAATTTGTATTCGATGTGAGGATGGGGAAGGTGAAGATTTTCTTCGCAAAAGCTTTGACCAGCACCGCTCCCTGGTGTTTTTACATCAACCACGAGGTTGACCCGCAAATCAACACTTAAGCAAGAGAGACTGCCATTGGTCTCTAGAACGACTCTTTTGTTGGCGTTGCAAAGCCTCTCCATCAGATCGAAAACCTCCGGCTGCAAAAGAGGTTCTCCTCCCGTAATGCAAATGTAGCGAGAGGGATCGCTCAAGAGGAGTTGGGTAAGGTCATTAAGGGAATAACTTGTTCCTCCCGAATAGGCGTAAGTGGTGTCGCAATAGTCACAACGCAAGTTACAACCTACCAAACGGACGAACGTCGTGACATATCCTGCACAGGTGGACTCACCTTGGATTGATCGAAAAATTTCATAAATTTGGATCATAAGAGCGGCACCGTGAGTTGACAATTCTTGAAGCATTTTAAGTAAAGCTCTACCAATGTCAAGATTGGGGTTTTAGCTGTCCTTACGGTAGGATGTTTCGTAAAATGGCTTTATGACAGTGGCACCTTTTCTCAAGAGATTTCGCAGGGACCTTATCGGCATTGGGTGGATTCTTGCTGGTCTCTTTCTTGCAATTGCCCTCTTTAGCTATGACCCTCGAGATCCCTCACTCAACTCCATAGGACGTGGGGGTGCCGTAACCAATGATTGTGGGTATCTTGGTAGTTTCATTGCGGATCTTGCCTACCAGGCATTTGGATTTTCCTCATGGTTGATCGTGCTCATTTTTCTTAAGACAGGTGGGTCTTTGATTTTTGGGCTGGAGTCTCCAATGAAGGGATTTGCGAAATGGATCTGGGGTACCATATTCGTATTGACCCTTTCGACGATGCTCACCTTCTATTTTAGTGGAGAGACCTATTATCAGGGACAAATTCTCATTGGAGGGGTGGTCGGACATGGGATCACTCACCTTCTCGTCAACGTCATCAATCGCACGGGGGTTGGACTCCTGATGTGGGGTTTGGTTTTGGTGTTGTCGGTGCTTTATACTGGAAAAGGGGTCTCGGACTTGCTCTTGAGCGCCTGGCAATTTGCCATGAAGAGTCAAAAGAAAACTTGGAGTTGGTGGACGGACTGGTGGGCAAAAGATAAAAGTAGTGATCTCTTGGATTTGGGCCAAGAGATCACTAAGAAAGAGCGTTTCGCTTTCTCTTTTCCAGTAAAAGTCAAAGACCCTACGGAAAAGAGTGATGACTCGATCCAAAGAGAACTTAAGATTTCCCCAACGATGATAACAAAACCTTGTGATGTCACAGAGCAGACGCAGGCGATCAAGCTGTTCAATCAAGAATTGCGAGGCGATGAGGAGTGGAAGCTTCCTGATTTGAACTTGATTGAGGCACCTCCTCTGGTGCGAAATAGAATTTCAGAAGATGAGATAAAAGGGAGAGCTGCACTTCTTTGTGACAAGCTTTCCCAGTTTTCTGTTCATGGAGAGGTTGTTGGTGCAAGCACAGGTCCTGTGGTGACTCTATATGAGTTTCGACCACGGGCCGATGTTCGAATCAGCAAGATCACAGATTTGGCAGATGATCTCTCCTTAGCTCTGAGCAGTAAATCGGTTCGAATCATTGCACCAATACCAGGAAGAGATGTCGTGGGGATTGAGACCGCCAACTCTCAGCGAGAATCCGTTTATCTCAAGGAGATACTCGTCTCGAAGGAGTTTTGGTCGAAAAGTATCGCTTTGCCTTTGCCCCTTGGAAAAAGAGTCAACGGTGAGACTCGGGTTGTAGATCTAAGAAAAATGCCCCATCTCCTGGTTGCAGGGACCACAGGATCAGGAAAGTCCGTCTTTGTGGTGTGCAGTCTCCTTGCTCTATTGTGTCGTCATACACCTAAGGCCCTCAGGTTGATATTGATCGATCCCAAACAGGTTGAGCTTGGTCTCTTTGAAAAGGTGCCTCATCTTCTCATGCCTCCAGTGCGTGAGCCTAAACATGCGGTTCGGGCTTTGAAATGGGCGGTTCGTGAGATGGAAAAGCGATATCGATCCATGTCTCTCTTCGGATCAAGGGATCTTGAGGGTTTCAACGAGACGGTTCATGCTTTGACGAAAGAGCAAAGGATCGAACACGAAGAGCGCTCCAAAAAAAGGGAGGCGGCAAATCCAGGAGAGGGATACTATTTTTCAGTCCAGCCCATGATCGTTGTTGTGGTTGAGGAGTTTGGGGATCTGATGTCTGTGGATAAGGTCAACGTAGAACATACCGTAGTAAGGTTAGCCCAGATGGCTCGAGCGTGTGGGATTCATCTTATATTGGCAATGCAGAGTCCAAGAAAGGATGTTGTGACGGGTCTAATTAAGACCAACATTCCAGGAAGAATCAGCTTCAAGGTGGCATCTAAAATGGATTCTCGGATCATTCTTGATGAGAGTGGGGCAGAGAGACTGCTTGCCCAAGGGGACATGCTCTACTTGGCACCCGGAGTTGCAAAGCCTGAGAGACATCATGGGCCATGGATTCAAGAGGAGTGTGTCAAGAAGATCATCCATTTTTGGGCAGAACAAGGAGAACCAACTTACAGTGAGAGTGCTCTGCGAATTGCAGAAGATGGAGACAAAGATTTAAGCACGGAATCTGAAGACTCTTTTGAAGATTTTGGATCTGATGAGATGTACGATGAGATCCTTGCATTTGTTTCAACTCAAAAAGAGATCAGCGCATCCTATTTACAAAGAAGATTTCGGTTAGGTTATCCTCGGGCGGCAAGAGTGATTGAACGGTTTGAGCGTGATGGCGTCATTGGACCACCCAACGGTAGCAAGCCGCGTCAAGTTCTTGTAAATCAAATGAAATAGGGTTTTATACCTTTTGCAAAAGAAAAATCTAGACCTAGGCCCAGTGACTTTATTGAAACTTCGCTGAGATGATTTCATTCAAACTTTAGCAGAGCGGGGTCGAACCCTGAGATCTCGAACAAGAGATCATTGACTGCTACGAACAAAACTAAAGGAGGTTCGAATGAAAAAAATTTCGCTGATGTTGTCGCTCTTGGCTTTTGGAGCTTTGGCGAATGCGGGGGATGCTCTTACACTGTCCGTTGTAAAAGCATTTCAAAAACAGGTTGCTGTTGAAGCCGGAATCAATGCGATGCTTGATTGGAAGGTTGGTGAGCAAGCAAGCTACAATCTTGATGCTGGTTTCATTCAGGGAACGATGGTGATGAAGGTCCGCGAGGAGATCACCGAAGGGTTTTGGTTAGACCAAGATATCAGTGTTATGGGTCAAGCCATAAAGGCAGAGATTCTGATCGACAAAAACACTGGAGAAATCCTTCAGTTGATCGTCAACGGTCAGAAACAAGAAATTCCAAAGCAAAATGTAGAAATTGTGGAAACCAAAGAGGCAGAGATCACTGTGCCCAAAGGGACATTCAAGTGCATTTATGCTCGAATCAAAGATCTTGATTCTGGGGATGAGAGTGAACTGTGGATCAACCCACAAGTCGTTCCCATCATGGGGATGATTAAGACCATTCAGCCTTCACAGATGGGGACTGTAACGCTTGAACTTACAGACTTTGTGGATCTTTAGAAGATTTCTCTACAGAGAGCGAATTGAAAAGGGCCTGGACTCCAGGCCCTTTTTCTTTTAACATTCTTGTTTTGTAGGACATTTTACCTCGAGGGATACCAGTGCAGATCGACCGAGAGAGGTTTTCACCACGTCAATGGATATCAATGATTCAAGAGATCTCTTTTTTTGATCAAGTTCGAGTTTCTCTGTTTGCAGTTCTTCTTGGTGTCGTTGGCTGTGGCGTCAAAGGAGATCCACTTCCCCCATTGACTCCTGCAGAGTTGGGTCGCGGTGTACCCACATACAAAGGTGCAACAGAGGAGTTGGCCTATCCCCAAGTTCCGCCATTAAAGAATATTGAACCCAAAGACGACCTTGATGATCTAGAGAAGGAAGATGCGAAAAATAAAGAGCTGGACCGTAACTAAATATGTGGCCACTGGGAATGATTTTCTTGTGGTTGATCTCAGGTTGAATTCTCAGATGGAAAAATGGGCAGAGTTTTCAAAAGGACTTGATCGTCAAGAATGGACTCAAAGAGTCTGTGATCGTATTGAAGGTGTTGGGGCGGATGGTTTGATCTTTCTCAATCCCAATTTAGAAGAGGGATACGATTTTTCGTGGGATTTTTTCAATTCCGATGGATCTTCGGCGGAAGCTTGTGGAAATGCGGCTCGGGTTGCAGTTGCATTTTGGTGTGATCAAAATTCGGATTCATACGGTACGATTCGTTTTCGTGCAGGAATGAATTTGGTGAAAGGTCGAAAAATTAAGGATGATGAATATGAGGTGGAGCTTCCTAAACCAAAACTTTTAATGAAGCAGGCGGTTTTTGAAGTGCACGGCGAGAAGATCCTCTGTGATCTTGTGGACAGTGGCGTTCCCCATCTTCTTGTGTCCAACGAAGATGGCCAAAGGAATTTGAACCTTGCAAAGAGCTTGAGATCTCATAAGTTGCTTGATGAGTTTGGCGCCAATGTCACGTTTTGGAAATCTTCAGGTGATCGGAGAGTTGAAGCCGTGACATTTGAACGGGGCGTGGAGAATTTTACAATGGCATGTGGAACGGGCGCAATTGCGGCAGCTTGGAAGCGATGTTCATTTGATCCAGATGCCAAAGGAGAGATTTGTGTCACTATGCCTGGTGGGGAGCTAAAGATTTCTTTTGAAAGAGAAGAGGGAGTCTGTTTAAGTGGATGTGTGCGACCTGTTTTCCAAGGGGAGGTTTTCCTGTGAGTGACTTTAAGGGCGTCTATACAGCACTGGTGACACCATTTCAAAATGGTGAGGTCGATTTTGAATCATTGCGCCGCATTGTAAAATTTCAAGAATCTGCAGGGATCAGCGGGTGTGTTCTCATGGGTACGACTGGGGAGACTCCCACCCTCACAGATGGCGAAAGGCAAGAGATTTTTAGCTTTGTTCGTAGTGAAACAGGAGAAGCTTTTCGACTTATTGTTGGGACTTCAAGCTTTTGCACAAGAAAGGCCATCGAACTCACCTCCTCCGCTGCAAAATGGGGCGCGGATGCGGCGATGGTCGTAACCCCCTACTACAACAAGCCTCCTCAACGAGGTCTGATCCACCACTATCTTGAGATTGCCAAAAACAGCAGCATACCGATCCTGCTTTACAACTGCCCAAGCCGTACGGGAGTGTCGTTGGATGTGGAATCCATTGAGGTTTTAAGTCGTAATCCCAGCATCATTGGAATTAAAGAGGCCACTGGGAATCTCGAGTTCGCAAAGGAGATCATCAAGCGTTGTGGGCCCGATTTCAAAGTCTTTAGTGGAGACGATGCCAGTTGGCTGCAGCTCGTGGGCATGGGTGGGCATGGAGTGATTTCGGTAATATCTAATTTGATTCCTATTAAAATTGCGATCCTTTATAGATATATGACCTCTGGTGATGCGGATGAAAAGAGGCAAGCTCTCAAAGAGTTTGAGCGATACAGAGAGTTGTTGAGTCTCTTGACCATTGAAACAAATCCGATTCCAGTAAAGATGGCGCTTCGCCTGATGGGATTTATTGAGTCCGCAGAGTTACGATCACCCTTAGTTTCTCTTGGGGAGGAGCATGCGGATCTCCTAGAGCAAGAGCTTCGTTCTTTGGGAATCCTGCACTAAAACCGTCAGAGGAAGAAGAGATGGGTCGAAAGAGATTAGGACTTCTCCTGTCCGGAGGTCTAGGGAGGATGGGGCAATCCATTGTGAAGGTGTTGGCCACGGAACCCCAAATGGAACTTCGAGGGGTTGTGGATCACACGATTCGTCCATCGAACAGTGATGTTGAGGCGCCATTTGGATCAAGAACTCCTGTTTTCTCCAAATGGGATCGGATCAAAACAGATCAGAAAGTAGATGTAGTTGTCGATTTTTCTGCGCCAAGTGCATTTCCAGAGATGTTGAGGTGGTGTCAAAAGACGAGAACACCACTCGTAACTGGAACGACAGGATTAAGTTCAACGCAGTTTCGGCAAATGAAGTTGGCGTCGAAAAGAGCTCCGATCTTGTGGTCACCCAACATGAGTTTGGGGATGGCTTTTTTTCGAAAAATGGTTCCGCTCATCGCTGCGATTGAAGAGGTCGGAGATTTTGATTTTCAAATTGAAGAGATTCACCATAGGGCCAAGAGGGATGCGCCCAGTGGAACGGCACTGGAGTTGCAAAAGATTTTAGAGAAATCCACAAAGACTGCCACGCCTAAGCCGTTGTCCATTCGTGGTGGAGGAGTTTTTGGAGTTCATCGTTTAATGGCGCTTGGAGATGAAGAGACGATTGTGATAGAGCATAACGCCCTAAGCCGTGATGTTTTTGCTCGTGGGGCCCTAAAGGCCGCAAGCTGGATCATTGGGAAAAAGACCGGAATTTTTAATATTGACGATGTCATTTCCAAATGATGATCGTGATGGTGGGGAGCGAAGTCGTGTCGTGAATTCGCCGAAATGAGGTTTCGCGCCAGGCACTAGTTAGAGAGGAGGCCTGTGATGTCCGTGGCTCTCGTATCTATTGAAGTTTCTCAGGCAGGGGGGCTTGAGCTGCTTAGCCAAGTGGTTCATGCGGTCCTTCCCTTTAACCCTACACCCTCTTTTTCATCTGTTTATGAGGCAAGGATGGCCAGAGAGGCCTTTGGATCAAAGATGTTTTCTCTTTCTCACCATGAGGAGGAAGCTGTTCTCACCATGGCAATAAAGATGAGTACGGATTTGGGTGTTGAGGAGTTTTCCAAGAAAATCCAGAAGTTACGTTTGGTCTTTGAAAATCGAACGCAAGGATGGGTGAGGATTACCTTGTTAGCTTTTGACCAGGTGGTTGAGTTTGACCCCCAGTTTCCGCTTCCTCATCCAGATCTTCATCGATTGGCTCGATATCTTATTCCTGCGCTCGACGTTTGGCCTAGCTTTTATCATGCTATTGTGGGTCAAACCATTTCAGAGATAGCGCATCGAGGTGACTACTCAGTGAACTTTTTCTGTCAGGCCAAGGCGTTGCTTGATTTTTTGAGATCGAAACAATATGACAGTACAAACAGTGAAAACGTAGTCAAAAGGGATGGGGTATGAAATTTTTTATCGATACGGCGGATATTGACGAGATTCGAGAGGCCAACAAAAAGGGATGGGTTGACGGCGTTACAACAAATCCAACGTTGATTGCAAAGACAGGAAGGTCTTTCAATGAGGTAATTACAGACATTTGTCACGAGGTCAAAGGACCAGTCTCTGCCGAGATCGTGAGTTTAGAGTCTGACAAGATGTATAAAGAGGCTCATCAGGTCGCAAAATTGGCCGACAATGTGGTTGTGAAGATTCCTATGTGCGAAGAGGGCCTGATGACAGTCAGGCGTCTTTCGGCAGAAGGAATCAAGACCAATGTGACGCTCATCTTTTCTCCGATGCAGGCACTTCTTGCGGCCAAAGCTGGCGCAACCATGGTTTCTCCCTTTGTTGGGCGTCTTGATGATGTCTCCACTGAGGGGATCTCCTTAATTGGCCAGATGCATCAGATTTTTGAGAATTATCAATTTGATACTGAAGTGATTGTGGCCAGTGTTCGTCACCCTATTCACATATTGGAGTCCGCACTGATTGGTGTGGATATTGTGACTATCCCATACAAAGTGATGAAGCAGTTGGCTCATCACCCACTCACAGAGAAGGGAATTGAACAGTTCTTAAGAGATTGGGAAAAGGTGCCACACGCATGAGGCTATCCATGGTGAATAGTCAAATGAGTATTCGTGGATGGCGAATCTTGGGTTCGCTTCTGATTCTCTTAAGTGGATGTGCGTCGGGTCGTATTGTAAAGAGTAAGGATGTTCCGCTCAATGAGATCAAGCAGATTGTGGAAGATTCTCTTCCAGGTGGAAAGCGGCACGTAAGTCCAAATGGCAGAGAGTATTTCTCTGCCTATTTTGAACCTGGAAAGCCTCAAGTTTTGGTGCCGGAGGGAGCTCGACCCGAGAAGCGAGCCTACTTTCATATTTTGATTTTAGGAGCCCGTCGTCCCTATGACGTTGAAATTCGAGTTCCCGTTGAGCGTAGGATCATGCAGGCCAATGCAGTTGGAGCTACGTATGAGCAGGTTGAATGGGATGAAAATCTGGCATTGATCGCAGCCAAGATCATGCACCAAAGTCTTGAGGATCGAAAAGTAAAGCACAATCTTTTTGAAGAGTTCCGGGCATTTTAGCTAGTGTCTGGCTCAAAACCAGCTTTCGAGCGAATTTCACGGCCTTAAACCAGTTTCTAATTTCAGATCTGGGTCAAAGATGGGAATTGGGATTCTTATGCTTTAGACTCAGAGATAGCATGATGTTCCACACTTTTTCCCTATTTGCATTGACCTTGTTTTTTCAGTCGCCTTTTCACTGTAAGGAGCAAGATTTTAGGATCAAGAAGGAACCGATCGAGATTAAAATTGATCGAACCAGTCCCGCTTTCATGGCCCTATTGGAGACGTTGCCCAATCCAAGAAAAGAGAACACGGATGACCCAATTTCTCCCCAAGTGGTTGTGACTCTTCGTGCAGGAGAGATTTCTTCTTCGGACCAAGAGGTCATTCGAAAGTCGGATCAAATTGTGACTTTGCCGCCCATACGAATTTCAACTCGTGATTTCATTGAAGATGTCGAGGAGTTTGACCTGACGCCGCGAATGGAGCGGAGACTGCGAGGAGCTGAAATTGACACTGCGGAGCTCAAAGAACTATTGAAATCAGCTCCGACACTTCAAGAGCGCACTCAAGAGTTGGTCAAAGAGGAACTTCAAAATGTGGCTCTTTATCAGAGGGATCATCCAAATGTCTCCCCGGTTCCAGAGGTTGCAAAGATCAACCAAAATCTTGTTTCTGTTGGATCAGCACCGCTTCGTGTTCCATCCGCGGGTGTTCATCCGACCAAGGAAGTTTCTTATCGACCGAGCCAGGAGAGAGTCGTTCGCAAGGGGTTTCCGAGTGGTCAAGAGCCGGCACCTTTAACCCCCTCTTTTATGGAATCTTCACAAAAAAATCCCAGAGGGTCTCCTGAAAATCATAAGATCGTTGTTCATGGACCTTTGGAGATATCTGATGGGCTTGCGTTCATAGGAGATCGTCAGCGCTTTAAGCTGCATCGATTGCAGGCCAACACGGACATGTTTATGGAAGAGGGATTTGTAAATGTGG
This sequence comes from Pseudomonadota bacterium, assembly GCA_014584465.1. Lineage (GTDB taxonomy): Bacteria > Bdellovibrionota > Bdellovibrionia > Bdellovibrionales > JACTMU01 > JACTMU01. The sequence goes on along the minus strand of JACTMU010000094.1, from coordinate 32,787 downwards.
AAAAAGGAACTTATGAGATCTCTCTCAAGAATCCTCAAGGGGTCCTCGTGGCGGAAGTTCTCTCTCGAGAGGGAGAGGTTTTAGGTCGAGGCGAGGTGGCGCTTGATCAAAATCTTCAAACCTCATTTGACAATGGACTGGAGAACATCGAAGGCCCCAAGATCATCATAAAACCCACTTCGTTTGGCATATCAGGTCGAGTGATCTCTGAGGCTGATTCTTATGATCAATTCATTTGGCCAATTCCGAAGGCCATCGTCTCTTGCCGAGAGCAGTCGCTTCAAATGAAGGCCAACAGTGAGGGGTACTTTGAAGAGCTTGCCTATTTAGGAGGATCTTCACTCATTCTGGAGGGAAAGAGTGATAAGTTCTGGCCGACGGTACAGCTTGGTTTGAGTGGCGATGCAAATCCGATTCTTCTCTTTACTGAGGAGCGGGTTCAAGCCCTGTTGAATTGGGATCGGCCTCAGGTGGTGGGAAGAGAGTTCACCTATCCAGCGATCATTTGGGGCAAAGTCGTAGATGAGAAGGGGCAACCGGTTGAGGGGGCACGCATTGTGGTGGCCTCTGAAACTCCCGTTTGGCCAACCTATTTCAAGTGGCATCTGCCCGGAGGGTCGACGCTTTCGGAAACCTCCGTGGATGGAGAGTTTGCGATTGTGGGACTACGTGATGAGGCAGTCTCCTTAAAAGCAATCAAAGGTCAAATGGTGAGCACCATCGAAGTTGTGCCTACGCGTGAAAATGCAATTACTCCGGTACGTTTGGTTTTCTCTGAGACAAGGCAGATTCCTGTTGAGATGTTTGATGGAATGGAGAAGACGAAGAGAGTGTCGGCAGCCATCAAGGAGATTGGAGCCGATCAGGAGATCCTAGTTGATGCTCACGAGGAAGTGAATTTCTATTCGTTCTCTGAAAAGAGAGGTCTCATATTTCTGGAAACGGAATCTGATGAATACATCGAAAGCCGCCATATCATGCCGACAAGCACTCCCGTCGTAAGACTTCCCATGGTCAAGCGGGAGTGGTTGACGAACCTTCTCCAGAATCGAAAAATTTCGATTGAACCTGGGACAGGTCTTATTGCAGGATTTTTTCAAGGGGAAATTGAATCGATCCAACTGGAGGAAGGTATAAATTATGATTATCGAAATCTCCTCTTTTTTGATTCAAGAGGTGAGATTGTAAATGAATTGAAGCAGGCCATAGGAGGAGGTTACATTCTCTTCAACGTTCCTGTCGGATTTCGCACACTTTCTATCTATCCGGAAGGATCGTCGCGTTTCTTCTCCCAAATATTCATTGTGGATTCCGTCTATTTGAGTATTGTGGACCATCTGTTTTAGGTGAGGTCATAAGATTGCAGGGTCATCCAAATGGATTTTGACAAGGCCAATTACACTGCGATTGTAAGTGATCTGCATCTCTGTGAAGCAGAACCAGTTCGTGCCAAAAATCCCCTCTGGAAAAAATTCAAAACCAAAGAATTCTTTTATGATGAGACATTCGCCGAATTTTTAAACTATTTGGATTGTTTGGGCGGCAACGAGTCGGTAGAACTTATTCTCAATGGAGACATCTTTGACTTTGACAGTGTCACTGTTTATCCAAATGATGCAACCTTTCGAGTTTCATGGCTTGAAAGACGGCGAGGATTGTTTGCGCAAGAAGAGAAAACCATTTATAAGATCGAGGTTATTCTCTCTGATCATGAGGTGCTTTTCCGAGCGCTTTCCCAATTTGTCAAAAAAGGAAATCGCATTGTCTTTGTGGCAGGAAACCATGATTTGGGACTCCATTTTCTAGGAGTCCAGCAGACTCTCCTTGAACGATTGAATCTCACAGAGGAGGAGCGGGGGCGAGTAAGATTTAATGAGTGGTTCTACATCAGCAATAAAGACACTCTCATTGAACATGGAAATCAATATGACCCCTACTGTGTCTGTCAAGATCCCATCAGCCCATTCATTCAAAAGTACAACCACTTGGAGCTCAGACTTCCTTTTGGCAATCTGGCCTGTCAATATATGGTCAATGGAATGGGCCTGATCAATCCACACGTGGATAGCAACTATCTCATGACGGTTCCTGAATATTTGAAATTCTATTTAAAGTATCTTTTGAGAACTCAACCACTTGTTGTTTGGACCTGGATTTGGGGAGCTTCGATCATTTTGATTCAATCTCTGAATGATCGCTTAAAACCACCCTTGAGGGATCCACTGACCATTGAAGATCGGGTTCGAGAAATCGCGCGAAAAGCCAATGCGACTCCTCGTATGGTCAGAGAACTCAAAGCGCTGTTTGCTGCACCGGCAGAGAGCGATCCGTATCTCGTGGCTCGGGAATTGTGGTTGGACCAGGCCTTTATGGTGCTTGTGATTTTCTATCTTGTATTTGTAGTGTTTACAGCTCTCAGAAGTTTTTTTGCCATATCCTATTTATGGATCTTGATTCCTATGGTGATGTTTTTTCCCTTTTTTGTGTTCTATTCTAAGACCATCGTATCCGAAGTGGCCTCCTTTATGGAGCCAAAGGAGAAAGTGCTGACGATGGCAAGCATGATTACAGGGGTGACTCGGATCGTCTATGGACATTCGCACATCATTCGTCACGAAATCATTGGGGCAGTCGAGCATCTCAATGCGGGTTGCTGGTCGCCGGCATTTACGGACGTCGAGTGCACTCAACCGATTGATCAAAAGACCTTTGTTCTTGTTGAACCAGGCAAGCAGGGGGTGCGAATTGCCTCGGTAAAAACATTTGTGGGGAAGAACAATGTTCAAGAGGCATTTCATCAGATGAGAGGGACAAAAACGCGCCGCAAAAGACGTGTAAGTTGAATTGCATTACACAGAGCAACACGTGGCATTTTGCCTAAAGCTCTAGACTTACATAGAGAGTCGGAAGATAATTTACCGAGTGGTTGAACCACGAGTTAAGTTGTGGACGTTTGGACCAATAATGGGAGTTTGAGCATGTCAGAGATTTTAGTTGTTACCAGCAAAGTAAAAAAACTCATTAAAGAAAAGGGTGGGTGCAACACCTCCTCTGAAACCATTGATGTCTTAAGTAAAGCTGTGGAGGCTCTTTGCGAAAGAGGCATTGACAGTGCCAAAGCTGATGGCAGAAAGACAGTCATGGCTCGAGATATCGCTGTGGATCATCTTTAGTGCCTGGCACAGCTATTGGTTTTTGAGTAAATCGAGAAGTTGATCCCAGTCCATCATTTGAATCTTATGGGCCTTGGCGGTTTCAACTTTTGAACCAGGGTCGCTTCCCACGATAAGAAGATCGGTCTTTTTTGTGAGCGACGAAAGGACGTGTCCGCCAGAGGATTCAATCATCTCCTTCACACGCTCTCTTGGTTGAGGAAGAGTCCCAGTAATAACGATTCGCAAGCCATTGAGAGGTCCATCTGTCTCTGGACGTCGACCGCTTGATATTTTTACACCAGAAGCCAAAAGTTTTTTGATCTCATTTTTAAAAGTCTTCTGAGATAGGGTTGTCAAGATCGCCTCGGAAACCTTAGGGCCAACCATGGGGATTTCTTGTAGGTCAGTTTCTGTGGTCGATAAGAATTTTTCAATGGTACGAAAGTGGTCTGCCAAAAGTTTTGCGGTCTGTTCACCTACAAATCGAATTCCTAACGAGTAGATGAAGCGAGAGAGGGTGGTCTCTTTACTCTGATTCAAACTTTCTATGAGGTTTGAAACCGATTTTTCACCCTGTCTTTCCAATTTCATAAGATCTGGAGCTTTTAGGTGATAGAGATCTGAAAAGGAGGAGACCAAACCTCGGTCAACTAAGGTCTCAATCAAGCGGTCTCCAAGTCCTTCAACATTCATTGCACGACGAGAAACAAAGTGTTTCAGAGACTCCTTAATGCGAGCCGGACAGAGGGAGTTTGCGCATCTCGTAATAACCTCCTCTTCGAGCTTAATGACCTTGTGATTGCAAATGGGGCAGTGATCAGGCATGAAAAACGGTTCTGATGACCCCGTTCGCTTATCTTTAAGAACACGCACCACCTCAGGAATCACATCTCCAGCTCGTTGAATGAGAACGTGGTCACCGATACGAATGTCCTTTCGTGTGATTTCATCTTGATTGTGAAGGGTCGCGTTGGTCACCGTAACTCCGCCCACCTTGACGGGAGTCATCACAGCCTTGGGTGTCAACGCTCCTGTGCGTCCCACCTGCACCACAATATCCTTGATCACGGTTTCCTCCTGTTCAGGGGGGAACTTCGCAGCGATGGCCCATCTTGGATTTCTCGCGATGGAGCCCAGATCTTGCTGCAGAGAGATCTTATTGACCTTTACTACAACACCATCAATCTCAAAAGGAAGTTCGTGTCTGAGCTCTCCAAGGAGTTGATAGTAAGATAAGACATCCGAAAAATGATCAGTGAGAAAGGGGATAGGCAATGGCCCTCTCTTTTTCTTTAAAGCATGGACAAGATTGGCCTTCCAATCCTGGAGGGTCTTGTTGCGGGAGCAGACCAGAACGGGCAGACCCAACGAAAAAAGCATCTCTTCCAGCTCGATCTGAGTTTCAAAACTAGGGGAGGAGCAGTGACCAACAGCGTAGCCAAAGAATTTAAGGGGTCTCTGTGCGGTCACCTTTGGATCAAGTTGGCGTAGACTTCCAGCAGCCGCATTTCGTGGGTTGGCAAAGGTTGTCAATCCTGATTCCTGCTGAAACTCGTTCAGAGTTCGAAAATCTTCTTTAAATATGAGGACCTCTCCTCGAACCTCCAGAATTTCAAGAGGCTTCATGGTGCTACGAAGTTTCAGAGGAATGGTCCGTATGGTCAGGACATTGTTGAGAACCTCTTCTCCAACCACACCATCACCGCGAGTCAGGGCCGAGACGAGTTCGCCATTCTCATAGATAAGTTCTAAGGCAAGGCCATCAAATTTCGGTTCACAGAAAAACTCAATCCGCTGGTCTGCTTGCGGATCTTTAGAGATCTCCTTGGAAATTCGATCACGAAAATCCAAGAGATCTTCATTCGAGAAGGCATTTTGCAGAGAGAGCATAGGAATTCGATGTTCCCTCTTCTCAAAGAGATCCAACGGCTTACCCCCAACTCTCTGTGTTGGGGAGGTGTTCGTTTTGAATTCCGGAAATTCATTCTCGAGTTGCACCAATCTACGAAATAGCCGATCGTACTCAGCATCTGCAATCAATGGTTGATCGAGCACGTAGTACTGATGATCATGTTTTTCAATCTCCTCCTTAAGACCCTCGATTTCGGTCTTTATCTCTTCCGGTGTTCGTTTACGCTCCATGGTGTTCCTCACGAAAGTAGTAGTTAGGGGCAGTCCGGCAATTCCACTTTTGCCGATTTCTATAAGTTTTCCTTATACCTTCGTTGAGCCTCCTCGAGTTAGCGCCGCTGGCTAGCCCTTCGTCGGCCCGTCTCGGTATAAGAAAAACTTATGGCAATTCGCTCGAAAACAGGTTTCGCGCCAGACACTAGTTAGCGTACACTAGCCACAAAGTGCATCTGTGAGAAGCTTTTCTCGAGGTTTCGCGCCGGACGCGACATACGTTGTGGTGCGTCGAACAATGATTTTGATGCCTGGTCAACTCTGTCGGAATGGGGCTACAATTGACACAAGCAGGTCCGATGGAAACCTGCTTGTGTGAGGGGCGATGATTTCCAGAGATGATGTGATCAAATTGGCTGCCCTAGCAAGACTGAGTCTCCCGGAAGAAGAGATTGAGAGTTGTCGTCGAGAACTTTCCCAAATTATCGACTATTTCAATGCCATTTCAGAACTTGATACAGAGGGCGTTTTGCCATTGATGACGCCGACAGAGTTAGAAATTCACCTGCGTGAGGATCGAGTTCAAAGTGGGGGGTTAGAGGATCGCGACATGAATTTGAGCCATACTTTGGAGCGAGTTGGGAATCTTTTTAAGGTTCCTCCATTTGTTTAGGAGTGATCGATAGCCACTCAATTTTGGGAGAATCATGTCTCTTCACCTTATGGATTTCTTTGAAATTCGAAATGGTTTGGTTTCAAAAGAGTTTCGTGCTCGAGAGATCGTCTCCTATTTTCTAAAACGAATTGAAGATCACAACGATCAAATTAATGCCGTCGTCACGATCAATGAGAATGCTTTGCGCCAAGCGGATCAATTGGATCTACGCCTCGCTCGTGGGGAAAGATTGGGCCCGTTGGCCGGAGTGCCATTTGTCATTAAAGATATCTTTTGCACAGAGGGTCTTCGAACCACAGCGTGTTCGAAGATGCTTCATAATTTCGTGCCTCACTACACGGCCACCGCCGTCCATCGTCTTATCTCCGCAGGCGCATTGGTGCTAGGAAAGAGTTCGTGTGATGAATTTGCGATGGGATCGAGCAACGAGACCTCCTGTTTTGGGATTTGCCGTAATCCATGGGATCTTTCGCGTGTTCCAGGAGGCTCCAGTGGAGGTTCAGCTTCAGCCATTGCAGCTGGGATCGCGCTAGGTTCACTCGGAACCGATACGGGGGGATCCATTCGTCAGCCAGCCCATTTTTGCGGATTGGTCGGAATGAAGCCAACTTATGGGAGAGTCAGTCGTTTTGGAATGATTGCCTACGCGTCCAGTTTGGACCAGGGCGGTCCAATGACAAAAAGAGTGCACGACTCTGCACTCACTCTTGAAACCATTGCAGGATTTGATTCGTCAGATTCGACAACTTCAAAACAAAGTGTCCCACGGTGGTCCGCTTCCATCTCAAGTGATCTTCGTTCGACAAAGGTTGGGATACTTAAGGAATTTTTTGAGGATTTAGATCCAGAGACTGCAGAGACAATTGAAATTGCGAAGAAAGTTCTTCAGGAAGCTGGAGCTCAATTTGTAGAAGTCTCCTTGCCGCTGGTAAAAAAGACCATTCCAATCTATTATATAGTAGCTACAAGTGAGGCATCAAGCAACCTGGCGAGATATGATGGCATACGTTTTGGATTTCGTGCCCAAGGTGCTGACGAACTTAACATTGAAGATTTCTATATCAGAAATAGAACTTTAGGATTTGGAAGCGAAGTGCGTCGAAGAATTATGCTAGGCACTTTTGCGCTTTCAAGTGGTTACTACAATGCCTATTATGAAAAGGCCTGTCGATTGCGACGTCTGTTGCAAGAACAGTTTAGAGAACTGTTTTGCAGATGTGAATTTGTCTTGGCACCTGTAAGCCCAACGGCCGCCTTTCAGATAGGTCAAAAGATCCAGGATCCATTAGAAATGTATCAGAACGATCTGTTCACCACGGTCAGTAATTTGGTGGGACTTCCTGCGATCACTGTTCCGGTGAAGCTCAATCAATATGGGCTGCCTCTGGGCGTTCAGCTCATCGGACCTCATTTTGAAGAGAAGAGGCTGTTTGACGGAGGATTTGCCATCGAGGAGAAAATCCAATTTTACAAGAGTCGACCCAATGGCTTCTGAGATTTTTGAACCCATCATTGGATTGGAAATTCATGCCCAACTCTTGACGGAGAGCAAGATATTTTGTAGTTGTTCAGCACAATTTGGTGGTGGAGACAATGAAAACATCTGCCCTGTATGTATGGGTATGCCAGGAACTCTGCCGGTTCTTAATGAAAAGGTGGTGGAATTTGCAGTGAAGACAGGGATTGCTCTAAACTGTACGATCTGCAAGGATTCTCTATTTGCAAGAAAGAACTACTTCTATCCAGACTTGCCAAAGGGATATCAGATTTCTCAGTATGATAGACCACTTTGTAGCGATGGATGTGTAGAGTTCTTTGTAGATGATGAATTGAAACGGGTTCGCGTGACCAGGGCTCATTTGGAAGAAGACGCTGGAAAATCGATCCATGATGCATCAAGCTCTCTCGTCAACCTCAATCGAAGCGGAGTTCCACTTCTTGAAATTGTTTCTGCACCAGAATTGAAATCGCCGCGAGAAGCTAGCGAATATGCTAAGGAAGTTCGACGAATTCTTCGCTATACTCACGTTTGTGATGGGAACCTAGAAGAAGGATCTCTTCGTTGTGATTGCAATGTGAGCGTTCGTCGAAAAGGAGAGAGCACACTTGGGACAAAGGTGGAAATTAAGAATCTTAACTCATTTAGATTTATTGAAAAGGCTTTGAACTATGAAATTGAGAGGCAAATTGATTGCTTGACCCATGGTCGAAAAATTATTCAAGAGACTCGTCTCTATGATTCCGAGAAAAACAGGACCGAATCAATGAGAAGTAAAGAGGAGGCCCAAGACTATCGGTATTTCCCAGATCCAGATCTTCTTTGTATAAGTATAGATGATGATCAGATAGGGGCTCAACGAAAAACCATTCCTGAGTTGCCATCACAAAGAATCGTGCGCTGGAGATCGCAGTTTGATCTGTCTCACATGGATGCCGCCCTCTTGGCCGATGAGCGTGATCGTGGAGACTATTTCCAAGAAACAGTAAATAGATGTGGCAATCCCAAGGCCGCAGCCAATTGGATCATGGTGGAGGTCATGGGAAAACTCAACGACGAAAAGAAAGATTTAAAGGATCTCAAATTTGCCCCGTCGCTACTTGGCGAGTTGATCCAGCTCATTGATTCAAAGAGAATTTCTGGGAGAATTGCGAAAGATATTTTTAAGAAGATGTGGGAGACAGGCGAATCTCCTACGCAGATAATGGAAAAATTTCAGCTCAATCAACTTACTGACGATACCCAGATTCGTGAAATGATTCAAAGAGTTCTTTTTGCTCATCCAACAGAAATTGAGGAGTATCGAAGAGGGAAGATCAAGGTGCTGGGTTTTTTTGTTGGACGTATCATGAAGGAGTCCAAGGGCTTGGCTGATCCTCAGATGGTCCAGAAAATTTTGATGGAGCAACTTGATGAAGGAACGAAAGGAACTTGTGAATAGAGTGAGACGAATTGCATCGATAGACATCGGCACCAATTCGATTTTGTGTCTTATAGCGGATTTGGATACAAAAGATAGCCTTCAGGTGATTTACGACAAGGCGATCGTCGTCCGCTTGGGCCAAGGAGTTGACAAGCATCGACGATTTCATCCGGATGCTCTTTTGAGGGCTCAAGCTGCATTGAAGGAATTTCGAGCCGAAATGGACCAGAGAGGCGTTGAAGAGGTGAGGGCTGTTGCAACGAGTGCGGCTCGGGATGTGAGTAATGGACATGAATTGATTGAGATGGGTTCAGATTTGCATATCCCGATCAAGATCATTGATGGGGACGAAGAAGCAAGGCTCACTCTAAAAGGTGTCTTAGGCGGAAAGATCGCGCAACCCCCTTTTGTAATAATAGACATTGGGGGAGGCTCGACGGAGTTTATATTCTATGATGGGGAAAAGGGAAAAACCCAACTCTTGAGCTTGGATATTGGATCTGTACGGCTGACCGAGAACTGGATCACCGGCCATCCTGTTCCAGATGATGAAATGGATCGGCTCGAAAAATCCATTGAATCATTTTTAAATCAACATTTGGATAAGATTAAAGTTCAAAAAGATGTTGATATTGTGGCAGTGGCAGGTACCGCAACGACACTTGCGTCGGCAATTCAGAAAACACCTTATCAACGCGATCTTGTAGAAGGTTTTCGAGTCGAAGCTCAAGAACTACGGAAAGTTATTGAAGAGATACGCAAACGAGACCTAATGCAAAGGCAAAGAGAGTTCTTTCTCGAGCCAAAACGGGCTGATGTGATTGTGGCTGGAGGAGTTTTGCTTCTGAAGATACTCAATTTATATCATGCTAAAGGGTGCAAAGTATCAACCTTGGGTGCTCGTTATGGATTGATCCACGATGAGTGATCGTTCAAGGTCGCAATTTTCTTTTGTGCAAAGTTCGTTCGTTTTCTCAATGACGACGATCCTTTCAAGTTGTCTGCTTTCATTTCATTTGGTTTGTGCAGAGGAAATTGTCTTTAAGAGACAATGGATTGAGATTGGTGGCACTTCCATTGAAGTGGAAATAGCGGATTCTCCTGAAAAATGGGCACGTGGTCTTATGTTTAGAGACAAACTTTCAAATGCAGAAGGGATGTTGTTCGTCTTTAAAGAGACCAAGATTCAACGTTTTTGGATGAAGAACACCAAAATACCACTTTCAATCGGGTTTTTCGATGATCAGCGGAAATTAATGGAACTTGTCGATATGGATCCAGGGTTTGGTAAATCCGATGAAAAACTTAGAGTCTATTCCAGCAAAAGACCAGCTAAGTTTGCTCTGGAAGTCAACAGGGGATGGTTTCTAGCCAAGCAGATCGACGTTGGTAGAATTTTTAACTGGACTCTCGGCAGCGGCAGGACCAAGGATTGACATCGAGAATAAATATATTCCCAGACGATATTGTTTGTGATGTAATTGAGAAGCAAATCTTTGGAAAGAGGAAAGATTCACGTCAGCGATCTTCTTTCAAGAAGGATCGATTTTGAATTGATATTAATTCTAAGCACTTAAGTTAGGGATGAAAAGATTATGAAAAAGGTAAAGTTTCTTTTCTTAGTTGCATTGGTTACCACACTTGCGTTAACGGGTTGCAGTTCAAGCTCCACAAAAGATGAAGAGGGGGGCGATGAGACGGTCAGTGAGGATGCGGCAGGAGATGATTTAGATACAAATGATGAAGTTGGCGAATCGGACGAGAGTGATGAATCGGACAGTGGAGCAGAGCGAGAAGACAGTTTTGCTGAAGGGGACGATGGAAGTGACGATGGGGGCGATGAGACACTAGGAAAAAGTGACGAATCCAGCCCATTTGATGATGGAGTTGGCGCAGAAGAATCAAAACAGGGTTTGGGTGAAGAGTGGCCACCTTCCAGCGGTGGAACTGGAAATGATGTTGTGGATAGTGACCCGATTGGAGAGCCCTCATCGGTTGGCAGCGAAACAGAGCCGAGCTCCAAGAGTTGGGTGCCAGTCCGAAAGGTTGAATCAACTCCCTTTCAGCGAAGTGGGGTTTGGCTTAACGGAGTCTATTTGGCGCGCTCGGGGGACAATCTTTCTTCAGTTAGCAAGAAGATCTACGGTCAGGAGCGATCCAGTGATCTTCTAAAGTGGAACAGTCATCTCAGTCGTGGGGTTAAGGTAGGGGATAAGGTCTATTACAACTCACCTCGCCGACCTAATGACAACAGTATGATGAAAGTCTATTACGAGGACATCGGAGAAGCTCCAGAGATTTATCAGGCAAAGTCGGGTGAAAACATCAGAACGGTCTCGGAGAAGCTGCTCGGAGATAAAGAGAGTTGGAAAGAGATATGGGCGACCAACGATGTGGAATCGAAATGGTCCTTAGCGGCACCAGCATCATTGAAGTATTGGCCTGGTTCGGCGACATCTTCCCCAATGGTTCCCGCAATGACACAGGAAGAACCTCCTTCGGGATCAGATCTTCCGGAACTTGCGGCCAACGGACATGATATGGACGACATGGACCACATGGACGTAGGCGAATCGTCCCCACTACCACCACCGCCACCACCACCGGGTTCGAGAGAGGCAGCACCAAGTGTGGCTGCGAGTGGGACCATTGAGCCGCCGTCCCCACCACCACCGCCACCACCACCACCTCCGGAGCCAGAAGTTCGCGCAGCACCACCACCGCCACCGCCACCACCGCCACCGCCACCGCTCAAGCGAGATAAACCGAAGAAGAGTGTGGAGGTGATGGATGAAGGAGGTGAAGATCTATGGATGATGGTCGGTGCAGCAGTCCTCGTGGTGGCCTTAGTTGGAGGGTTCATTGTCATTCGCAAGAAGCGTGGACGCAATATGGACCTCAGCCAGGAGACCTCATTTTAGAACCGGGTCTGAGGCACTCAAGCACGACTTAGGAGGCCTGTTTAAAAATGCCAGCCACAATTTCGCGGCGGGCCTCTCTCTTCGATTCTACAAAATAGATAAGATCATCAATAATTTGAATGTCGCGGTTGTTGCTTGGGAGAAATTGAACTCCCGAACCGGTTTGTCCACGCCAGATAATTTGAGCAAGAATCGTTCGCTCTCTACCACCAACCGTAAAGAGAAGTTGAATCTTATCATTTTCTTGCATGGGTTGTGAGTGTTCAAGAAATGCCCCGGTCACGCTCAAGTTCTTCAGTTGTCCGAGATCCATTGTTCTTGCATAGCTCTTTCGATACTTGATCTCCAACATGAGGGGTATGCGTGTGGCAGGTGTTTCATTGGCAATCTCCATAGCTCCTCGACTCCTTTGGTTCTTCTACTTAATTTGTCGGACAAATGGCCAATTTCTTTAGGGGGAAAGTGGAACAATCCATTTGTTCCGTTTTGGGTCGTCGCGTCTAGTGCGGGGGCGGGCTCCTAGCTCAGATCTTAGTCCCATAGAGATTGTTCTATTTTGAGACGCAAAGCAGGCTGAAGAGTTGACATTGATGTGAAAACAAATAGAATCGACCTATCTTAATATCTATTGTGTAATTGGATCAAAATTGTTCTAGACATATTAATTAGGGCGGAGAAGTATCCGATACATTGTATGGCAAGTAGTATAGCAAGTAATTTTCGGTAGAGGTATCTGAGGTCAGTTCTAAGTTTCATATTCAACAGAGGCACAAAGAGAGATTTCGTAACCAGATTTTTGGGAATGGTTCAAATCTGGATGAGTATGAGTTCAACCGATCCAAATTCATTCGGAGGACTCAAAAGAGACTTCGCTTTGGCAAAAAATAGTGTGCATTAACGATTAAAGAAGTTCGACAAATAGCGATAAAACATTTGGTTTACTAACAGGAGAAGTTTAGCTGTGTCAGAGGAGAAACAGGACGCATCGGGTGGAGAAGAGTCGGGAAAACGTACGGCAGAGGTGTCAGAGCCTTCTGGTGAAGAGTCCCAGCAGAGTCAGCGGGAGCACAAAGGTGGTAAAGACCCTCGAGATCGAAAACGCAATTTTCGAGGTGATTTTCGAAAACCTTACAAGAACCGTTCGAATCATCGAGGAGGTGGTGGAAAGCAGGGTGGCAGCAACCAAGGGGGTTCCAACTCAAACTACCATAATTCGAATCAGAGACCTATGGATGACGAGGGTTTGGACGGATCTTCAGTGGAAGCAGAAGTGGTGGATCTTTCAGATATCAATTTGACAGAGGAAGAAAAGAGAGAGTTGAGCTCAAAGGATTTGAAGTCCAAGAGCATTGGAGAGCTCTCCGCACTTGCAAGTAAACTTAAAATTGAAAATGCTGTTGGAATGCGTCGCCAAGAGCTCGTTTTTGAGATTCTCAAACGAGCTGCACAATTAGGAGACATCTACGGAGAGGGTGTTCTTGAGATCTTGCCTGATGGATATGGATTTTTGCGATCGCCTGATTACAACTACCTTCCTGGACCTGATGATATCTATGTCAGTCCGTCACAGATTCGACGATTTTGGTTGAGAACAGGGGATACGGTCAGTGGAACTGTACGTCCGCCGAAAGATGGAGAGAGGTATTTTGCACTCCTGAAGATTGAAATGCTCAACTTTGAGAGCAATTACGTACACAAGGATAAGATTCTCTTTGATAACCTCACGCCGCTTTATCCCGACAGTCGGTTGAATTTGGAATATGAACCTCGGGAATATACGACTCGTGTGGTGGATCTCATGGCACCGTTAGGAAAGGGGCAAAGGGCTCTGATCGTGGCGCCCCCTCGCACTGGAAAGACCGTCTTGCTTCAAAACATAGCCAATGCAATCTCCACCAATCACAAAGAGGTAAAGCTCATCATCCTTTTGATTGATGAGAGGCCCGAAGAGGTGACTGACATGTCACGCAATGTGAAGGGTGAGGTCATCAGCTCTACGTTTGATGAACCCCCCACCAGACACGTGCAAGTTGCCGAGATGGTGATTGAACGGGCCAAGCGGCTTGTGGAACATCGACATGATGTTGTGATTTTGTTGGATTCCATCACGCGACTTGCTCGAGCTTACAATACAGTTGTGCCTCCTTCAGGAAAGATTCTTTCAGGGGGGGTGGACTCCAACGCTCTTCACAAGCCCAAAAGGTTTTTCGGAGCGGCCCGAAATATCGAAGAGGGGGGTAGCCTTACAATCATAGCGACAGCCCTGATTGATACAGGTTCCAGGATGGATGAAGTTATTTTTGAAGAGTTCAAAGGAACCGGTAATTCTGAGATCATTCTCGATCGTAAATTGATGGAGAAGAGGATCTTCCCATGCATGGATATCAACAAATCGGGAACACGAAAAGAGGACCTTCTTGTGCGAAAGGAGGAGCTCAACCGTCTTTGGATTTTGCGAAAGGTGCTTTCGCCGATGAATGTGGTCGACAGTATGGAATTCTTACTCAATAAGATCCAGGCCACAAAATCCAATAAGGAATTTCTGGACGGCATGGGAGGATAATGCAAAGCATTATATACACTTCCCTCGACAGCTCTTTATAGATGTGGTACGGGATTGAGTCTATTTTATCGACTTTAACAGTGAAAACGGGGTCTATTCATGAAATCCGGGACGCATCCTAACTTTAATTCTGAAGCGCAGGTCACCTGTGTTTGTGGGAATACTTTTGCGACTGGTTCCACAAAGGATCAGGTGAAAGTTGAAATTTGCTCATCATGTCACCCATTTTTCACTGGGAAGCAAAAGTTGGTCGATACTGAAGGGCGTGTTGAGCGCTTCCGAAAGAAGTACGCCAACGTGACACCTAAAAAATAGGACAAACTGCTCACAAAATTCTCTTTTTAGGATACAATTGAAAAGTTGACTGAATTGAACAGCGGGATAGCTGTTTGATACTTTTTTCAACGCTCTATACCCGAAGCGATCGAGTTCGCCTGTTTTTGGAAGTGAGCTAAGATCGCTTTCTAAAACAGGCGAACTCGATCGCTTCGCGTATATGGAGGGGCAACAGGAGAGATGTTTTCAAAACTTGAGGAGGTTGAGTCTCACTTCAGTGAAGTTGGAATGAGACTTCAGGACCCAGAGGTCACACACAATCAGAAGGTCTACAAGGCTCTTATGAAGGAGTTCGCCGATCTTGAACCGATCGTCGAAAAGTATCGCACTTTGAAAAAAGTTCAAAAGGAGATGGAGTCTTCACAAGAACTATTGGAAAAGGAGCGTGATGAGGAGCTTCGTCTTTTGGCAAAAGAGGAACTTGCAACACTGCAGGAAAGTGTCGGGACTCTTGAAAATGAGTTGAAATTGCTCTTGCTTCCGAAAGACCCCAATGATGAGCGTGATGTCATTATTGAGATTCGGGCCGGTGCAGGCGGGGACGAGGCCAGTCTGTTTGCCGAACAGCTCTTCAGAGCCTACTGTCACTATGCAGATACCAGAGGTTGGAAGGTTCGAATCCTCTCTTTTTCTGAAGGAAATGTTGGAGGCGCCAAAGAGGTGATCGGGAGCATCTCTGGAGAGAAGGTCTTCAGCCGAATGAAGTTTGAAAGTGGAGTTCATCGCGTCCAACGTGTTCCAAAGACAGAGACTCAGGGGCGAGTTCACACTTCAACCGTTACGGTCGCTATTTTGCCGGAGCCAGATGAAGTTGAAGTTAAGATCGATCCCAATGATGTTCGCGTGGATTACCAAAGATCGAGCGGTCATGGAGGCCAGTCGGTAAATACAACGGACTCTGCTGTAAGGATCACTCACATTCCCTCAGGTCTTGTCGTGATTTGTCAGGATGGAAAGTCGCAACAAAGCAACAAAGAGCAAGCGCTTAAGGTGCTCTTTGCACGCCTTCAGGCCATTGAAGAGGAGAAGGTTCAGAAGGATGCCTCTCAGGCTCGGCTGGCTCAGATTGGCACAGGGGACCGTTCAGAGCGTATTCGAACCTATAATTTTCCACAGTCTCGCATTACCGATCATCGCATTGGCCTCACAATTCACTCCCTCAACGAGGTGATGGGTGGAAGTTTTGATGAGTTGATCGACCCCTTAATGGCTCATTTTCAGAGTGAGGCCTTAAAGAAGGAGACTCGTGGTCATTCGTGAACTGATAGAGTTTTATACGAGAGAGTATCGAGATCGAGGACTCGAGACCGCCAGAGTTGATGCAGAGACGATTCTTGCTAAAACATTGCGAGTGAACCGGGTCGACCTTTTTACTCGATCTGAGATGACTCTGAGTCGCGAAGAATTTGATTTTTGCAAAGAGAGACTCGATCGAAGAAAACAAGGAGAGCCCGTTGCCTACATTGTAGGAGAGAGGGATTTTTTTAATCGAATCTTTTTAGTCAATAGCGATGTTTTGATTCCTCGTCCCGAGAGTGAAATTGTTGTCGAAGCAGCCTTAAGATGGATGAGGGTCTCCTCCAAGGAGACACCGAAGGTGGCTGATTTTGGAGCTGGTTCTGGTTGCATCGGATTGTCGTTGATCGCTGAAATGCCACGGTCTGAACTCTTTGCGGTGGATATTTCAGAAGCTGCTCTTGATGTCGCTAAGGAAAACTCATTTCGCTTAGGGTTATCAAGTCGGAGTTCATTTTTTCACTGCAGTGTTGAGGAGTTTTCCTGCCATCTTGACAACACTAAGTTTGACGTAGTGGTCTGCAATCCACCCTACGTCAAGCGTGGGGACCCTTCTCTTGATCCTTATGTGGAAAGGTTTGAGCCTCATCAGGCACTATTTTCAGAAGATGATGGATATCATTGCTTAAAATTGTGGCCTCAGATTGCCTTTGACCTCTTAAACCGAGGGGGCCTCTTTCTCATGGAGATGGGAGCAGGTCAGGGATTGGAGATGGAGAGGCATCTCAGAGAGTTCTGTGGTTATACTCAGGTTGAGCTACTGAAAGACTATTCTGGGATTGAGCGAGTGATCCAAGGTCAAAAGAATTGATCTCCAGCATCAAATGAAAGGAGCAGTTTATGGATAAGATGCGTATTGTCGGCGGTAGAGTGTTGAATGGTTCTGTATCGGTTCATGGTTCAAAGAACGCTTCACTTCCGATTCTCTTTTCTGCGTTGCTCGCGGAGGGGACACACGTCTTTCATAATGTTCCACGTCTCAAAGACATCGATTCCACCATCTTACTTCTGGAACATCTGGGATGTGAAGTGCAAAGAGAGGGGCGAACAGTTCAGGTTAAAGTAAGTAATCCTGATGAGTTTGAAGCACCTTATGACTTAGTAAGAAAGATGCGAGCAAGCATCTTGTGTTTAGGGCCGCTTTTGGCCAGATGGGGGAAGGCTGTGGTCAGTTTACCCGGTGGATGTGCGATTGGATCGCGCCCCATAAACTTTCATCTCGATGGATTCAGCTCGATGGGAGTGGCGATTGAAGTTAAAGAGGGTTTTGTTTACGGTCAATGTGACAGGCTTAAAGGGGAGCGAATTCTCTTTGATTCTCCGACCGTTGGAGGAACTGAAAACTTAATGATGGCTGCGGTCCTCGCGGAGGGAAAGACCATCATAGAAAATGCGGCCAAGGAGCCAGAGGTTGAAGATCTTGCGCTCTACTTGAACAAGATGGGAGCTAAGATTCATGGAATCGGTTCTAGTATTATTACGATCGAGGGTGTTGAAAGGCTTCAACCTTCAGAGCACACGATTTTGCCCGATCGAATTGAGGCTGGGACACTTCTTCTTGCAGGGGCGATCACAGGTGGCGGGATCAGTGTTCGAGATTGTCGTCCCGATCATCTTGATGCGCTTACGACCAAACTGATTGAAAGTGGTTTTGAAGTCCAGACGACCACCAATGAGATGACAGTAAGTCCCACAGAACGATGGGTTGGAGTTGATATCACCACGGCGCCATATCCAGGATTTCCAACAGATCTTCAAGCCCAATTCATGGCGGTTATGACTCAAGCGGAAGGGACGAGTGTGATCACAGAGACGGTCTTTGAAAACCGTTTTATGCACGTGCAGGAGTTGGTTCGACTGAATGCGGACATCACCCCCAAGAGTCGTGTTGCCGTCGTGAGAGGCAAAAGAGGTTGTTTGACGGGTGCGCCTGTTATGGCCACGGATCTACGGGCAAGTGCCTCCCTAATTCTGGCTGGACTTGTGGCCAAGGGTGAGACTGAAGTCCATCGGATCTATCATCTTGATCGAGGATATGAGGGGCTTGAGGTGAAACTTGCGGCCCTGGGTGCCCAGATAGAGCGCATACCCTTGGGGCTGTGAATGGAAAATGGCCAACACCATCATTTCTAATTTCAGATCTTGGTTTCAGTGTTATAAATGAAATATGGCAGAATCAAAGAGGTGGGTTGTACGGGATCAGGGTCAGATACGAGGCCCTTTCTCCACAGAAGAGATCCTGAATCGAATTTCTAAGGGACTTTTTGAGGGGACAGAAGAGATTTCTCTCTTTCCTGGCAACAATTGGATCCTCATCTCTCAGGCACCTGAATTTTACGATCGCCTTCTTGATGCATTGGAGGGTGTCTCTTCTAATGTAAAATCAAATTCGGAAGTTGAAGATCGAGACAAAGAGGAGGAGCTGGCTCCAAAACCGGCTTCTGAAAAACCCCTAGAGGAGATCAGCTTTGAATTTAAGAAGATAAGAAAAGAGGTGACCTCGGAGACCGTCACACGTGAAAGCAAGGAACCTGAAGTCATCGAGCTTAAGGACTTAAGAAAAGAGCTGCGAAAGCGAAAGAAACAAAAGAGCTACGCTCCACTTTTTTTGATCGGGATCGTACTGTTGATTGCGGGCTATCTCCTTTTCACAACAGTCCCCAAAGATGGATCTGCAAAGATCCATCTTGTGGGACCTGAACCAGGGCGCTCCAAGGTGGGAGTTTCCAATGAAAAGTGGGAGGAGGGTTTTCGTCTCGCTTTGAGCAGTTTCGAACGCGATGATTTTGACAATTATCTCTCCGCGCAAAACAAATTGGTATCTTTGGTCGAATCTTCTCCTAAGAATGAGAAGGCGATGGGTTTTTTGTGTTTGACCTATCGAGAGCTTTGGCCCTACGCCTTTCAGGACTCAAAAGACCTTCATACGATTTCAAAGGTCGCCCAAATGGCTAAAGGCGTAAATCCAGTTGGAATGTATGCGACGGGTTGCCATCTGGTCGATCTCCTGGCTCAAGGGAAATTCAAAGAGGCAAGATCTGTAGTTGAGGCCACTCTTCAAACATTGACGACGCTTGAACCATTTGTGGCAGGTCTCTTTGAGATCAAAGCAGATTTGATGTTGGCAGAAAAGGAGTATGGTCTGGCCATAGATCATCTTCAGAAGGCCAGAAAGATCTGGGATCGCTGGATCAAGACCTATCTTGTGGAGGCTCGTGCCCAGGTAACTCAGGGGAACCACTCCTATGCAGTGACACTTTACGAGAACATTCTAAAGTCCAACTCACGGCATGTGATCGCAAAGTTAGATCTAGGGACTCTTGAAGAGAGACATTTTCGTCATTATGAAAAGGCGTTAGGTTTGTTGAGCGCAGGACTTGCAAGTACGAGAGTTCCATCGATTGATGAGGCACAGGCCCTTCTCTCCTTGGCTCGCATCTATGTGCACAAGAATCAGAGAAAAAAGGCACTTCAATATGCACTGGATTGTGTAAAGCTGAGTTCAAGCAATCTCGAGTGCCGTAGAATCGCGGTCGACCTTGGTGGCATTAAGGATCTGAAGGACTCCAATGTCTCAGATGGAGTTTATGTGGGAGATCAATTTTATAAGTCAGGGGACTACTTAGCGGCACAGGCAGAATATAAGGCGGCCTTCGAACATGATCGAAAAAATGGACTTGCGGCCATGAAGGCAGCAGCGTGTCTTTGGCTTTTAAATCAGGGAAGCGAAGCCATCGTGTGGCTTAAAAAGGCGATTGTGGCTGATCCCAATTTGATCGAGGCCTATTTTCGTCTTGCGGATTATCATTCACAGAAGTTCGATTACGTTTCGGCCATTAAGATTCTCAAACAGGGAATGCGACAGAAGAGCAATCAATATCAGATCTTTCGTGGACTTGCCCTTGTGGAATTAAGACGTGGCAATGCAGGTGGCGCAGCAACGTATGCTCAAAAAGCACTTCATCTCTACTCCTCAGATATCGATTCTCTGATCATTTTGGCCAAGTCCTATTTGGGGAATCGGAATCCCGAAGAGGCGCTCAAGGCGGCCTCAAAAGCAGTCGAACTCGATGGTGGCAACATCGAAGCTCAACTTGTGTACTCAAGGTCTGCAGCAGCACTTCAAGGATTTGATGCTGGAGTTCAATATCTCAATGAACTTATACGTTCGTTTCCCTATGTGATCGATTATCGGGTGAGCTTAGGAGAACTCTATTTTGAAGAAGAGCGTTATGAAGAGGCCGAGAATATCTTTCGCCAAGTTGTTCAGATCAAGAAGAGCGAAAAAAGGGCCTATATGAAATTGGGACTCAGCCAGCAGAAACAGGAGAAGATGGCGGACGCTCTTGACTCTCTCTTGATGGCCGCATCGATCGATCCATCGGACGGAGAGCCGCTTTATCTGATTGGCCAATACTATCTGCTGCGAAACGAACCTCATGAAGCCATAAGACAATTTGAGCGAGTGGCAAAGATCAACGGTCAATACCCACTGGTCCACTACTATACCGGAAGAGCGGCCCTACTCAGTGGAGATCTCGGTCGAGCCCTCAGTGAGGCGGAGGCTGAGAAACGATTGAACCCCAACCTTGCCGATCCCTATCTTCTCCTGGCAGAGATTTATACGAGGAGTCGAGATTATGGAAAGTGTGCAGCGGAGATTCAACGAGCAATTCAGTTGCGACCTCAGGCGTCAGAAGTCTACATCAAGCTCGGACAGTGTTACAGGCTCGCCGGCCAGTTTGATCCAGCATTGGCGGTGATAAAAGTTGCAGAGGGTAAGGAGTCTGGGAACGCCGAGGTCTATCGAGAGTTGGGTTTGATCTTCGAGGCACGTGGGGAGATTGACGAGGCCATCATCGCTTTTCGTCGATATTTGCAGCTTGCCCCAACTGCGGAGGATAAGCCTGATATAGAAAAGCGAATTCAAAATTTAGAAAAACTGTAGAGATAGAGACAAAACATTTTTGTTCTCATTGCTCAACCGAGTAGAATAGGGGCTGGCCGGTAATTCGCTTTTTGATCGATTTTAATAAGTTTTTCTTATACCGAGGCGGGCCGACGAAGGGCTAGCCAGAGGCGCTAACTCGAGGAGGGTGAAATCATGGGACACTTAGTGGATCAGATGCAGGTTAAGCTGAAAAAAGGGTCGACCAGCTTCTTTTTGTATCTGTTACGGCTTGTTTCAGGTTTTATGGTTGGACTGACTCTGTCACTTGTCGGAAAGGAGTTAGTTGGTTACAAGGAGACCATTTTCGTCTTTGTCATTGTGATAACAATAGGGATATTCCTACGAGTTTCGAGAAAGTGGGGATATGTGAGCGTGTTGCTGTTTGACTTGGCGGCCGTTTTGGTTGCCATTTTGCTAAAGATGTATGTATTGGTTGCGCCAGGAGCGTAATCTTTTTCTTAGGGGCAGTTGTGATTGACATTAAGGCGTTAGAGGCAAGAGACGAGGGGGCCAGCTACTTTGAGGTCTATAAGAGGACCTTAGAGGGTCGGAAATTTGATCCAAAGATCTTGGATCAGTTACTTGAACTCAATCAAGAGCGTAAAAAGTGGATACATCAGGTCGAGTCGGAGCGAGCCGCACAAAAGAAATTGAGTCAAGAGATGGCCAAGATCAAGCGTGAGGGTCTCCCCGAAAAGGAGATCTTTGAGAAGGCACAAAAGTTAAGCGCTCTTATCAAAGATTTGGAGATGAAATCAGAGGATGCCGAGCGAAGAGTTCATGATCTTTTGATGACCCTTCCCAACAAGTGTCATGAAACGGTTCCATTTGGGAGATCTTCTGAAGAGAATGTCCAGGTCCGAAAGGTGGGAGAACCAAAGAGCTTTTCTTTCTCTCCCAAAGAGCATTGGGAGATTGGTGAGAAGCTTGGAATTTTGGACTTCAAGAGGGCTGGGAAGGTCACAGGTGCTCGATTTGTCTTTCTGATCGGTTTAGGAGCAAGACTTGAAAGAGCTTTGATTTCATTGATGCTTGATGTGCACACCCGTGAACACGGCTATACCGAAATGATGCCGCCCTTCATTGCAAACAGCCAAAGTTTTATTGGCGTGGGACAATTTCCAAAATTTGTGAATGAGGTCTTCCATCTCACTGGCTCAGATTACCATTTGATTCCCACAGCTGAAGTTCCAGTCACAAATTTCTATGCTGAGGAGATTCTCAATGAAGAGTCTTTGCCACAAACTTTTGCGGCATACACACCCTGCTTTCGTGCTGAGGCTGGCAGTTATGGCCAAGACACCAAGGGGATCATACGCCAACACCAATTCAACAAGGTTGAATTGGTGCGCTTGGTCCATCCCGATCTCTCCTATGAGCAGCATGAACTCTTAACTCAACATGCTGAGAAGATTCTTACCCTTCTTGAGCTCCCCTATCGAGTGGTCTCTTTATGTACTGGGGACATTGGGTTTTCCGCAGCCAAATGTTACGATCTCGAAGTCTGGTTGCCGGGTCAGGGAGTCTATCGTGAGATCAGTTCTTGCTCCAACTTCGAGGATTTTCAGGCCCGCCGTGCCAACATTCGTTTTCGTTCTAAGGGTGGCAAACCGAGGTTTGTCCATACGCTCAATGGTTCAGGTCTTGCGATTGGTCGAACTGTGGTGGCCATTTTGGAAAACTTCCAGCAGGAGGATGGATCTGTTGTGGTCCCAGAGGCACTGAGGCCCTATATGGGCGGAATTTCAATTCTGAAGTAGACCCCTAGAGACATCAGCTGGATTTTTGCGAAACCTCTCATAACGCACCTGATAAATCCCGACGAAAACTCATTGAAACTTTGATCTCCGCTCTTTAAATTAGCCTTTCAGCATCAAAGAGCCAATCGACCCAAGGCCAACCGGGCCGTGGCTTCATCTTAAAGGAGAGGTGGCTGAGCGGTTGAAAGCACCGGTCTTGAAAACCGGCAGACGTTAACGCGTCTCGAGAGTTCGAATCTCTCCCTCTCCGCCATTTGTATCACGAATTTAGTGACCGAGAATCGTAAGAACTGAATATTACAGACAAAAGGTTTCAATCACTTAGAGATCCCGTAGCTGAAGGACATCACACTTCATCACGCGCAATCACGGAAGTTGGCTACATTGTGGCTACAAGTTGGCTTCACAAATTCAGCAGTTTTCCAGCCTCGCTCGCTCCTCCATATAACTTTCAAAGAACAATTTTTGATGGTCCGAATATAGACCTACAAGAAAGGAAGTAAGTATGAAGGAAATTATCAGTGTCATCGTAATGATCGTGTCGATCCGGGTCGGAACCTCTGCCCTCTTGAAAGGATGAGTCGCGCACTTAGTGAACCTCGTGGATTGGTCGATAAGCAGAATTGTCGTTAGCTAATATTCAAGTTTGAGTAGCTTGCAGATCATATGAAGCGTGAGATGGCTTGGATGCGTATTTCGGCGAAGCCGCCCACCTATTTCAATCTCATTCCGCCCACCCATTTCAGAGCATGGCGCCCACCCTTCGGAGCGCAGCGACGCAGAGTCGTTTCAGGTTATGACAGATCGACGAATTTTAGTCAACTTTGGGTCGCCTAGTATCGCCGAATAGATCGATCCGGTGTGCATTTCTTACAAGACGGTCGCAGATGGCATCGGCAACTCGTCCGCCTCCAAAATGATCATGCCATTCACCAACCGGAAGTTGAGAAGTGATCAGGGTGGCGCCGACTCCATTTCTCTCCTCTACAAGTTCCAGAAGGTCACGTCGGGTCTCTTCAGTGAGCATTGCAGTGCCTAGAAAAACACCCCCCCACCTTTTTAAATTTTGCTTCTGAAAGCTCAATAAAGCTTCTGGATTGTTCTCGGTCCCGAACAATCCCAGGATCTAAATGAGAATTGAGAAGAGCATGGATTGCTCGACTATTAACTCTCCAGTATTTCTATCTTCCCGGAAGAGATGAAACTCTGGCTAAGATGCTTCGATCCAAAATAAATTGCTATGAATCCCAGAAATGAAAGTATCGCCGCAATAATGAAGTGACCAGCATATCCAAACTGATTTGCGCTAATTCCGCTGAGTGCAGAAAATACTCCGGTGGAGATAACCACGATACATGCCTGGATAGTATAGTCAGTTGCAGCAATATTAGGGTTGCATTTGTCCATCATGACCGTGAAGATCGCCACCGTGGCAAGGCCGCCACAAAAATGCTCTAGAGCACTCAGTGCATAAACAACTGCTATAGAGTTAGCTGCGTTATTTGCCATGAGAAAGTAACCGAGGATCGTAACCGTTTGGAGAAGAGAAAAAGTAAGGAGAGATTTTCTTCTCGCTAATGTATTTACGAGCCAACCACCTAACAGAGATCCAATTAAGCCAAAGCCAAAACCGATGGTGCCCACAATACCTCCGATTTCACTCATGCTGTATTTCATGTCAACCAGGAGAGGGCGGAGCATTTGGGTAGCAAAGGCGTCTCCACTTTTGTAAAAAAACAATCCAATGATCCAAAGCCATATATCTCTGGTTTTGAAAAAAGATAAGAAATCCTTCCATCGAAGTTGGGCGTGTGATTCGGGCAGTATGGTTTTCTTTTCAGAATGCAAAAAAATGGGAATAGTTGCTATGGCCAAGATAATAGCCATAGAAAAGAACGCTAGACGCCAGCCCAGTTTCTCGAAAACTACAAGAAGCGCACCACCTCCAATAATCATTCCAAGGCGATATCCGGCGACTTGAATTCCATTTCCTAAACCGCGCTCCTTCTGACTAAGGAGTTCTACGGCCAAACCGTCTGTTGCGATGTCTTGAGTCGATGCGAGAAGGTTAACAATAAAAATCAAACCAATTAGACCGGTGAATTCGTTTTTAGCGTCAAACATCGCAGCGATAATCATTAAAGTAATCGACATGAACTGCAGTGGCAGAATCCAGCTCCGTCTGCGGCCAATCTTATTTGAATAGTGTTTGTCAACGAGAGGTGCCCATAAGAGTTTAAGGGCCCATGGTAAAGCAAGAAGGGAACTAAATCCGATGGATTCCAACGACATTCCCTGTTGCCGCATAATTACAGGGAGGGCTTGAGTGAAAAATCCGAATGGCAGACCTTGCGCTAGGTAAAGACTGGTCAGTAAAGCGAGCTTTGATTTAGTAGTCATCGCCAAGCTCCTTCCCATCACCTATAACAGTTTTGAGTGCGTGAATGGCTTCGTCTTGCGAGCAGTGGGAACTTAATTTTACGCATCTGCCCCATTTCGCCTCAGCGATTTTCCTCTCAATGACACCTACTTTTTCTGAGCTTGAAAGTTGGCTTGATATCCGTTGACGGATGTCCTCGTCCGAATAAACACGTTTATTAAGGCGTGCAAGTATCTCGCTTTCAGGAGTCTCAATTAAGATTAGGCGATTATTTACTATTTCAGTCAACTTCAGGTCGGCGAAGAGCGCCGATTCAACTAGCACTATACCGCGCTGACCCGATTGAGCCTTTCGTAATTTGTATAAGGCGGGCTCTAGGAAATCCTTCGTGAGGCGGTGAAGAACTGCTGGATCAGAAAACGCATGCTGTGAAAAGCGTTTATCGTTGATCAAACCTTCTTCCGAGAACAATTCCTTTGGAAGATAACTACAAACTTTTTCTCGCGCACGATTGGCATATTCAGAATTATCAAGAAACAATAGATCCTTTACCAACTGATCGAGGTCGATATGCGAAATGGGTACCCCTAAGGTGCTGCTCAGATTTACAAGACTTTGACAGAAATGAGACTTACCAGCACCTATGTTGCCTGTGATGCCAACGACTGTTTGTCCCAATATTTTCTTTTCCAGCGCTTCCTTAACATTCAGTGGTACGTAGTCGGTTACTATGCCACTCTCTGCGACAAGTGCCTTAACGGCAGTTGAGCTAATATGGCTGTACTGCGGATGAGTGGGAAGAAAATAGAATTCAATTCCTCGCCGCTGGCTCATGCCAACTTGAAACAGAATACTTTCGAATTCAAAATCACTTATAGTGCGAACACCTCTGATAATAACTCCAATATTGTGCTCGTAAGCTAGGTCAGTGAGCAAGCCATTGAAGTGGACCACATCAACGCCCGAAAGATGGGCCATTGCCTCTTTTGCTAAAGTCGAGCGCTCTTCCAGTGTGAATACATATTTCTTTAAGGCGTTGTTGCCGATGGCTACGAGTAAGGGCGAGAACTGCTGGGTGGCTCGTTCGATAATATTTATATGACCTTTGGTTATTGGATCGACAGAGAATGCGAAAATTGCCTTATACTGTTTCTTCATCATAAATGCTCCATCATCCAAAGGTAGGAATCCATTTGTAAGGGCTTTGTTTTAGGAGCCACTGAATATTACCTACCGCAGCCTGCTCGTACTTTTTCTTAAAATGGCCGCTCAAATAAATTGGCTTCTTTAAAAGAATCTTCAGGAACTTCTTTCGACGAAAAAAGAATCTTCCGGAATATATTTTTTTGTACTCCTCACGAACTCCGTATTCATAAGCCAAGAATTCAAATAAAGAGAGGCCGAGAATTGACATATCAATGTCCAGAAAGAGTTGAGTTGCCTCATCCAACGCTGTTGGTAGGCTCACGTGAGCAGATGCAATAATCATTTTTTTGACTTTATCCCGAGTCTCCTGACTTAAGTGATCTTTGAGATCAGATTCAAACCTGTCTGCACTTAAGGCTTCATTGTTTTTATTACCGGCCGTATAGACAAGATCGTGATACCAGATGGCCAGTTCGATGATCAGTTTGTCAGGCCCAGAAATTTGGAGGGTGTCGAGTTCCCACAAGCATTGATTGATATGTCTTAGTGAATGATAGGCGCGTTGATTTTCTTGAAACGAAGAAATAATTTTAGCAGCTAAACTTTCAGACTGAGCTCGAGGCAACCGAACGTGATTTTCAAAAAATCTAAGCAATCTGTCCGATAGAGAGTTTTGAATATCTTTGTCAAAGTTTGGAGCGCCGTCCTTTCGCCATAAAACAAACCATCTCTCGTCCGTGCAAGTTGCAGCCTTTATGGACAATTCCCAATCAACATTTGGGAAAGATTTGAGCCAATCGAAAACGGCGTTGCTGTGGGCATTGGGAATCTCCCAGTTCTGACCGCCATTCGCTACAATAATGAAGAAGAGGTCTTCAGCCCATGGGCCCGCTGCGGTCGTTTTCACGAGAACATACTCAGTTTCATCTGGAGTAAGTGATCTAAAGTCCCTCGTGGAGCCTGCATTCGCCTTTTCCATATACTGCCTCCTTTCATTATTAAGTATCTCATAAATTGGTTGGTTAACCAAACTATTTATTAATTGACTTAAAATTATGGCCTTGGGTAGAGTCTATTCATGGGCAGACCATCGAATACCGAAGAGAAGCGCCTCCAAATCGTCAAAGCTTTCGTTAAAATCGTCGGAAAGGAGGGGTATCCTGGCGCCAGCATTCAAAAAATCGCTGAGGCAGCTAAGATGTCACCAGGCCTCATTCATTATCATTTTAAGACAAAACAAGAGATCCTCGTGGAAACAGTTCGATGGCTAACAGGTACAGTCATGCGGAGAATAGAATCAGTGGCAAACGAATCAAAGAAGCTTTCGCTGACGGCTACGATTCAGGCTCTTTTAGGCCTAGGAAAGGATGCCTCCCCTGAAGCCGTCAGTGCTTGGGTTGTGATAGCCGCAGAAGCATCCAGACATGAAGATGTGCGGAAGGTATATAAGGAGTCTCTTGTGTTGCGAGTTGAGAAAATAAGAAGCGAACTCGAAACTCTATTTAAAGAAAAAGGATTTTCAAAAAGTGAAATTGCTGAAGCTACAGCCGGGATAATTTCATTGATGGAAGGAGCGTTCCTGCTTTCACAATCTGCGCCAGGGCTACTTCCGAAAGGGTATGCAACTAAGTCTGTTGAACGTCTCATTCAGGGCTACTTGGGTTAGTGGTCTAAGTGTGGAAGACAGCATAGCGCCCCTCTCGCCCCCGGAATTTTGGGCAATGACCCAAATCCCTTCTCTCTTCTGAAATTTCATCCAACCTCTGCAGAGCCGCTGCAACAACGCTGTCTGCGGCGCGGGCGGCGGGCGGAACCCCAACGGAAGAACTCCTCTTGGACTGTGGCAGGGGCCTTGGACACTGCGTGCACGTGGCCGTCCCGGCGAGAACCAACCGAGAACATTCGTTGGATGAGAACATGAGCTCCCAACACCGAGAACAGAATCTCATTGAATCTGGAAAGCCCTAAATCTAGAGTTGTTTTAAGTGGATAAGTCATGAAGCCCAAGCCATGCACTCGGTTCTGAATTCAGCGACTTCTCTCCGCCATTTGTATCACGAATTTAGTGACCGAGAATCGTAAAAACTCAAAATTACAGACAAAATGTTTCAATCACTTAGAGATCCCGTAGCTGAAGGACATCACACTTCATCACGCGCAATCACGGAAGTTGGCTACATTGTGGCTACAATTTGGCTTCACCTATTCTGCGGATTGCCTGCTTCGCTTGCTCCTCCTTTTTAACTTTCATAGGGCCATTTTTAACGGCCCGATTATGGGCTTACTGGAGGAAGTAGGTATGAAGGAATTTATCAGTGTCATCGTAATGATCGTGTCGATCCTGGTCGCAACCTCTGCCCTCAATCTTGAAAGGATGAGTCGCGCACTTAGTGAACCTCGTGGATTGGTCGATAAGCAGAATTGTCGTTAGCTAATATTCAAGTTTGAGTAGCTTGCAGATCAAGAAGCGTCAGGATCCTAACTAGAATGGCTTGAAGCTTGCATACTAAGGAAGTGGCTATCCATATGAGGAGCAACAAATGAGTATGTTACGAATTGCAATAATTACTGGTAGTACGCGGCCAAAACGGATCAATGAGGCTGTAGCGAAGTGGGTATACCAGGTTGCAAAAGAGCGCAAAGATATCCATATTGAACTTGTCGACATTGTAGACTACAAGCTCCCATTGCTTGATGAGCCAAAATCTCCCAGTTTGGGACAATATATCAAGCCTCATACCAAAGCATGGTCGAAAAAAATACGCATGTTTGATGGCTATATATTTGTTACTCCTGAATATAATCATGGTATTTCAGGTGCTCTGAAAAACGCTATCGACTTCCTTTTCCAAGAGTGGCACAACAAAGCCGCAAGCTTTGTCAGTTATGGCAGTGCTGGTGGCGCCCGAGCAGTTGAGCAACTTCGATTGGTCATGGCCGAGGTAATGGTCGCTACTGTGCGCGCTCAAGTGTTACTTTCATTGGCCACAGACTTTAAGAATTTTCGACATTTTGACCCAGATCCAATTCACGTTGGTGAAATTCACAAAATGGTTGACCAACTCATTTTATGGTCAAGTGCACTGAAGACTGTTCGACTAACACCAAGTGAATTGGTTCATCAGATAGATAAGAATACTCAAGGAATTCTAGTAACTGAAAGGGGCGTCCAATGAGAATGGAGGAGATCTTTCCTGAAGCTAACGATGATCTTCAGTTGTCCGTGTGGGACTCTGAAGGCGGAAACATGGAAGGTCCACAAGGAAATATACAAATTGATGATAGCGAACTAGCTTTACAGGATATTTTTGGCCCAAAGAATACCTGCTTTGGATGTGGCCCGAGCAATGACAGTGGCCTACAAGTTAAAAGCTTTCCTAAAGGTTCTTCATGTGTTGCTGTGTGGCAACCCAAAACCAAGTATGAAGCTTTTCCGAATATTCTGTGCGGAGGAATCATTGGAACATTACTTGATTGTCATGCTAATTGGACAGCAGCGTGGCATCTTTATAAGCAGAGTAATTCGAAGAAGTTTCCCTACACAGTAACTGCAGAGTTCTCAGTCAAACTATTTAAACCAACTTCGAGTCTTGATCCCGTCTTTATGACTGCAAATGTTAGTGGCAGCAGTAATCGAAGCGTAGACGTCAAAGCAAAGATATTGAGTCGTGGAGAAACAACTGTAGCATTTGTTGGAAAATTCGTAGCTGTTGAGAAGGGACATCCTGCATATGGGAGGTGGTAGTTAAGCACCACAGGAGCCTTTACCGGTCAATATCTGAGGCCACACGTGGCATCCCTATTAAATTTTTCTTACACCATGAATTTTCTTCTGTAGAAATTAATAAATACTTAGCTGTTATTGATATAGCAGATGTAGCATCCTATTGAAAACACTTTGACTCCGAAAACAAAGCAGGATTAGTACCAAAGTTTAGGTGAATGTAGAAAAATGTAGTAAATTGTGGTTCGAAAAAGGTGAGATCAATGGTTTGCAAGTTCGTCATTGTCTCCACTTAAAAAGTTCTACGTAGTCAAACTCAGATTTTATTGTTTAAACGAGGAATAGATGAGAAAAAATACCAACAAAAAGACCGTCGCAATCATAGGTGCAGGATTTGGTGGTATTTCTGCCGCAAAGGTTTTAGCTAAATCAACGAAAGTGGATATCTATATTATAGATAGAAAAAATCATCACTTGTTTCAACCACTGCTTTATCAGGTTGCAATGGCAGGATTAAACCCGTCGGAGATTGCCATACCGATCAGAAGACTTTTTCGCCGAAAGCCTAATGTACGAGTTGTTTTGGCAGAAGTAGATGCAGTCGATATCAAGAACTCTAGAGTTTCTTATGACAAGCAATGGCGAAAGTTTGATTACATAATTATCGCTTGTGGAGCAAAACACTTTTATTTTGACCATAATGAGTGGGAAGAGATTGCGCCTGGATTGAAAAATATTGAACAAGCCACAGAGATCCGTAGACGGATTCTAATTGCATTTGAATTAGCTGAAAAAGAGTCCGACAAAAAACTACAGGAAACCTACCTCACTTTTTCAGTTGTTGGAGGCGGACCTACAGGAGTTGAACTTGCCGGTGCCATAGCTGAGATGGCTAGAAAGACTCTTGTTAATGACTACAAAGTAGCAGACCTTAAGCAAACAAAAGTCTATCTTATTGAAGCTGGGCCCCGTGTGTTGGCTTCTTTTCCCAAAAAACTATCATTGCAGGCAGAGAAAGATCTCAAAGAACTAGGTGTTACCGTTCTTAAGAATACAAGAGCTAGTAATTTAAGCTTCGATGGACTTCAAGCCCAAGAGCATTGGGTCAATTGCAAAACCATTATCTGGGCCGCAGGTGTTAAGCCGGCCAGCGTTGCTGAAAATACGGAATCTGAAAAAGATAGTCATGGGCGCTTTATGATAAACAAGGACTTGAGTACTCTCGCTAATAGCAGAATATTTGCGATTGGTGATGTGGCTGCTTTTAGAAAAGAAGATGGCTCTATCTTGCCAGGAATCGCACCAGTGGCCATTCAACAAGGACGATTTGTTGGTCAGCAAATTCTCAACGAATTATTGGGTCATCCCAGAGGTGTCTTTAAATACTGGGATAATGGAATTATGGCTACGATTGGCCGTTCCCGTGCTGTTGTTAGAACTGGAAGCTTGCAGCTAACTGGCTTTTTTGCCTGGCTTATCTGGGTGTTTGTTCATATTGTTTATCTAATGAGATTTAAGAATCGAGTCTTTGTTTTTTTTCAATGGGTCTGGGGATATTTCAGTTTTGGTTATGGTGCGCGCCTTATAGTGCATAAAACATGGCGCTTTTATAGTGGCAAGAAGCTGAATTATCATTCGGAGGCTGAACAAGATAATCAGTGATGAACAAACAACTTCTAGTGTGCTAGTCACCACTTAATCTGACGGGCACCCCCAATGTCAGGATAGATGTCGCCTCGAAATGAAATTGATCTGAAGGGGCCATTAAGGAAGTTGACAAATGATACAGAAGGGTTTTTCGCAGGAGTTTAAGAAATCAGCGGTTCAGAAGCTTTTGAATCGTGGTTCTCGTCCCGTTGCGACAATTCTTGAAGAAGTTGGGGTTTCGTCTCCAACTTCGTATCAATGGAATAAAGAATTTGCTAATGATTTTGGAATGAAAGAACTATCCAAAAGACCGCAAGAGCGTAGCGCAACAGAAAAGCTTCAAGCCATCATTGAATTTGGGAATTTGCCTGAGACAAAGCGTGGCGAGTTTTTAAGAAGAGCGGGCTTGCACAGCGATCATATCAAGATTTGGAAGGCTCAGATTGAAGGAGCTTTGACTTCCGGCAAGCAGACCCCGTCAGAGCGCTTAGAAAGGGTCGAAGAACGGCGCAAGATCAAAGATCTAGAGAAGGAGCTTCGGCGCAAAGACAAGGCTCTGGCGGAGGCAACTGCACTTTTAGTTTTTAAAAAAAAGCGAATTTGATTTGGGGCGATGGGGAGGACGAAGAGTGAGCTCTGAAGAACGCTTACGTTGCCGGCAGTTAGTTGAAGAGGCTGTGGCAGAGGGGGCACATCGTCGGAAGGCTTGTGAGATCTTGGGTTTTTCGCTGCGAACATTGGAACGATGGGAAACAACGCCTGAAGATGGACGCAAGGGACCCAGCACCAAGCCGTCCAATGCTCTGACTGCCGAAGAACGATCCAGAGTATTGGCAGTTGCCAACAATTCTGAGTTTGCCAACTTGACCCCTTGGCAAATCGTGCCCCGTTTGGCAGATCGTGGTGAGTATTTGGCAAGTGAATTAAGCTTTTATCGGATATAGACTACCTGTCATCAAAAAAATGCTTTGCCCAAAAAACTGTCCGAGTCCAACCGCTACTTTGCTTTCACCTACGAAAGACTTACGACTTTCACGTGGCTTCCTTATTTCACGCTCCCGACTTAAAACGATGTATAGCAAATTCTAGCCGTTTTTGGTAGAATCGAACTTGCCTAAAAAACCTAAGTCATTTCAATATCTTCTGCGCGAAGGTGGAAGGTGTTGCTGTCATATGAAACACAACAG
>JACTMU010000003.1 GCA_014584465.1 Pseudomonadota bacterium | reverse complement strand
GACGACCGAAGGAAAAAAGGACCATCCCGACAGAGATGCCCAATTCCAATACATCAATTCAGAGGCAAAATCTTTTGTCAGGCGCAAGCAGCCAGTAATCGCCATACATGATGTACAAAGACAAAAGCATCCGGAGAAACATTTGAATCATACCTATTTTGGTGGTATTTTGAGGAACTTGGTAAATCAGAAAAATCTTGAGATTCTACAGTTGAATCTTGAGACCACTTATCAGTCATTTTGGAATCAGCTCAAAGAGTCCATATTGAAGAAAAATATCACGTTACAATCGCTTGAGGAAATAGGTGCAAATCTCACTGATGAGTGTCTAACCGCAAAGATACCAGCTCAGGGCTCAATAGCGCTACTATATTTAAAAAACCTATTCATGTTCATTGCGGGAAAAAACATGGAGTCAGTTCAAGATTTTCGTATTCGCCTGACGGAACAGATTAAAAAAGCAAAATTGATCTCTTCAGTTAAACGAGAAAAAATCATCAGAAAACTTTTTGAGTTCGAGACTTCTGCTCGCCTTATGACGTTGGAGTTTTCAAATATTTTTCAAACTCCCACTCAAGTTTTTGAAAGATCCACCGAACAGATATCTACAATATAACTGAGGGCGCCCAATGGCATACCCACAAGGTCTAGGACAACCCTAAATAGGTGCCTTAAGAATCAACTATTACAGTTAAGCATAGATCCATCTCCTAATTTTGCTTCTGCCTTTTCTATTTTTGGCCTTGTTTTTTCGTCCTCCGACCCACGTTGAAAATGATTGTTTGCTGACCCTTAGGTTTTTCCTGGGCAGAAAAGTACTCATGGTAGCCTATGCACAAATAGCCGACAACCATGCCGGGAATGGTTAATTTATTAACTTGACTTTGTACACCTATAAGGTGTATTCTCTAAGCTGTGATTAACACCGTCGAGCTATCATCTCTAGCCAAGAAACAATTGAAAAAACTGCCACTGCATATTGTGATTAGCTTTCAAAATTGGGTTGAGGATATTGAAGAACGTGGTCTTGAAGAAGTTCGTAAAATCTCTGGATATCATGATGAACCATTGCGGGGCGAGCTGCGTGGATTGCGCTCAATTCGAATTAGTCGAGCATATCGAGCTTACTATCGAGTCGTTGAAAACTCGATTTGCTTT
The DNA here is from genome assembly GCA_014584465.1 of Pseudomonadota bacterium. GTDB lineage: Bacteria > Bdellovibrionota > Bdellovibrionia > Bdellovibrionales > JACTMU01 > JACTMU01. The sequence goes on along the minus strand of JACTMU010000003.1, from coordinate 2,302 downwards.
GTTCGAGTAGAAAGGGTTGATAAACATGAGTACTAAAAAAAGTCCGACTAGAAAATTTCTGGAAAAATTGACCGGTGGTCCTGTTACTCTGGGCAAACTGATTGAGGCCATTCGGTTGAGCGAAGAGATGTCTCAGGCCGAATTCGCGAAACAGCTCAAGGTTTCTCGCTCTCATTTGAATGATATCGAGAAGGGGAATAAAGCAGTGAGTCCAGAGCGTGCCGCACGGTTCGCGCATGCTTTGGGGCATGCTGAAGAGCGATTCGTTGAACTGGCGCTACAGTCGTTAGTTGATGAAGCTGGCCTTAAGCTTAAAGTAGCGGTCGAAGTGGCCTAAATTCCCACCGGCACGAAGTGCCGATCATTTCGACACCTAAGTAAAAAGGGAAAAGGGTCGGAATGTTTTTGGACTGGTCTGTTTTGCCCGCATTGGCAAGGAGAGCAAGTTCGATATTAAAATTGGCTGGGTGAGCACTTAAAGAAATGATTGAAGATACCAATTCCATGACGGACATGGGTGTGCCTTTTTTAGCTGAACAAGTCACTGATCTTAGAAAGAGGCTTGCGGAGAATAAGAGAGTTATCGATGGATTTTCAAACTATGTTAGGCAGGCTGCCCTTTCCAGCCCAAGCCAGCTTGAGAGTGTTATTCGAACCATTACAGCCGAGCGAGACAAAGCCGAAACAGAGACACTTTTGCTAGAGAGGGAGCTTGCAAATAAGGAAAATCAACTCTGTGAGTTAAAGTCTGAGAATCAAGATAAAGGAATGCGAGACCATCTCGAAAAACTTCTGGAAAATTTTGACAGCCAGGAGGATTTGAAAAAGCGAGATATTATCCAGCTCATTATTCCAAAGACCATCGTCCGCAAGGGTAACAAGCTTGAGCTTTGGGTGCGAAGGGAGCTTGGGACACCGACGCCACAGAGTTTGAGAAACAAGAGTTCCTGTGGCTCCGTGTCAGATTTTGGACATGAGGGGGCCTCCTACCAACCACCGGTCGGCATGGAAAAAAATGGGCTATTTAATTTTTTGAAAACGGAAGAGAGTGGGGATTGTTTGGTGAAGCCGCCTTTGCCCCTATCAGGGGTGTCACACCTTGAGGAAAGCGGTTCGTCTGAGTTCGGAATGGCGGGTTACTTCTGGACAACTCTAACCAAGAGTTTCCTCCGCCTCAAGTTATTGTTACCACGCCATTTTACGTCAGGCCACGATTCAAAGACAAGGAGTTCCTCCAGCAGAAATACATCGCTGAGGGCCTCTCAATCGACCAGATTTCGATGGAGATCGGTTCCTTCAAGGATGCGGTCAGACAGTGGCTAAAACGCTATGAGATACCGATTAGAGAGCATGGTCGACACCACGGCCGCCCCTCTCAACCGCGATTCGGGATCAAAATACGACACGGAAGGTCAGAGCCGCACATCTTCGAGCAATCAGTGATCGAGTCAGTTCGATCAATGCGGTCCCAAGGATTGACCCTAAGGCAGATCGCTCAGACCCTCACGACTCTTCAGATTTCGACCAAGAAGAGGGGCAAGGCTTGGCACCCGGAGATGGTGAAGCGAGTGTTGTCGACCATTTAAAACAACGGCGTCTTCATTTCTTAAACCAACCAAGTAAGTCTGAAAAGTCAGAGCTTGCAAAATCCCATCCGGCTGGAGGCCTCTTTGCGGCAGGAATGGCTTTGATCGCCTCTTCTCGATTTAACCCTATCAAACTTTTAACTTCGGAAGAAAGATCCGTTGGCAGCTTGTGCGCAAAGCCCCTAACAACATCCCATGTTCCCAAACACAGACAGTCAAATCCCTTACCGTAGTGATCGTACCATAGCAAATCTCCGTCTCCCTTAGGATACTTCGGTGAGGGAATTGCATCCAGTACCACCTCTAACGTTTCCAATCCCCAGATCCCATTCCAAACCGAAGTTGCATCGGATGCTCCAGAATACTTTGCCCAAAGAAATTTGGACATCATATATGTTGATCCGAGCATATCCGCGGCCACAGAAGGAGGATCTTTAATTAAATCTTCAGCCGCGAACTTTTCTCTTTTTAATTGAATCAGCTCTGTCAGCGACTTCATTAGAAATCGTTTACACAATTTCATTGAAACTCTAAGGGTCGTATTGTCCAAATGGCAAAGCGCATTCGCAAGCTCGTTTTCTTTCCAGTAAGTCATATTTGAGGCAACAAGATCTTCCACATTGTCTCTCAGTAAAGTTGACCCACCTGTTCTCGCTAAAATTGACCCTTTTATTCACTGGCTTACCAATAATTCGTTAGCCCATGGATGTTGCATT
>JACTMU010000119.1 GCA_014584465.1 Pseudomonadota bacterium | reverse complement strand
AACCCTCCTTTTTTACCGGAGGATAGTACTACAATGCAAGAACGCCAGGAATTCCGGCTAAAGCCGAAGGATTATGACCATTTACTGGGACATTTAAAACTTAAATCGGCAATGATAAGCTGGCTTTAGCGTCTATTTCTGAAGATTGATTTAAAAGGCGCGACCATGTATAGATGCGACAGTAAATGGGAACTCTCAACCGATCAGAAATTGAAGATTTACAAAGTGCAGTAGATGCATTTGAAAGTTGGCTTGGATCCTACAAGGACAATGAGCTTTATGGTCGACTCAAGCTGCTCGAACCTTTCAAATGCCAATGCGGCAGTAGAAGTTGGTCTCCGCAGTATCAAAGATGCACTACATGCAATGAGCGATTTTATCCGCGCTCTGGTTCTTATATTGAGGGTTTAGAGGGGGAGGGACTCTTAAAGATGATATATGTAGTAGCAAATCAGCCATTGGTTTCGACAAATGAATTGATGGACATTTGCGACGTTAGCAAAGATCGAGCCCAAAAGATCCTGAGCTGCATAACTCAAGCTCTAGAAGACTCATTCGGGGGCCAAGAATTTCTCGAAAAGGAATACAAGGAGCAGATTTCAAAAATTCGTAGGAAGGGCGTGAGAACCAACCTGAAGGGATTTATTTCACTTCATGCATTACATGCCCTTATGCCTGAAAATCCGATGAAGTATATTTTTAGAGACGATCAGCTAAAGCCCGACATAGAGAGATTTTTATTTGTCCTTGCCTTGACGGTACGTGAAAAACGTCCCAGCCGGAAAATCGACGTTTAACCCGGCTTTTTAATCGCAAATTCATTGATACTCATTTTCCTAAGAAGGGCATGGTGCCTTTCGCATAATCCTAAAGGAGGAAAAATGAGTAAAAAAGAAAGTCAAACCACCAAACCACTAAATGGAGCTGAGCTGCTAAATCTTCGCCAGCATGCAATCGACGTCGCTGGCCTTGTTAGCATCGTTCGAGAGCTTCAAGATGCAATGGATTGGCTAATCTCAAAAAAAGAGGAGTTTTATTTAGAAGACCAGGAGTACGGGTTTATTGTTACACTTGGTTCTATAGGAAATCATCTCACAGAGGTATTGAGTGCGGTGAACTACAGATGCCTTCAAGTTGTTGAGTCAGTAGATGCTGCAATTCCTGCAGAGTCACCTCAAGTAGTTTCCTAGGGAATCAAATTAACGCTCCATCGAATAAACGATGGGGCGTTTCTAATATGGGATAACCCTTAAAACTTATTCAGTTTAGCCCTTGTAAATCAATTTTAACCACAATGTTTAGGAGTAAATATGTCGAAGATTCCAACACAAATTATAAAAAATGAAATGATATCAGAAATTGTTCCCGATGGAGCTTCTTGGGGAATGATATATGAATTAAATACTGGCGATCCAAACTTCACTGTTAGTGAAGTTAAATCTATCCGAAAAGCGGCAAGCGCCGTTGCTTTTGCTTTAAATCTTGAGTTTCAAAGTTACACCTTTATGGAGGAAGTTGAAGATGAGAACTCAGATGATAATGGTAAACAGCCATCAGTTTGTTTAAAGTTAATGTTTTATGAAAACAACCTAAATACCAACCGCCTGCTTCGCGCCCATCTGGAAAGCGAATGTGGTGCAGATTTATCCAACTATAAATCAACTAATGTCTCTGCACCGACTGATAACTTTGTTCCTGTTGTTTTGAGGATGAGTTCGGATCGGGAGAATGTTTTGGATGCAATGGCAAATGATGTTCCAGCATTAATTTATAAATCCCTAGAGAACATCCGTGGTCGCCTAATAAGCGGCCTCAATGAGGTCTTCGGTAATGAATATCAGTTAAGGTTCAAGCACTATAACATTGGTGGAATCGAGTTGTCTTTAGATGTTCCGACAGCCGCAGGAGTTGACTACGCCTCACATCCAGAAATTGGACTTCGTCTGGCAAGACGAGTTGTTGAACCACGGTCGTTAACTTTTACTAAAGTCGATGACCAGTCTTATGGTATCCCAACTGAAACACATAAGTATTTAGAATGTCATTTACGACGTGTGTTCAATTCACAGCTGATTGCGGGAATCCCGACTTTATACGGCCACCTCAAGGACCATTCAGAGCTGATGGTTGTAACAAAAGAAATTCCGCATAGCCCAGTGAGTGCGGGAAATACCAACGCTCTCAATTTCTGGCTAACTCGGTTTGAATGGCGATTGAAGCGCAATGCTCGTTTAACTTCTGGCTCAAAACTGATCGAGTCCTATGGCGGCTCAAGTGTTTTTGATAAATTAGATGAACTGAAAAAAATTCTCCGCAACCTCTCGGCAACATACATGGACTTATTGCGTGAATGCCTCAATGTTTCGATGGCACTCACTGACGAAATTGCCGTCCTGGAGGCAGGTGGAGTTATAAACCAGTATCATCCCAGTAATTCCTTTGCGGTAGCTGCGTTTCTAACGAGTGCTCCAGGCCGTATCAATGTCAATGCTCCAATGGCAAACCGTGGACAACTTCGACGGGGACTTGAGGCAGGAGTTTTTGAAAAGCCCGAAGGTGAAACGGGTTCCGATTTCATGTTGGTAAGGGATAAAAGTGAGAGTTCTGAAAATGAGGTGGCCGATGCCAATGCATGAGTTATTTCCACTTGCAGGTGCCAATCCAGTTCCTCGCGGTCCGACAAGAGCGAAGCGGAAAAGAAGAAAAGTGATTGTGTTGCAAAACCCAGCGGACTTTTCAAATGACTCTCTGGGGAAACTAGAGACGGTACTGAAGATGATAACCATCTATAAGGGCGCAACCGTCGACGCTGTCAGGGAGTTAAGATTTGACATATGGACTCTTAGGAAATGGCGGACTGAGTTTGAGTCTGGTGCACTTATGAGGGCTGTTCATGAGGATCTAATGTGGGCACGACAGGCACTATTGCAGCAAAATGACATCGAGGAGGAGTTGGATCTAGAAACATATATTTGTCAGCTGACGGAGACCTTGGCCTTAGCTAATGAAGTTCAGCCGGTCAATTGCGAGATAACGGGGGTCTAGGATTTCCAGAAGGTAAATTGTCGACGCTACGGAGATTTCGTTTAATAAACACCTGATATGAAAACAAAACGATGTGGAATCTATATCAGATGTAGCACGGGACACCAGAACACGGATCTCCAGCGAAGTGAGTTGACGGCATACCTTGAAAAACGTGGCTGGACTCTTCATAAGATCTACGACGATGTTGCATACTCCGGCACTAGTGACAAGCGTCCAGGGCTTCAAGAGATGCTTCGAGACTGTCGCTCCCGTGATATCGACGTCGTCTTGATTTGGAAGCTCGATCGGCTATTTCGATCACTGTCGCATTTACTCAATGTCTTACAAGAGTGGAAAGAACTTGATGTTGAACTGGTCAGCCTCAAAGACTCTCTCGACATGTCTTCAAGTTCGGGCAAGCTGCTCCTTCACTTGATTGCGTGCTTCGCTGAGTTTGAAGCTGACCTCATCAAGTCACGAGTCACTGCTGGTCTTGATAATGCACGAAGAAAAGGTGTCACGCTAGGTCGACCACGCCGACTCGACCCGGCCAAAGTTCTTGCGCTTCGACAGAAGGGGCTCACCATGCGAAAGATTGGTGAAGAGTTTGGTGTTTCGGCTGCGGCGATACACAACGCCCTTCAAAAAACAGTTCGTTAAGAAAACCCGTCAGTAAATGGCGAGTTCTGATCCATAGAAATCAATGATTTATAGGGCCGAGTTCTTCGTTCAGTTAACAATTGGTTTCTTAACAAAGATCTTGTTCGTGGTTACGGAAATTCAATACGTAAATACGAATTGATTCGCAATTACGAACATCCCTGTTCATCGCGCCACATTCGACCCACTATTTTATAGTGGGAAAAGATTCTGGAATTGGTATCAACATCAAAAGGTTACTTGATCGTCGAAAAATCAGCTCAAAGAAAATCTGCGCTGATCTCGGCATTCCATCCAGCACATTCTCTCAGTACCTTTCGGGGACAGAACCACGCGCCACAGTTCTTTTGAAAATTTCACGCTATCTCGGAGTGTCAGTTGAGGAGCTCATAGAGCCACAGAAAGTGTCACCCGAAGCTGATCCAATCACCGAGGTCATTGAAACTTTAGAGGGAAGACGTTTTGTTGAAGTCCACACGGGAGTTTACAGGGTCATCATTTCTAAGGAGATACAAAAGAAATAGGGAGCAGCAATGTATATGCACAAATTGATCGTCCTAATAACAATCAGTATTCTACAAAACTCGTCAGCTACGGCTTCGGCTTGCGAAGTTGCGGCTTGTAACACCAAGTGGCTGGCGATTCAAAACTCGGGTCTGTTCGACGATCCAACGATAGATTCGCCTTCAAAGCTCAAGGCAGCTGAAGACGCGGCAAAGTTTAAATTAGAATGCAGTTGTTTCGCAGAAGAACGTCCTAGATTTATTCAAGAAAAACTTGATCCCATTTTGAGCGGATTAGAATCGAAGATTACTGCCTATCGGGACTCATCGGCAAAAGCTGCTAAGGATCTTCAAGCCCAGAAGGAAGCAGATGAGCTTCAGACAGACAAAAAAGCAAAAGAATTCAACTGTCCATCAGGCACTACATTCAGAGAGTCCAAGTCATATACATATAGCCAAGGAAAACGCCTCGAGTGCATTGACTCCAAAGGAGATGAGCAAGGTCTTGTTGTTGAATATGACGGCACGAGAAAAGCGCAGCAAATTGAATATCGCAACGGCCAACGTCACGGTCGACAGCTTGCTTGGGGCATTGATGGGAAGCTGGTTGAGGAAAAGTTTTTCGTTGGCAGCGATGAGGTCTCAAAGACCGAGTTCCCAAATGCAAAATTGTCCTTTGAACTAAGAGAGGCATGTGAAGTGAAGGACTATGGTAAATGTGTTGAGCTTGGAAAAAATGAGATCAAGGACGGTAACTCAGCCGCTGGAAAGGCTCGCTTTCAACAGGCTTGTGATGCTGGAAATGCCCCTGGCTGTCAGGAGCTAAAGAGTCTCGAAACTGCTCAAGTAAATGCTGCCAAAAAGGAAGCTGAGGAATCACGGATACAGCAGGAGAAGTCAGATAAAGTCGAAAAGCTTCAAAGCACCAAAGAGTGCAAGGCGGCCAAGGCAGCTCGCAACTATTGTAAGAATCTCGCCGGCATCAAGCTCGCAGAGGCAAACATTACTCGAGAAAACAAAGTTGGAAAAGAATCCGGCTATGTGAATAAGGGAGTGCTCCACAACAATGCTTCTGCGAAAATTCAAATGCAGGAGGCCTCAGTCAAAAATGCACAAATCTATCAGGCAGGACTTGGACAGTCGATAAATGCTTCATTCTGCCAGATCGTTCAATATGACGGAACGAACCGAGTTGGTTTTGGACCAATCGACTCCGCGAGAAAGAAAATCTCAAGCCTCGTTGAAAGGCATTGTGGCATTGATGAAGAAGAGTAAGGCGATTGCACTTATTCTAGGGGCCATCGCTCTTTCCTCATGTGCCTCCATAATTCCGAAGACAAGTTTCGAAGCTGAAATTGTTGCTCGTCTTGTTACTGCCGATGAAATTTGGATGTCATATGAGGGCAAGACCTATGTAGTTCGCAGTTGGGGAGAATTCGCTGAAAAAGCAATGGAGCTTATGAGCCAAAAATCAAAGTGAGTGCTGGTTATTATAGTAAAAAGGAGACCAGCATGAATCACTTGTCCCATATTGCAAGTTCGTTGGACTCGGAAAGTAATGCGACAGAATCAGCCAACGACTCGGTTCTACGACAAATCAAAAAAGGCGAAATCTATCGACTGGCCAACGCCAAGGGCTATTCTATCGAGGTCCGTTTCCTTGGTGGTGTTGATGATGAGCTTATTGTTCGTACCCGTGTTGGTGATAAAAAGCCATCCCGAATTCTGACTCAAGTTTTTCGCTACAAAACCATAGAGCGTGCGCTCAAAGCTGCGGGCCTGCTGAGTTGGCTTTCCTGATCAAGGATTCCTGTTGTAGTGACAGGCAAATTTGGAAAAATATTTTTAACTTGCTCAGTCAGAGTTGAAAGCATTTGACGGTCGCCGTTGAAGTTTTGCTTTTCAAAACTCTTGGTGTTGTGCCAGGCAACAAGATCAAGAGAAAGTTTCGAGCTTAGATTGCGAAGTCCGACAAATCCAGTGGAGCTGACATGAGAATTCAGAATGTGTTCAATCAATGGCCATTCATTGGTGGTTGAACGCAGTATGGCCTCAAGTACCCCTGTGTTCTGGATCTTATGAAGGCGCCGGCCAAACAACTCTAGTGCAAGTTGGTGTGGTCTACCGGTTTCAGTGTATGCAATTGGCGAATCAAGAAATATGAAAAGTCTTTGGCCATCACTTACAGGTTCATGTGAAGGCGGAACGGCAAAGAGAACAAAGTCCTCAGGCCAAATTGTTCGGAGCAAGTTTAGCCCTACAAAAACCCGCATGTCTCTGGTCAACATTCTCAGTCCCCATTTGCGAACCAGGGGATGCCATTCAGAATAAAGACGACGCAACTTCAATCGAATGCGCACATTTCCCACGGGAGATGAAAAAGTCTTCTTTGTGAGAGCGAAAAGTTCTCTAGTTCCCTGCTCTAGAGATGTATAGCCACTAAATTGATCATCAATTTCAAGTGTTGAAATCGAGATTCCTGCGCTAGCCAAGCGCCAATCACATGCGAATGAAAAAAATGTCTTAAGGACGCAGTTCCCTTGATGCTGTTGCAGAATTTGGAGACGAGCGTTCCGGGCCTGCCCTCTTAGCGCATCCAATTGTTCCAAAGCTTCAAATGCAGACTGTATTTCATCGGATTTCACCCTTCGATTCATACCTTGCTGTCAAAGTGAAATGAATCGAAGATTCAGCTAATTTCATCATATCGTACCGCTGCATCCTATTGAGATCACTCCTGTATTTACGGCGATGGAATCCCACCTCGTTGAATGATTCCCATAATAATTATATTATAATATTCAGATTCAAAAATTCAGATGAGGTAATTATGCGTTGTTCAGCAAAAACAACCAAGGGCACTGCTATTTCTAAAAAGGCGCTCTTGGTTTCGAAAGATTTAGGAAAGCCGTGCTTCTTGAAGCATCTGAGTGACATCGTTTTGATCGCGGAGAAGGAGAAGTGCCAAACCATGATGCTGGCTCTGCATTCTGTTGACGACGATGATGGAAAAATTGAATTGAACTACGACGATGTATTTGGTTCTACGAAACTTTATCCAAAGTACGTGATCCTAGAGTTCGGCTCTGTCGAAAAGGAAATTACATTTGTCGAAGTGTTTAGTCGAGTCAGGGGCAAGCTTTCAAGAAGGAGATTTGTTCGGCATTTTGCTACGTCCACGGCGGGCAGAGAGCTAAAAATGAAGTTGGTAGCAGAATTTCAAAAACGACATCGGCATATTAGCCGCAGCGAGGCGCTCGTGATCTGTGGAGAGTCTAATGTGATTAAAACAATGAGGTCGGATCGGTCCTGTAAGGGATCACCTCCAATTGTTGATGAATTCAATTTTTTGAATTTGCTTAAAGAAACAAGGACCGAGGTGATCTGGAATCCCTGGCATACTTGGAGTCGTAGGTATGAGGTCAACTTGAAGCGTGCTGCCTTGGCTCGTGATGGGAGAACTGTTGTTAGTGTTTGGAATTCATGGAAGGGCGTAATTCGTGGTGAAGCAAAGGTGCCTTGGGTGGCATTTCAAAATGGGCACAATGTTACAAATACAGTGAGAGAATTGCCGCAACAGATTACAAGTCGACCTGATGTCAGAGTTGGAGTTCTCGCAATAGGTTAGTTTACTGCGCCGCTGAACAATGGCTACGTCGTATATGTTCATCAAAATAAAGGCGAAACACATTTTGGTTGAGAACCTTTCCGTATAGCTCTCTTATCCGCTGAAGGTGATCTGGATTCATTCCACCGGAGGAAAACCAGCTATCAAAATCGAGCTCATGCCTTGTGATTGAATCAAAATCAGGGATTTTGTGATGGTTTACTACTAAAGCTGATTTAGTCCCGTGAGATTCAAGGAGTCGTGATCGGTAGATGTTGCATCTATTGGGGTTTCGTCTGGTCTCAACTTCAAGCAAGTGTTGGCTTCGAAGTGATTTGATCGCGCGAATGACACTGACATGGCTGAGTCCAGTGGCACTTGCTAATTCGGTCAAACTCAAGGGTACGGCGTCCACTTTTCTTGTTTGAGTTTCAAAGAGAATTGCCGTCAGTACTCTGGATTCAAGTCGTCCTAGTGAGAGCAAAATATGAAGAAAGTTGGTCATAAATACCCCCTCACTACTTAACCCAAACCTTCGCGTCCAGCAGTCAAAGTCCGAAAAGAAAACTTTGAATTAAAACAACAGTAAATGGGTGATCATTGGTGCGGTCGATATGTCGCAGTCAAGTTTTCGGACATATCAGACCCAATTTGAGTAGATTGTTTTTGATCTGACGCGCAATCAGGCTGGCTATATTTGTTTGTATTTACTTGCCACTGTTTGTCTGTAATCATTTTCATCCTGGGGGGCTCAAATGGCAAATGCAGAACCATGGTTGTCAGTGGAAGAGATTGCGGCCCACCTTGGGGTTTCTAAGGAGAGTGTCTATCGATGGCTTGAGAAAGGACGCATCCCTGCTCACAGAGTTGGCAAGCTATGGAAGTTTAAAACGACAGAAGTCGATGAGTGGGTTCGATCCGGCGGTGCTCAGAGCATAAGTGGAGCGCCCTATACATGAGTAAAAAGTATTTCACCGAAATTAAAGTGAAGCGTCCTAATTTCTTAGGAGATGGCGAATGGGAACTCGCTGACCTCAATGTTGTAAATGTAATTTTTGGGAAGAACGGAAGTGGCAAAAGCCAAATTCTGAGAAAGATAAGGGAGAAGAACCAGGATTATTTCTACGCATCTCCAGAGAGGGCCGGCGACATAAGCTTTGACGTAAACATAATGAATACGCAAATGACTGAGAGAGGACGTGCAAAAAGTCGAAACTCAAATTTAGCCACCAACTATCGTCAGGAAGCTGTCAGCCGTATTCACGTGATGTATATGACAATCGCCGATGCGGTTACACGCGGTGAGGAAGTGCCAAAGCTAGAAGAGGCTGAAGATCTCCTAAACACTCTTTTGCCCGACTTTTCTTTCAAAATGGTTCCAAAGAGTCCGCCGTATGTTTTGACTAGAGTGAGTGACGAACAGCCCGTTACCTCTTCAACCAATCTAAGTAGCGGTGAGGCAGAGGTGCTTTCTCTTGCTATGGATCTATTAACAACAGCAGTTATATGGCAAGTCAGCAAACAGGATCAAAGAGTTTTATTAATCGATGAACCCGATACTCATTTGCATCCTGATTTGCAAGTCAGCTTAGCTCAGTTTCTAATCGCCTTAAGTAGAATGTTCAATTGTCAGTTACTTATATCAACCCATAGTACAACCCTTCTTTCCGCTCTTGGCTATGCGGGTGGTGATGACGTCAGTGTTTTATTCTTCAAAAATCTCAAAGCTCCGCAAAAATTTTGTAAATTCGGACCGGAGTTGTCGACCTTATCAGCTTGTTTGGGCGGCCATGCTTTGATGGGTCCGGTGTTTGGTGCCCCGATAACCTTGGTCGAAGGAGACGATGATTATCGACTATGGACTCACGTAAGCCGTGGAGAAGTAATAAAAAAAGGATTCGCAGTATTGCCCTGTAATGGTGACCAAATTAAGGATTATCAAAAATCCTTAGAAAGAATTTTCGGATCTTTGCGCTCATCAACTGAGCCATGCGGTTTCGTGATTCTGGATGGTGATAAAGGGGTTCCAACTCATACGGATCAAGCTCATGTAAAATACCTCCAACTTAAATGCCATGAGGCAGAGAACTTGTTTTTGACTGACGAAGTGTTGGCAAAACTTGGTTTCACATGGGACTCGGCAAAGAAGAAGCTAGTCGAAGAGGCCTCCAACTACGGGTCGAAGAAAGATCTAATTATCAAGGCATGTGAACTGGACAGAAAAGATGGAGACTTCAAGACTGTAATAAATGAGATCGCTCAGATTTTGGACGAAAAAAACATTTTCTGGCCTGTCAGAGTAGGGAAAATTTTAGGTAAAGAAAAACCTGTTGGGCAATTGGCTCATTTTTTAGGTGCTGAAGTTGTCAGCCTGTTTTGGACTTAGAGCATTTATGCATAGGGGATACGGCCAATTTCAGAAAGTAGGAAGTTAACGCCCTAAAGGATTGCCTCGGGGTTTTGGATGTGAACCCGTCAAAATGGTCCCACTTATGGAGAATGGTGGTTAAAAACCAATTTATGGGAGATTTAATGGAACGCATTGATCCCCTTGGAGATTGAATATGAAAAAAGAAGACTTCTTGACCAAGTATCGGATTAGCACCGACGATTTTACAAAAAGTGGTCTGAGCTGGGATGATTTGAAAAAAATAAGAGATCACTATGAGTCTGTCCGCGATTCCTTGGAACAAGTTGCCAGAGATACCTCAGAACGCCTCCGCAAATCCACACATAACGTTCATTCCGTTAAATTTAGAGTTAAAGACAGCGAACATCTTATTGAAAAAATCATCCGAAAGAAAATTAAAGATCCTTCTCGGAAAATTGATCTTGATACATTTCAAACTGAGATAACAGACCTCGTTGGCGTAAGAGTCTTACATCTTTTTAAAGAAGATTGGGATCCCATTCATGATTATATTGTCGCCAATTGGGAACGAAATGAAACTCCAATTGCCTACTATCGTGAAGGTGATCTTGAGTCTCACTTAAAGGCCTACGAGGAGAAAGGTTGCCGTAGGGAAAAGCATGAGTATGGCTATCGTTCGGTTCACTACATAATTAAGACGGCGCCAACAAAGAATACTCACTTAGTTGAAGTACAAGTTCGTACTCTTTTCGAGGAAGCATGGAGCGAAATGATCTTAACGAAAAAATAATCACATTATTGATATAAAAAAGCGATGCCGCAACGCCTTTTTTTATCAATAATGTGATTATTTTTTCGTTAAGATCTATATTAATGCCATATTTAGTTTTGTTTAATCGTCTCGCAGGTAGTGCCGATGAGATGGGTTCTTATGTGCGCACTCTACAGGCTGGTCTGAATGATTATGAAGAAGAACGCAAAAAGCATATCAAGGAATCGGACGATAAGATTTCGGCCCTTGAAACGAAGATTAAAAAGCTGGAAATTACAGCGGCTCAAAAAGATGAACTCGAGCGCGAGTTGAAAAGTCTAAAAAATCAGTATGAACCATTTGTAAAACTTTATGAAACTCCGTTAGATGGTGATTTTTGGAAGAGCATGTCGGGTAGCGCTTCGCTCGCCCTTTCGGATTTTTCAGCCCTGGATCTTAGCAAAACATTACAAGGCATGTCTGTTGGATCATCATTCACAATAAATACCAAAGATTTATTTCCAAAGATTTCTGATCCATTCCAACCCCTGAAACTCGGACAGGTTGAAGAAAATATGAAGCACGTGTTAAATCCAGATTTAAAAAGTCAGGATAAGAAGGATAAAAAGTAGTTCAGGTGAACGCCAGGTGAACAACATCATGTAAAACAGATCAAAAAGGATCAAAGTACCTCAAAGCCAGTAGAGGTAACTATTTGAATGAATTGCCAAGTGGTTGAAATGACAAATGAGTTTTTCAGGCAAATGCGCCTGGAACGCGTGTAACGGTTAACCCCGTTCGAGAGTTCGAATCTCTCCCTTTCCGCCAATTTTCTCGTGGTTTTTTTTCTGAAGCCCGCAACCACCCAGAATTTCAACACTAATTAAATCACACGGTTACGCTGGCCGAATTCGGTGACGTCCCCGGATGGCCACCTCAAAACCGGCCAGTTGTGGCCGGGTCAAAACCGGCCACGGCAGGACGTGAATATAACATAGGCGCTCTATGTTCGATTTGCAAG
>JACTMU010000080.1 GCA_014584465.1 Pseudomonadota bacterium | reverse complement strand
CAACTTCACAAACACTTGAAAACTCAAAGACTGTTGCAAAATCACGCCATTCTCATCAAAATTTAGGACTCATACTAGGTGTGGCAAGATGTTTCGGGATTCACTTGGTTCGCGTCATTACCACCTTCCAGCCTATGAATGTGCTTTGAATGTCCTATCCCCTTGATGATTTTTATCTCCATTTCTAATTTCAGATCTGGGTTGTAACCCAAGTTCTTGGGCCTGCGGCCAGGTGAAGGCGCCACGATAGAGGGACCAGTAGCAAGGAGCTTGAGAGCTCCTTGGTCGGATTGCGTCGACCTCACCGTGAGGTTCAAAGACTGAGAGCATCTCGAGAAAGGTCTTCCTTAGCAACTCAAGGTCATCCACCTGGCTGCGGATATGTCGGAGAAACCTCCACATGACGATTCGAGAGACTCTCTTTTTCTTCGCATGACCCAACTTTGTCTTAATCAAGGGAAGGATCTTAAGCCCCATAAAGAGCGACCAGGCACAAAAGAGTCGAAAAGAGCGAGCTCCATCAGGAATGTTCACCAGATACTCAAAGGCCCGTTCTGCATGAACCCTCATGGACTGCAGAAGTCCGTTGCGGTCGGAGACCAGGGATCGTCCTACTTTAAGATCCTCCATCTCATCTTTAAGCAGATTGACCTTCTGAAGGAAGAGGCCAAAGTGATATGCATCTCTCAAGACCTCTCCTCCCACAGGATTTGACTCCTTCAAGAAGATTTTTTGGAGATGAGTGAGAAGTTCTCCAACAACTCCAGCCACAAAAAAGCAGTATCCATTGGTTTCAGATAGAGTTTGAAGTTGAATTCCACACTCGGAACGCTCCACGAAGTGCCTCATTCCCCGCACCATATTTTCAATGGTCTCTCGAATTCGTGCCTGAACTTCGAAGGGCATCCCTCTGAGTTCCACAAGAAGTCGGTCCGTATCACCCAGAAGCTCTTGCTCTGCTGGCGGAACATCGGACGGAAACGTGGCAACCCACTCAGTCACATTTCTGGTCAGCTCCGCCTCCGGAAGATCGAAGAACTCCAAAAATCGATCAAATGCCTCAAGCTGGAGTGCTCGATCCCCCCAAGAGGAATCCTCAATGGTGTCGGCAATCCGACAGAGGAGGTAGGCATTCCCCACCCACCCCTGAAGTGGCGGGTCCAGCTCCGCAATGCAGAAGGCAAAGCTTCGGCTGACCCGTTCAAGGTGATGTTGGTTTACTTGGAGCCCCATAGCTTAAGAAAACTTCCACATCTCCTGCGAGATGTCATCGAATGACTCAAAGCTCCTTAATAGGAAGTTGGTTAAAGCTCCCATATTCATTGGCATAATCTTGCGTGATCATGCCATAGCCTGGAAAATTCTGCCCTTCCAGAGTGAAGTCGATTCCAAAGCTGGATGTTCCCCATGAGTTCTTGAAATAGTAGACACCCGTATGAGTGAATCTCTTCATCGTACCGTCTTCCATCAGAACTTCAGTGGTCACCTCAACGTCATCATCGTAACCCACGATGACCACCGCATGGCCTGCAGGATCTGTGGGCGACATCTTACGATCGACTGATCCTCTTTCAGGATAGCCCACAACACCATTTTGCCAGGCTTCCATATTGCGGTTCATTCCCAACTTCTCAGCACCTCTGTGATTCCACGCACCGTAGTAGAATCTAAGACCAATCTGCAATGGGATTCCCTTTCTCAGAAGATCTTTAATCTCATCCACGTAACCAACAGAAAAGGATTGGCGAGAAAGTTTCACATGCTCTTTCTTAAACTCCTTGGCCCACTCACGAGCACTCAAAAACTCTGGGTCATAAAAGAGGCTGGTGGGACTCGAGAGTTCGGAGTCGTCCATATCATAAAGATCAGGATTTCGATGTCCCAAAAGGCATGAGGTCAGGGTGTTACGGGAAAGCGTTCCACACCTTTGCTGAGCAAGCTCGCTGTCCTCCACCGATTTCCAGGTTTCACCGATGTAGGGCATAACCTCTTCGGAGGCCATTCCATACCTTTTAAATGCACTGAAGTTGGCCCATGCATTCGAACCCTCAGAAAGTCGCCTTCTCATGATCATGTACTCCAACCACTCTTCAGAAAGATCCACATTGGTATCAAACCCGCGACGAATCACGAGCATAGCTTCAAGCATGGCTGTGGAAGCAAAGATGGAGCATGTACCTCTTGATCCTTGCGATTTTACAGGAGTCTGCTTTTTGATCAAGTCGATGATGTCGGTGGTTCGGTAACCAAAAGATCGGTCGACCCGAACGTCCTCTCGAACGGCACGATACTGAGGTGGGTTGTGATTCTCGTAGGGGCGATCCAAATAGGCCCCATCCTCGTCGGCCCAAGTTGCAAATGAAAACCCTAAACTTAAAAAAACAACAAACGCAGAAAAAAACCTCATATCTCCCCTCCTCGAAAGACAAAAAAGCCATCATCGAAGATAGCTCTTTACCAAAGAATCACCTCAGACTCAAAATGATTTGAATTGATATGTAAATATTAGCAATTCTCATACTTGATGACGGGCACGAAGGTGATGGGCCTAAGAGAGTGGTTCAAAGGTCCGTTTGGTGGGATTTTTTCTAAAAGAGGGAGCTTTAAAGAGTCGACCATGAAATGAGAGATAAAATCCAGGATCAACATTCTGTGAAATGAAGAGAGCTTCCGTAAAGTTTTGTTGTGCATCTGAGTCGTCAAACCCCGCGGGTCTCATGGCCCCTGTAAATATTACAGGAACAGGAGGCTCTGGCTCCTGTTCAAAACAGAGTCGAACCGTCTTCTCAAGAGTGTCCGTTCCATGAAGTACAACAATTGGGGTCTTTTGAGACTTCCAGCTCGCACGAATCTTGTCGAGAATGAAGTGCCGATCCTCATCGGTCATATTCAACGAGTCCTTGGCCATGATTTCAACCACCCGAATGTCCGTGTAGGGCAATCTAAGACGGCTGAGCAATTTTGTTCGTAAAACAGACTCTCGATTCTGAACCGAGCCGTCCTCTTCACAATAGGACTTCTCAATCGTCCCACCTGTTGTGATCACCAAAACCATTCGTTTCTCAAATCTGCTCTCACTCATATGGTCTCCCTGCTCACCCAAGAACGCACTCCCACGCTCACAACGAAGGATATACACTTTATCTCTTCCCATTTGCAATCCTTGCTGCGTGACTACTTCGAGGTCGACACGAAAAATGGACTCCTCCACCCGCTTTGGCTCAATTATTGTGCAGTTGCGAGTCCAATTCCCGTGGAGACCCCTGTAACCAAAACCACTCCCTGAAACTCACTCCGACCTCTTAGATCCACTTCTTGCCCCTGCCTAAAGTCGTGACATACTTGATCATTTCAGAATTGATTTATTTTCGAAAAAATTCAATGTTAAATGATTAGTATGGATGACAACTATACTTTTTTGATCGTTGATGATGAACCTGAAATTGTAGACTTCATTTGTGACATCTTAACCGATGCCTTTGGGTGCAAGATTCTTCGCGCCAAAGATGGCCTTGAAGGTTATGAACTGGCGAAAAAGCATAAGCTGGATCTCATTTTTTCAGATTATCGAATGCCCTTGATGGATGGTGGCGCAATGATCATGGCCATTCGTGAACGGTGTGAAGAAAATCGAAATGTGCCAGTTCTCATGGTTTCAGCTTACATTGCAGATGCAAAAAACAATGCAATGCCTCATGAGAGAATTCTCTTCCTGGATAAGCCCATTGAAAAGAAGGCCTTGATTCGCAATGCTCGATTTGCCCTAGCTATGAATTGACCAGAGACTCCGGACAAAGGTCTAGAAGCGATTTGATGGATTGTGCTCCGTAATCTCCATGCTATCCTACTTCATTATGGCTGAATCTAGGTTTGAAGAATCGAACGTATTCCCTCCATCACTTACTTAGGTTCTGCAGCCCATTTGATAGAAACATTTTAATTGTGCTTCTAAGGAGGGAAACTATGATTCATCAACTTAAGCTCGTGATTCTCTGTCTTACGTTTCTTTTGGTTCTTCCGCAGATGGCAGGAGCCAACGGTTCAGAAGATCTTTATATTATGAAGATCAAAGCAAAGGACAAACATGAGCGAACTCAGATCGCCAATCTTGGCATCTCCATCGAACGAGTTGAATCCGATTACGTCATGGGAACGGGAACCAAAAGCGAACTCCTTCGGATTGAATCGCTCGGTCAACTCATTCATAGCTTTCCTTTAAAAAATGTAGAGATTCAAGGTTTTCCAAGCGAAGACCGGGACTTCCATGACTACAATGAGCTCCTTCGGGCCATTGAAGAGCTCAAGGAGACCTACCCCGATCTGCTTAGAGTCGAAGAGTTGGGACGAAGTATTGAAGGACGTCTCATCTTCAATCTCAGAATTTCTGAAGACCCCGACACGAGTGGCAACAAACCTGGCATTGTCTTTATGGGGGGACACCACTCGCGAGAACATGTCTCTGTGGAGCTTCCACTTCACATCGCAAAGAAGATTCTTAAACTCTATCAAGAAAATGATTCAAGAGTCCGCAGTTTATTGGCAGGTCGAGAGATTCATATCATCCCGTTGGTCAATCCCGATGGGACTGAGTGGGACATTCGTGACAATACTTATCACATGTGGCGCAAGAACAAACGAGTCAACTCCGATGGATCTTTTGGAGTTGATCTCAATCGCAACTACGGTTTCCAATGGGGCACGGGTGGTTCAAGTACAAACCCACGATCGGATGTTTACATGGGAAAAGAGCCCTTCAGTGAACCCGAAACCCAAATCATCAAGAGCTTTGTCGAAAATCATACCAACCTCACCATTCTTGTCAGCTTTCATACCTTCTCGGAGTTGATCCTTTATCCATGGGGCCACACCTACGATTCCATTGCCAACCAGACCGATTTTGCAGTCCACAAAACGATGGCTGAAAAGATGGCGGAGTGGAACGGATACACCCCTCAACAGTCTTCGGATCTCTACATTGCAAGCGGCGACACAACGGATTGGTCTTATGGACAACATCGATTGATCTCATTCACCTTTGAACTGGATCCTCGAGATTTCAACGGTGGCGGCTTCTATCCTGGTCAAGGTCGCCTTCCTACCGTCTATCAGAAGAATTGGGAACCCGCGCTCTACCTTATAGGATACGCGGACAACCCCTACCGCGTTCTCCAGGGAACTCACAATGACTTCGGACTGAGCACTCCCCTCGTGGAGTAAGTGGCACTAAGTCCCACCGCCTTCTGCTCTCCCCCAACCATGTGGGGAGAGTGTAAGAAGGTGCCAGGCGTATTTTTCGGATGCTCTGCATCCGAAAAATACGCCTGGCACCTTCTTATCTCGGAACTAGGTAGTAGAGACGACCGCGCCCTCGCATAACGCCAGCAGCCTGGAGAGCGCCGGGCCCCTCTCCCCAATAGAGATCAATGTGGCCTGGACCCTTGATGGCACCTCCGGTGTCTTGGTCAAAGACAAACCGAGATACTTTGACCCAGCTTGAAGGTTCGAAACTCTCTGAGGAATCAAACTGGGGTTTTTCAAACTCAAGATAGGCCATGGTCAACTTTGGAAAGAGTGTACGATCTGTTGCGATGGTCCGCCCCGAATGAACCGTTGCGCCCGAAGAGGTCATGGGTCGACCCGGAAGCTCTCTAAAAAAGACATAACTTGGGTTTTTAAAGAGAAGCTCGTTCTTTTCTTCAGGTGAAAGAGAACGCAAGTGAGACACAATTGCCTGCATGCTCATCTTCTCTTTTGGAATCACATCCAGAAGGTACCGACCAATCGCTACGTACTGATGTCCATTTTGGCCAGCATAACCTACATAGATCTCTCTTCCATCTTCAAAACGCACCATCCCCGATCCCTGAATCTGAAGAAAAAAGGCATCAATCGGATCCACCCAGGCAATCTCAAGACCTCGGCCACGAAGAGAGACCTCTTCGTCGACCTCATCACGACTGAAGTAGGGGACAACCTTAGACGGCTTTCCATTTTCGTAGACGAGGCGACCTCGAATGGACTTAGGCGAATTGGCTCCGCTCAACCACTCTGGCAGCAACTCTCGGTAGGCATCAAGGTCCACAGTGACAAGGTCTTCAGGCAAGGCATAAAGAGGAGACGAATGCTGTTCCGTTCGAAGTGGAGATCCAAGAAGAAGTGGAGTGAAGTAAGAGGTGACCAGAACATCCCCCCACTCCCTCTCTCCATAGACCTCTCTAAATTCAAAACGCTTCCTCAACTCCGCTTGAAAAAGCGCTCCCGTGGGATCCTCTTGCAACGACTTTTTCAACGCCTGAATCTGCTCCAGATAGAAGCTTCGCTCAACCTTGACCTCACCAAACATGAGGGGGGCACGTCCCTTAGAGAGATGGATTATGTTCTGATTGAGAGCTTCAAGGAGATCCCTGTAACCAAGATCATCTGCGACCACCTCTGGGGTCTTCCCCAATCGCATCAGATCCTTGTCGGACTTCAAGGGTGCACGAGCACAGCCTAAGACCACTGCCACAAAGCAGAGGGCAACCCAGCACGGTGACCCAATTCTGCCACCGCTCGTTTGCCCCCATCCGTTCTCAGGAATCCTGTTCAGGAATGGTCTTACTCTTCGCCCTCTCTGATCGTGATGCATGTCCGTAACTCATCGTTGGCTTCGATCCAAGGTCGTAAACTTGAATCGGGAAGGTTTTTCATCGCACTCAACGATTCTACACTCTTTTCAAGCAGAATCCGAGAACAAATGTTCGTTGGAAAGAGAGAGGTAAAGAGACCCTTCACCAACCAAACTCGCGACCAATCAAATGTGCGAAGAAGCTCAAAAAAGGGCTCGACAAAAGCTTCTGAGATTTCGGGTCTCCAGGAGTCGTGAAACCACTTCCCCTCCTTTCGTTTGGCCATCGATTGATATGAAAACTCCGTCAGATCCTTCCACACCTCCTGCTTGCTCTCAAGACTAGGACGGGCCACACGTGCTGCAAATGCAGCAAGATGTCCCATCGAGGTTGGATCCCGCTTCAGCTCCTCACCAAGGAGAAAATCGGTCTCGTGATGATCAAGTCTTGAAAGATGCTTGAGAACCTCCCAACGTCGCTCCTGATCAAGAAGAGTTCCTTCGAGCAAGGATCTCATCTTCCCTTGGCTCTCTGCCGATCGGCTGTAGACAAGAAACTGCTCAAACCAAACCCATCGCTCAGATTCATCCAAAGCATTCTCAAATCGTCTCCAAAAGAGCTCCTCAAAATCCGTTGTAAAAGCGGCGCGCTTTTCTAGAGGCAACGCTCTGAGATAGATCTTGGTCAAATCTCCACTTCGTCCAATTAAAAGCGAAAGGATACTGGGTTCAGATTCGGTTGAAATCTCTTCGATGGCAAGGAGAACATACTCAGAGGCTTTGAGTTTGCCATTTCGAACAGCTTGACCAAGATCTCCCCAAACCGCAAGTCGAGTCATAGAATCTTCGATCTGACTTAAACCGGAAAGCGCCAATTCAAGCGAACGAGAATCCAGATCGACCAAGAAGTAACCATGACCCCCGTAGTTTGGATAGACGAGGTCAGGACATTGAATTCCAAGGGCCTCAGGCACATCTTGAGACTCTCCACTGAGAGTGACGTCCAAAATGTGCTTAATCTTAAGACCATCTCCTTGCTGCAACTTGGTCGCTCTCTTTTCAAAAAGAGCCACTCTCGTTCGGTGGGTGAGAAAACGTCCCTCCCGTGTGGGCTCCATCTTGAGCTCAAAAGAATCAATGACGCCGTTCTGGCAGCTCCAGTTGGCGTGGACCTGATTCAAACCGGAGCTCTTGAGCCAGCCATCGGCCCAATTGGAAAGATCTAACCCTGCGGCATCACCAATTTCTTGAACAAACTCTAGGTGGGTTGCATTTCGAAACGCATATTTTTGGAAGTAAGATTGAAGCCCCTTTTGAAATGCTTCTGATCCCACAAAAAAGTGGAGTTGTTTGAGAACATCTGCGCCCTTCCCATAGGTAATTCCATCGAAATTGCTCGCTGATGCCTCAGTATCGGCAACTGGGGTGACAATGGGGTGAGATGTGCTCAGTTGATCTTGCCAATAGGCCCACATCTCAATTCCAAAAAAGTTGAGCCAACTTTTTTCTCCATATTGCAGCCCCTCAGCTTGGGCCACGTAGGACATGTAGGTTGCAAAACTCTCATTGAGCCAAAGATCATCCCACCACTTCATGGTCACAAGATCACCGAACCACATGTGGGCCATCTCATGCAATATGGTATTGACTCGCCCAAAGTAGGAAGCCTCACTCTGTGGGCCACGATAGATCATCTTTTCGCTCATCGTAACAGCGCCAGGATTCTCCATCGCACCCGGCGCAAGTTCTGGAGCAAAGATGTGGTCATATTTCGAAAAGGGATAGGGATAGCCGAAGTAACTATTGAAAAATTCAAGACCCTTTCTTGTTGCTTCAAATATATTTTCATAATCGACATAAGGGGCCAAACTTTTTCGTGCGTAAATGGAGAGTGGAACTGAGCCCGCGGTCGAATGCCACACTTCATAATCTCCTGCTCCAATGAAGAGCAGGTAGGTACTGAAAGGAGTTGAACGATGAAAAGTCACAACGGAATTTTCACCAACTTCCACAGTGCTCGCCAAAGCGCTATTGGAAATACCAACCCAATCTCGAGGTAGGGTCAGCTCAACATCATATTGAGCCTTAAGATCGGGTTGATCAAAACACGGGAAGAAGTAGTGGGCTCCGGAGGGTTCAGAGTTTGTAAAGAGGTACTCCTTTTGATCTACTGGATCTTGAAAGTACTGCAAACCATATCCAGTTCGTGTGTACTCGGTATAGTAACGAAGGGAGATCTGATTGGTTCCACGGACAAAATGATGAAATGGCAACTGAAGGTAACCCACGCCCAACTTAAAATCAGAAGTTGCAACCCCATTGATGGTCACCTCGCTGATCTCTTTAAAATTGGCATCAAGTCTAAGACCCGTTCCAACCTCATTGTCTGCGGGGCTTACGAAATCCCCCAATACCACTGTGATGGTGGTTTGACCTGAAAAACCTTTGGCCCCTTTTGAGAATGCAAGCTTCAAGTCGTAACTGACCTCCTTCACCACCGCCCTTCGTGCTTCAGCTTCCACTTGAGTCAAAAGATCTCGTTCCGCAGCATTGGCTTTCGAAGTCAAGAAAACCGATCCCACAAGACCAAGCGCAAACCACGTCACAGTCGCAACCACGGGCCCCAGCACACTCCCTCGCATTGAATCTCGAAATTTCATAAACCCTCCCTCCATACTCTCTCCTCTAGTTAGCAGGAAGAGAGCAGAAGATCTAGGGTCTCTCCCTTTATATTAACGCACTGCTTCTTCCTCAAAAGTTAAGATCTCTCCTCGATTTTTCTTTTAGACAAACCCACCGAACTTGTTATGCTAACCATGTAATCCAAAGTGATCGAGTTTGCCCATTTTAGGAAGTGAGCTCGTGTCAGATTTGGATCTCATCTTGAAAAACGACCGGAGGCGTACGAAATTTTGAAACTCAGAGAGCTCTCATTTCAAAGATCCTCTGCGAAGCAGCCAGATTTGAGACGCCGGTGGTCTCTCTGTGCCTGGATCATCACTGCCTTCCTTGCCTCTGGAATGAATCGAGCTTGGGCCCAATTTGAAGCCATTGGCGGGGGACTCATCATGCCCATTGCGATGGGCGTCGATGGTGCCACCTTTCGCCCCTCCTATGGTGCCTTTGTGGAGACCTGGTGGACTGGTGCCTGGTTGGGAGACAATTTTGCCATTCACACAAATGTGGACTACATTGCGCTCACGGTTCGAAATGCCTCCGAACTCAACATTCATCAGGTTCTGCTCATGGGAGGTTTTGAACTTCGCCCCGACCACGAATTCTTTGGAAAACCCTTTGCAGGAGTTGATGCTGGTGCCGCCATCTCCTGGTGGGCCAACTCCGACTCTCGCTTTGCGATGAACCCCATTCTCCACATTCGGCAGGGACTCCGATTTGCCTTTGGCGACACCTTTGCACTTTCGCTGTCGTTCCCATTTACCATTCACTTTGTCTCATCGCCTCTCATGTTTTGGAATACCGAGCTATCGATGAGGTGGGATGTACTATGACAAGATCACGCTGGATCCTCGCATCTCTCGCATTTCTGACCCTCAGCGGAGTCTCCTGCACCAAGGAGAATCCTCTCGACAGTTTGGGGGATCCCACGGAGATTCCAAAGATCGGTCTCCCCGTCAACGTTGTGGGTTACATTGCCGCAATTGAACCTGGCATTTACAATCCTAAGGCGCTACGACTCTATTTGGCTTTAGAGACCACTTTGGTTGCCCCTGGAGATGGAGTGATCACGAAGGTCAGCAACACCAACAGCCTTGTGACGATCAAGATTTTCCATAGCGCCTACATCTCATCGGAAGTCTCAGGCTACTTCTCCACCACTCGACGCGTGGGAGACAAGGTGAAGGACACCGAAATCTTAGGCTCTGGCCTTCTCATTACTGATGGAGTGACCTCGGGAGTGGATTTTACCATCTACTATGACAACCGAGTCTTTTGTTACTACTCTTTTCTCGACGATGAGAGCCGGCAAATCGTCAACACAACGATCACCAACTCTCCCTTCCCCTGCTTTTAACCCGGATTTGAGAAAAAGTCTCACTTTCTCTTCGGCCCACACTCCACTGGCAAAACCACGCCGACCTCTCACCAAGGAACAAGATGAACCGCCAAAACAAGTCTTTCGGGTGTCGACGATCCTCCATGACCAAACTGTTTCCCGTCTTGGGTGAGACGAAATCCATGATCTCCAAAGATAAGAAGCTCCTCACTTGGATCAAGTCTTTTAGATATTTTTTTGAACCCAAGCTCCAGTTCAACCTGGGCTCTTTGAATCAACTCTTCAAAATCACGCTCCTCATGAATCAACCGATCCAGACCATTGAATTTTTCAAAAGGTACACCCGGATGAGATTCGATGAGTTGCTGATAAAACGCCTCGGTGGTCGTCGTGGGAGATACTGAAACCACCGAACTTGATTGAAACTTCCAGTGACCAAATGATGTTTGAGACCTAAAGAGGGGTTCAAAAAGTATCCCCAGGGAGTCCACAACGAGCCATTGATGACAAACGTGCTCCTTCAGGTAATCCATAAGATTCTGAGGTTCCTTGGAAGGCTTCCAAGAGGCCAACTTGTTTAAAAAATCGAGCCATCTCTTCTTTTTAAGTTGGAAAAACCGACTGTGAAACTGATAGCAGCGCAAAAGTTCAAAACCATACTCCTGGAGACTATCAATGTTTGAAGATGAAGATAGAAACGAGCGAGCCGTTAAAACAAGAGGCGAATTCTCTAACCCATCGATGATCTCGATCTCACCCTGGAGAATCCACTGGAGAATTTTGTTCAAAGTCGCCTCTCCCAGATGAAGATTCTCTAAATTTCTGAGCGCGGCGGGACCGATCCACCCCTTTTCAACTACAGTCGAGATCAATGCATACTCTTCAGAAGTCAGATTTTGTGGCAAAGGTTGACCATGCACCAGGGCCATCTTGACGGACCAGAAAAGAATATCTTCGTTGGAACGAGGATGGCCCACGACAAGTCGAATCTGAGATTGGTCGATGCTATGAAGATGCATTGAAAGCTTCTGAATCAGATCCACCTTGTTCCATGTTCGTCCCAGAAAGTGGCTGAACAGTGGCTCTAACGAGAGTTCCACCACAGTTGTGACTCCAGAAACATACTGATCAAAGAGAGTGATCGACTCAATCTTGGGAAAATCACTCTTCCCTTTCAAATAAGATTCAACCTGAGAGGAGATCGAAATGTCGCTCTCTCCGCTTTCTTCTCTCCAAAATTCAATTTTTTTTCGAACCTGTTCCTGTTGAAAAAAGAGTCTAAGCTCCTTCTCTATATGATCTCTGAATTTCTCAAGTTTCTGAAGCATCACCATAATGGGATGCTCACCCCAGGCCCAACCACAACGACAGACGGGTTGAAACTCAAGCCCTGAGATGCCACGACAGATTGCCTGCTTTGCTTGTGCTCTTACGCTTTCAAAATCCTGCAAAGTCTCTGAAAGATTCACATGTCGGCTGTGAGC
Organism: Pseudomonadota bacterium; assembly: GCA_014584465.1. Lineage (GTDB taxonomy): Bacteria > Bdellovibrionota > Bdellovibrionia > Bdellovibrionales > JACTMU01 > JACTMU01. Next base: position 88,618 of record JACTMU010000080.1, on the reverse strand, counting down.
AACCACAGGAGGTTCGTAGCGCCAGATGTCGAGTTCCTGAATCACCTTCCAACCCTGATCATGGTTGCCCCGATAGTCCACCTGATATCGCTGATAAAGCTTCTGACCCACATTCACCCAGCTACGAAGTTTCTCAGATTCCGTAAAATTGGGAGCCTCGCCAAGTCTGCGAAGCTCCTCTTGAAGCTCCTCACTCAAGCAACTGACGAATCCGGGATGAGAGAAAAGGTATTTCAAATGTGCCACATCTTTAGAAAGTCTCTCAAACAAAGGCGGAAGCTCCGTCATTTCCCGATGAAGAACCAAAAACCGAGGAAGCGACTCAATCTCATAAAAGAACTGTTCAAAGGCCTCAATCTCGTCACCTGATCTCCCAAGAGCATTCCAATAGGAGATCAGTTGTTGAACTCTTTCACTGAGCTCTCCCTCTTCAATTCCCTGAAGTTGCAGAAAGAACTTCTCCATATCAATCTTGAATCGTTCGCCTTTTCGCTGAAGCTTTCGTACAAGCTGCCGTTGAACATAGACCGACATCTGTTGGGGAAGGTCAATCTTAAGAGCATGACAAAGTTCCTTCAATCCAATAAGTCCATTGAAGTCGAGACCTTTGCCGATCAGAATCTTGTCATACTGATTCGGTAGCGGAAATTGCTGGAAAAGGGACCGATAAGATGCCCCACCTTTAAGAAGATCGATATCACCTTGAAGAAAGAGGAAGATCAGCAAGACATGAATTTGATCAGGCACAAGACCGTAGATAGGCTCCATGAAAAATTCATAGATCCCTTTGGGGTCAGGTTGATTGGGAAGAATCCTCAAGAGATGGCCGACAAGTTCGTGGCGATCAAGATCTTGGATGACGTGATAAATGTTCCCGTGACGACGGATCAGACCCATCGGCACAAGATATCCCTCACGAATCTGCTTCACAAATAGAGGAACATCTTCGAACAAAAAATCTTCCCCTTCCAACGCACTCTTAAGAAGCTGACGGAGCGACTCTTTGGGAAGGGGACCAAGCGAAGGGGCAAATTTTGAAAACTGTGGAAACTTGTGGGTCAAAATACGCTCACCAAAAAAGCTGAGCCAATGGGATAAAGACTTGGAATTCTCAGAAGCCACAACTCGATCAACAAACCCATTGGGTGCGATCAGATTCACCTCTCGATAGGAGTGCCATACAAGTTTGGAAAAATACTCCTTTCGATTCTGAAGAAGTCTTTGAACCTTTTCTTTGACTGGATAGGGCATCGCTCTTTCCGAAAGCACCTTGAGAGCTGCAAGCTCGATCAGATCGTCGGACAAAACAATCCTCTGAGGCTGAATTCGGTAACACTCCTGGATCGTCTCCTCCTCTCCTTGCCCCCACGGAAGAGCAATCCAAAGCGCTGTTGAGGATTTTGTTCCACTTAAGGAAGCCTCTAGCGAGGAAAAGGGTCCAAGCGCGACTTCAATAGGGCGATCATGAAAGTGCCACGAGATCAACTTGGTCTGCCATTCACCGGTTGCCAAGGAAAAGGGGTTAAAGTCCTCCAAGTTCAAGAGTGGCATCAAGATCTCAAAGAGAGAGTCCCCCCTCGTCTTAAGCTCATCGACCACCTGCTGGAAGAGACGTTCAAAACTCTTCCCATCCTCTTGAGAATCGGTAATGGCAAAGGTAGCCCCCTTTTTCTCAACAAAAGCTCCATCTTCACTCATTGCTAGCAGAATCTTCTCAACAATCTCTTGATTCTTTCGAGGATGAAGGGAGCTCACCTTATGAAGAAGCCAAAAGGTCGCTTGCTGCGCAGTCAAGGCTCTTCGCTGTGGAGAAAGATAGACAAGTATAAGGAGATGAAGTAAACGCCAGGCCATCTCACGCTGACCTGCGCTTTCAAAGAGCAGGTTCATGTTCTTGCGGTAGTAGGGAAGCACCTTTTGAGAAAAGAGCAGAAACTCGGGTTGTGCCTCAAGAAGATCCATAAAGTGGGTCACGATCAAGTCTGGCGTTACCAATCGCCCCCAAGGTTGTTCCAAAAAGGGGGGCACCTTTTTTGCAGGATCCCCGACGAGTTGAGTTGTAACAAATTCAACCACACCGCGTGCTTGTGAAAAACAGTCACGCACCTCCTCAAGAATTTCGATCGTGGCAGGGTGAAGTGGATAGAGCAAGCGAAGTTCATCACGACTGAGCGGCATCTTGGGAAAACTTGTTCCCAGCACATCGATCAACTGATCTATCGCCTCTCCATAATCCGCTTTCTTTACAAGGAGTTGTTTCCCAATCAGATCCTTTACATGGGTAGGAGTAAGGAGCAGACGATAGGGGAATCGATCCTTAATCTTTCGAAAGAGATCTCGCTCCATCTCGCCAGTGTGTTCAATGCTCTCTTGAAGTGCGGCAATGATCCAAAGGGGCTCATTCTGAGCCCGCTCACCCAAAAACTGCAAAAACCGAATGTCTTCATTGAAACTCTGAGGCGATCCTTTCGATCTTAAAAACTCAGAGAGCTCATCAAAGATAAGAACAACCCCCTGAGGAAATCGACCTTTCAGTTGAGCCCATATCACCCGTCGATCATGGGACTTTGATGAAAGACCAAGTTCCTTCTCCACAACCTCTTCCAAACTCAATTGAGATCGAAAATGAACCAAAGAAATTGGAAATAGTGCGGGAGGTCCACTGACCACACAGCCCCCCGTGATTTGACGACTTAGGTAAGCAAGAAAATGGGATTTTCCCGAACCATAGTGGCCAATGACAAAGAAACCGCAACCTCTTCGTTGTTGCAGATAGTGGCCGATGGTGTGAAGATGGCTACGAACATCTTCAGTCAAATAGTAGTTCTCTGTAATCCATCTAGAATCAGGCTCATCAAGACAATTGAGTTGAACCACCGTGGGCTGCTGACGCACCTCCACCCGATCACCCACAAACCCTAGGGGTTGAGGATAAATATCGCCTTGAGTCAATTCCATGTTCATGATACCCTACCCCCTCATGAAAGAGCGAAACGATTACTTCAAAACTCTTGAGCGCAATCTAATATGCGTCCTGCGTCGAGGTCAACTTGAAGAAGCAAAATCGATCTTGAGAAAGATGCAAGCCGAGGCTCCTTTTGCGCGAGAGACAAGGATTTTAGAGCTTGAGCTTCTCCTCAAAGAGAAAAAGTTGAGCGATTCCAATAGACTTGCAAAGGATCTCATCAAGCTCTTTCCAGATTCGAGTCGACTCTTCAAATTGGCAGGAGAAGCGGCGTATCAGATGAAGGAGTACAAGGATGCCCTCGCCCACTTTGAAGAGGCTCATCGACTCTTCAACCACAGCGAAATCCAACTTTGGATTGGAAAGACGTTGACTCAATTGGGACTCTTTGCCAAAGCCCAACCGCTTTTAGAATCGATTGCGGAACAACAACCTCGTGCACATCAGGCGCTGGGGTGGCTCTTTGAACGTCAAGGAAATCTTGTACGTGCCATTGAATCTCACAACCATTTCCTGAATCTATCGCCTCGCAACCCCTACTCTCAAAGAGAGGTGGAACGCCTGAGAGCTGCTCTACTGACCCCAGAAGACCTTCAGCAAGAGGTGACAAACCTACTTGACATGGGTGAGAAGATTCCCACATCCATTCTCCGGACCTACCTCAAGAGTCTTCTTCAGATGGGGCGCAATCAACAACTTCGAGACCTCCTCGCCGGACCGGCGAAAGATCTCTCCTCCCGGGAACTTATAGATGTGGCCTGGGCCGCCTATCAAGCCGGAGCCCACGATGTCGCTTTTGATCTCTTTGCATCTCAACTCAACCAAGGACCTACCGACTTCAAAATATGGAAGGCACTTGAAACTTCCGCACAAATCCTTGACCGCAATGAGGAGCTAATTCAAATCTACGAATCTCTTTGCAGCGAAAAGCCTCAGCTCCATACACGAATTCGTAGAATTCGTATGTTAGAATCTGTCCAAAAACAACCTAGACATTTTGTTACAGATCCTTAAGCAAAAGGGATAATGAGTGGATGGTCCTCAAGGCTCATCGCAATAGGTTCCCCAAGCGGGGTAAGCCCCTAAAAGGGACAAGAGCTCTTGAGGCAGGTAGGTGTTTTGAGCAATGATCCTCTGGTTGAACTCATCACTGTACTCTACAAAATCCCCCTGAGCATCTGAAGCGCCACTCCAATTGAGATCCAAAACTTTCATGGGAGTTTTGCAGCTGTAATCAAAGAGTGATGGATCCAATGAGCGCACTTCCCCAACTTGGGTCGTTGAAAAGTAGATCCTGCTTGGATCGCGAAGATAGAGGAGCTGCCACTGCGTAAGCCCAACATTCCTAACGGACTCAAGAATGGACCTCCCATAGTTCAACATGGAGTTTGAACCACGTCCTACAAACTTGGTCTCCCACCATGCCCCTCGTACGAATCGAGAGATCGAATCGGATTTCTCAGCGCCATGAGGAATTGGTTTGGATCCACCAAATCCTTCATAAAGTCGAAGTTCCCTAATCGATTCAGCATAGGTATTGTTGGTCAATACGTTGGCCACCATTTGCGCGCCGGAATGGATCACAAGTTCGCCCTGCAGATACTCAAAAGTCGCACACTCTCCCTGCTGATCACAAATCATGTAGTGAACCAGCCCATACATGGGAAGAACATGCACCTCTTGAGCCAGTGCGATGGCCTCATCCACATTCTGAGCCAAATCCAACTGATACTGGATCCACTGCAGTTCATTCAATACTGGACGACCGTGGCCAGGTTCGGAAAATCGTGACTCATTCAACCAAAAGATCTCGGCCACAAGCCCCATCTCATTGAGCCCACCCAGAGGAAACTCCCTCCCAAACTGTGTGAATGTGATGCTCCCAAAGCGCGATCTCCACCTCGCCGGAGTCTGTCCATCGGGGTTCACCGCCGCTCTCTTTTCCATATCTCGCTTATTCACGATGGCCATCCCATGACCGAGATCCCAATCGTAACTCTTGGCCAAGGCCATCCTCTCTCCCTTGGAACCAAAAGAGACGGCCGTACAAGCTTTGATCCTACACAATACGGCCAATTGCACGGCCACAAACAGCGACAGGGCACAAACCAAAGAAACCTTCTTCATCAAATGACCCCCCAAATCAGTTCCTGACTTAAACCCGACTGCGCACCTGAGGCAACCACTATTTGGCGACTGGCGCAAAACTCCATTTTGACTCAAGATCGAGCGACGTTGAAACCCGAAAACTAGTGGTTCAACCACTAGTTGCAGAGGCAATTTACGGTGAACAGAGACACAGTGACAAAAAGGGGCACAATCAATAAGTAAATCCTGACAGAATCAACTCGTCTCGAAGCGGATTTGCTCACAAAAGTTTCAATGTTTTGAAGAATCTCTGTGATTTCACGGAGTTCTCCACACTGGCATCATCTTTGAATGATCTCTTTACAGAAGGTAAATCGATCGTCCATGAGCCTGACCATTTGATGCTACTGGAAGGCTCCAGCAACATTAGAATGAATACTAAGGATCTGTGACAAAATAACCTAGACATTTTGTCACAGATCCTAGGATAGGAGCAAACAAACGATGAAAAACTCAATAAAAAAAATTGGAGCCATGCTCTCTGCAACTCTCGTTTCAGGGGCAACTTTGGCCACCAACCCGACCTACTACCGAGGCGATTGGATCATTGAAGGTCCTTGGAGCTTTGAACCGGATGCCGTCAAATCCCACTACAACGTTCCGGTGGGCCGATTTGGAACATTTCAGATCTTAATGCCCGATGGGAAATCAGCTATGGATCCTGATGAAAAACAGGAGTCCATCCTTCGAGAACTCCACTATCGCATTTGCAGCAACGACGCGATTCTCGATCCTCTAACCTCTGTCTCCGGAGTTCATAACCAAGTTCCCCGTTGCACTGAGGAAAATGGAAGAGCTCTCGGCTGGGGAGTGCGTCCCATCCCCATCGTAGATCGAGGTGACGAGCCCGTGACGATGAAGTCACCCGATGGAAAGAGCGAAAAGACCATTGTCGGATCCGAAGTCCTGGACCAATTTCTTCGAGAATCCTTTTATGCAAAAAGCAAAACCAAGGTGGAATCACTTAAGAATGGACCTATCTTCGCAATCATAGCCTACCACCATCCCGAAAATCCAGTGGCAAACTTTCTCTCCTTAGGAGACCCGCAGTTCTTAAAAACCGAAAACTCCATCACTCACCTTGGAGCCTACATAGGCGACGGCCAGACTCGCAATTCACCGGTCTTTTATCATGACTTTAAGTGGTCCGTGAGGGGGTATCCGTCTCTGGCGTACACAGTCCAATATAAGGGATCTGCCACGCAGGAGATCTTCAACGAAAATGCGAAGATTGCCCTTCAGCTTCTCAATGAGCTCAATGAAGGTCCTAACTTTCCTGGAGACTATAAGTTTGACCACTTTCGATCGGTCAACCTCAAGGAGACTTTGGCCTTCTATCGAGCTTGGATCGATCCCACATGGATTCGAAAAGAGGTTGATGAGACAAAACCATTTCTTCAAGTCTTAAAGGAGAATGACCTCTTTGCGACCTACTGTGCAGAACACATCACCATCGCCCTGAACGTCGCTCTCAATGTCCCTCAAAATCAGAAGGGCTATGAGGAGATTTGGGGAACCGATGGAATTCAACTCTGGAGTCTTGCACAAAAGAGATGGGCGACCGAGCGTGCCCTTGATGGTCAGGCCATTGAAGCAGCACCACTTGCGGGCATTCCAGAAGGGGACCATTTCTTTAAACCGCTTTGGAAAGTTGAAGGAATAAAAAATCCCACTGAGGCCATTGCAATTGGAAAAAGTTTGGCATGGGAACCTGAATCCACAGCTCACATACTTCGTGACTTTCTCACCCAGTACGCCAATTGGACCATCGTCAACCCTGTTCTCACAACAGCCATCATCACAGGCTTTGCTCCTAACGTCAAAGAGCGGACTGGCACAGACGAATCTCGCGTTCTTGCGTTGGCCGAACCTGTCCTGGAACGAATGTACATTCACTACGCAGCCTACAAGCTCTCTCGAGAACTCGACAAACAGGAAAAATTGGTTCAGCTTCGCGATGCAGAGTTTGGCTCAGAGAGCTCTTCCATTGGGGCGGACGTGCGTGTCGCTGTACAAAAACGTATCAAGAGACTCAAGAGAAAGGTTGCAAATGAGCTCACCAAACATGAATTTCGAAAGCAGCAAGCCTACAGTCAAATTCTTGAAAAGTACAAAGATGGAATTTCTCAAGTTCTACGAAATATGGAAGATGGCGTGACCAATGGCTTGAACGACCCCTCGATTGCGCAAATTCTTGCCGAGGCCACTACGGCTCTTCAGTCTCAAAGGAATCAAAATCCTACCGATGAAGAGGTCTATGCTCAACTCCGAAAGATTCACGCCGAAAACCTCGATATGGCCGAGTACATCATCGATACCCACAAAGAACTCCGTTCGAAGCAGGCCTCGATTGAAACACGAAAGGCAGCTCTCTTGGGTCCTAAGGGTCTCATCGAAGCCATCTCATCCAAACCTATAGAAAATCAGGTCTACGAAGAGGCTCTAAGACTCTTCGCCGTTGCCGATGCCAATCGCAGGATGGAATGGGCCTACAACACATATCAAAAGGAGATTCAGCCTTTCTTGAAGGTCGCATTTGAGGAGAAGATCGAAAACAGTTTTGAAGATCAGTACAAAAACCCCGAATTGGCCAAACAGGTCCAATACTACACACCACCTGCAGCCATCTTTCGAGTGGTCAACGGGATTCACCAAGGCAACCAACATGTTCGATTCCGCGCTGTTGGCACCGTCATGGATGCCTTGGAACTTCGACTTCTCAATGACGATGTCTCCCGCATCCAATGCGATCCTCACAAAGCTCCTCTCAAAGTAGAAAATCTTGAAGAGGGACAGAGTGAAGATCTCTTACGTGGTTGTGTCGAGGTAAAGAAATAGGCAGAATCGAAATTAGCTCGAAAGCAGGTTTCGCGCCAGGCACTCTTGAGTGGCTGGCGATGTTCTTGCCAGCCCCCATGTAAAGATTACTCTTGGTCTTGATCGAGGTAGTAATATTCTAGGGTCCCAGGTAGAATCAGTGAGTTTGGATTCAACACTCTTTCTAGGCTGTGAAGATGCGATCTTTTTTGAGAAGAAAGATTTTGGCGGTGATCTTGACCTGTTCGTTACTGTCGATCGGTGAGATCCAGGCAGACGTGAACGATCCGAGACTTGATTCCGTCATTTCTCAGGCTCAGGCCCATCTGATCAGGCGCCAAATGAGTGATGGCCTTTGGGATTTCCCGGCCTATCTTGGAACCTATTTCATCTCCCAGTATTACTTGGTTCGACAATGGCTCGGCCTTAAAGAAGATCACAAAATGACACAAAGACTTCGCCAGCAAATTCTTCTCAGCCAACAGTCCGATGGTTCGTGGTACGCAGTCCACGATGCGAACATTCCCCCTGGTGATCTCAACGCAACTTTGTGGAACTACTTAGCTCTTAAGGCAATGCCCTCTGAAGAGGATGATTTTGAAAAGCAGAATGCTCTTGAAAAGGCCAGAGGCTACATCCTGAGTCAGGGAGGTATTGAAAGCTGCAATCTATTGTCCAAAACGTTTTTGGCCGCCATGAAGATGTACGATTGGAAACGCCTTCCACGGATTCCACGGGCGATTTTAGATAAAAATTTTCCGGTCAATGTGAACCACTTTGGACAGTGGGTGGGGCCCCATCTCAAAGCGATGGCCTTTCTTCGTTTTCATCGACTTCAAAGGAGCATCGGCATTGATGCTGAAGAACTTTGGGTGACCAAAAGAAAAAGGAAATTTATCGGTGAAAAGACAATCTCCAGTCACAATGCAAAAAAGATTCAGTCCACTCTTCTTAAGGATCAACAACCCGGTGGAAGTTGGGGCGGCTATACGGAATCAACCATACTCAATATGATGGCTCTCTCCAAGAGCGGTATGGATCAAGATGATGTTCCATTTCAAAAGGCCTTGTCCTTTGTGGAACAGCGCTACTTTGACAACGGTGCTGGTAGCTACCTTGGTTCCCTTCAAGACGGTCGGTATTGGGATTCCATTCTTGCCGGTCAGGCTCTCTTGGATTCAGGATTTTCAATGCCACTCCTTACTCCAACGGTTCACTCCCTCCTGGAACAACAACAGGCAAACGGCGGCATTCCCTTTGGAAAAGAGTTTGAGTATGCCCCCGATGTCGATGACACCGCAGAGCTCATCTTGTTCCTTGCACCTTACTCTCAAACCCGCGGAGATTTCAGTCCGGCGATCTCCTCCGATTTGAGATCGTTTGTAGAGAAACGTATGACCCGAGCCATGAATTGGATCGAGGAAATGCAAAATCGCGATGGTGGATGGGGTGCCTTTGCAAAGGACAACCATGGCAACTTTCTCATCAACCTCTTTGCAAATTCATTTTCTGACTCTGTGGACTTCTTTGACGAGAGTTCCGCCGATGTAACTGGGCACGTTCTTGAGGCCTTCGGGCGCATGGGATTTCATATTGACCAAAACTATTATGTCCTCCATCGCGCCATCAAGTACCTCAAAAAGAGTCAGGATGCGGAGTTTGGTTCATGGATGGGTCGATGGGGAATCAATCACATCTATGGAACCAGTGCCGCGCTGGTTGGACTTACGAGCATTGGAGAGTCTCCGGATCAACCCTACATTCGAAAAGCGATCAACTGGCTCAAGTCAGCTCAAAATCGTGATGGAGGCTTTGGAGAAAGTACTCAGTCCTACCTCGATCGAAGTTGGATTGGGCATGGGATCAGCACACCCTCTCAAACGGCCTGGGCCCTAAGTGCCCTCATCTCTTGTGGAGAAATGGACTCTGAATCAGCAACTCGTGCGGTGAACTATCTCATCACTGAGTTTGAAGAGAGTGGAATGTGGATGGACTCTTCCACGGTTGGCACAGGTCACCCAGGCATTGTCTACATGAACTACCCGAGCTACCCTTTTACATTTCCTCTGCTTGCCTTGGGCCGATATCGTTCCATGCTCCGACATTGAGTGATGTGCAACCCCTATGGATGAATCAAACGTTGGAAGCGTCGACGCCTCGTCCGCCACTTAAAGAAAAACTTGTGATAAATTCACCGAAATGAGGTTTCGCGCATGCCACTGTCAAATCCATGATCCATCTTGGGGCCCACATGGGCAAGTCTTCGGCCTGCAGAGACATCCGTGAACTTCTTAAAGTTCTCAACAAAAAGTTGTCCCAGATGGTTCAGAGACTTGTCATAAGCTCTTTGGTCATTCCATGTGTTTCTTGGATTCAAAAGCTCACTCGAAATGCCCTCAACAGAGAGTGGAATCTCAAAATCAAAGACCGGAAAGAAGGTCCATTGAGCCCTTTCCAAACGCCCATCAAAAATGGCATCAATGATCGCACGAGTGGTCGAGATGCTCATTCGCTTGCCCACTCCATAGGGACCACCGCTCCATCCTGTATTCACAAGATAAGCCCTAGTGCCATGAACCTCCATCTTCTCCCTCAAGATATCGCCATAAACTGTTGGGTGAAGAGTTAAAAATGGTCCACCAAAACATGGGGAAAAGGTTGCACGAGGCTCTACAATTCCGATCTCAGTTCCCGCAACTTTTGCTGTGTACCCACTTAGGTACTGATACTCAGCGTGGTTGGCATCAAGCCGAGCCACCGGAGGAAGCACTCCAAATGCATCGCATGTCAAAAACACGATGTTCTTGGGATGAGTTCCTTTAGAAACAGGTCGGACAATGTTTGAAATGTGCTCAATCGGATAGGAAGCTCTTGTATTTTCAGTTTTAGTATCATCTGAAAAATCCACATTCCCATCTTGATCAAAGGCAATGTTCTCAAGAAGAGCGTTTCGCTTCAGGGCTGCATAGATATCGGGTTCACTCTCTTTGGAAAGATGAATGCACTTTGCGTAACAACCTCCTTCAAAATTAAAGACACCCTCATCATCCCATCCATGCTCATCATCGCCAATCAGTAAGCGCTTAGGGTCGGTGGAAAGCGTCGTCTTCCCAGTTCCCGAAAGACCAAAAAAGAGGGCCGTGTCTCCCTTACTTCCCTGGTTCGCACTGCAATGAAAGGAGCCTATCCCTTTGAGAGGCAAAAAGTAGTTCATGACGGAGAAGATGCCTTTCTTGATCTCTCCACCATACCAAGTACCGCCAATCAGAGTCGCTCGCTCCTCAATCTTTGCCGCCACAAAGACCTCAGAACGAAGACCAAGCCTTTTGAAATCCTGAACCGCAGTTTTGCAGGAGTCCAAGATGGTCCAATCTGGCTGAAAACTCATTAGCTCCTCATCGGTTGGGCGAATGAACATGTTCTTAGCAAAGTGGGCTTTCCACGCAACTTCGGTAATGAGCCTCACACTCAACCTTGTGTGGGGATTGGCACCACAATAGGAATCCACAACGAAAAGTCTCTTCCCATTGAGTTGGGTCAAAGAGATCTTCTTCAACTCCGACCATACCGACTCACTGATGGGATGATTGTCGGACCCTGTGCCAGCCCACCAAACCTTCTCCTTGGATTCGGACTCAACAACAAAATATTTGTCCTTGGGAGAGCGTCCCGTAAATCGACCGGTGTCCACATTGACCGCACCCAGGTTGGTCATGACACCCTTTCCACAATCATCTCCCTGATAACTGATCTCCTCTTCAAAGAGCTGTTCATAGGAGGGGTTATAGACAATCTCCGAAGCCTCTGTAATGCCCCAACGGTTCAATCCCAAGGCCTTAATCCATTCATTTGAACTTCTAAGATGACTCACCATCTCTCTCCTGTAGAAAGGTTAATCTCGAACCCGATGAATTTTTGATGATTAAGCGCAAATCCTGCTCTTGGCAAGATTATTCCTTTTGACGACCCCGAAAACTCTTAAGTTCTTCAAGTGATTTCAATGAGTTAGATGCCTTTGCGCGACCCGATGCCCCAGCTCCCCCAAGCGAGGTCCATTGGGTCAAATTCTTCATATATTCAGGATCTTCACAATTCAGAAGGGGGGTCGATCCTCCGCGTACGGCATTTAGATTCCAAAGTGTTTCAACGACAGCCCCGGGACCTCCCGAGCTCTGAAGAGAGCCAAATCTACGATGGGCGAACGGGCCACACCTCTTCATGAAAGAAGCTCGATTCATTGAGGCGATGGGACCCTCCAGATGATCCACAAGATTTTTAGATTTCAACCGTTCCATTAAAGAGGTCTCTCCATAAAGCGGTTCGCCCGACCGCATGACCAGTGAAATCAACTCTTGCCCCCCTTGAATGAGTTCCGAATAGGGATCTTCTTCACTGGATTTTCGTCGTTGAACCAAGATCAAATCGGCCTGATATCCTTTCGACAGCCTCCCCAACATCCTCTCTCGTCCTAACACTTTGGCCGCATGGACCGTCACCATCTCCACAAGATGCTGATCGGAGAGAACTCCGCGAGGCACCCCTCTTCGATCGAGGTAACTTCGAGCCACCTTCAATTGGTCGAGCAGTGAGCGAACTCCAAGATGGGCCCACCCTGCTCCCATCACAACTTGCACTCCCATTGTCTGTGCCTCAACCACATCCAACGTCTCTCCATAGAGCGCCAAATCAGAAGCTGGCGTCCAAACAATGGGAATGGACTCCTCGGCCATTTCGTTGAAATCTTCCAATTCCAAGGCGCCGCCATGAACTCCTACAAACCCTTTGGCTGGCAACTCAAAGAGCTGGAGCAGGAAGTATTGCACTCCACTTTCAGCATCCCCTTTTCTGCCTTCTGCCATCGGAAAAAAGAGAAGATGGGGTCGAAAAGATTCGTATTGCCTCAAATGGTGCACAAGCCCCATCCTCCAGTTCAACTCCACTTCTGAGACAAACCTTCGCTGATCCTCGGTAAAGAGCCTTAGACCTGGTTTCAGAAGAAAATCTCTCACCTCTGCATCGCCTCGCACAGCCAGGGCCAAATACTCCTCCACCCACTTTTCAATCTCAGAGATGACTCTCTTCCTTTCAGCCGACCCACCCATTTTGAAATTTCTCTTCAGATGAGAGTTAAGCTCACTTCGAGCGCGCTCCCAGCCCTTCTCCTTCCCCTCGCCTTTGGGAACACCTAAAGGAGATCCTACAGCAAGCTGAAGCGCGGTTCGAAGATCTTGGGTTCCACCTTTGAAAAGCTCCATCCATTGCTGCAAACCCGTTTCGGCAAGTGCCAGCTGATAGGCATCGCCATAAGTGATCCCCTCTTTTCGCATCGATTCCACGATCTTTTCGAGAAAGAACTTGTGTGTGAGGTGCTCCTCCTCGATTCCATTTTCGACAAGAAGATTCCCCTCATACTGCAGATCGGTGAGCGTATCGACATTTCGAACTCCGAAGTGACCCAAACAGTCCGAATCCTTCACGCTCCCTAAAAGTGTGGTCACACCACTCACGATGGCTCTCACCTCTCCCCACCGACGCAAACTGCACAACTCTTTGCCTTGATAGGGGTCCAGGTGTTTCCTTAAAAATCTCTTGTAACTTAAGGATTTAAACCAACTGCGACGGTGAAGAAGTGGCCGTTCGTAGTCACTCCAAGTGGGGAGGCTCGAATAATCCAGATGATTGTAAAGATCAATCAGCCCTGGAAAGATGAGATGGTCGGTATCTAAAAGAAAGAGTCCCTCTTTGGATTTGGGAATCTTTGTGAACACATCGATGATCTCCCCACCCTCTATGACAATGTAGCTCTTTTCAGTCTGATGTTCCCCGACCGGAAGATAGCCCCCTAAAACCCAGCTCTCTTTCGAGCGGCTGGCACTTCCAATCTGGGAGTCATGCACCTCTCGAAGAGCAAAGGAGTCCGTCCTATCTTGGGTCACACAGGACAAACCAAAGAGAAGGATGAGAAGTCCCCAAAACTTCATCTCTTTCAAAATCGAAAGCCATAACCGAGACAAAGCGCAATGCTCTCAGCCAAATTCCCATTTGCGCCCAACACCATGTCGTAGGTCAGTTCAATCGGCACAAATCCTGCTCCGATACCAAAATCATATCCAAACCCTACTGAGAGGACTGAAGTTGACTCTGGCTTCTCAATGCCACTTTGAGAAGAAGGCGATAGATAACGAGCACCAAGTCCTGCCCAAAAATCTTGAATGTGGTATCTCGCCCACCCAGCGAAGTCGAGATAACCAATGGAATAGGAGACCCCTGAATATTTCCCCGCCATTGTAAAAAGTCCCAGTTGCCCCTGAAGACTCCACGAATGGGGTAGATGCCATGATACAAAGACACCCACACGATTTCCTGTTCCAGTCGCATTCACCTTTGCTCCACTATCACCAGAAACATGGAGAGTGTCTGAGCTCATTCCTAAAAGAACGCCTCCGTCAAACTGCTTTGAGGAACCTTCCACCTCACTGGACTCAACTCCTCCTGACGAAGACTCCTCACCATCACCACTTTCACCCTCTCCACCACCTTGTTGGGCTAAGCGTGCGGTCCAACCCTTTTTGATTTTACCTTTCTTCTTGATGATCTTCCCCTTGGCTTTACCACCTTTGACTGCCGTGATCCTGATGAGTCCCTTTTTCTTTCCACTGTAGGTGATGATCTCAAAAACATCTCCCTTTTGGGCCGCTTCATCAAGTGAGAGAAGCACATTTTTCCCCTTCACTTTGATGATTTCACTCGACCATACCTGTGGAGGTAATGTCAAAATCAAGCCAACAATGATGCCCGAGAGGGCCCAGATTGATGATCTACCCATGATGTTCCCCCAGATTGCGCGCCTATGCTGCGCCACCCACTTGCGTTTGGACGAGATTCTCTCTCGTTGGAACGAATGAGTGCGGCGCAACTCATTTACTCTATTCTAGAAGATTTTTATGGGGAGAATCAAAGAAAATCGAACAAACGTCCATCCAACGAGGCAACGAAAAGATGTGCTTGAACATGTTCTTTGCTGAGCGTGTGGTCTAGCTGTCCAAAGTGAAGCTAGGCCACACGATAAAATAAAAGACTAGAATGGAAGATCTGAATCCGATCCATCAAACGATGGCTCTGGACCAAAGTCATGCGACTGTGAACGATCTGATGCTCCTTCGCCCCTTTCCGAAGCTCCTCCCAAAAATTGCACTGTTTGAGCAACAATCTCAGTTGTGTAACGTTTCTGACCCTGTTGATCCTCCCAAGATCTTGTTTGCAGACGTCCTTCAACATAGACCTGTCGTCCCTTATGAAGAAACTTACCACACAATTCGGCAAGTTTTCCCCATGCAACCACTCGATGCCACTCCGTACGCTCCTGTCGTTGGCCATCTTTGTCGGTCCAAGAGTCACTTGTAGCCACACTCAATGTGGACACCGTATTTCCCGAATTGATTGTTTTGGTCTCTGGATCTGCTCCGAGTCGACCCACAATGATCACCTTATTCACACCTGACATGACTTACTCCTTTCGTTCTCTTTCTTTATGCCCAAAGTGATTGAGCTTGTCTGTTTTAGATAGTGATTTAGATAGTGAGCTTAGGTCAAATATGAATTTTATTTTAAAAAAATGGCCAGAGATGTATCCCCTGTGATACGTTGAGGATCATTTTTTAAAATAAGATTCAAAGGTGAATTAAGATCGCTATCTAAAACAGGCAAGTCCAATCGCTTTGGGCATAGTCGCAAGGATTGGCTTTGAGGTCAATAGGGATCTCAAAAGATTTTCCACCACAACGCGGCTAACGCTAAACTCATCAAATCATTTCTAATTTCGGATCTGGGTTCTAAGAGGAGCAGAGCGCAAGAAACGAATCCAAGGGCTGACGATCTTGGCTAAAAAGGAGATGGCGAAGCTCAAATCGAGTTGATCGAGGAAAACCGCGGTGGACGTCCGCCTCCCGTTCCAGAGATCTTACAGAGATAACGGACACCGGTTGTGGTTGTGTTTTTGCAAGAGTCCATCAGAAAAAAGAGAAGCTCCATCTCCTTGTGCAAAGCTTGAGCCACATTGAGATCAATCTTAAGTTCGTAGGCCCCAAAGATCGGACTCACTTCGGTCCCTTTTCGACGAAAGGAGACTCCCCACTTCCCTTTGATCTCACCATAGAGCTGATCTTTGCTGGATCCAAGTTGAGCCTCTTCAATAAAGAGCTCTCCTTGATTCAGACGCCCTCGCACAGAAACCTGTGAAACCTCAACGTGTGGTAGAGTGACCGGTCCCATCTGAGTGTCGATGGATGAGGGAGGCATTCGAAACCCGACAACATCCATAGAAAGATCACCCTGGGGTTGCTCTCCAAACTCAAGATCCACAGCAAGATGAGTGCTGCCAAGCAACTTTCCCTGAAATGAAAATGGCAACTCAAAAAACTCCTGAATCTTACCTAAAGCGACCTCTTCCAACGAAAGTTTAAAACGATGCACAAGCACTTCTCTCTCATTCTTTTTTGATCCAGAAGAGGAAAAGTGCACACTGCCTCCCCAAAAGCCCTCGGCGATCAACGTAAAAGCGGGGTTGAAGGTGACAAGTCCCAAGAATGAAGGAGCTGCAAAAAGAGAGTCCATCTTCAACGCTGGCAGAAAGGGAGTCTGCAAGAACACATCTTCCATTTCGACTCCAAGTTGAGGTTTAAAGGAAAAACCTAAATCTTCAAATTGCAGATAGACCTGGTTGTCGGTCCATTGAGTGACCTTAGTTGCGACCCAACCCCCAAGATCACCATAGGGAAAAAGAATAAACAAGAAAGCCATCATTGAAAATAGAAGCCAGGCGATTTTAGACTTGTGAAACCGCAAAACGTTTCTTAATTCTGCAACAACTTTATTCACCAACTCACCTAAAAACTACTTTCGCTTTGGTCGAGGCCCTTTGGAAGGCCTTTTCGAATCCACTGCAATAGGTTCATCAACCACAGGAAGCGTAAAACTTGCCAACTCAAATTGTACATCCAAGTAGTGATCATGATCCTTGCTTGCCTCTAAAAAGAGACCTGTCATCTTTGCACCCTGTGTTCTCTGCAATTGCTGACCAAAATCCACAAATTGAGAAAGCGTAAGAGCCTTAAAAGGGACCTTCACTCCAACTTTGACCACCTCTTTAGGAATGGCCTTCATCTTATCAAACGACGATGCCTCCAGAGAGGAGACAGTGCCTTTTTGCTCATCGGTGAGCAGAGGGCTGTTGCTGATCGAGTCCACACGATTGCGAAGAGTCGTCAAATCCATACCGGCCGGTGCTGCAGGGGCCTGATCCTTTTCTTGCTTCACTTTCAAAAGCTCTTTGACGACAAAAATGCTCTCTTCAAACTCCCCGACCAATTCCGTGCTCTCTGAAAAATAGGCGTAGGGAATCGACCCGATGATGAAAAAGAGGAAAAGTCCAAGACCTACAAGAATCCCACGTCGATAAAGGAGAGAGAGCCCTTCATACTGTTCTTTGATCTGCAAAACTGTAGGATTCTCTCGAAACTCATTCCAGTAGGGAAGAACCTTCTCAATCAGTTGCTCTTTAAGATCTTCCAGACGACTCAAAGGGCCTCCCTCATCTTACGATCCACGCCAAACTCCAACGCAAATTGAAACTTCTGTCCAGGCCGCGAGGAGGATTGCAGAACCTTGACCTTGTTTGAAACTGCAAATCCCTCAATGGATCGCTTGAGCATCTCAAACTCCTGCTGGCTGTCGACGGTCCCCTCCATTCGCATTCGATCCCATTGTAGATCTGCCTTTTTCACGTCGAGATGAATCTGAGTCTGTTGAGGCACAATCCGACTGATCGAAGCCAGGACCTCCATTGCAGAATTCATCGATTCAAGTTGAACCAACTTTTTTCGATTCTCAATTTGAGCCCTTTCACTTTTAATGTATTTGGTCACATTGGACATTCTGGCTGATGTCCCCTTAAGATTGGCAATCGCCGCAGCCTTATCCTTTAGAACAACCTCAGCTTCATCTCTTAAACTCTCGGCGATCATACTTCGCACAACGGCGTAGACAAAGAAAATCACAAATCCAGCGGCTATCAATTTGGCTGTATAACCCCACCTCTCCACAAGTCTTCGAAAGGTCTCATTTCGTTTTACAAATTCAGCCTTTCGAAAATTGATCGACGGATTTTTGGGTTTCTTTAAGGCCTCAATGGCAAGTCCAATGGCCACTCCAGACTGCACTGGAATGACAAACCCCGGTGAAACATGAAGATGTTTCAATGTTTTCAGGGGATCCAAAGGGTTGGCGGCAATTTCAAGCTCCTGAGTCAAAAATGGACCCAAGTTGCGAATCTGACTTCCTCCACCCAAGAAGCCCACCTTTGTAAATCGAATCTTTTGCGAACTTGCAAATCCCACCATGGTGAGTTTAAGCTCTCGAGTCAGCTGACTGAGACTTCCTGCGATCACCTGTGAAAAGTGGATTTGATTCTGTGTCGCACCCTCAGGAGTCAACAAGACAAAGGCTTTGGCTTGAACCTCTTTGATCGCCTCCACAAACTGAATCTTATAACTTCTTGCAACACTCTCAATGACATCCCGACAACCCCAGGCAATTGTTCGTATCGAAATGAGCAACTCGTCACGATAGATCAGGACCAGGGTCTGACTGTGTCCGATGTTCACCAAAAGCTTACCTTCCACAATGGAATGGTCCATGCCGATCGGCTTCTCATGGACCCCATCTTCTCCCCTCTCTTCCTGCTCTTTCACCTTCACTTCTGGAGGTGGCGCCAACCAGTCACAAAAGAGATTGTTGAGGGCCAAACCCTCCAGGGTCACAATGTCAGGATCAATGCCTCCATCTGAGGCCGTTCGAAGCACCTTCTGCAAATGCTCCTTAGGACAAGCACAACAGAGAACATCCGACTGGGAACCCTGCCAACTGATGATCTTTCCCTCATAGATCGTGTCCATCTGTTCAAGAGGAATCTCATCTTCAAGTTCAAATGGCAGACTCTTTAAGATCTTCTGTCGTTCACGAAAGGGGAATGTCTTGTGTCTCAAGCTGACCTTATCTTGAGAAAGGGAAAAAACATATTTGGTGGATTCGGGATCATGATTCTGAGTCAAGTTTCGTAAAAAATCGAGAATCAAGATTGACTTGTCATGAGTAGGATCAAGACTTAAGACGTGCTCGAAGCATTGAACAAGAGTCGCGGTCTTACCACTTAAGTGGACTTCAGCAACTTTGATGCTGAAGGATCCAATGTCGATCCCAATGATCTTCACGCCTTGACTCCATCATCCTTGAATCAATTGCAACACAAGCTCGACCAAAACCCTACGGGATCAGGTCTCAAACCAATAAACCACCCTCGGACGGCCCTTGGGCACAGAAACCTTCTGCTTCTTGCTTTTGTCTCCCTCTTTGCCGTCACTCTTCCCGCCATCCTGGTCGTTGGGCTTCTCGGAATCCTGGTTCTTTGAGTCTGACTCTTTGTCTAAAATACCGTGCAGCCTCTCTGTTACTCTATCAAAGTCATAGACAATGGCAACGATTTCGCGAGTAACTTGACCAAACTCCCCAGTGCTACGAATGACAAAGTTATACTCGGTGTCAAATAGAAGAGGGAGATCCTTGAACGCCTCCTCATCGACACCATACTGTTTCACAAAAGCAAAAAAATCTTTCTCATCTTTAAATGGTCCCCCAAGATTGGGATCAGACCGACGCTTCATGACTTCCGTAACGGCTTCATCGGTCATGCTTGAACTCAACGACTTCAACATATCCTTGTCGGCATAATTGATGTTAACACCTTTATTTCCATAAACCGTAATTCGTGGAGCCAACAATTCAAAGAGTTCGTCGGTCATCCCTGAAACCATGTGAAGTTCATCGAGGGTCTTGAAGGGCTGATTGGGCGGAATGAAATCTCCCTCAGACTTAGGGTAGAGGGCACTTTCGACTCCCCCTTCGATTCTCTCCTTATCCTCATCAACCCAATCCACGATATTGTTGACGATCTTCTGAAAATCAATTCCCGCCAACCGGCGTTCCACCTCATCGTTGCTCTTCAAATACTCCTCAAAAATCTGCAGAATCATCTTTTGAGTGGCCTTTGCCAACCCCTCAGCAGGGGACGCCACGTCGTTGATGTCAATCTTCGCCCCTTCACTTGAAATGGTTGGAAGATAACGAGCCTTCATCTTCGACTCACGGACCACCTTCTCAATTGCCTCCTTATGGGCCCTCCCCACATTGTCAGGAAACACGGGTGGCCACACAAAGGGAAATTGCCAAATCACATCGAGCATCGATGCGTTCGAACCAAGCTTGTCCCCAAACTGAGCGATCACCTGTTTATAAATGTGGATTCTCAAAAGACTCAATTCAAGACCCGCCTTTGCGGCCGACCGTGCCTTCAAATCATGTACAACTCTTGAAGAGATTGCATACTCAAGAGTCGTCTCATAGGAGACCTCTGTGATCAGCGTCACCACAAACATAAAGAAGAACATCACAGCAAGAAGAGCGATCCCCTTCTGATTGTGAACCACTCCCATTGGTCTCCGTTTTGAATCACTTCTCTTCATACTTTTGATTCTATCTCCACAAATTTGCAAAATCATTTAGGATCATCGTCATCATCGTCATCGTCATCGTCATCGTCATCATCGTCATCACCCGCAGCTCCATCACCCGTACCTTTCGCGCCTTGATCCGAAGGTCCAGGACCTGAAACCTTGCTGGACCCTGAACTCCCCTTGGACTCCTTATTGTTGGGAAAATCAATTGGGGCCACCATGGTCATCGAAATCTTCTTGTCACCCTTTGCGGCTTGGTCCTGAATGCTTAAGGTCACCTCCACCGCAAAAGGGAAATTGCCACGACTTATGGCATCTCCCCGATTGTCACTCTTCCAGTTGTCGACCCATTCATCACGTCCTGGGCCAAGATATCGCAACTTAAAATCCACGACATTTTCAGCCAAGACCATCTCTTCTCCCCCCTTGGTCACATCATCGTCGATCATGGCAGAGACCCTACGCCAAAGACACTGACTCTTCTTCTTTCCTCCTCGAGCCTGACAATCTTTCAAAAAATATCCGACCTCCTGCTGAAAACTCTCCAGCGCGTCCCTCTCGGAGCGAACATGGTTGAGATTGGTAAAATGAATCTGATCCTTATCCCCAATGAATTGAGTCAAGTCGGGATAGTTAGGAACTTTGAGCAATTTAGGCTCCTCCCCGGGATCCTTCGATGGGTCATTTGATGCGGGAGTTGTTGACCTTTTCTTGTTGATCTTTTCAATCATCTCCTTATTGAAGTCCTGATGATGAAAAGCCCTGCGTATATCGTTTTCCATGATCTTGAGCGAATCGCGAACCGCTGAGAGGTACTCAAGTTGTTTTTGAACTTTGACCTTATTCTTGATCGAATTTTGAATTCCGGTTGCTGTGAGAGTTGAAATCACCGCCATGATCATGATGGAGATCAGGAGCTCAAGCAAAGTGAATCCCAATGCATCCTCAGCTATTGGAGATAAGTTCTTGCTCCTCACAAGCCCCCCTCCACCTTCAGTCCCCGATTGTAATCGACAAAGTAGGTGGTCGCCGAATATTCAGTCTCATTCTTGCCAACCTTAACAAATACAGAGACGGTCACCTCTTTGACCGATTCGTTGATGTTCTCTGTCACCTGCCGAACGAGCATCAGCAACATCTCATCGGCGCCACCTTCTTGTGAAATCAAAATTTGAGAGAGGTCGGGCATCTTGAATTTCTTTGAGGTCATCGTCCATCGATAATTCTTGTATTGTTCACCAAAATCACCACCCTCTCCCTCTTCGGGTATCTCATCCAGTGGTGTTTCTCGATACTTGATTTCAACCTCAGTGAGTTGCTTCTGTAAAAGCATGCCCACGGTGTTGTAGATGTTGGTCTTTCGAACCCTCACAAGGTTGCCACTCCAAGAGTTGGAGATGAGAACCAAAGTTCCTGCCATGATCATCATGGCGATGATCACCTCAATCAAAGAAAGTCCACGTTGAGATCGAAGGAACCCCACAGATTTCAAGATGACGACCTCATCACTGCTGTCGGACCTCCTTGAGTGGAATGTAAGAAGTTAGAACCTGGGTCTTTCCCGTAAGGGGATGAACCACCAAAGTCCAATTGAGTTTCTCTCCACCGGTAATGTGAATGGCCGACTCTTCCACGAAACCTTGAGGCAAGAAGTGAATGTAGCCGAGACCTTCTGTGATTGATTGAGATCTTCCGAAGATCTCGATCTCCTGAAACTTAAGCGGTTTAGGTAGCGCCCGAGGCTCCTTCACACTCTCCATATCAGGTTGAAAACTTCCTCGAGGCGCCATGGCCCCTTTGGACTCTTCAGCGTCGTCCGCCCCCTTCTCGTCAGAACCACTGGTCTTCTGGGCCGATTCCAATTTTCGATCGATCGGTCCAACAGACGAGGAGCTCTCAACCCAGTAGCGATGCTCCTTCTCCTCATCCAATTTAAAGACAATTCGGTAGGTCTTGTTCCTAAGTCTTGCCTTGTAAAAGAGATCGCGGCTCAAGAGCGAAAGCTCACGGACGGCATCTTTAATTTGGTGATTTCCTCGATCCATCTTGGTGATCGCAATAACCGCAATGGACGCAAAGATCATGAGTACCACCATCACCTCGAGCATGGTAAACCCGAGTGGCGAGCTTTTCAGAGAAAGCTTATAGCCCGCGCCAAAAATTCTGCAACACAAATTGCTTGGTCTTTCTCGCCAGATTGAACAAAGATCTCCTTGAATTAGCTTTTGGCTAGTCCTTCGTCGATCTTTGTTCAATCTGGCAAAAAATCCCTTCGCAATTTGTGTTGCAGAATTTTTGGCACGGACTATATGTTTTCGGTTACAGTTCCTCAGAGGAGATGTCCTTATCAAACCCACTTCCCCCCTCTTTTCGATCCCGTCCCAAGGAGATCAGGACATATCCATTTCCACTCTCCTCATAGATGAACTCGGTCTTCCAGGGATCCTTAGGAATATTCTTTATATAGGGTTCAGGTCCCCACGACTCACAGGCAGGATCCCCAGTTGGCGCCTCAATGAGCGCCTGAAGGCCCTGTTCGCTCGATGGATAAAATCCGCAATCGGTGTAGAACATGTCAAGTTGCTTGCCAATTTCACGAATCTGAATGATCGCCTCTTTGACATTGGCCTTTTGAAGATTTTCTGTCACTTTGGGCACCAAGATCGCTGAAATTCCAGCTATGATGACAAGAACAATCATGATCTCAATGAGAGTCATACCCCTGTCATCTCTAAGCACTTGAAGATCTCTTTTCATACCATCACCTCGCAAACATTCTACGGATCCATTTCCACAGTTACGATACCATATTTGTCATCTCAAACATAGGAATCATGATCGAAAAAACAATGCCCGCTACGACGCATCCCATTATTACAATCATCAGTGGACCAAGAATACTTGTGAGTCCATCAATTTTGTTTTTGACCTGAAAGTCATAGGCGCTGCTCACCTGTGAGAGCATGTTCTCTAACTCACCGGTCTTTTCACCAATGGCAATCATATGAATGACCACGGGTGGAAACTGGTTGGACTTCTTCAGTGGGCCAGCAATTGATTCCCCTTCGCTGATGTTGTCTCGCGCCTCTGCAATCGCGTGAGCAAGAATCGCGTTGTCAACGACATTTGTGACAATGTCCATTGAAGAGAGCATCGGAACGCCACCCGTAAGGAGTGTGGAAAGGGTCCTTGTAAAACGAGAAACAGCGATCATTCGCGAAAGCTCCCCCACGATCGGAAGTTTCAAGACGACTCGATCCCACTGCTCTCGGCCTGCGGGAGTTCCCTTCCAATGTTTGAAAGTGATCGAGGCGAGGAAGATGCCCACAAGCATCACATGCCAGTAGTTTACGAGCATTCCACTGATCGAGATGACCGCTTGAGTGTACCACGGAAGAGCTTGGTCCATGCTTTCAAAGATCACAATGATCTTTGGCACCACAAAGACAAAGAGAAAGGCCAACATACCAAGCGTCACAATGAACATGATGATGGGATAGAGCATGGCAGAGTTCACCTTTGCTTTAAGTTCTGCCTGAGCCTCTTTGAACTCTGCAAGTCTTAAAAGAATCACATCAAGAGTTCCCGACATCTCCCCGGCCTCGCACATTGAGATGTAGATTTTATCAAAAAGCTTAGGATACTTCATCAGCGCTTTATTGAGAGACCCCCCTTCATTCACGCTGTTCTTCACATCGGCAACGGCCTCTTTAAGAACGGGATTTTCCACCTGATCTGAAACCGCCGCCAAACTGTCCACAAGGGGAATATTGGCTTTGATGAGAGTTGCAAGTTGACGAGTCATGATCGAGAGCTCTTCAACCTTGACTCCCTTTGAGTGACCCGATTTTTTGGACTTTCCCTTCTTGGGGGCCTTTCCCTTATCTCGAAGATCCACGACAAAGATGCCATCTTTTTTAAGTTTTGTGCGGGCCGCACGAACATTTTCAGCATCCACCGTGCCGCGAATGTTTCGTCCTGCCTGATTCATCCCCTTGTATTCAAATAGTGGCATTTAGAGATCCACCTGGGTGTTGCTGAGAACCTCTTCCACCGTCGTGATTCCGCGAAGAACCTTCTCAATCCCATGCTCTCGAAAGGTGATCATTCCCTCTGTGATGGCCCGCTTCTTGATCGTTCCGCCATCCACCCTCTTCATGATCAATGTACGTATCTCATCGGTGATCATCAAAAGCTCTTGAATGATCGTTCGCCCCATATATCCCTTTTGATTGCACTGATTGCAGCCCACCGCACGAAAAATAGTCCCAGTTGCTGCTTGTTCGCGAGTGATCTCAAGGCTTGCAATCTCAGCATCATTGGGAGTGTAGGGCTCTTTGCAGTGCGGACAGAGCACCCGCACCAATCGTTGAGCCACGATTCCCAAAAGGGAGGTTGCAAGAAGAAATGGTTCACATCCCATGTCGGTCATTCGAGGAAAGACCCCAGCTGAATCGTTGGTGTGAAGAGTTGAAAAGACAAGGTGACCTGTAAGTGAGGCGTTGATTGCAATCTCCGCCGTCTCAAGGTCTCGAATCTCTCCGATCATGATCACATTGGGGTCTTGACGAAGGATGGCTCGAAGTCCACTGGCAAAGGTCAATCCAATCTTCGAGTTGACTTGGATCTGCCCGATTCCCTGAATCCTCTGCTCCACCGGATCTTCCACGGTGATGATGTTCTTGTCGATCGTGTTGATCCGAGCAAGACACGAATAGAGAGTCGTCGATTTTCCACTTCCAGTAGGACCTGTCACCAAGACGATCCCATAGGTCTTTTCCAAAAGCTTTTCAATTTTCTTGAGGCTGTCTTCAGAAAAACCCAATTGGACAATGTCCAAAATCACATTGGACCGATCCTGAAGACGCATACAGATCCTCTCACCATGAGAGGTAGGAACTGTGTTGAGACGAATGTCGATATCTTTTCCCCCAATTTTAATGGGAATACGACCATCTTGCGGAAGCCGCTTCTCCGCAATGTTGAGATTGCCCATGACTTTGATACGCGAGGTGATCGCATTTTGAAGTTTCTTGGGAGGCTTAAGTTTATCAAATAGGATTCCATCGACTCGATAGCGAACCACCATGTTGCGCTCATAAGGCTCAATGTGGATGTCTGAGGCCTTCTCCTTCACCGCTCGAAAAATAAGAGAGTTGATCAGCTTGATCACCGGAGCCTCATCGTCTCCAGCCTCTAAGAGATCCACGGTCGGCTCATCAAGATCGTACTCTTCACCCTCAATCTCATCAAGTCCTTCAAGGGCTGCCGTGCTCTTCTCATAGACCTTATTGATCGCCTCATCCAGACGAACCGATGTGGTGAGGATCGGGGTGACCTTCTTTCCAAAGACCACCTTCAAATCATCAAAGGCATCCAATCGAAAGGGGTTGGTCGTGAGGACAAAAACCTCAAGGTCCTCATCTTTAAACGGTAAGATCTCAAAGTGTTTGGAGTAGTTGATGGGAAGATTTCTTACCAAATCGACAGGTATGTCATTGTAAGCAATCTCCTTCATAAACTGAATCCCAAGAGTTCTTGCCACAAGCTCCAAAACATCATGGATTGTAGGAGCAACCATCTTGGAGGCGGCCTCTGCAAAGGTGACCCCATCGGACATGGGCATGGCAAAGAGGAGCGTCACCTGATCCTCGGTAAAACTGGAATTCTTAAGGAGGAGCCCCCCAATGTTCTGACTCTGTTCCATCTCTAAAAGTTCTCGCTGTCACTGCCCTTGTCCAAATCGGGAAGCGCACTTCCCGGACTCTCAACACCCTCCTCAATCGAATCATCTCCATCGTCACCCTCACTCTCGTCATGAGCTCGTTGACGTGAAATCGCAGCTTCGGCCTTTTGATAGAGAGCATCAAAGGTCTTTCCATGAACATCACGCCCGTCCATCCCATCTTTGATGAACTCAACTCGCTCATTGAGCTTCTTACTAAGTAGAGCCGCATTGTGATGGCGATTTCGAATGATCTTGGGAGTGATGAAGATCAAAAGGTTGACCTTCTCCATTGCCGTGTGAGTCGATTTGAAGAGCCACCCCAATACGGGAATGTCACCAAGAAGTGGAACCTTGGTCACCTCGTCGGTCGAGCGGTCACTCATCAATCCCCCAAGAACGGCCGTGTCACCACTTCTCAAAACAATGTTGGTCTTGAGAGATCGATCGGTGGTGACCACAGCTGCGTCGGCCAGCTGTTTGGCTTCAACGGCCTTTTTTGCTAACTGTATGATGCTCTGATCAATCTTAAGGCGGACCACATCGCTCTCAGGGCTGATGAAGGGCTTGATGGCCAACTTGATGGTGGCCTTCTGCATCTTGATGGAGGTCTGAGATCCGGCAGCCGTGTTGGTCGTCTCAGCCGCAACAGGAATGTTGTCCCCAACCTCAATCTCTGCATCCTCATTGTCGAGAGCCATCACCTGAGGGGTTGAGAGGATGTTGGTCTGAGTTTGGCTCTTCAAAAAATTGATGAACCCGGTGAGGGTCTTCACTGTCGCCTCTTGCCCTCCAAAGGTCACCTTCACCTCGTCACCGGATGCAAAGCCTAAAATCGCACCCGAATCACTCATAGGATCCAAAGCAATTGGGCCACCACGAAAACCCACGCGCCCTACACCCCCCTCACCAAACCTATAGTAGTTGATCCCAATCGCCTCATTTTGACTTGCCGTCATCTCCATGATGATCGTCTCGACATAGACCTGATCGCGAGGCACATCGATCTTTTCCAAGATCGCCTTCACCTGGTTGAAATCTTGGAGACTTGCGGTGATGATCAGACTGTTGTTGACCTTATCGGCTGTAACCTTAACGTCTCCACCAAAGACGGGTTCAACAGGTGCCACATCTCCGATTCGCTTCAACCCACCAGCGGCACCTCCACCCTTGTCTAGATCTTTCTGCTGAGTGGTGGCCTCCTTGGCAATCCCTGAAAGGGTGCCTGCAATGGTCTCAGCATCACCATGCCTCACGTAATAGACGTGAACGTGCGCCGACTCTTCGGCACTCAATTTATAATCCAATCTTTTGACGAGCGCCACAACTTTTTGGATGCCCTGCTTATTTCCAACAATGATCAAGGCATTGGTGCGATCATCGGGGATGACAAAGAAGGATTCATTCTTCTCCTCTCGGCCCCGGCGCGACCGAGAGATCGACGAGGAGAAGCGACTCCTCTGCTGCGATGGCTTCTCTCCCTTATTCACAATTTGATCAATCAACTCGGCAATGTCTTTGGCGCGAGCGTGTTTGATGTGAATGACCTCCATCTGCTCTTCAAAGGTAGGAACATCCAGTAGAGTCAAAATCTTCATCACACGCTCCACATTCGAACCGTAATCCGAGATGATGATCGAGTTGGTCTGAGGGTAAGCTGTGATCTCTCCCTCTCGAGAGGCCAACATCCTGAGATTCTTGTTCACCTCATCGGCGGAGATGTATTTAAGGTGAATGATTCGAGTGATCAATTGATCCGCGTTGGGATAGTAGGCTCCTCCATAAGTTTCGATGCTGTCTCGAATGGCACTCTTGGCAGGACGAATCTTGAGAAACTTTCCACTTGGCACAATGGTCATGCCATTGATTGCAAGTGCTGAAAGAAAGGCCCGATAGGCCTCGGCCTTTGAAATGGGGCTTGGGGCCACAATTGAGATCTTTCCACGCACCCCTTGATCGATGATGAAGTTCTTACCCGTCAGCTTGCTGATCGCCTTGACCACATCCATGATGTCGGCATCGGGATAGTCGAAACTTTCGATCATATCTGGAAAATTTTCATCCGTGATGTCCTCGGGTTGAGCGTCGGCAAAGGAGACTTTGGGTTTGTCACCTGCATCTTTCTTAACTGCGGTGTCGTTCTGGGCATTCAAACGGAGAGGTTGAAACACACCTAGATATAAGACTCCCAAATAGACTAAGGTTCTTTTAAAAATCTTCCTCATCTCTCCTCACTCCGTAATCGTGTAGTTGAATGTTGTCTCCTGTCCATTGCGCTCTACACCTAAAGCAATGGAGTTCGAGTTTTTAAGTGCATTGTAGATCTCCATCGCTTTGGCCGGGCTGTTCACCGGCTCACCGTTGACGCTTTTGATCACATCCAATCGTTCAATTCCAAGTGCCTCAAAGACGCTCCCAGGTGAAATGCTGAGGATCCGAAACCCCTCAATCTTTCCGCCGGAACCAGGTGAGCTGTAGGGAACGGCGCGTGCCTTTGTGAGAAGGTCATCCAAATTGGAAAGATAACTGTTGAGAACGGAGCGCTTAAGGGTGAACTTATTCCCCTCACGACGGATGTCTGATCCATCGGAAATCGCTGGAGCCATTTTCGTACCAAAAGAGATCTTATCTTCAATCTTAAGCTCTACGAACTCCAGACGGCCATTGTTGGTGTTTCGAAAGATGACTCGAAGACGCTCAACCTTTACAAGTTTGGCCATCCCGTCAATGTCATCACCGGGCATAAAGGGAAGAATTTTGTTTCTCCCCTTGAGGTTGAAACTTGCAATGGACCGTGCAGGATTCAGATGAACAAGTGTCCCAACAAGCACAAGGGGAAGCTGAGAAGGAACGGGTTTGTTATCCTCCTTCTCCTTGCCGCCACCGCCCTCTTGATCTTTGAGAGAGACGGGAATCACACCATCAGAGTGAAAGATGTTGCGACCTGCAATCACTCCCAATGTTTCACTACCTGGGGTCGTTGGCTTTTTGATGCTCTTTGGTTTTACCGGAGGGGCACTTGTTGGTATCATGTAGGAACGCAGTTGAAGTTGAATGAGGTCCGCACACATGAGCCCAATGAAGGTCATCAAAACGTAAATGTACCAACGTTCAAGCGGTGGTCGTACGACCTTTGTCTTCTTAAAACCCTTTGAAGCATCTGCTGCCATGAATAAATACTAGCAATAATAAGAGTTTAGCGGCAGGAAAAACCACCCCCCCCCAGCCCAAAGTACAAGCTTGCTCCAGTTGCCATGCTCACAAGTAACAAGACCCTCGTGATCGAATTTGAGCATTCTAAGACAGCCAAACGTCCAGCTACCCCTTCGGTAACTTTAAACTCCATTTCTAATTTCGGATCCGGGCCTGAAATCAGCTTCGAGGAGAGGCCTTCACCCAACCCGTGATCGCAAGTTTCATGGCCTGATCAACCTTGAGATCTACGGGTATCAGATCCGAGCGATCGGCAATGATGGTGATGCCGCCCATGGCATAACTGAGTGGAATGTAAACGGCCACAGAGCCTGCCGGGTTCAAACCTTTCGGAAGATCATCAAAACTCTCCCGTGTCACAAGACCTATGCAACGGTGCGCAGATCCAGGAAGTGTGACGAAGACAACTCTCTTGGAGTCTCCCCCAAGTTTGGTTGAAAAGAGGTTCATAACATCGCGAAGAGGTCGATAGATCACCTTGATGAAGGGAACACGATCCAGCATCCCCCCCATCTTGGCGAAGGCCTTTTGGGCCAAATAGGTATCGACTAAGAGTCCGACAGCCACAATGATCAAGATCGTGCAGACAATTCCAAGCCCTGGAATGTAGATCTCCACTGGGAAAAGTGCCGTGAAGGCCCGACTCAAACTCGACTCAATCACAGTGATCATCCAAATAAGAAGGTAGATGGTCAAAAAGAGAGGAAGAATGGTGATCAGTCCCTTCAAAAAGATGCGATTAAAAAAACTCAAAACTCCACCTCACTCTATTTTCAGCGTGGCCATGATGGGAATATGATCCGAGAGTTTGGTCCACGGCGAATCCTTCAAAACCTCAACTGTATCAATTCTTAATCCGCGCACATAGATTCGATCAAGACAAATCAACGGAAACCAACTCGGAAAGCTCGCAGCGTGCCTTCCTGTCAGCTCCTCAAAGACCTCCACAACCTCCAATTCAAGCTCAAGCTGACGGCTGATTCTCTGGGGCCAGTCATTAAAGTCCCCGGCAACTATCAATGGTGCTTGCGAAGGAACATGCGAACGCACCCTTGAGATGAGACGATCCACCTGCTTTCTTCGTCCCGAAGCAAAGAGATCAAAATGGAGGCAGATGAGATGAAGCTCCCTGTCAGAACCTGGCACCTCGACCACCCCGTGAAGAATCCCACGCCTCTCAAACCGGTTGGTCGAGACATCGATGTTCTCCCAAGATCGAAATGGATAGCGACTCAAAATGGCATTGCCATGGTGTCCCTGTGTGTAGATCGCATTTTTTCCGTAGGCATAGTGGGGCCAAATCACATCGGCCAAAAACTCAAATTGCGATGCGTCTGGCCAATTCTCAAGATTCTTTCGATGCCTTCCATTTTCTCCCACAACTTCTTGAAGAAAAACGATGGTTGACCCCAACTTTTGGATCTGGTCCCGAATGTCATAGAGAGTGAAATGCCTTCGACGGTATCCAAAGCCCTTATGGATGTTGAAGGAGAGAACGGAGATGGAAGGCCTCATCAAAACCACCCCCGAAAAAAGTAAAAGATTTTCCCCAAGAGCAACTGCCAAAATGGAAGGCGATTGAGGTTCTCGACTCGAATCTCCTTGGAATCTCTAAGATCGAGCGAGAATTGAGCTCTCATCAACTCCAAATTGCTTCTATGAGTTACGACCACATCAACCTCAAGATCGGACAAAAAACTTCGATGATTCAAATTGCTTGTGCCCACAATGGCCCACTCGTCAATGATGATCGTTTTGGAGTGCAAGATCCTGGGTTGATACTCAAATATTCGGATGCCCGCCTCCAGGAGAGGTTGATAGTAGAGTTGGGTGATCCATTTGACCATAGGGACATCACTCTTCGACGGAAAGAGAAGGAGAATCTCGCACCCCTTTCGAGCGCTCTTGCAAAGCGTTTGAATGAAGGAACGCACAGGTATAAAGTAGGGGTTCGAGATCCATACCTCTCTTCCGTTCTCAATACGGTGGTTGAGATCTTTAAGGAGAGCTCGACGCAACCTCACCGTTTCATTGATTCGAACCAGAGTGTGCGAAACAAATGTGACCTCTTGGCTCAAAAAACGTGGAACAAAGTGAGCTTTCCAAACACGCCGAAATGATCTCTCCATCTCCTGAACCTGCGACCCCTCAACACATATCGAGAGATCTCTCCAATTGAGATGACTCTCTGTGAAATTGCGACTGCCCACCCAAAGTTGACACCCATCGATCAAAGTCACCTTTCGATGGTCACGTGAATTGGCTCCCAAAAGGAGTTTTAAAAAGGAGTATCTCTCTTTCTGCCCTAAAAAGAAGTTCGAGAGGGGCCAAGGCAGTGGGTGATAGACTCTCACATTCACGCCACATTCCACCACCGCATCAAAACACTCTTCAATCCAGTTGAGAGATCCTACACCGTCGACCAACATGAAGACCTCAACTCCTCGAGCTCTTGCAGCGATCAGTCGTTCCACCAACCGATTGCCGATCTCGTCGTCCGCTACAATGTAGGCTTCAATGATGACTTGGCGTTTGGCAGCCTCAATGGCTGCAAAGAGTTCGTCAAAATATTGGGCTGGATCAAAATAGAGCCTCTCTTCGCTCCAAGATAGCTCGGCCATTTCAAGGCAACTGTCCCTTCTTCAGCACAAATTTATCGCTCTTACTGCCACTGGTCGCCTCAACATGGATCTCCTTCTGGTCATCAAAATTCAAAGGACCCGAAATAATGTAGTAGCCATTGACATCTTTCTTAATGTTCAGATCTTTGATCTGCTTCTCTTGAAGCTGCTCTCGAAGAGTCGCCTTCAAGGTCACATGGGAGAGATCGAAACGACCCACTTCAAGTTCTGTAAGGAGAAACCGGACTTCCCCCCGCCCGGGAACAAGTTCAACCTTAAAGAGCTGAGGCGCATTTTTAAGAATCACCAGATCCTGTCGTGCTGAGGTATCCACAACTTGGGCTTGCGCCCAACAGCCCCACAACATCGCCAACACCAAACTCAAACTGACCCTGTTCATAAACTCAAATCTCCATTTCTTATTCCAGATCCGGGCTTCAAAATCTACGTTGTACTTCGATGCTGTCAAATCTTGCCATTCAATTCAAAACTCACCTGTTACTAGTGCCAGGCGCTAACTGATCCCGAGCAAGGAAGGATCCAAAACAAAACGAAAATACTTGGACTCAATCACATCCAGTTGTAAAACTCCGTCGCAAAGGGAGCAAGGAACATCGTGAAGAAACATGATTTTGCCAGGAGTGACTCCGTGTCCCAAATGAAATTGCTTCCCCCTGCGAAAAAGAATCGGCTGCTCACTTTGGCACTGTTCGCAAAAGTAAGGGACATAAAACGATTCCACCACGGACGCTGGCGGAACAAATCCGGCCAGAACGTTGATTTGATCGATGATGCAACGAGGGCACCTCAGAAGCGTCATTCTCGATCCGCCAGAAAAGGTCGTCAACAACGAAGTCCACTCCCGAATGCCGATGGAGTTGACTGAAGTCACGCCACCAAAGTCCACCTCGATTTTCTTAAAAGGACCAAGATCAAGATTTGCAAAGACGGCAAATTCATCCATCGCACCCTCTAAGGTTAGATAGAGTATCTCTCCATCTTCTTTGACATTCACCTTCATCTCACCCATTCTGCCGCTACCTCCCACTCAACACCGCCCCACCTAAAATGTGGATGTGAAGGTGAAAAACGGTTTGGCCCACACTCTCACCCGAATTCACCATAAGCCTAAAACCGTCTCCTATTCGTTGCTCTTTCGCAATCTGCGCAGCCTTGACCATCAAATGGCCAAGTATTCCCGCGTCTTCGGGAGAGACCTCCTTCATTGAAGAGATCTCCTTTTTAGGTACGAGCAAAACATGCACAGGAGCTTGAGGATGAATGTCTCTAAATGCAATGCACAGTTCATCCTCATAGACAATGTCGGCAGGAATCTCTCTTCGAATGATTTTTGTAAAAATCGTCACTTCGCCTCCATGAAGGCCCAATGCACCGGTCTTTTACACATCTCGCGATCCTTCCACTTCTAGAACATGTAACCAACATGAACTTTAGCGAACAATCCACCCAGATCGACATCAAGGTTGCTTCCATCGGCAGTCTGAATGATGGTTCCGTTATCCATAAAGGTGTTGGCCTTTCCAATCATATAGCCCAAGTCTCCACCCAAAACCAGACTCATGATGTGAACGCCACCCTCTACACCCACAGTCATCGTAGAAACGGAACTCGCCTTGAGGTTGGGATAATTGGAGCTCAGAGGCAGATCCGTTTCGATTGAAAGTCCAGTGGTATGGCTCAATCCGTAGGTCCCCAATGCTCCCAAATAGATCCCTGTATCGATGATTCGAAAGTTGACGAGCAGAGCAACTCGACTCAATTCAGCTGTGAGGCTTGAAGTATAGCCGCCAACAGTGGCCGATTTGCTTGAATCAAGCTTCTCATACCTCACACCAAATCCAATTGGAAAGGCCGGCAATGAAACTATAAGATCAGCTCCCAATCCACGAATGTCGGTGAGCACAGGAAAGTAGGAGGTGGCACCCGATTCGATATCTGTGGGCTTCACCACATTCATTCCATAGGTCCCCCTAATCTCCAGGAACGCATGGGCCGGCTTCACTCCTGTACCGATGGTCCCAAGAAGCAAAATCAGTAGAAAGGTTGGAACTCGGACCAAGATTCCCAACGACAAAACTTTAGATAAACCCAGTTTCAAATGACGGATGAGCATGACTTCGCCTCCATAAAATACCCAGATCTACAATGGTCTGGGCGATCTGTTGTCTCAATCTCAAGTGAACCACCCTTGATTCACCCTTATAACAGGGGCTGTCCGGCAATTCCATTTTTGCCGATTTTGATAAGTTTTCCTTATATCTTCGTTGAGCCTCCTCGGAGTTAGCGCCTCTGGCTAGCCCTTCGTCGGCCCGCCTCGGTATAAGAAAAACTTATCAAAATCGATCAAAAAGCGAATTACCGGACAGCCCCTAACTATCTTTGGAACACCACCTGCCCTGAATTCAAATGATACAAAGCCGTCTGGATGGTCAGTTCACCCTTTTCAACTGCACTGCGTACAATGAAAGAGCGCTCTACGAGATCGCCTGCAACCCCCTCTGCGTTCAGTGAGGCCTCTTGGATCAAGTTCGGACTTCTCGGAGAGTTCTCTCCCAGACCTTTGAGGCGAGGCTGAATATCTGCAACCAATGCATCGAGAGCCGCACTCCCGGCCTTCCCCCCCTTTGGAACGGCCAAGGCTGTTGTCACCGCTCCACATTGAGTATGGCCTAGAACTAGAAGCAGCCGTGAATGGAGGTGGGTTACCGCATACTCAATACTTGCAATGGTCACAAGATCGAGTGCTTCACCCGCTGTGCGAACCACAAAGATCTCACCCAGCTTCTGATCAAAAATAACCTCAGGAGGAACTCGAGAGTCGGCGCACGCCAAGATGATCGTATGGGGCCGTTGCCCCTGCACCAACTTCAACCTCTCCTTTGCTCCCTGACCGTCGTTTCTCAGTCGATTACGAACATAACGAACGTTTCCATTTTTCAACCAGCCCAACGCCTTTTCAGCAGGAACGATCTCAGGCTCCTTGGCCGACTCCGTGGCCAATTCCTTCACAGCCACTGGTCTGGAGTGGATCGGCTGCGTTGACGCTTCGATCTCCTTATCCTCAGCATCTTCCTCAGGATCTGCCACCTTACGCTTTTTGGATTGTGGTTGAAGACGAATCTCCATCTTGTCAGACTTCGAATCAGAACCGCCGCTCTCACTACTTTCCGAACCCTGAGCCTGCCCCAATACCAAAAGAAAGAGCGCGACCCATCCTGCTAACCACGTTGCCAATCTCATCACCACTTCCTTTCGATGATCCACCCGTCGGTAGACTTCCCCTAAGTCTACATTCTTTCCAAGGATAGGTCCCTTTAAGATCAATGACAAGGTCTTCTCGACGGAAGGCCGGGCCGAACAGTCCCAGACCTAGTGACTCATCCCAGCGGGCAATTCGTGCTCATCAAAAGAATCAAACTCAGACGACGCATGAACCCAACCCGCCTCCCGCTCCTTTCGATAGAGAGTGCGTCGATTGATGCCAAGAATGTGCGAAGCCTTCTCTTTTCTTCCGCCGGTCTTATCCAAAATCCACTTGATGTAACGATGCTCAAGCTCCGCGATGGTCGGAAGATCCGCCGTAGCTTGCTGAAAAAAGGTCTCGCTGCTGATCAGCTCTGGTGAAGGCAGATCCTCCACATCAATCAAAGATTCGGTCGAAAGAACCACCGCTCGTTCAATCACATTTTCAAGTTCTCGAACATTTCCTTCCCATTTCATCTGCATAAGACGAGCAAGTGCAGCCTTGGTGAATCCCTTTGCCAACGAACCATTGCCACTTGCATATTTTGCCAAAAAATAGTTGGCCAAGAGTGGGATGTCCTCACTGCGCTCACGAAGAGGTGGCAATGCAATGGGTATGACACTCAGCCTATAGTAAAGATCCTCTCGAAAGCGATTTTGGCTGATCAAATCCTTCAAATCCCTATGAGTAGCTGCAATGATGCGAACATCAATCGCCCGAGAGACTGTTTCACCCACAGGTCGAATGGTTCGCTCCTGAATCACGCGAAGGAGTTTCGCCTGCAGTGCAAGGTCAAGATCACCGATCTCATCAAGAAAAATGGTCCCTCCATCGGCCTCCTCAAAGAGTCCTCGCTTCTTTGCGATTGCACCGGTGAAGGCTCCACGAGCATGTCCAAAAAGCTCTGATTCAAGAAGGGCCTCAGGAATTGCAGCACAATTGACTGCAACAAAATTCTTATCCGCACGTGGCCCATTTTCATGGATGGCCCTGGCAATCACCTCTTTGCCGGTCCCACTTTCACCTGTAATAAGCACATTTGCTGTTGCTCGTGAGATCCTCTTCACAAGATCAAGAACCTGCTGCATCGAACGGCTCTTCCCAATGATGTTGCCGAGACTCCAATTTCTCTGAACCTCATTTCGCAAAACGCGATTCTCCTTTTGGAGCAATCGGTAATTGACAGCTCGATCCACCACAATGCTGATTTCGCCTAGCTTAAATGGTTTGACGATGTAATCGTAGGCGCCATTTCGAATCGCCTTCACCGCGGTCTCAACACTGCCGAATGCCGTGACCAGGATCACGGGGATCTTCGGCTGAAGCGCAAGAACTCGCTCGATCATCTCAATGCCATTCATCTCTGGCATTCTAAGGTCAGTGATCACCAAATCGATCGCCTCACCCTCTTCTTGAACCGCCTGAAGAGCCTGACTCGGAACTTTAAAGACACTGACGTCGTACCCAACATTGCTCAGGAAGTCCTCAAGGAGTGAGCCCATGTCCACATCGTCGTCCACCACAATGATCCGCCCGCTTCGATCCTTTGCTCCTGTCATTCCCTCTCCTCAAAATGGGGCACAATGTCTCATCATAAAGATGAATTGTCCAATTTTATCTCACTTCTCATCTCAAACGCCCATAGGAGAGGAAGTAAGCACAATACGTACCAAGATAAAAATGCGGAGCGTTGTATTCTGATCGAATTCCAGCTTCACATTGAGACACTCTCCGGACACTCGAACAAACTATGAGGAGAAAATCGTGGGTTCGTCGGCAAGCTCATCCTACAGATGACGATTTCTCCTACAGCAAAAATCGACGATGATGGTTAAAGTGAAAGAACAAAGTCGGATCACGAAGGCCCTAGAGGGAGGGAGGTAAAAATATGGAACAAAGAGATGCCATCATGATCATTGATGACAGCATGAGCTCGGTCATGCTCACCAAAGCAATGATCAACAATTCATTTCCCCAACTTGAAACGATCATCGCCTTTTCAGGTCGTCAGGCCATAGAAATGATTGAAAGGGGCCACAACAACTTTGTCTGTGCTCTCATAGACTACCACATGAATGAACTCAACGGCCACGAGGTGATGAAACGCCTCTCCTCGGAGATCCCCTATTCTAAAATGGCCCTGTTGACCAGCGAAACCAATTCCGACATCATCACCAAAACGAAGAAGCTTGGAGCAAGATACCTCACAAAACCACTGAAGGTCGAGGATTTGCAAGATTTTATCATGATGGAGCCAGACTATTCATGACCAAAGGTCGTGAATTCAAAAGAGAGTGATACCTCATCGCCTGACGGAACGCTATGATCAAATGGTGCCTGGCACCAAAATTCCAATGAAAACCTTACAGGATATAGGTACAACATGAAACTCAACGTCACAAAAGAGATTGGCTTAGTCATTATGGATGACAGTGTCTCCACGCGAGTTCAACTTGAATATTTCGCAAAAGAATATGCCCCAAATTTCAAAGTCATTTCCGTTGCCAATGGCGAAGAGGGACTGAGAGAACTCAAAGAGACCAATCTGGACATTCGACTCTTTATCATCGACTACAACATGGGTGGTATGAATGGAATCGAAGTGATCGAAAAACTTAAAATGGACTACGACCCCTCGTCGTTTATCCTCTTGACTGCAAACATTCAAGATCGAATCTTAGAGGCCGCTGAAAAAATTCAACTCAAAGTCATTCCTAAACCAATGACCAAAAAGATTTTTCAAAACCTCCTTAAAGAGCAAAACATCCTATGACCGACCTTCACTATTCCCTTCTTTCAGAAATCTTCAACATCGGTGTAGGAAAGGCCGCCGCAGCTCTTTCAAGACTCAATGAAGACCAAGACCAAGTTCATCTCTCAGTTCCACAGCTTTTGATATTGGATCTCAACCAACTCCTGGACGAGGCAACTCACAACGTCGGGGATGATGTTTCAATGATCAAGCAGGACTACAAAGGGCCCTTTGAAGGCGTGGCCGTCCTTCTCTATTCTCAAATTGCAGGTCTTCAGCTTGTGCGTATGATGCTGGGACATATTGTGCCCTTTGATCGACTTACGGAACTTGAAACCGATGCGCTCTGTGAGGTGGGCAACATCGTCCTCAACGCCTCTCTTGCCACAATGGCTTCTCTCTTCAAAGTCGACATTGAAACATCGATGCCAGAGATTCGAAAAGGTAGAACACGTGAAGTCTTGAGCCACGAACTCAATCAAGTCAAGGCCCAAAAGGTTCTCTACTTGAAGATGGGATTTGAAATTCACGCAAAAGAGATCTCCGGCTTTGTCACCCTTCTTTTGGCTTCGGAGAAACTCGATGCTCTGTTTAGATGCTTAGACGCCTACCACCAGCGAATTGTCAGTGGCGAAGACGATGCCGTTGTCCATTGACCCTCTTCTTTCTGTTAAGGCCTTAGAAAAACTCAAAAATGGAATCATCATACTTGATCAAGAGCAGAGAATTGTCTTTTGGAACCCCTGGATGGAACGTGCAAGTGGCCATAAAAGTGAAGAGGTTCTTGGCAAATGGTTCCCAGAGGTCTTTCCAGATCTCTCCAATCCAAGAGTCTATGCCTCCATCGCTGAAGCTTTAGAGCTTCGAAACAGCTCATTGCTGTCTCACAGTTTTTCTCAAAACCCATTCCCACTTTATCTACCCGGAACCCATCGCCAACGGATGTCTCAAAACATACTCATTCAACCCCTCTACATCAATGAAACCATGCCTTTCTGCCTGATTGACATTGTCGATGTGACGGCATCCTATCTAAGAGAAGAGCTCCTAAAAGATCAAGCCTTCGAGCTCAAGAATCTGAACAATAGGATTCAAAATATTCGTGAAGATGAACGCTCTTCATTGGCACGTGAAGTCCACGATGAGCTGGGCCAACTTCTCACTGGCATCAAGATGGAAGTTCGATGGCTGGTTGGCAAAGCATCTGATGAGTATAAGGAAAAATATCGTTCTCGCATTGACTCCATCTTTGGACTGCTCGATCAGTCGGTTGAAACGATTCAAAAAATTGTAGAATCACTACGTCCCGAAATATTGGATGTTTTAGGACTTATTGAGGCGATCAAGTGGCAATCGAGCGAGTTCGAAAAGAGATCCGAGATTGGCTGTTCCATCCAAAGCAACGACTCTGTGGAGGAGTACAAGTTCAACGGTGAGATCTCGGTCGCTGCATTTCGTATATTTCAAGAACTTTTGACCAATGTCGCAAGACATTCTGAAGCCACTCACGTTGACATCGTCTTGGATATGGATGGACGCTTCTTTTACCTGAATGTTAACGACAACGGTGTAGGAATCACGCAAAAGCAGATTCAAGATGTATCTTCCATGGGACTCATGGGCATCCGGGAACGTCTAGAAATTCTTGGTGGCACGATGAAGATCTCTTCTGAAACCTCCAGAAAAACTTCTGTCCACATCAAGATCCCCTTAATCGCACAGGAACAGGGCAAGAATCTATGCAATCTTTAAGAGTTCTCATTGCCGATGATCACAGTGTCGTCAGGGCCGGCGTCAAACTCATTCTGACCGAGGCTGGAATGACGATCGCAGGTGAAGTTGCTTCAGGAGACGAGCTTCTCAAAGTACTCCCACAACTCAACCCCGATGTGATTCTCCTTGACATCTCCATGCCTGGTAGAAATGGACTTGAAATTCTAAAGGACATCCGCGCCTACAACAAACGCATTCCGATTCTCATCCTGAGCATGTACCCAGAGGATCGCTACGCGCTACGCCTCATCAAGGCAGGAGCTGCAGGGTACCTCAACAAGTCAAGCGCAGATGAACTCTTGGTTCGAGCTGTGCAAAAGGTCGCCTCTGGAGAGAAGTACATCAGCCAAGAACTGGCCTCCACGATGGCTCTTCACCTCGATGAACCCATTGATCAACTGCCTCACGAAGCACTCTCGCATCGCGAGTTTCAAATTCTTTCTCTGTTAGGCTCAGGTCTCGCCGTCTCTGAAATCGCAAAACGCTTGAACATCAGCGTACCGACCGTCAGCACTCATCGCTCCAAGATTCTCCAAAAGATGAGAATGAAGAACAATGCCCAACTCATCAGCTACGTTGTCAAACACGGCCTCTCCGAAGAGACTCGTTGAAGTCCGGATCCAAATTCAACCTAATTCAAAAATTCACGCAATCGCAGGATCTTCTTCGACAGCCATTCAATCCTTGCTTTTCAAATGGATCTATCTTGCCTAAACTGGGGGAGCCGCGTCGTCAAAGAATTCTAAGAACATTCTACAACCTCTGCCGGGAACGATCCAATTGAGTCTAGGTTCAAAAGATCGTGTTGACTTCTGAAACTCACCAAATGCTAATATGACATATCTTTTTTCTTGTTGCTACGTTCGAACGCAGATCTGAAATTAGAGATGGCAGGGATACGTTCTTTCAAGGGTAAATGCAAGGACTGTGCCAAGAAAATATTTTAATGATTGAAATATGGAGCAATAAAATGAATTTGTCTAATGAAGTGCATAAGGAAACTAAGCGTAAAATTGAAGATGGCAAACTCTTTCTCGGACGATTCACCGTGCCCTTTAAGGTCTATGGTGATGATGGTCCACTCATTGTTTGTGTCAATGGAAGCATGCAGACCATGAGCAATTGGCGAGCAGTCATTGAAGTGCTTCTTCCCAATTATCGAGTTCTAACTTTTGATTTCCCCGGACAGTTGCGCGCCTCCATCGAATATGGATCGGCTCAGCTGACGTTAGAAGAACAAGTCATGGTTTTGCAATCAGTTGTCAATGAGGTGGCCCCTAGAGAACAGGTTGGAATCGTCTCCTCCTCGTGGGGAGGCGCACCTAGCCTATGCTACTCCTCTCTCTATAGAGAGAAGGTGAAGGCTCTTCTCATCGGTGGATTTGGAGCCTTTGCAAGTGGAAAGATCATCGAAGTGGTGAAAGTCGGTCGGAAGCTTTTGGAAGATGGGGAAATCGAGAAAGCTGGACGTTATCTCGTTGAGAGTTTTGGGTTTACTCTTTCCTCGACCTACCAGAGTAAGATCGCTTGTCAGTTTCAGAAGCTCCGAGAAGAAGATCTTGAAATCCTGGTTCATCACATTGAGTACTTTCTTTCGCGAAATCACATTTATGAAGTGGTCGAACTTGATAAGATTTCAGCAGAAACACTGGTCATTTGTGGTGATGCCGATCCAATCGTGAGCGTCGATTCTGCTCGAGAACTTGCACTGAGCATACCAAAATCGGAACTGCAAATTATATCTGGTGTTGGTCATTTCTTGCATTTTGAAAAAAGAGACCTTCTTCACAACTACAAAGTTTTTCTAGATCGCTCTCTTTACAAAACAAAAGCAGGATGATGCTTGAGTGAAATCACCCTGCTCCCTTGAGCGGATTTTTCCGATAGTTCCAGTAGCAACGGGCGGCCAGAGCATAAGACAATGAAAACCTCGTAGGCCATGAATCCCGAAACAAAATGTTGAAGCATAGGGGAAATTGGTCTCTGTTAGAGAGGCCCCACTTATTAAGACTGTCTTCAATGAGCATCCATATTGTGGAGATGAAGATCTCTCTGCGGAAAGGGAATGGTGATCCCTGATTTTCGAAACTCTCGATCAATCACAAAACGTAGGTCGGATAAGATCACATCATTGGCCCACAGGTCCGTGACCCACACTCGAAGGTCAAAGTCCAATGAAGACTCACCAAAGTTCTCAAAGATGACTTGAGGTAGGGGGTCGTTGAGGACATTCGGATTTTCACTTGCAACCCGAAGCAACACGGTACGTACCAAATCGACGTCGGAACCATAGGCCACCCCAACTCGCACATGAAGACGGATCTTATCCCCTGAAAAACTGGAATTCACAACTTGTTGGGCAATGAACTCCGAATTGGGAACGATGATCGAAATGTCATCACGAGTCTGGATCAAAGTGGACCGCCCTCGTATGTCAACGACTCGTCCCGTGGTCGAGCCTACCTGAATAAGGTCGCCATGCTTGATGGGACGTTCAAGAAGGATGATCAAACCCGAAATGAAATTCTGAGCGATGTTTTGAAGTCCAAAACCGATTCCCACCATCAACACCGCGCCCAGAGCGGCCAATGAGCTCAAACTGATTCCAAGAGTGTCCAACGAAATGAGTAAACCTAGGATCACCACGAGATACCGAGCAAATCGCTCAAGAGATCCCTTGATCCCTGAATCCATGTCCTTGTCTTTCAGAAACTCTCTGGTCAGGCGCTCAACAACTCTCGATCCATAAAGAGCCAAACAGAAAAGGGCGATCGCCATAA
This sequence comes from Pseudomonadota bacterium, assembly GCA_014584465.1. Taxonomy (GTDB): domain Bacteria; phylum Bdellovibrionota; class Bdellovibrionia; order Bdellovibrionales; family JACTMU01; genus JACTMU01. Next base: position 45,993 of record JACTMU010000080.1, on the reverse strand, counting down.
GCAGCGAAAAGATCGAAACTGAGTGGCTCCCCAACTCAAAGAGAGGGTTTGAAAGCAAACGCCATATTTCTCGGAATTGCTCGGTCAATGCATCCATCATTTCTATCGTTTCACGATCTCAAAGAAACGGCAACCCTGGGCCGATCCAAAGATTCAATTTCTTATTTTGGATATTATAGTCCATTCGGAAAATGCTACGACACAACTTGTACATCTTCAGACGTTGCAGATGTTCAGGAATGAGGTGACATTGAGTGAGGCCCCTCCCACGAGGAAACCATCGATGTCGTCACCCTTTGCAATCTGAGCTGCGTTGTCTTGATTCACGCTTCCGCCATAAAGGATGGGCACCTGATTGGCCCAGGATTCTCCCCCGATGGTGATCAGGCTCTTTCGTAAAACGTCGTGCGCCTCTTGGGCAATCTCGGGGGTTGCCACTCGTCCGGTACCAATAGCCCAAACTGGTTCATAGGCAATCATGACCTTGGCGGCTTGATCCAAGAGTTCCAATCCCTTGGTGAGCTGCCTCACAATGACTTCATGAGTTTTGCCGGCCTCTCTCTCTTTCAGAGATTCGCCGACACACAACATGGGTTGCATCCCAAGCTCATGAATCACTTTGCACTTCTTTGCAGTGAACTCGTCACTCTCGCCAAAGAGAGTTCGTCGTTCACTGTGCCCCACAAGTATGGAACTTGCTCCCATCTCTCGAAGAGTCTGGGGAGAGTTTTCTCCTGTAAAGGCCCCTGTCTTCTCGGGATAGATGTTCTGACCACCCCACTTAACCGATGACTTCGCTCGGTCACCCGAACCGGCGACGGCCAACATCTCGGATACAACAGCGCTGTCGATCGCTGGAGGAAAGATGTAGACCTCTCTTCCCTCAGGCAGTTTTACTTGGGAAAGAAACTCATTGAGAAAAGATCGAGCCTCATTTGGGCCCTTATTCATCTTCCAGTTTGCAGCAACAACAAATCTTCTCATCAAACCAACCTCTCCTTCTGTCGTAAAGCCTCAATCCCTGGCAGCATGTCACCTTGCAGGTACTCAAGACTTGCGCCACCGCCCGTGGAAACGTGGGTAAACCGATCAAAAAGGCCCGATGATTTTGCTGCAGCCGCAGAATCACCACCTCCGACAATCGTTTTTGCCCCTGAGTGGGCGAGCACTTCGGCCACGGCAAAGGTTCCTTTAGAAAAACGAGGGTCTTCAAAAACTCCCATGGGTCCGTTCCAAAAGAGGGTCTTGCACATCTTTAACTTTTCACAATAGAGAGCTTGCGTCTTGGGGCCAATGTCAAACCCCATCCATCCTTCAGGAATCTCCACCCCATCTGTTGTTCGAACACCCCCTTCTCCCTCGATGGATTTCGAAATGACGTGATCCACAGGTAAGAGAATTGCCTTACCTCTCGTCTCAAGCCTTTGAACCATCTCAGAGGCAAATGCAATCTTCTCCCTTTCAACCAACGAACTTCCGACATCCACACCCCGAGCCTTTAAGAAGGTGTAGGCCATCGCACCACCGATCACAAAGAGATCGACGAAATCCAACAGCTTTTCGATCACCCCAATCTTATCACTCACCTTCGACCCTCCTAAAAGAGCTCCGTAGGGATGGTCGGGTTTGGAAATGAGAGATTCCAGCATCTCGATCTCTCGTTTCAGGAGAAAGCCAAGTCCTCTCTGAGGAACCATTCGAGGAAGTGCATCAATCGAGGCATGGGCACGGTGGGAGGCTCCAAAAGCATCGTTGATGTAGATGTCGGTAAGGCCGTACCACCGACGAGCAAGGTCCGGACTGTTTTGGGTCTCGCCCGATTCAAAACGCACATTCTCAAGCAACAGGACCTGATTGGCCCTTAGATTTTGAAGCAAGTTCTTTGGAGCATCTCCCCGAGAGGGCTCATCAATCAAAAAGACTTCCCAACCTGACAGATCTTGCAACCTCTCTGCTACTGGGGCGAGAGAGTACTTCTCACGATCCTCAGCTCCTCCCCCCTTGGGTCGACCAAAGTGGGAAGCAAGGATCACCTTGGCCCCATGATCAAGAGCGTACTGAATGGTTGGCAGCGCCTGACGAATTCGAAAGTCATCGCTGATCTTACCGCCGTCCATTGGAACATTGAAATCGACACGAATAAAGACCCGTTGATCCTTAAGCTCAAAATCCTCAATGGATCGAATCCCCTTAAGACCACGTGCCATTTACAACCCCTTTTTCTGAACATACTCAACAAAATCCACCATGCGATGAGAAAACCCCATCTCGTTGTCATACCAAGATAGAACCTTCACCATGTCACCATCGACCACCATTGTACTGAGCAGATCCACGGTAGAACTTTCGGGACATCCCATAAAATCGACACTCACAAGAGGTGCCGATTCACATTTCATAACACCTTTAAGAGGACCTGCCGCCGCCTCCTTGAGTGCATTGTTGACCTCGTCCACACTTGTCTTCTTCTGTGTCCGCACAGTCAGATCCACCAGACTCACATTGGGTGTGGGCACTCGAATGGCCATCCCATCAAGTTTTCCCTTGAGCTCCGGAAGCACCAGACCCACAGCCTTTGCTGCACCCGTGGTCGTAGGAATCATGGAAAGTGCAGCCGACCGTGCTCGCCGCAAATCCTTATGAGCCATATCGAGCACCTTTTGATCGTTCGTGTATGAGTGCACGGTGGTCATGACCCCCTTTTCAATTCCGAAGCGGTCGTGAAGGGTCTTTGCCACTGGGGCCAAACAGTTGGTGGTGCAAGAGGCATTGCTCACCATTTTATGTTTTGAAAAATCAAACTCTTTGTGATTGATGCCATAGACGACCGTGAGATCTACCCCCGTCGCCGGTGCGGACACGAGAACAAATTTGGATCCCCCTTTGAAATGGGCTTCAATGGCCTCTTTTTTGGTAAACACTCCTGTACACTCCAGCACCACATCGACCTCCCAATCTTTCCAGGGAATTTGTGCTGGATCTTTTTGGCTGCTCAGATGAATCTTCTTACCACCCACCACGAGGTGACCTTGGTCATAGGAGATCTCCTGGTTGTACCGACCGTGGCTGCTATCATATTTCAGAAGATGAGCCGAAGTTTGAGCGTCGCCAAGATCGTTGATCCCCACAATGTCCAATCGATCAAACCCCGCACGAAAAAAGATGCGACCGATTCGACCAAAGCCATTAATACCAACCCGAAGTTTCTCCATAGTAAGACCTCCTCACAGTCCGTCGCTGTCCCTAACCACTGCTTTTAAGACAGCTTCTCGTTGCAAAACAGATGCAATCCGTGCGTGTACATTTACATTGAGCTGTGAAAAAGGCAAGCTTCCGTCGAATCGAAGAAAAATGCGATTCCACATCGACCCCCGCGCCGATGCACCAGGGAGAGTTCACACTGCGTCGTTAGGATCTGTGACAAAACAACCTAGGCGTAAAATGTCTAGGTTGTTTTGTTACAGATCCTTAAGTCGTGGAAAAAGTCTCAATGAGTTTTTGGAGGTTTCTCGGGACAACTCCTCCGTGGAGATCCCTCGAAGATTTGCCAAAAATTGGGCTGTGTGAGTGACCATAAATGGTTCACACTCCTGACCTCGCAAGGGAACTGGCGCTAAGAACGGAGCATCGGTTTCGACATGAATGCGATCCAACGGGACCCGCTTTGCAACCTCCTGCAGCGCTTTCGCCCCCTTAAAGGTCACGATCCCACTGAACGAGAGGTCAAACCCCGTTTCAAGTGCAAACTCTGCAAGCTCCATCGTACCTGTAAAACAGTGGAACACGCCCGTCACCTTTCCAGAAAAATCACGCAAAATGGACCTCGTATCCTCCTCGGCCTCCCTGGTGTGGATCTGAACAGGAAATCCATATTCACAGGCAAGTTCCAATTGGCGGACGAATGCTCTGCGCTGAATGGAGGGCTCAGAGTGGTTGTAGTGGTAGTCAAGTCCCATCTCTCCCATTGCCACAACTCTCTGATTCAACAACTTCTCTCTGAGATCTTCTTCAACCTCTTGAGTAAAAAAAGAGGCCTCATGGGGATGAACTCCCAAAGTGCACGGCACCTTCCATCGCTCTGAAATCTGGAGCACCTGGGAGAACTCCTTGGGATGAGTCCCAATGGTGATGCAGCGATCCACTCCTGCATCCAAAGCCCTCTTCAACACATCTCCTGTCTCTTTTTTGATCATCTCCAAATGACAGTGAATGTCGATCAAGCCTGAACGATTCACTCCTCGCTCTCCATCTCTTCGACGACCCCTTCGGAAACCTCCTCTTCGTCGAGCGAAGCCACCTCTTCGCTCACCTCTTCGTCCCAAGAGGATTCCCTACGACCACCCTGGCCCTTCATTGTCTGAACTTCAAGGATATGGTCTAGGGGTTCGATCTTGATGGTCCCATCCTCCATCTCTACGGTCACAAGTCGACGCAAAACATCGGTGCTTTGAATGACACCACAAACACCTGAACTGCAGCGAACACAGCTTCCCACAGGAGGAACTCCTCGAGAGGCATCCTTGTAGAGATCATTCTCGTAGGCCAAACAGCACTTCAAGCGACCGCACATTCCAGTCACTTTGGTCGGTTTCAATGAGAGCCCCTGATACTTGGCCATCTTGATGCTCACCCCGTGAAACCTGTTGAGAAAACGACTGCAACAAAGCTCCTCTCCACAAATGCCAATAGCTCCCGTTCTCTTGGTCTCATCGCGCACCCCAATCTGCCGCAATTCAACCTTGGACTTCAAATCGTGAACGAGCTCCTTGAGGAGCTCCCGAAAATCAACTCGACTTTCACTGGCAAAGTAGACGGTCGTTTTTCGCCGATCCAAAGTGCTCTCAACTCGCAAGATCTTCATGGGAAGTTCCATTCGGTTGACCGCCCTTTGTGTGGTCTCGATTCCTCTTCGTTCACGCTCCTCGATTTGCCGGTAGTTCTCCAGATCTTGATTGTTGGCACTTCGAAGGATTCGACGCAGTCTCAACTTCAGTTGATCATTGTCAAAACGAATCGGCGGCTTTGCCACCCAGCCCAATCGCAGCCCCTTAACCGGGTCATCCACCACGACAGGATCATTGAGTTTCAGGCTCAACTCCTTAGCGTCAAAATCGACCAGCCGCCCCGTTTCGGAAAACCGAACGCCGACGACCCGCAACCAACTGTTGGTCTCACTCTCTTCAAGGACACTTGCCGGCATGCCGGAAAGATCCAAGGGAGTTCCTTTCTTTATATCTGTTGTCATCATCACAATCCTCCTTCATTCGAGGAGACTGAGAAAATCTCTTTGGAGGCCAACCAAAAATTCTCAAGAAGAAGCGTGCGGTCCACGTTGGTGAACGCATCTCTCTCCATCTGAATCAACGACTGTCCCACCTCTAAGATGGCATTACCTGAAAGAGAGTTCAACCTCTGGATGAGTTCACGCTGATCTTCAAACATCGAAATTGCAATCTCCTCTTGATTCATTCGAACATCTCTCATCAGAGCTTGCCCTTCTCGACAAAAAAAGGTGAGCTGAGTTCGATCCCGAGCCAATTCTCGAGCCAACTCAAACCCCTTGGAGCGATCTCCTTCAAGCAACGTGAAAAAAAAGGAGTTCAATTTCGAGCGCGCCTGCTCCCAATCACTGTCTGCCAATTTCTGAGCCATCTCCACACTGCCCTGAGAGGCAAGCCACCCCGAAACACCACAGACCTCTTCGACCACATCTCTGCTTAAGTATCCAAATCGAAGGGTCTCACAACGCGATCGAATCGTCGACAAAAGGGACCTCTCTTGGTGGGTTACCAAAAAAAAGTAGCTATCTTTCGGTGGCTCTTCGAGAACTTTCAGTAAAGCATTGCAGGCCTGAGCCGTCATAAGATGCGCATCGTCGATCAGAACCACTCGAGCCCGCCCCCACTTCACCAGCGAAAGCGCTTTGATCACCTCTCGCACCTCATCGATCTTGATGGTCTCTTGCCCCTCAATCATCAAAAGGCTCTCACTTTGGCGTTTCTCGACCCGAAGACAGGCGGGACAGACTCCGCAGCCAAGTCCCTCCCCTTCACAAATCAGGATCTGAGCAAGACCTAAAGCCACCTGACGCTTACCCACCCCCGATGGCCCACACAAAAGAAGTGAAGAACCAAGACTCCCCTCCTGTGCACATCGAATCAGCGCTTGAAGACGCTGACCATGACCTTTGATCTGATCTACGATGCGAGCCATCTTCGCTCCTTAAACGCCTCGATCAACTCAGAAAGGAGCTCCGCAGGTGACTTCTCCCCATCAAGGAGAAGCCAACTCTTGGGATCTCTTTGATACTCTTCAAGGTAACCCTCTCGAACGCGCTCGTGAAAGTCGCGCCTCTCAGACTCAAAACGATCCAGCCCTTGCCCCGCGCCACTCTCTCGCCGGTTCAATCTCTGGAGGCTTGTGGCCACCGAAACATGGACGAGCACATTCAAATCTGGAAGAAGACCTCCACTTGCAAAGCCATTGAGCCACTCAATCGAACGACGCTCAACACCTCGCCCCTTGGCTTGAAAGGCTAAGGTGCTCGCCGTAAAGCGATCACACAAAACCCACTTCCCGGAATCTAAAGAGGGTCTGATGACCCTGTCGACATGTTGGGCCCGAATGGCTTCATACAAAAGAAGCTCAGCCCGTGGACAAGGAGGATCCCCCTCCCTGCGCAAAAGAACCTGGCGCAACTCTTCACCTAAAGGGGTACCACCCGGCTCTCGTGTTTGAACAAAGGCGATTCCCTTATCTTCTAAGAGTTTTGCAACCATGTTGATCAGAGTCGACTTCCCCGACCCATCCAGCCCCTCAAACACTAAAAATGCCATAACGAACTTTTGACGAGAAGCGACCACGAAGTCAATGTCCAATCCTTCTCTGGTCTCTGGACAAGTCCCCGGCAATGACGCAAAGCCAATTGATATCTCCATACTAGTGGACGCTCCCCAACTCCTCTTGTATAGTCGCTCCTTTAAAAGCGGGGGATTTCCAAAGTGACCACATTTATTGCCATCATTCATGTGATCGTAGCATTGCTACTTATAGCACTTGTTCTTCTTCAAGACTCCAAAGGTGGAGCCATCGGAGGTGCCTTCGGTGGTGGAGGATCTAATTCGGTTCTGGGGGCAACGGGGGGGGTCAACCTCTTGGTGAAGATCACCCGTTTTGCAGCGATCCTCTTTGCGGTCACTTGTGTGGTCCTCACAGTCCTTTCGACACGCAACATGACCAGTGTGGTCGAAGACTTTGCTCCGGCAGGACCCGCCGCCGTAGTTCCGCCGCCAACGACTCCGGAAGCGCCTGCAGCAACTCCGTCCGAGGCTCCAGCGCCCTCATCGCCAGAAGACCAAAGTCCTAATCCTCAAGAGTAGTCCGCGGGTCTAGAACTCCGGGACTTGTAAGGCCTCCTGACTTTCCCTATCCTGGTAGTATGAAGCAGGCCCTACTGGTCTCTATGTCACTTGTTATGGGAATTTTGCTCCTTGTAGCGGGACGTCCACTTTGGAAGTGGGCTCGCCCACTTTTCTCCCAATCCCTATCGACAAACGAAACATTAGGGACATTGGAACCCATTTCAGAAAATGTCTACATCAAACGACCCAACTCTACTCAGTTTGAGATTGGCAAAGCCAAAACTCCTCTTGGAAACTTCTTTCGCATCAGAACTGCTTCGCAAGGGACGACTCACATTGTTTTTACCTCTGGAGATCGAGTCTTTCTTGAAGAAGATACAGAAGTGGTTTTGGAGAGACCCGAATGGGAGGGCAATCGAACAAGCATCCTGATCCATCTGGTTCGGGGTCGAGCCTCATCCGTTCAATCACCCCAAAACAGCATTATTGAAATCGTAGATCAGGAACTTGACCAAATGGGCTTCCAAAGTTCCAACCAACTTCTGACCATCTCCTCTTCCCTCTTGCCCCAACCAGTTGAAACCTCCACCTCTCCACAACCATCTCCTCAAATCGTTGCAAAACCAAGAGAGACCCCTCTCAAAGAGACCATTCGAGCCACAAAGAACTCTGACACTTTGTCAGACTCCTACATCTTCAGCATCATTCAGGGACAACGGAGCCTTTTTAAACGTTGCTACCTTCAACACATCAAGAAAGACCCACGAAGTCAGGGAACCATGAGGCTTTCCTTCACCATCCAACCCTCCGGTGAGGTCTCAGAGACGGAAGTGATGGAGAGCTCCATCCCCGATGAAACCCTCAAACGCTGTGTTCAGAGAGTCCTCAGCCGGGCTCGATTCAAGAGCTTTAAATCTGATCCCATTATTGCTCAATACCCATTGACCTTCGAATAGTGGTGACTCTCAGCGGTAGTCATGAAGATAATCAATCCTCTCGGGAACCCACGGCTCATGCTCTCCTTCAAGCTCAAAGACGCGATGGCCAACTTGATCTTTGACTGCGGCAGGTTCCATCGACGGCGCAAAGTGGATTGTAAGAAGTTCCTCCTCCTTAAGACGATCGATCAACTCCGTCGCGCACGGCGCCCCCAATGTTTGTCGTCGAATGAGATTGTTCAAACTCCTTTCAAGCTCCTCGATCGTAAAACCATAGTTCATGATCATATCCTGAGCGACGCGAGTTACCTGTTCAAAATTGATCCTTCGATCCTGGTAAAGATCAAGGGCTGCCTGGAAGGTGTTGTCGGTCGGGACCACTCTTCGTCCAAATTTAAGGTAGTAATCGGGGTCTGTGTCCACAGCAAGGTTGATGTAGATCTTCTCAACGGGATCCCTCTCCGGCACTCGCCCCTGCAATCGAAGGATGATTTCCGTTTGCTCGCCAATCACGCGCAAACCCCGTAAGATCTCTCGAAGCTCCCTTTCCGTGAGTCGTCGCGCACAAATGTCAGAATAGAGTGAGTAGATGATCGCATCTGACTCGCTGTCATCACCCCACATCACCTGCCGGACATGTTCATGAAGTCTCATCCTCAACTGAAGGAGCGCTTGAAGCTTAAATCCAACCTGTTGGGTCAGGCGCCACAACCGTTTTGGTTTTAAGTTTTTCAGGTTATCTTTAAAAAAGATTCCAAGCGGCTGGATTCCATCAAGAATCAGCTTCTCCACAATCTTCTCTTCAATCTGTGGGGGGGACGCTGTAATAAAATAGATGGGAAAGACCTTCTGCCCGGTGACCTCCTGCCAACTTGCACTCAAGCCACGCACAAGTGAACCTGTACCTGGTACGTTTCTCTTTTGAAAGGCCTTCTCAAAGGCCGTTTCGAAAAGCTCCTTGAGCGTTCCCCATTTGGTGTCAAGGTAGGTCTTATCAAGATCCCAAACAAAGACCTCTTCACTGGTGCGGACGACCTCGGCCGACACGTACTCAAAATAGACTACATCATGCACAATTTCTGCGCGACTTCTCCAATCTGCCATGGATCTCCCAAAAAACCTTCCCTAAACCGGTTCGAAATGGACAGGGTTGCCTCCTCATGCTACTTAGGCTCGATGAAAAAGTTAACACATGCTTCTCTGGATCTCAACTTTCACCCAGTCGTCCCTTGGCCAAGATCACTTCCGGTGGTGACTTGGAACGGCTTGGTTGTGGCTGGCTTTGATCGAGCATCCCATGAAGATGCTCCGCTCTTTGAGATCACCCAGAACCGTTGTGAAGAGAGGGCTCTTTCACTTGCAGAGAGCCTCCATGAGTGCCACCCCGACTTAGGATTGGTTGAGCTTGGACGTCTTTATGTCTGCCTGCAAAGGACGAATTTATTTGATGAGAGTTGGTCCCAACTTTGTGCCCTCAAGAAGATCCGGGACAGTGAGTCCCATCGCAGGATCTTGGAGAGATTGATTCAGACGCCCTTGACCTTTCAATCGTGGGCCAACGAAAAGCGAGTTGGCTTTCGCGATATCTCGATCTTAAATTCACTTCCTCGTCTTGAGGAATATGCTCCCATCTTCCTCAAGATCCCAGACTTGCAGCTCTCAAAATCCGAGGGAGTGCGCGCCCTCGAACTCGCATGTGAACTGCGCCTCATGGGACACAGCTTCAAAGAGATTTTTTGTGACCAGAGATGGATCTCACACCTTGAAAGATTGAGATTTCCTAAAACGACCAAGTACGATGAGACCATGGCCGCAACCATTCAAAAACTTCCCTGGCCTCGCCAACTTACATCCAGATGGGCTCGTCATGGAGATCAAGGAACCATCGAAGTACGGTTTCAGATCGAATCCATGGAGGCCTTTGAACAGACCCTTCATGGTCTTCAAAAGGTCTCTGAGACCTTAAGAAAGAACTCTCCATGGTCCAATTGATCTCCCGTTTCGAAAAGGTGATGGTCTCCCCAGAACTTCAGGGCACACCACTGGGCCAGAGAGTGGAATGGCTCTTTCCCAAAGAGGTCATTTCGTGGCAACTTCCTCAATTGAAATCCTCGGCTCAGCTCGGAGAGCTTTCGGCGGATCAGTACTCCAAGAGCAAACGCACACTCTGCATCCTCCCTTTTCCAGGAAACTTCTTTAAAAGATGCCCTGGTTTTAAGAAGGGACTTGCCTGCTGCAACTACTATGTCCTGAACCTGGGGCTCCAATGCCCCATGGATTGCTCCTACTGTTATCTTCAGAGCTATCACAACACTCCGACCACAACACTCTATTCCAATATTGATTCTGCGATCGACGAACTTCATACCATGTTCAATGAAAACCCTTTGAGTCAACTTCGTATAGGGACTGGAGAAACTATGGACAGTCTCGCACTTGATTCCATCTCTCTTCACAACGCAAGACTCATGGAGTTCTTTTTTGATCACCCAAAGTGGTATCTGGAATTCAAAACGAAAACCAATTATGTCGACCATCTCTTGGACCTCCCTCACAGACGAAATGTGATCTTCAGTTGGTCTCTCAATCCTCAAGAGGTCATCGACCACGAAGAACACCTCACCGCCTCGCTTCAAGAGCGCTTGAATTCTGCGCGTCTCTGCGCAGATCGAGGATTTCCTGTCGCATTTTATCTCGACCCCTTGATCTGGCATGAAAATTGGAAAGATCATTATCGACAGCTGATTGAACAGGTCACGACCACCTTTGAACCGCATGAGGTGGTCCAGCTCGCAATGGGTGCACTTCGCATTCAACCCGAACAGCGCCATTTGATGCGGGAACGTTTTGGGATGGAAAGCTACGTTACAAGCTCAGAGCTTCTTCCATGTGTCACAGGCAAATTGCGATATGATTCTCATTTACGAAAAGAGCTCTACCATTTTGTTTTGAGTGAGTTTAAGGCTCGATGCTCTGGATGGACCATCTCCCTATGTATGGAGACAATCCAGGCTTGGAAACAAAATTACCATGAGATGCCTGCTCGCATACCTGAGCTCCGCCCCTTCTTTCAACCCTCCCAACCCGCTCATCGTTGAGGTTGATCGGCAGGATTTTCCTTCGTCGACTCAGGTGGTGTAGAATCCCCTAAGAGCTCTTTGGCTCCTTGAATCACTGCCTTGCCTATCTTTTCAAGCCCCTCACTTTCAACCTTTGGTGGAGTTGTGACCGTGAGTGTCTTCGTCTTTGGTCTCTCCTGTTTTTTTCGAGCCAACTCTTTGAGCCACTTTGTGTGGGGCAAGATTCTTGGGTTTTGGCGATTTCCGCCGAGCGTCCACTTAAGGAGCTTCAACTCAGGAAAATCGCTGCTGATCCAACCCGAAATCTGATCGTTCTCATCCCAACCTCCTTCGGATGAGAGCGTAATTCGCCCCTCGGGAACAAAGGCTGTAGCTCGCTGCCACTGAAGGGAGTTTCCAGTGCGAAGAATCTTGGTTGAGAATCGAACCATGTTCAAGAAATCACCCTCAAATTCTTGATCTAAGAAGAGGGGCTGAAGGAAACCAAAAATCTGTGACCCCTTACGTATGGAAACACCCTCAGCTTGCAATTTGATTTCTGCCTGATTCTTTTGGAAAAGTCCCCCCACCTTTGTTCCACGCAGCTGCCAATCTCCACCATCGATGTCACCAGCTGCCAAGTCACCTCTCCACATGGCAATTTCACCATTCTCCCACTGAATTTGGCCATAAACCGCAAACGGGGAGATTTTGCCTCCGACCATCAATTTCTGAACTGTGGGCGAAAAACTAAGCTCATCAACTCGAATTTGAGCAAGTCCTTCTGAAAAATTATGGCCAAAGTTGAATGAGAGGACCCCTTTGAAACTTCCCTCTGCCAAGGAGGCTTCTCCTATCAGAGCAGAAAAACGTTGATCCTTAACCTCCAATGCCCCCTGAATTTGATGAAAAATCTGTGATCGACGAATTCCACCGTTTGAAAAAATGAGCTCAAGACCCTCAAGAACTCCTTGAAACTGCATGGCCTGCGCCGAAACATAGTCAAGTTTCCCGTTCAGCCGTCCAAAGGCTCCGTATTGATCCACCGGAGTCTCAACGGAGATGATCTCCAAAAGGGCTTTAAGATCCACCTTTCTCATCTCGACCTGCATTGCGGAAAATGGTTCCTGATGATGAGGATGGTAACTGAAACCGTGAGATTCAATCTCACCTAAATCACCTGTAAACTTGCAATGTTCAAATCGAACAGGCAAAGTTGCCAGATCGTGAACCGGCCCAGCGACATCACCCTTAAATGAGACCCAAAACTGTTTGGGAAATGGATAATCACCTGCCCAACCAGATCTCTTTAACGCCTGTTGAATCGCCGTGAGCGGGATATTTTGAAAATCAAACTGAATCCCAACCATTTCAACACCTTCAGAAACTCTGTAAGAGTGGTCAATTTTCAACTCACCCTCTCTCCATCGGCCTCGAATCTCTCCCTTAATCTCAGATGGAAAGAGTTCTGAACTCAAGGCCACCGCTGGAAGTGGACTCGCCTCAGCCTCACCATTGACGTCTCGAAGCTGAAGATTGGTTTTAAGTAGGATCGGGCCCTCCGTACGTTCAATGCCTGACAAACGAAGATCCTGAGTCTGAATCTTCATGCCTCCAAAATTCAGAGGTACAAACACAAACTCTTGAATCCGTATCGATTTCAAGTAAGACGAAAGCGGTGAAATGCTCTTCCAGTAAGAAAGGATCCCAGAAGCACCACCCTTCGGTTCACTGGAGGTGGTCTCACGATCTTTGGTTTCACTTTTCTTGGGAGGAACCTTCTGAGCGAGCTCGCCATCTTCACATGGATCCGGCTCTCCCTCAATCCACTGCCCATCAGAGATCTCGATGGTCTTAAACTGAATCTTTCCCTGAAGAAGGCTCCCGAAATCAAGAGGTGCCCGAACGGTGCCAAGTGAAATGTGATGTCTGGGCCCGCAACCCACACTTTCAACGCGCAAGGACTCCAACTCCACAGAGATACGAGGCAACCAATAGTCCGCCAGACTCAAACGAACAGCTCCGAGCTCAATATCAAACTTGTCTTGAATTGGCTCAACTGCCGAAAGCGCCCATTTCCGAAGACGATCCTCGGAGAAGAAAATGCGAACTCCTACTCCTAAAATCAGGGAGACCACCAGGCAAGAGACTAAAATCGAAAACCCTGGCTGAAAATCAACTCTTGAAGATTCGTCTTTTTCGGAAATCAATTTCACGACCCACTACTTGAAGTGGAAATCTATTATCTCATACCCTTTGGCACCACTGGGGCTCACCACTTCCACGACATCACCCTTGCGTTTACCTATAAGGCCACGTGCCAACGGGGACATCACAGACAAAAGTCCCTTCTTCACATCGGATTCATCTGCCCCCACAATCTGATATTGGATCTCTTTACCCAATTCGCAATCTTCAAGAAGAACCGTAGCACCAAAGACCACACGATCTGACTGAAGCTTGGACGGGTCGATCACCTCGGCCATTGCGAGTTTGTGTTGGATCTCACCAATGCGAGCCTCAATAAAGCCCTGTCGCTCCTTAGCCGCATCGTAATCGGCGTTTTCACTCAAGTCCCCGTGGCTTCTTGCCTCCTCAATGGCTTTGATCACTGCAGGACGTTGGACTTGAATCAAATCCTTGAGTTCGGAATCGAGTCGTTCCTTCCCACGAAGGGTCATCGGAATCTTGTTATTCATAAATCCTCACGGAGCAAAAACACTATTTTTACCTAAATCCTTTGACGCAATCAAGAAAAAAAGAGACCATCTATTGGTCGCTGTCGCGAATTTGCATTCATGACCGAGACAAACTTTACCATCAACAGCTTCAAATCACCCTGCGAGATCTGTTGAAGATGCGACTGAATCCAACCAACATCTCCATTATTAAACGACTCCTTCAAGGACGCAATAGCAAACCTCTGCGCGGCATACTCCACCGTCTCAACTCGGTCGATATGGCCTCCCTTCTTGGCAGTGTGGGACAGCGAGAAAAGAGGCTCCTTTTGGAGGTCCTACTCTCCATGGGCAAGGCAGCTGGCGCCTTGATCGAGATGCCCGAAGAGCCATTGGTTTTGCTTCTTACAAAACTTGATCCTCCTCTGTTGAAACGACTCATCACTGAATCGCCCGAGGAGCAGGCCGCCTACTTTGTCTCCCTGCTGGAACTAGAGCCTCGAACCCATTTTCTCGAACAGCTTGATGAGGGACTCCGCAACCGCCTACTGCAGATTCTCAACTATCCAGAGAACTCAGCAGGTCGAATCATGCACACCCAATTTTTTGCTCTTCCTCGAACACTGACTGCCAATGAGGCGATTGATCGACTTCGAGCCCATGCCCAAGAGATGTCCATTCACTATATCTATTGTGTTGACTCAGAGTGTCGTTTGTGCGGCGTCCTATCTCTTCGAACTCTCGCCATTGCCCCTGCCACCAAGCCCCTCGAAGAGCTCATGAAGGAGGACGTCATTTCGGTCTCCGCCGACACTCCTGAAGAAGATGTGGCCAAACTGGTGAGTCATTATGACTTTATTGCACTACCTGTAACTGACGATCAGCGCCACTTGCTTGGAATCATCACGGTCGATGATGTGGTCGACATTGTCCAAGAGCAAGTGACGGCGGACCTCTATGCTCGCGCCGGTCTTTCTGAGGATGATCGCATCTTCACACGTGCAAGCAAGAGTTTTCGCAATCGACTTCCGTGGATGGTCCTCAATCTCTTTCTTTCTGGACTTGCAAGCTCCGTGGTGAGTCTCTTTGAAAACACCATGAGCCAGTTGATCATTCTGGCAAGTCTGAAGAACATTGTCGCCGGGATTGGGGGCAACACCGCCATTCAAACCCTCACGGTGGTCACTCGAGGGCTTGCCACAGGAGATTTCAATTTTATCACCGAAAGAAAGGCTCTTTTGAAAGAGGTCTCCGTGGGAGTTGGTCTTGGTCTACTCACAGGTGTTTTTGCTGCAATCCTTGTCTACCTTTGGAAGGGGTCCATTTTGGTTGCAGGTGTCATCTGCGTCTCCATGGTTCTTAACTCACTCGTTGCATCCCTTGTCGGAGTTGTCATTCCGCTCCTTCTCAATCGCCTCAAATGGGACCCCGCTGTGGGAAGCGGAGTTCTCGCCACAGTGGTCACCGACATCTTCGGCTTTTTTTCATTCTTAGGGATCGCTTCGCTCGGACTTAAATTTGTCGGCTATATGTAGGGGCTGTCCGGTAATTCCATTTTTGCCGATTTCTATAAGTTTTCTAAAGAGCGTCGAATCCAGAAAGGAATACAAAAAAATGGGGAACCATTGGCCCCCCAAAACAAACTCAGCACTGCAAATGACCCTTAGAGCGGCGAGCCTCGATCAAGTTGGCGAAGGATGCCCATCTGCTCGATCCACCATCGTTTCTTATCCAATGGAAGCTCATCAATGTCGACGTCCTTGTATTTCTTGTTGGTCGCCTTCTCCATGTGCGCTTTCAAAGCTTTCGCAATCTCATCTCGAGCACTCCAGCCCCAGTCCACGACAGGACCCAAACTCACATCAAGCACCTTTGCAGCCTTCAAACGAAGTTCCGCAGAGTGCTTATAGGTAGGCACCTCACCGTCGGGGACCTCTTCCTTAACTTTCAAAATGATCTCTTTGGAAACACCCTTCAGAGACTTTTCAACCTCTTCCGCAATCGCTTCGTGGTCAAAACGAGCACTTCCTACTTCACTTAGGAAAAGATCGATCAACTTGGACTCAAGAACTTCAAAGAAACGAGCTCCCTCTTTTTCAATGAATGCAATCTCATCCGACGAAAACTCATAGGTTTCTCCACCGTAGCCAATGCCTTTTACGACGTTAGGTTTTGCAAGATACTCCTTCAACCTCTTAACGCCCGCTTCAGCCACTCCCTCATAACCACCATACTCTGAGGGAAGATACCAGAAGAGCCCCTGGTCCGCACCCCCCTCTTTCAAAATCTCTTGGTGAAGCCACGAAAACTTCTCCTTCTCAATCTGCTCCTGATGGACGGGACCAATATAGGGGTAGTGACTCTCGACGGTCCAGGCTCGTGCCTCTTTTTTGAACCAGCTCAAGAGCTGAGCAACTTCGCCCTTCTCACGATTCAAAGTGCGATCCAAACCAAGGACCACCTCACCAAGATTCTTCTTGTCACGAGGATCAAAGGGAGACTTTGCCCGCACATAGAGTTCTACAATCTCATAAGGAAGCAAATCCAACCATTTGTTCATAATGTACTTGGAGTAGGTAAAGGCATCAGAACCCTCATCAAAACGACGACAGTCTTTATAAACTTCAGTGTGCTGATCAGTGCAAAAGATCAACGATGCCTCCGGCTGAACCTCAACCCCCTTGTATCCCCAACGAATTGCCGCTTGATCATAGGAGAAGAGCGCTTTGGAAGCCTTCATCTGTGCCGCCATGAGCGTATCATCCTCAAACGAAGCATATTCCATCACAGAATTGCTATAAATATTGACTCCTGGATCTGGAATCGTTCCGTGAACCATGTACTCTTTCATCTGCTCATCGCGGGTCTCCAAAGAGACGCTTGCTGCGAGCGATCCCGCAAAATTGTGTCGAAGTCCTAACGTGTGACCGACTTCGTGAGCCGTCACAATCCGAAGCGTATCTTGAGCAACTCGAAGAATCTGCTCCTCCGAGGCATTGGATTCAATCAATGCACTCAGTGCACGATCCCACTTTCTGGCCAAATCTAAAGAGCAGAGTCGTGATGATGAAAAACCGCGAAGTCCTATGGAAGACTTCAGACCGTGATCATGGTCATCAAGACGACGTAGCAAAGCTCGCGCACGTATCTTCGCACCCAGAGCAAAGACACTCGTCAAATAGACCTGAGCATGGAGAATCTCTCCACTTCGAGGATCCATCAAAGCATCGGCGTAGGCGTAGCCCGCCTCTTCCCAAGGAACCCATTGAACAATGTTGTACTTTGCATCCGGTGCCGTAACCCCCTCTGGAGCCACTTCAGCCTTTACGATCTCACGACCAAACGCTGCATTCCAATAAAGAATTCCCTCCTTGATCGCATCGATGTACTCCTTGGGGGTGTTGGCACTGACGTGATAGACGATCGGCTTTGAATCATCCCATTTGGAGATGTACTTCAAATATCGTCCAGTGCCATCTTCAATCTGGGTGGCCACTTCAAAAAAACCAACTCTTTTGAAATCCGAAGTGAGTTTGGCCTGATATTTTTCGTTGGCGCTATAGGGAACAATGACATATCGAGCTTCAAAACTTGGAACCTTTTCACCATCCTCGACTTGAGCAATCTGGTTGAGAATCAGTCGATCTTCAACGATCTCCATCTTTTTTATGAAACTCGCCACGATTTTCAAAGTCTTGACTTGTTCCTCGTTGGTGTAACCACTCTCTGTATTCCAATTAGATGCAACAAAAATACGATTCATCCCTCGATTGAACTCCACCACGAGTCGATCAGGTTCGTCGCTCAACACCGGAATTTCCGCCAAAATGAGATTCGAAGGAAGATCACTCGTAACCACATGGCCTTGCGAGGCCTCCATCAAGAAAAGATTTCCATGATAGAGCTTGAACGCCACAATACGACCCTGAAGACCTTCACTTGTGGGTAGGACTCGTTGAGGTATCATTGAGACTGAAAGTAAAAACTCCTTATCTAAAGAACTCTTCTTAATCGAAAGGTAATCTCCAGATGTTATTCCAATCTTGCGCAGTTCTGGAGCATCTTTGGCAGACACAATCTCAAAAGAGGCGGAAACATCTTTGGGTGCGGCCACCCCCTTATGATAGCGGTTGCCATCGCCTTCACTCTTGTACCGATCAGAGCACCCGCTCAATCCACCTAATACCAAAACAAACCCCAAAAGAGTGAACAGCCCTTTTGAATCCCATGATATCCCTTGTTTTCCTCTAAACATTTGATCTTCCTCCCAAAAAAGACGTTCCTCCAAAAGAACTAGGCCAACGTCCCATCAAAGTCAAACCTGGTTTTTAGAAAGTGAGACCTATTGAAAACGTTTCAGAAAGAGAAGTCCTTTTTTGTCACCAAAATTCAACAAAAGAAGAACCTGTAACGAAAAAAAAATTGTTTTCGAGAAAGCGCCTTAAAGATTTCTTTATGGACTCGCCAGAGGCCCTAACTCAAGGGGGCTGAACGAAGGTATAAGGAAAACTTATGGTGAATTCGCCGAAATGAGGTTTCGCGCCAGGCACCGATTAGACTTAGATCCACTTCGACATAGACATAGATAAACCGATAAGTCCTTGTCCATGACACATCAGGAGGGTTCGTGTCAAAGAGCTTGTCAAAGAACTTTAAGAGACTTTCCTTTGCGCTCGCAGCATCGCTCACCTCCATGGCGGTCACCTTTGCATGGAATCACGCTCAACTCAAACAATCTGAGTTACGAGCGTTTAAGAACCCACAAGAACCTTTGGCCAAGCTTGTAAATCTCACCCATGAAGTGCAACGAAAGCCCGTGGACCGAATCATTTGGCAAAGCGTTCAGGCTGATGAGGATCTCTACGCTGGAGAGACGCTTCGTACAAATGAGGGGACACACGCTTCGATTGTGTTTCTCCGATCTCAAACCGTCGTCGATCTTGAGCCGAACTCTCTGATTGTGCTTGAAGAGGTCTCTGGAAAAGTTGCCTTAAACTTCATTGAAGGAAACCTCTTTGTGCGTGCCAAGAGCACCACAATCCCGGACGAAGCCCTTACACTCAAATCCGGAGCACATCAGATATCTCTGCACCAGACTGAACTCTCACTAGGAAAGCAACAAAACCGAAATCTCAATGTCGACATCCTGTCAGGAAGTGCGGACATTGAGTCCAGTGGAAAGGTGATCAGTGTCAAAGAGGGGAACTCAGGAGTCATTATGAATGATCGCCTTCAGACGATCCATCACTCCATCCACATTCTCTCTCCAAAGAAAGGTAGCGATCTCTACGTTGATCCCAAGCAAAGAGAGCTACTCTCAATCCAGTTTCAACCTTTGGGGTCAGACTACACGGTCTTCTTCGAAAAGGGTGAGTCCCGATCAAGACTCAACGAAGTCCGTGGAGCCGTCTCTCATGGTGAATCTGGCAGGATCTCTCTGCCCCTTGCCCCAGGCATTGTCTACTGGCGGTTGATTGCGACCAGCAACCAGGGAAGACCCCGCCTAACAAGTCAAATTCAAAAAACAAAGATCTTACCCCTTTCTCCAGTCAGTTTGCTCTCTCCAAGTCAAGGGCAAACAATTTCTCTCGAATCAAACGAATCGGGTGTGCAATTTCGCTGGACCAATCCAGGACTCCTGGAACGCTTGCACCTTGTCGTTTCAACTGATCCGCAGCTTAAAAAGCCTCTCTGGGCCAAAGAGGTTTCAGGAGATCAAGAAAACCTCTTGCTTCAACCAGGAACCTACTATTGGGGTGTAAGTGGAAATTTGAAGAAATTGGATCGAACCCTACAAAGTGGCCCTCAATGGTTCATCGTTGCATCTTCGAAAAAGATTCCCACTCCAATACCTCTCTCCCCGCAACCAAAACAACTCATCACTCAACTCGAAAGTCAGGACCACGGCATTGAGTTCAGCTGGAGTCCCATTCCTAGTGCCACATCTTACTCCCTTGTGCTTGTCTGGAAGCAGATGGGAAATAACAACAAACGCCAAGTCATCAACGTTCACAAGCCAAAACATGTTCACCACAAACTTCAACCCGGTCGCTATCTGTGGTCGGTCACCGCATTTCACGATCAAGAGCCCTCTCAACCTTCAGAAACACTCGACTTTCTCATTGCACCAACCCAAACGATCTCATGGATAGACCCCACCACCACTTTCAACTACCTCACAGAACGACCCACGGTTGAACTGAAGTGGACTCCAATCGCATCTGCAACAAAATATCGCTTGAAGTGGGCATCTCAAGATGAC
Organism: Pseudomonadota bacterium; assembly: GCA_014584465.1. GTDB lineage: Bacteria > Bdellovibrionota > Bdellovibrionia > Bdellovibrionales > JACTMU01 > JACTMU01. The sequence continues at coordinate 25,695 of JACTMU010000080.1, read as the reverse complement.
CATCTCGATAAGACTACTTGGATCAACCTCAACTCCACACCTTCCACGACACAGCACCTCAGTTCCGATGGCACCTTCACCTTCGTTCTTGAGGCACTCAACTCTCAAGATCAAGTTGTTGCAAGAAGCCCTGCACGCATCATGGACATTGCCCCCCTCCCTCTTTTACCCGCACCCGAATTCACACAAAAGGATGAACTCCCCATCAAAGCGAGCAACAGTGGTCTGGCGCGAATTGAATGGCAACCTGTTCAGGGCGCCCTCAACTACCAGCTCACTTTGATGTCGAAAAACTCGCCGCCCAAACTCTCAAAAACAAATGAAACAACACAGCTCTTCTCGAACCTCTACCCGGGTGAGTACACGCTCACGGTTCAATCGATGGACCGGTTCGGCAGAGTTGGACCTGAAAGTGAGAGGGTCACCATTGTTGTTCCTAATGCAAGTCATCTCCGTGCTCCAGCGCTCAAAAAGTTGGAGATCAAATAGCCTTATGAAACGACAAAGCCTCTCACCAAACCTTGCTCTTCAATCGTTTCAGTGGGTATTAGGGCTTGTCATCTTAAATCTCTTTGGCAGCGTGACCCAGGCGCAACCATCTCCACCCGAGGCGCGTCTAAAGCGAACCGTCACCTTAGGTTGGGAGCCCATTGAGGGTGCCACTCTCTACGAAGTTGAGATTCGCCCCGTTGATCCAAACTCACCAGAAGACTCCGATGAAATCCCGCCCATCTCAGCCAAAACGAAAGATCCCTCTTGGGTGAGCGAGCTTACTTTTGGAGAGTATCGAATGAGACTTCGTTCCTTTGACTCCCGAAGTGTTCCCGGTCCATGGGGTGCTTTGACTTCGTTTGTGATCAAGTCCCTTCCGCCGGAGCTCGTTCGACCCGAGGAGCATGAGATCTTGCGGTCAACTGAAAGTGAGACTCACTCTACCATCTTTCAATGGAAATCCTCAATTGGAGCTGCACAGTATGAGATTCAAGTCGATGATGAAAACGGTAAGGAGATCCATCGTGAGTTAACCCAAAACACCTCAATCGAAGTTCCTCTCCCAGTGGGACGAAGATATACTTGGAAGGTTCAATCCATCATGTCCAATGATGAAGCTGGGGAAAAAACACAAACCGCAAGACAATTCGTCATCTTCGGAGGCCCCCTTGCCTCCCCTCAGCTTACTCCCATCGAAAATGGATTTGTGCGCAAAATTTCTTGGAACGAAGTCCCTAGTGCCCAAAGCTACAGTTACACTCTTCAAGTACTCCTCAATAACAACATCAACGGCAAACGTTGGAAAACTCTCGAACGAAAGCGTGGGCTCAAAAAGACCTCCATCTTCTTTGATAAATCCTATCCCGAGGGTTCCTATCGTCTCAAGATCAAAGCAGTGGCTCCCCTAAGAAAGAGCTCTCCTTGGAGGCAAATAGCGTTCACTGCCCACGCGGATCGAAGTCCCGCAGCCGAGCAGCAGGCGGTGCTCAAATCCGTCATCGACCTCCAAACGACCTATTACTTCTTTGCAACCTATCTACTGACACAAATGAACTACAGAGGCGAGTACCCTGAAACCGGCAGTACAGCCTCATTTGGATCACTTGGAGGCACTGGTCGTTTGGGCCTTGCCCATTTTCCCTACCGTGGGTCATGGGGCTACTATGGACTTGTGGATCTGAGCGGATTCCTCTACAACAATACATCGGTGACCTTCTTTGCATCCGAACTTCATCTCATTTGGAAAAAATTCCTAGGTTATGCCAATCAACTTCGTATCAGCGGTGGACCCTACTTGAAAGAACTTCCTGAAGTACAAGGGATTGAAGGAGGCGAGGCGCCCCTTGCTCGCATCTCTTCGGCTGGAGTCCATTTTGGTATTGAATATTGGTGGCCCTTCACTCAACGTCTGGGAATGCAACTCAATGGTCGCATCTATCAAACCACCACAAAGGTCTCCACCCCAAACAACAAAGACCTTCTTCCTTCCAACAGTTATCAATTGGGGGTGATGGGGACCATGAAACTGGGGCCAACCGTCAACGGACTCCTTGGATATGCCTATCGACTCGATCAGGCAGCTTACTATTCCACAACACAGGGGGAAGCTTCATCCTCGAAGGCCATAGCGTCTGAGAGCCAAAATCGCGTCAAGATCGATGGCCACTACATCAATCTTCGCTTGGAATGGGGGTTCTGATGAAACGTTCTAAGAAATTGAAGAGAAAAAAAGGACGTTTTCCCATAGCAGTCAAGCTGATTGCGATGACTCTCTGTCTTCTTGCCACCGTTGCGGTCCTACTTGCATTTTCAACCTCTCAATATTTTGAAAATGCATCCCGAAAAAGAGAGGAGTCCACCAATCTTGATCAATCACTTGCCAAAGCGGTGGAGATCGAAACACTCTTTCAAAACTACTTGAATCGAACCGAAATTGCAGCTCGACTCCTCCTAAACTCTTTGCAAACTGATGACAAGGGGGATCTTCTCAATTTAACCTTTCACCAAGATCGAGATCTTGTCGCACTCTCTGTATGGGCTTATGATGGACACCGACGAACATTACTTAAGACGCTCATCAACGAAGAGTATCTTCGACAGTACAATCAAAACTCATCCTACATCGATCTTCTGCGAAGATCCTTTCCTTCGCAGCTCAACTCGCCATTTTCCGGAATGATGGACATTCGCAACGCATCGATGGGAAAGGACTCTCCTCCTCTGTTTACAATCTCATTCCCCTTTGTCAAAGATTCCTATGGTGCGATCACCCATGTTGCCATGGCGGACATTCGCTTGGATCATCTTCAAAAATCCTTTTCCTCTGCCAGTGAACGCACATCGTTTCTGATCACCACCGATGGAAAAATTCTTGCCCATCCGAATGATTCCTTCACATCCAAGGCGCAGAGTTTTGCCCATCTAGAAATCGTGCAAGAAGCACTCAAATCCAAGGTTCGCCAAGGACAAGTTCCTCCTTACTTAGACCCCTTTGATGGAGAGAAGTATGTCGGTGCCTACACGCGGACCTCTCTCGGCCTAGTTCTCATCTCCCAAGTGAAGGAGGAGATCATCCTTGAGCCTGCCAAAGATGTTCGCAGACAGACGATCTACATTTCAGGAATTGCCTTTTCAGCATCGATATTTCTTGTTTTTCTCTTTTCGATCACGTTGACCTCGCCCATTGAAAAACTTTTTGAAATCACCCGGAAGGTAGCCCAAGGAGATTTTGAGATTCGAGCAACGTCAATTGTAAAATCACGAGATGAAGTGGGAGAACTTGCCGAAGCCTTTGATGATATGACAAGTGGTCTTCGCGAGCGTGACAAGATGAAAAATCTCATCAATAAATTTCATGGCTCCACAGTTGCAGAAGATCTACTTAGGGGTTCCAAGATCAACCTGGGTGGAACACGAAGAAATGTGACCGTTTTCTTTAGTGACATCCGTGACTTCACCAAATTTAGCGAAAGCCGTACACCCGAAGAGGTTGTACAGATGCTCAATGAATACTTTGAAGTCATGGTCGCCATCATCAACCGAAACGGAGGTTTTGTTAACAAATTCATCGGTGATGCCATCATGGCCATTTGGGGAGCCCCAAAATCCAGTCAAGAGGATCCCTTTCTTGCAGCCAAATCCTGTCTTGAGATGCGAACGGCTCTTGCCGACCTCAATGAGCGTCGAATGGCTCGCGGTGAGCCCGCCATTCGAATGGGAATGGCCCTTCACACGGGAGAAGTGATTGCCGGAACGGTCGGTTCTGACGAACGAATGGAGTACACAGTGATCGGCGACAACGTCAACCTCACATCACGCATCGAGGCCTCCACCAAGGCCTTTGGGACTGATCTTCTCATCAGTGAAGAAACTGCACAAACCATAGGCAGTCGTTTTATGACCCACTCTGCTGGTTTTGCCGAAGTTAAAGGAAAGTCAAAGCCTCTTGAGCTCTTCAAAGTTCTCGGCTACATCAAGGCGGGAAAGGAGCTAGAGGTCCGAACTTCCTACTCGGATTTTCCTCCTGAGATCAGCGAAAAATCAAAGATCGCCTAGTCTGAGTGCGTCCAGCATTTGGAACCTGGCACTAAGGCTCGTTTGATCAGCTCAACTTGAACCTCCTTGAAACGTTGATACACTTTTTGAAATGAGCTCCGTTATTACATCTGGTTTTGTCATTCTTTTTTTGACGCTACCGGCGATCTCGTTGGGGAGTCGAACTCCATCTTCCAACCCCCTTGAACCTCAAGACCAATCCCATGCAGAGGCCCAAGAGGAGCGGCCGAATCACAAGCAACAAATCCAAAGGCAACAGAGGATTCAAGATCTCTTGTCAAATTATGAGCGAGAGCTCGAGGAGCTCTATCTTGCAGAGCCCTTTGAAGTTGACCACGATCAGAAAGCGACTCAACCCAATCGAGTTGCCCTGCAAGCGTTTCTCAGGGAGAAGATTAAAAAGAGCCGACTTGAACTTCAAAGACTCTCAAAATTGCCAAATCGCAACGTTCAGTGACAATCCATCCACTCGACCCAGTTCGTTCCAAAGTGGTTCAAGCACCCAACTGATATTTTGACTGCGATCTAAAGTATTGATTGAACTTCCCTCTTCATACTCCTCAGGTATTTGATCCTCAATAGGAGTATCACCTGGAAGAGGGCCCTCAATGTCCATTGGAATCTGTCCTGCCGGCGGAACGAAGTAGATCACATAGGCCCCCAACGCCATGCCCGCATAAAGCCCTAAGGATGCTCCACGCGCAATGTTCTTAAGGTTATCCCCAGGCTTGCTTGTGAAAGCCAAGCTCGCTGCGCCCACTAGAGTGCCGGCTAAAACGCCATAGGTACAGGCACGAATGAACTCCCTCATCGGCTCAGCATGAAGAGAGTGAGACCAACTGATCATTCCCCAGACCAACGTCGGGATCAACCATTTACGAAGATAGACCATGACTTAAAGTCTTTCGACCGTTCCCTTGACTGTCAAGGACGAAGATTGAAACCCGGATCTACTCAAACTCCACCATGACCTCTTCGCTCTCGCATTGAGCACTGCATGCTAGAATGAGACCCGATTTGATGTCCTCATCATTGAGAAAACTCTGATCCTCCATTGTAACCTTCCCTGAAATCAATCGTGCCTGACATGCTCCGCAGGTTCCTGAGTGACAAGAGGACGGCAAGTCCACCCCCGCATCCATCGCTGCATCCAAAATAGTTACCTTGTCACTGCACGAGAATTCATAACTTTTCCCTTCATAACGGATTTTTACCTGACTTAACATAAAATCACCTCACCAGAATGTGCTTAATGCTTGATGCGAAACTTGCTTAATTTTCTTCTATCTTAACGCGCAAGGATGCCTCCGACAACGAACTCCACCAAATGTATAGGAAATTTAATGAGCCGAAACCAGATCTGGATATTATGCACCGGCTTCGGGGGGTTTGAGTCCCTTCTTTTTAATCTTTTCCACAAGAGTGGTTCGATTGAGTCCGAGAAGAGTCGCAGCACGATTGCGATTCCATCCGGTGCGTTTGAGTGCGCTCGAGATAAGTGCATTTTCGTAGGCATCCACAGCTGAATTGAAATCAAGACCCATCTCCGGGATGTCCGCCACCGATTCCATTTGAGGGAGATCGTGGTTTCCTCCTCTCATGCGATCACACAGATCGGTGATCTGAATCTCACCTTCACCTTTGATGATGGCCACGCGCTCTACGAAATTTTCAAGCTCCCGAATGTTGCCTGGCCATCGATAGCTGATGAGAGCTCGAAGGGCTTCGTCCGAAAATCCACTGATCTTTCGATTCTTGCTTTGGTTGAAGTAGTTGACGTAGTACCGAAGAAGAAGAGGAATGTCCGTGACCCGTTCCCGAAGCGACGGAACTTTGATCGGAATGACATTGAGTCGATAAAAGAGGTCCTCTCTGAATTTTCCCTGTGCAACTGCCTTTTCCAGATCGACATTGGTTGCAGCGATGATCCTTGCGTTGCTCTCAACGGATCGAGTGCTTCCAACCGGCTCAAATCTCTTCTCTTGCAACACACGAAGCAGCTTGATCTGAAGATTTGGCTCCATGTCTCCAATCTCGTCAAGAAAGAGCGTTCCACCATGAGCGAGCTCAAAACGACCCATTCGATTGGTAAGTGCCCCGGTGAATGAGCCTTTTACGTGGCCAAAGAGCTCGCTCTCTAAAAGATCCCGAGGGATCGCACAACAGTTCACTGGAACAAAGGCCTTTTCCATCCTTAATGAGTTGTAGTGAATGGCTCGTGCCACCAGCTCTTTTCCAGTTCCACTCTCTCCCACAATCAGCACGGTCGAGTCAGAATCTGCGACCCTTTCTATCAAATCTAAAACCTTCAAAAGAGCGGGGCTCTGCCCTATGATGTTGTCAAACTCAAACTTCTTATATTTTTGATGGCGAGGAACTTTGGACTCGTTCATAGACTTTAAAGTAAGTATGCTCTCAACACGACTTAAGAGTTGATCAATGTCAATCGGTTTGGTGATGAAGTGGGAGGCGCCCTTTTGAGTTGCGACAACAGCTTCGTCAATTGTGGCAAATCCCGAAATGACGATGAATCTGGCATCGGACTGAGATGCCTTGATTTGTCCTATCAGATCGGTTCCTGAACCATCGGGCAACCGAAGATCCACCAGGACAAGATCGATCGCTCTTTCTGACTTGACGATGCTCAGTGCTTCTCCACACGAACTTGCCAGCAAGACCTCATAGCCCCGACGCTCCAAAACACGAAAGAGCGCACTTCTTAGTTCTGAATCATCCTCGATCAATAAGATGCGACAGTATTGCACGATGGCCCCTTCCTAGGTGGTACTTCGAATTCTTCATGAATCCGAAAAGGCTCTGAGAACACTTCTTTTATCGTAGGGTCTTTTTTTGTCGCTGTCAAAAATGGCAACGTCAAATCCCTGTCGATCCTGCAAAAACTGGACACACATCACGCTTGAAGCCCACTGCTTGGCTTGGTTGGGAGCAGAGCACTTCACACTCCCTCGCCACACGGACAGTCCGGTCTGTTGACAAAAGACCAGAAGTTGTTTCAACACAATCAAGTCCCTTCTTCGGACCAACGTGGAGCAAGGGGCAAACGAACTGACACCCCCACTTGAGACTTGCAAATGGATGAACGATTCTCTTTGAATGGACTTGCTTGAGACTCAATCTGCCCTCCAAGAAATTCAACCATCTCTACGAGTGTTTCAGGGAGGTGGATGGAGATCGAATCCTCAGATCCTGTCCGTACAACAAAATCAACCGTCACCAAGGATTCCTCAAAACGAAGTGACACATGGAGCACCGGAGGATCCTCAATGAGAGACACCATCAAGTCTAAAACGTGATAAAAGAGCTGAGAAAGGAGATTTGCAGTTGCGGCAACAAACACTTCATCTTCCAATCGCTCCACATCGATGACAATGCCCCTTGCACGAGTTTGCAGTTCAACAATTCTCACGGCTCGGTCAAGGGCGTGCCCAATTTCGACCATATCAAGTTGCTTTCCAGTGGAAACTCGACTGAAACCTAAGAGATCTTCAATGATCTCCTTACAACGACGCGCTCCATGTTCAAGCTCTGAAATTTCCTTTAGTAGTGGGCTGTCCGATGAGACATCTCCACGCACCAAGTGAAGAAATGCAATCATTCCTCCTAAAGGATTGTTGAGTTCATGGGCAATGCTGCTTCCAATGACTCCAAGCTCGCCCATCTTGGCAGAATCGATCATCTGCGCCTCAAGCTCTCTTTTCAATGTAACATCCTCATAAAGGTGGACATAGGTCTTTTGCTTCTTCTCACCCTGATCCACACGATGACTTAGAACCTCAAAGACCAAAGAATCCGACTCGCCCTCTGCAGCCACATTCAACTGAAAGTTCTTTCCCAAATGGCACCCCACACAGGGATCCGATCGACCTAAAAAGACATTGTAACAATGTTTACCAATAATCTCTCGCGCGGACCTTCCCACTCTTTGAGCAAATGCCCGATTGGTACGGATTAAAATGTAATCTGATGAGACCAAACTGACAGGTCTTGAAATTGCATCAAAGGTCGCCTCCCATTGATGTTTAAGTCTTTCCACCATGGCAAGTTTCTCGATTCGATCAACCGCAAGAGCCACTGCCTCACTGATTTGCAGAAAAAAGTGATCCTCTTCTTGAGTAAATTCCATGGGCTTTTCGCGGGCAAAATAGATCTGTCCAACCTGCTCTTTACCCTTTCGGGACTCACCCAGAAGAGGGGCACTGAAGACCGTCTTCGATTTGAGGTCACCCCTCATTTCACTTTCCATCTCCGGATGCACACCTCTAAGAATACGAATCCATGCAAGATCAAAGGTTCTACCAAGGACCTTGTAGATGGAGCTTTCAACTTCCGACGTGGATCCAGCCTCATGAATGGCCATGAGGGCCTGATGCAGATGTTCCATTTGCTGATTGGTTCTGAGTAGACGATCCGTTGCCTTAGCCAAGTAGGTCGAACGCTTGTCAATGCGCCTTTGCAACTTGATTGCATTTTCCTCAAGGGTGCGATTGCGATCCACAATGAGGTGAAGGAGCTCTCTGTTTTGTTGAAAGAGAGCCTCTTGCTCCAGTCCCTTGCGAATGGACTCTTCAAACTCGTGACTCAAAAAAGATGGGAGAACCTTAAAAAGAGATCCGTGGCAACTGAGCTCACTGACGAGATCCCTTTGTGCATCACCCACAACAAGAATGAACCGTGTGCGGGGGCTTGACTCCTGAACTTGCCTTAGAAAATGGATCTGGCGCAAATGATCTTTGCCGTCCATCTCAAACGCGATCAGTGAATAGCTCTTCTCGAGGAGGTTCATCGAAGTTGCCTCCTCCATCGAAGAGGCAAAGTCAGCTCCAAACGAGATGAGGCTCGGATCAGGGTGACCAATGATAAGAACACTTGAATGCAATTGAGACATCACCTCATCCTATCTTCCAACACCTGGACCACTTCAAAAAGTTCCATCATCTTTTGAATCTGAAAGTCGCAAACACGATCCGATGTTGGCGCGTTTAAGAATCGGGATTGAACGGTCCTGCAGGTCCAACAACCCAGTGCCTTGCCCTGTGCAAGTTCATCCCATGGGTCATCTCCCACCACCAGCGTTCGAGAAGAATCAAAACCCAATGCATTCAACACGCTCCTAAAGCCGTGCTCTTTGCGTTCGTCCCTTTCGGTATCAACCAACACGATCTGGCAAAAATGGGACGCCACACCCAAAGCTTCAATCTTCTTCTGCTGTACACCAGGAACTCCTCGAGTGATCAGAGCCAGCTTGTGTCGCTTTCCCAAAAAATCAAGTGTCTCAGCCACACCCTCAAGCAAGGGAAGTTTTTCTGGAATTTGGGGCCTTCGATAACTTCGAAGAGCATGAGCCACGAGATCCTCTGTGTTGAATTGCGAACTCAACCCTTCCAATTGGCTCGCAATTTGATGAAAAATCTCCCTCACCGGGAATCCATGATCAAAGAGGGACTTGGCTTCACTCCACAATTTTGCAGTAAGCGGTTTTTCACACAAATTGCTCTCACCAGCCATAATCTCAATGGCTCTCTTTAATGCCTCTGGCACCAGAAGAGTCGAAGTTGAAACCAAAGTGTCATCAAGATCAAAAATCAAAAGAAGTGACTCTGGACCTTCAGACTTCATGAATCTTCACCATCCCTTAAACTCTCATCTTCGAAGATCTCTTGAATTCCTCGAGCAAAATGGGGCCAAATTTTCGATCGATGCTCCCCGGCCCTCTCTTCAATGCAAATGATCGGAATTTGATGATCGTGCCACCCAAATTGACTTAGACTTCCAGGCGTGGGGTAACCAATTGATGATTTCAACTCATATCCCGAAGATTGAGCCAACCTCTGCCCATCCCTCCGGGCACGATCTCCAGTAAAAACAATGCATGGCTCCCAGGAGTGAGCATGGATGATCAGACGAGGTCTTTCACTGAGAATCAGTTGAACCAGAGCCGACACTTCAGGCTCACTGGCTGGACTCTCTCCAGGATCGTAGCGCTTCGATTGAGCCTCCTGAGACCAACCCCTTGAGGGGTAGTTGCGATTAAGATCCACCCCGCGTCCATTGCCCCGCGTTCCAAGGGCAAACCCGTCGGGATTTAGGCAGGGGATCAAGAGCCACGGAAGCTCCCCCTTGTACTCCTCCAAGAGCCAACTCAAGGTCGCCTCCGCCAGTAGAACTCCCTCAGGCTCATCCCCATGCACTCCCCCAATAAAGAGTAGAGGTCTCTGTCCGCTTCCAAAGAGAAAGGCCGAGGAGGTGTAGAGTCGGATCTCTCTCCCCTGCAACGAGCTTGCCCAGCGAGTCCCTTCACCCATAATCTTTTTGCCCCGTTTGAATCCATCGAGTGTTGCGATCTGTCCACACCCACACATCCGTAAGATCGAGATATTGACCTTTCTCCTGAGTCTACGTATACCAAAATGATGGGGCAAAAGAAATTTTCAGCAATTGTACTTGCTGCGGGTCAAGGCACTCGAATGAGATCACCTCTACCGAAGGTTCTTCACCCTGTTGGTGGTGTTCCGATGATCAAAAGAGTCATTGGACAACTTCGAAAAAGTGGTGTCCAAGAGATTCGTGTTGTGGTGGGGTACGGTGAGACTCTCGTTCGCCAAGTGGTCGAACCACTGGGAGCGATTTGCTTTCCTCAGAACGAACAGCGAGGCACCGCCCATGCCGTTCAGTGTGCACATCCAGAGACACTTCATGGCTTTGTGATCATCGTAAATGGTGACCACCCCTTTCTTCAAAGCGAGGATCTTTCAGATCTTCGCACTCAGTTTGAGGGTTTGAAAGATCCACTGGCTGTGGTTTCAGCCACCCTCAAAAAGCCCGGCTCTTATGGTCGCATCATTCGTTCAGGTGGCACCCTGAAGGCAATTGTTGAGGCCCATGAGGCCACTCCAGAGACTCTGAAGATTCAGGAGATCAACACGGGCATCTACCTTGCCCAAGCTGAGGTGCTCACGCGTCTATTACCCAAAATAGAAGATCACAATCGCAAAGGTGAGTACTATCTGACCGATTTGGTGGAAGTGGCACAATCAGAGCACGTGGGGATGAGCGCCATTCTGGGGCCCAAACGACTTGCGATGGGAGTCAACACACAAAGAGAACTTGCTCTGGCCTCAAAGATCCTTTTTCGAAAAAAGTGCTATGAGTTGATGGAGCAGGGAGTTGTCGTGATTGACCCAGCCCACACCTACATTGAAGAGAGTGTGATGGTTGGCCCCTCCTCGGTGATCTACCCGGGCACCTATCTACGTGGCGAAACGACGATGGGACCCTTTTGTGTGGTGGAGCCACACTGCCACATCTCAAATGCCAAGGTTGGCGAAAGCGTTCAGATACGTGCTGGCTCCTACATTGAAGATGCAAGCATTGACAGTCGTTGTGTGATCGGCCCCTATGCAAGACTTCGACCTGGAACCGTCCTTGCCGAAGAGGTCCAGATCGGTAATTTCGTAGAGTGTAAGAACGCTCAAATTGGAAAAAAGAGCAAAGCATCCCATCTGACCTATTTGGGAGACGTTGATATTGGCTCAGAGACCAACATCGGCTGTGGAACCATTACGTGCAACTATCAAGCAAATCGCAAGAAGTATCGCACGAAGATTGGAAGCAATGTGTTTGTGGGAAGTGACACTCAGTTCATTGCGCCTGTTGAGGTGGGCGATGGCTCCATCATCGCATCAGGTTCGACCATCACCAGCAACGTCCCAGACCATGCGTTGGCCCTCTCTCGCGGTCGACAGGTCATTAAAGAGGGTTATGCTCGAAAATATCGCACTCTATCTGAAAAAGAGCCCTCCTCCTCCTAAGAGTCATGGGTGCGCGACCAAGCCAAGTGGCTTAGATTGAAGGAGTTTCTATGTGTGGAATTGTCGGTTACTACGGCCCTAAAGATCCTAAAGAGGTCTTGTTGAACGGATTGAGAAAGTTGGAATACCGAGGGTATGACAGCGCCGGCGTTTCCATTTTTGATGGCAAAACTATCAAGCGTGTGCGCGCCTCAGGTAAACTGTGCAACCTTGTAGAAAAACTCAAAGATGAATCTTTTCAAGGATCCCTTGGAATAGGGCACACACGCTGGGCCACCCATGGAGTGCCTTCAGAGCGAAATGCCCATCCCCACAACTCAAAAGAGGTCTCACTGATTCATAATGGAATCATCGAAAATTACAGTGAGATTCGCCAAGAGCTCAAAGGCCAAGGAGTTGTCCTAGAATCTGACACAGACAGCGAACTGGTCGCCCATCTTCTGAGTCAGGCTTTGGAATCTGAAAAGAGTCCCGCTCAAGCGGTCCAGTCTGTGATCGGAAAGTTGCGAGGCGCCTATTCCGTCCTTGCTCTTTGGCAAGAGAGACCCGATTCCATCATGGCCTTTAAGATGGGGCCCCCATTGATTGTGGGAGTAGGATCCAATGAGATCATTATGGCCAGTGACATTCAGGCCATCATTCCCTACACCAAACGAGTCTATTATCTGGATGATCACGAGATGGTCCTCTCTCAGGGGACCCATCTCACCTTTTTTCGTCTGTGTGATGGAAAATGGAGAGAAATTCAAAAGGAGATCCAAGAGGTTGAATGGAGTGCGGAGGAGTCTGAAAAATTGGGCTACCCCCACTTTATGCTTAAAGAGATCTTTGAACAGCCCCGCGCTGTAGCTGCGGCGATCACCCCGCACATCAACCTCAACCACCACACCGTGGAACTTTCAGGCGTGGATCATAAACTTCTCGATTCCGTCGAGAGAATGGTCATTGTTGCCTGCGGAACAAGTTATTACGCGGCCATGGTTGCGGACTATCTGATTGAAAATTTTGCGCAGATCCCAGTAGAGATCGACATCGCCAGCGAATATCGCTACCGTCATCCCGTTTTGGGAGCATCAACTCTTGTGGTGATCATCTCCCAAAGTGGTGAGACCGCCGACTCTCTGGCTGTTCTTCGTGAGGCCAATCAAAAAGGGGCGCTCACTTTGAGCATTTGCAATGTAAAGGGCTCCACCATTGACCGTGAGTCGAAGCTTCATCTCTACATGAATGCCGGTAGCGAAATTGGAGTGGCCAGCACCAAGGCATTTACCTGCACCTTAAGCATTGTCTTTTTGCTTTCACTCTACTTTGCCAAAAGAAGGGGCCATTTGAATGAAACAGTTGAAAAGGAGCTCATTGAATCCCTGCTGCTCATCCCAAGCCAAATGGACCAGGTCTTAAGTTACAACAAATACTTTTCTGAGGCCTCACAAGCGCTCAAGAGTCATCATCGTGGTTTCCTCTATATGGGACGTGGAGTAAGTTATCCCATTGCCCTTGAAGGGGCTCTGAAACTTAAGGAGCTCGCCTATGTCCATGCAGAAGGTTATGCAGCAGGTGAAATGAAGCATGGACCGCTAGCCCTTATCGACGAATCGATGGCAGTGGTGATGCTCGCCCCTCAGGACTCCCTTTACGAAAAGACCCTCAGCAATCTCGAAGAGGCACGGGCCCGTGGCGCTAAGGTGATCTCCATTGGCACCGAAATCGACCCTCGACTTCAAGAGCTGAGCCTTCACTACCTGGGGCTTCCCAAAGTTCATTGGGCTTTAACTCCTCTTCTTTCCATTATCCCCCTCCAACTTCTGGCCTACCACCTTGCCTCGGCCATGGGACACGACGTGGACCAACCCCGCAATCTGGCCAAATCGGTCACAGTCGAATAGAGGGTCCTTAATTAGGCCCCTATTTTTTTTGCAACCCCGCCCCCCCACCGTCGTTATAAAGGCAAGAAACAACAACAACGAACACCACTCTGGTTCCCCCCCCCAAGATAACCAGAGTGGTGATTCATTATGAGATGAGGGTTCTTCTTTGGTGAGAAGGACCCTCACATTTTGTCCGAGACTCCCCCAAATAACTCGGGTTTCCAGTATTCCAACAGCTCTAAACAGGTTCATAGCGCGAAATCTGCTTTCGCAGTGTCATCGATGACTGTTTGCCAATCATCCGAAAATTTCTGCAATGACGTCCTGCCAAGGCAGAATCGAGATCCTACCAACTCTCTTAGGAGATACCTTGAGGCAAGCAATAAATTTTTCAAGCTTCTTTCCTGAAAAATAGGAATCGATTTTAGTCAAACTCGTCAATTCGTCTCGTGAAGGCTCAGAGGCCTTGACTTCGACCGCAATGATTCGATCTTGGAAACTTCCCTACTCAGCAAACTGGATTGAAATGGGCATTCTCTAAAGTTTTCGATCCACCATGATCTTTTCGGCGATCTTGTAGTTTTGCGGAGCCACGTAGAGCCTTTCGATGCCACGAGTGTCTTCATATTTTCGAAAGATCTCCGCACTGTCCACAATCAAAGAGGGCTTGGCCATCTTGTCATACTGGTCCACCAAATAGATTCCTAGGCTTGCGCGATCTGTGGAGGTGGCGTGATATTTGGAGAGTCTCGTCTTGGAACTCGCCAAAATGGATTCGATTCCTTCGTTTTCAAGAGTTCTCTTGATCTGGGTCAGGCGGATGGAGTCGGTCACAGAGTGAAGTTCGATCAGCATACGAAAGGGTCTTCGTTTGGCAATGTCCATCGCCCAGGGATTCATCACTGAAGCCAAATGTTCATGCAAGGCGGAATCTGTGAACTTGGTGTACTCCTCAATGTCGGAGGGCAAGAAGAACTGACAATCTGGACTGAGAAGATATCGGTGAAGCATCTCCTCATAGATGATGCTCTTATGGTGAAAGTAGACCATCAAGTACATATGGTGACGGGAGAGCAAAAAATCCTCAAAGGTGTAGAGCGCTCTTCGATTCAACGCCAAATGCGCCCGATCTTGAACCTCATGAAAGGTCAGATTGGAGATCAACCAATTGAGTTCAACCTTGCCATAATTGGTACCACAAAAATAGGCGTCTCTCTCAAGATAATCCATTCGATCCACATCCAGTTCAGAGCTCACCAACTGGCTGAGTAAGATACGAAAATCCACACCATGGTCAAAAAAGAAATCATCATCAACCTTAAGAGACTCATCGATCAAGGATGCTACATGAAAAGGGGTAAGGTCTGGATAGTGGGTCTCAATGGTCTCTGTGAGGTGAGAGTCCGTGATGTATTTGATTGTGTAGTCTTCGTGGTTGGCTCGTCGATCAAGGTCACCTACTAAGAGTTCCGATTGACCTTCAGTGCGACGCCTCTGATAGGCCTTGACCTTAAGCTCAGACAACTTTGGCATGACCTCCTCAGTGCTATGGCTTAAGGGGCCATGGCCTATATCATGAAGAAGAGCCGCCAATTTCAAGACCGATCGAAGGCGATGACGAGTTTCCGGCGAACCAAACTGGTATCGTGCAAAGATTGTATCAAAGGCCTTGCCGGCCAAATGGCAAGCTCCTAAAGAGTGGAGGTATCGATTGTGGGTCGCACCTGGAAAACTAAACTCCGCAAAGCCCAATTGCTTGATGGATCGCAATCGTTGATAGGCTGCGCTATCAAGAACAGCAACTTCGGCACGGTCAATGGACATAGAGCCATGAATTGGATCGCGAATTTCCATAGAGAAAGTCATAACGTCCATTTGCGCATGTTGTCAAGCTTTGCCTTAATTCCTCGACGAAAATAGGTTAAGGGGTGCATTTTAGGGAAAGGGAGAGTGAGCAGTGAAGGTTTACCTCGATCTACTTAGAAAAGTCCTCGATGAGGGTGTTCAGCGCAGCGACCGCACAGGGGTCGGAACCCTAAGTATCTTTGGTCATCAAATGAGATTCTCTCTTGAGGATCAATTTCCGTTGGTGACCACCAAGAAGTGCCACCTGCGCTCCATCATCTATGAACTCCTCTGGTTTTTGCGAGGAGAGACCAACATCTCCTATTTGAAGGAGAACAAGGTGTCGATCTGGGATGAGTGGGCTGATGAAAATGGGGATTTGGGCCGCATCTATGGAGCCCAGTGGCGCTCTTGGCGACGATCCGACGGCAAGGGAGAGATCGATCAGATTGCTCAGGTGGTCCAGTCGATTCAAAAAGATCCCAACTCACGTCGCCACCTTGTGGTCTCCTTCAATCCTGGAGAGCTGGATCAAATGGCACTGCCTCCCTGCCATGCTTTTTTTCAGTTCTATGTCGCTAATGAAAAGCTCTCATGCCAGATGTATCAACGAAGCGCAGATCTCTTCTTAGGTGTTCCCTTTAATATCGCAAGCTACTCACTCCTCACCATGATGGTGGCCCAAGCCTGCCACCTCAAACCCGGTGAATTCATTCACACTCTTGGAGATGTCCACCTCTATTTAAATCACATTGAGCAAGCCAAACTTCAATTGACTCGAGAACCAAGGTCGGCACCCTTGATGAAGCTCAATCCTTCCATAAAGAATCTCTTTGAATTTCAGTACGAAGACTTTGAACTCGTGGGATATGACCCGCATCCTGCCATTCAAGCTGACATTGCCGTATGATCCTCTCTCATATCGTGGCGGCTTCAGAAAATGGCGTGATCGGGCGCAAAGGCCAACTCCCTTGGCACATCTCTGCCGATCTCAAAGCATTTAAGGCACGCACAAAAGGTCATATCGTCATCATGGGACGAAAAACCTTTGAATCGCTGGGACGGCCACTTCCTGACCGCCTCAACATCGTGATCACACAAAGAAAAGATTACCAGCCCGATGGAGAAGTCCTGATCTCATCGGACCTGACCGCGGCCCTGGCGGAGGCTTCTCGCCACACCGTCCAGTATGGTGATGAAGTCTTTATCATTGGGGGTGGTCAAGTCTATCGACAAACCCTCCACCAAGTCGATCGCATCTACCTCACGCGAGTCCATCTCGAGATTGATGGTGACACCTTTTATCCTCATCCTGATGCGAAGGAGTTTGACCTCGTTGATCAATCTGATTTTGAAGGCTCCCCTTCCTACTCTTTTTTGACTTTTGTACGAAGACCCTGAACCTCAAACTCAAACCTGGCACGGAGATAGCACAATGGCAAAGATGGGACATTCGGTATCATGGCATGAGTACAAGGAGGTTGTAGGCAAGTGCTATTTGGATATGAGTATACACGATCGACGTGTGCTAACAGCATCTATTAACACAAATCATATACGATTTGAGACGTTGAAGGATTCTTGGATTTTGGGCGCTCCATGAACCGGTGTTTAGGTGGACTGCCGAGTGTGCGAAGGGGAAGTCCCCGTGGCCTACCAGCCATTGACCTCTCCTTCGCAAAACGACTGTCGTCGGGTTTGTCAGAGTGAACAAACTGGATGCAGTCTCTTTTGTCATCTTTGTTCATTTTCATGATCACCTCCGTTCTTTCGTCTTTAGCCGCTGACGAAGATCCATACTTCTCTTGGCCCACACTTTGCGCTTCTGGCTATGATAGGCTTTGTTGCCCTTATTGGCTTGAAAGTCCATTTCACGTATGATTTTCAGGTAGTTCTCCCACCGATCAGTAGACAACTCGCCAGTTTCAAGAGCCTCACTAATCTTGCAGCCAGGTTCACCGTCGTGGGCACAGTCACTAAAACGGCAACTGAGCATCAGCAAAGAGACATCTTCGAAGGTCCGATTTAAAGAATCCTCTTCTCCTCCAAAAGAGAACTCTCTAATTCCAGGATTATCAATGATCCAGAAACCATGCTTTGTAAGAAGAAGTTCACGATGGGTTGTCGTGTGTCTGCCCCGACTGTCTTCCAATCGAATCTCTTTGGTCTGAAGATGGTCTTCGTCCAAAATCACATTGATGAGCGAAGACTTACCGACTCCAGACATGCCTAAAAACGCCACGCTCTGGCCATCACCCAAAAGGGCAGTGACTCGGTCGATTCCATTTTTGGATTGAGCAGAACAAGAAACGATCATCACATTTTTGAATCGATCCGACAAGACTTGCAGCTGCTGGTTGGCCGAAGGTTCATCAATCAAATCATTTTTGTTAATGATAATGATTGGTTTCGCCCTACTTTCCTCGATCATGGCCAAGCCTCGTTCAAGCCGTCGCTCGTTCAGATCTTGATTGAAACTTGTCACCAAACCAATGAAATCCACATTGGCTACCAGAGTCTGATACCCTCTGCGATTGTCGACCCTTCGCAGCTCTGAAAACCTCGGTAGCACCGCCTCTATTGGCAAGCTTTGATGATCGCCAGATGACCACTCAATGGCAACCCAATCACCCACCACGGGCAACTCGCTGCCGCCGTGATAGAAGTGGCCCCGTACTTTTGCAGACCTTTCTTCTTTTGAAGCAAGAACCAAAGTTTTATACTGGTCGTGACTCGTAAAAGTAATTCGAGCCGGGACCAAGGACGGATTTTCTTCTCGCAGCGCATGAAAATACGCATCCTGCATGGGATGAAAGCCCCACAGCTTTTTCAAGCTATCGCTAAACATAATATGCCTCATTTAGAAAAATGCGAACAAGCTAGGCTCTCAATGCTTGGTCAAAAAATAGAATTTATGAATTTAATAGACGGAGAGCCATTCGTCTATTGAGTGTATTTACATTCATAGGCCCTCCTTTGATATGGCATTTTATGCCTGTTGATTTTTTAAAGGTAACTCAACTGTTTGGATTTGTCAAACTCGCCGCTTCACCAGCGGTCAAAACCATCGAAATTGCCAAACTTTACTGGCTTAACTGTTATTACGCCCATGCCACAAAGTTGATATGCACGACTAAGGAACTTCTCGTCCTCAATCACGATCCGGTGATAGGACATTCAAAGCACATTTATAGGCTGGGCGGTTGGCCTCGCACAAGTGGCAACTCTCAACATCGATTGTAAATACTCGTTTTAAGACTCTGGCCCAGGGGAGCCTTGTCTTGATGGGACGCAGCTCATCTTCGTTGCTCAGTGGGTAAGCTTTGTGTGGCTTAGAGACCACCAGAGACCTGTACTTGTAGTGAGGTGCAAAGACACCAGAGAACCTGGTGAGATGCACTCTTGGTCTAGGCACTAAAGCTGCAAGCCTTTTCATGAGCTCCATGGGTGACATGACGATGGCTGTGGTCACATCATCGGAGGGCTTTTTGAGTCTATAGAGCACTTGGCCTCGGTGATTCAGAGGCAAGCGCTCCAATACGATCACTGGCCTTGCAATGTAGCGACAGAGTCTTTCGACTTTGCTTCCTTCTGATGCTGCCATACCCACACCGCCTTGTGACCCAATGCCGAAGTGAGGGCTATGACTTGAACTCAGGATCTGCAGATTTCCGTTCAGTCTCATCAGCTTCGCGACTCACGACCAATTACTTTTCTTTGTTACTTGTTACTTAAGTTTTTTGTTATTGTCAGCATCATCTGTGGGGGCAACTGGTTTATCGGGCTTGCGATGCTTCGCTAACCGCTCTTGCTGTCTGAGCCAAGTGCAATGGCTCTCAAAGACCTCCTTGTACGCATGGGTGGTATTCCAGTTGGTTGTCCCCCAGTAATCCACAGTATTGACGGATGATTTCTTTGACCAATCAGAAAGACAAACTTCCTTTTTGAAATCTTGCTCGATTGGAAGGAGAAACCTCTTTTTAGTGATCTCAATGCAAAACTGACTAGCGGCCGTAGAAAGGACCAAGGATTGCACTAGAGTGCTCTTCTCCACATTCACCCTATATTTTCGGGTACTCTTACCCCGTTTTGTAGGGGTGTAGCTGGAGGATTTCTTCTTGTTGTCCCATTCTTTCAAATAAGGATTCTCAACCTTAACATTTTTGATTTCTTCATCTGTGGGCCATTTTCTGTCACAAACGAGGGATACAAATCTAAAGAATTTCGAATCAACCAGCTCATAAATCTCGTTCATTGTTCGATATTTGACAGCAAATTCATCGTTCAATGTGGTTTTGAGTTCGTGTGCTGCGGTAGCAGTCGATGCAGGCGAAGGTGTGGTTGAATACTTCATCTTTATGTAGGCTTCAAATGCGCCATCGACAACATTGACCTTGCGATCTTGTGCGTCGGTGTTGTCTTTGGTGTAGGATAGTTCCTCGGTCACAATGAGCCTGTTGAGTTCGTGAACTAAAACAGGTATTTTAGATCGTTGCGAAGAATTGGCGTTTGAGTCGTTGGAGTTGGATTCTATGAATGACTTTTTGACCCAGATTTTATCACCTGTTACACAAGCCGATATCACGTATTCACTAGGGACCCTCTTATTGAATCCTTGGCAAGTATTCTTAAAGGCCTCATCTTCTTGAATATACCACTTTGCCGCCTCAAATCTGGCCCGGAGGTCTTCTGCATATTCAGGTAGGTCTTGTGCCAAATCCGTGAGGAATGGGGATAAGATCTGCTTGATGGAATCTTTTGAGGCAGTCGGATTCAAATTGGACCCAGGAAGTTTTCCCTGGTCGTTGGTAGGGGCAGGTCCTGTGTTAGATGAATCTCCACCCTTAGGCTCTGAGTCATTCTTTGTGAGATTATCGGAGCTGCTCAATTTATTGTTTGAGCTTAATTTTGGTGGATTAATGGCAAAATGATCGCTGGACCAAAGGAGAATAGAAAGAATCAAGGCTATGGATCTTGCGTGTCTTGAAAGACAGTTCAAAGGAAACTCTCCCTGTTCACGTCGTTGCAATTGGAGACAACTTTTTGTTGTTTCGGAATGCAAGGGATCATACTTGAGATAAAAATTCGATAAACCTCAGGTTCGATGAGGTAAAGTCATTGATTTACAGGAGCAAGGATGGGCTAATCCAAAAGATTGGTTCAGATTTTTTCCTTACATACCGTAAAGAATTTTGAAATCAATTGCAGTCTGACTCCTGGAATTTGGTCTGGGTTCAATAGAAGGCGAAAACTCATGGATTTCTTTGAGGTTGAGGATTACAGAGAAATACTTAGACTCAGAGTCAAAGAGTCTCCGAAAGCTGGGCGTGGTCAGTTGGCAAAACTTGCTAAATACTTGGGAGTCAGTGACACCTTTATCAGCATGGTGTTCAAAAATAAAAAACATCTCAATTTAGACCAGGCGGTTCATGTTGCCGAATATTTTGGGTTCTTACCTCTGCAGACAGAATATTTCTTGTTGTTGATTCAAATTGAGCGATCGACAAGTGCTGCGCTTAAAAAGATTTTCATTCAACAGAAAAGAGCGGTTCTCGAAAGATCAACGAAACTTTCGTCGAGGCTGGCTTCAGATATGACTTTGACTGAAGAACAAAAGGCTCAGTACTATTCCGACTGGTTTTACGCCGCCATATTTTTGGCTGTAGAGATCAAGGGCTGTGATTCCCGAGAGGCGTTAGAAAACCTATTCAAGTTACCTAGAAAAACGATCAATGGAGTTATTCAGTTTCTTCAACGGGCTGATCTCATTCGAGAAGTTGATCACAGACTCGTGAGGGGATCGGGCTCCATTTTTCTTCCTGGTGAGTCCCCTTGGACTCGTGTCAACCAGATGAATTGGCGTTTGCGCGCAGTTGAAAATATCGCTTCAGGTGATCCCCTTAAGCTCTACCATTCAAGTGTCTGTACGATGTCTCTTGAAGACTTTGAGCATGTTCGCGCCAAATTTGTGAGCGTTATTGAAGAAGTGCGTGGTATCGTCAAGAATTCCGACTCTGAGGGGCTTTTTTGCTTTAATTTGGATTGGTTTCGGGTGGTGGATCCAGACCAGTCGTGATGACGATGCGTCCAGTCCACTTTAAATTGGTCCTTGGAGGGGGCTCCGGAAGAAAAAATGGCAGCAGTGATCCAGCATTGTCTGCATTACCTTCGATCACTGCTGCCTCCGTTTGGTGTCGTAATTTCAGCGCGAGCTCCCGCAGTGTGCAAAAATCTATTTGGCTTTTTTCTTACCAAAGTTATCAAGCCTCATGTGTCGTGAAGATCTCGAATACTTATTGCCGTGGTCGTCATAACATTCGAGGGTCGCGTCCGACATTCCAGATGTCAGAAACCACCCATTGAGTTGGCAAATCAGTAGTTCATTGTTCAAAGAGATGAATCGATTTTCGTAATCACCCATTGAACGATCGAGCATTTTCGGAAAAAGGTCACTGCCTTGATCGAGGATTAGGCCGGTACCAACTTCCTCACCGATTTCCTCTGCGGCCGCTTGCACCCATTTACTGGCATCAGCGGCTACCTTTGCTCCTTGCTGATTGAGAAATTCTTCCTCAGTCTTCTTGGCAAGCTTGGAATATTTTTCTTTGCGGCTAGCGAACTCATCCTTTGTTGCCGCCGATTGCGTGAATCCTTGAAGTGGGCCGAGGGCGAAACTCAGAGCGATCATAACTGTTACTTTTTTCATTTTAGTTCTCCTTTCATTCGACGTACTTAATTGTACAGGGGTTATTTGATGTAATGAACCTTACCAAAAGATCGGAAAATTACCAAACTGAAAGGACGGTTTTGAAATGTTTTCAGTTGGTGTATCAAATATAGACACTTTATCACCTCTGACAGCGCCTCTGTTGATTCCTATCTTCATTTCTGATTCGGATCTGTGATCAAAGATTGGCGCGCATCTCAGCTCGCCATTGAGGTGGGCAATAGGGGAGGGGATAGGACATTCAAAGCACATTTATAGGCTGGAATGGGGGAAAGGTGGTAATGAAGCGGTCCAAGTGAGTCCCGAAACATCTTGCCACGCCTCGTATGAGTCCTAGATTTTGATGGGAATGGCGTGATTTTACAGCAATCTTTGAGTTTTCAAGTGTTTGTGGAGTTGGTCATCTTGAATTTAGACGTGGATCTCCATGGACAGGGCATCCGAGAGCCCACTACGCAAAATCATAATCTAGAAACTGCTGAGGATCTTCATCGATGCAGTTGGGTGGCCCACGCGCTGACCAAATGGATGGAGGATAAGGCTCAAGCCCTAAAATGACATAGAGCCTTTCTAATGATGGGTGGATCTTCAATACAGTGGTTCGAAGAGATTGACAAGTGGTCGGCCCCTAGTATCGATTGTCGAATCCGGAGATCCGCGCGGCAATAAACTTTCAAAATATGGGGTCTATGTCCATATCAGAACGCTTAATTGCCCCTTCAGATCAATTTCATCTCGAGGCGACATCTATCCTGACATTGGGGGAAACCGGGTTCTAAAGTTCACCCTTAATGAATTTCTTGAACCAGCGTGATCCAAGGTAACCTAGATGACCACCCTGCTTCAAAATCATGAGTGCCTCAGTCGAGAGTAACTGCTCATCTTGAAGCGCCTTCCAATCAGAACAGTCGTTGAGAAAATCATCACATGAGGTAAGAATGCGCAGCTGACCTTGATTTCGATTGGATCGTATCCAAAATCGAAGATCCTCTGAACAAGAATCATTTCTCCAATCCCCCTGCACTCCAAGATTGGCCCGATTTTCCCACGGAAATGTGCAACTGTACTGCCTCATATTTGGAGTTGTAAATCTCTCAATTCCTCTAAGAAATCGTACTTCCTTGCGCCACGCCTTTTTTTCTCGCGACAAAATTTTCGGCCGCAACTTCAGCCAATGCCTCGAGATTGTCCCTTGTGATGGAACCGAGTTCAAAGTATCTCTCTCGTTCTCGGGCCAGATGGACAATCAGTTCGTCCAGCATCTCAAAATATCCTTCAGCAATGACCGACTTCAAAACTTGGGAGTTCTTCTCTGTCATTCCAATCGGACTCATAGGGATCGCCCCAAGAAGATTGTTGACGGTCGCAAACAACAAGAGACGTCGCTCACTGAGACCACCAGTTTCCTTCAGGTGGCGATCCATCAACTCATCCTTTTTCCTGTGAGTGGTGGAAAGATTTAAGACGGGGCTTAACAGTGTCACACTACCATTGATCATAGGATGACTCGATTCACTGTCAATAGCACCGAGCACGAATCCCAGAAAGGCACCGTAGCTCACCCCCAAAACTTCCACTGTGCTGATCTCTCCTCCATGAGCTTGAACGTAGGCTATGGCTTCATCAATCACTCTTCGAAGAATGCGATCACTTTGATCTCTATTTCTAACTTCAGATACGCGTTATAACATTTTTTCATGGTAAAAACGACAACCCTGTCTGACTCTGAAACTGTTACAGAGAGGTGACCATTTTGGGCTCCCGTTCAAGAAATTCCGCGGTGATCTCCCTGGCCTCATGCTCCCCTGGCTCCATAAACTCCACTCTCACAGGTTTAATCTCAGCAAAAAAGAGTGTCGGATCCTGACCTCCCTCTGACCAATACTTCGTCAACGGGTAACCGGTTGCCGTTCCCACTTCATCGCAGACCCGAGGGTCCACAACTCTTGAGGCTCGTCCCACAACTCTCAAATAACCATTCAACTCGCCTCTCTGCAGGGGTACAAGAAATGAGACCATCGACTCTCGCAGCATCTCTTTGGCTTTACGAGCCTCCACAGAGGTCGCAATGAAAAATCGCCAGTTCCAAATCATCAATGACAGGGGCCGAAGCTCTGGAACGATCCCAAACTCCTCAGTATGGTTGAGTGTCGAAAAGTATGTGATGTACTTAAACTTGGTAAGCTGATCCTTTAATCGTAACAAAGAGTCCATGGCACCTCCTTACAAGATCATCCCAGGCACAACGCCTGGGCGCTGTTGAGGCTCTGATCTAAGCCCTCAGCCACAGTTGCACCAGGAAAATCTTGCGCTTTTTGAATGAATGAACCTTAAAACCCCGATTCAATCTGGTCTCGAATTACCGCATTTGCCATGGACTTGACGAAATTCACTTGGGGTCACGCCAGCCACCATCTTGAAGGCCTTATTGAACGTAGAAAGATCATCAAAACCAACGCCATAGGCAATCTCGGTGATCGGTTGACGACTGTTCAAAAGCCTCTCTTTGACCCTTTCAACCCTTAGGATTCGGTAATAGGCATGCGGAGTAAGACCAACTTCCCTCTTAAAGATCCGCACAAGATGAAATTTACTCATTCCCACATTCTTCGCCAACACATCCAAACTGAATGCTGGATCATGTAGGTTCTCACTCATGATGCCTTTAGCCCGGACACACACATCTGGAAAATGGCCCTGACTCTGCAACTTCGCGATCCTATCGCTGCGAGAGTGCTTGAACTGTGTGGTCACACTTTGACCAATCTCAGTCAAAAGGCTATCCAATGCAAAACGCGAACAGCCAGGTATCTCTTTGAAGAGAAAAAGCTGATGAAGGCACTCTTTGAATCTACCCTCCAAAGGGAAGTGGACCCCTTCAAAGGCCATCTCTTTGCTATTGAGCGAATGTTCCTCCAATAGGTCGTCAAGAAATCTGGGTGAAAGGATCAAAGAACGCAGATGAGGAATTGTAGGACTTCTTGAACAGATCTCCGAATGAGGCTCGTTGGCATTGATGATCATTACATTCTCCCTGTGAACCCTCACAAGAGAACCGCGAAACCCTCTATAGTGCTCGCTTTCACCAAGCACCCAACAGATCTCAAGCCCTCCATGTTCGGCAGAGGAATCTTCAAAGTAGTTCTGGGTATTGATCTCTAGTGTCGTGCAAAGATCAAAATAGTCGATCCTTTGGATTTCACATTCAGTCGTACGATTTGAACCAACTTTCCCCATGAAACGAAAACTAAATGACTCATCTGAATCCGTCAAGCGCACGACCATTGTCTCTCAGTAAAGTTGACCCACCTGTTCTCGCTAAAATTGACCCTTTTATTCACTGGCTTACCAATAATTCGTTAGCCCATGGATGTTGCAT
>JACTMU010000111.1 GCA_014584465.1 Pseudomonadota bacterium | reverse complement strand
TCACCTCGTCATCATTGTCATCAGAAGGGGGTTCTTCAGGAGAAGGAGTCTCACTACCATCGCCATTGACCGAAGAACACTCTCCGTCTCCGTTGCAAAAAGACTCACTTGTGGTGCTGCCAGAGGAGCTCAAAGTGGTGAGTGGTCCTCCGCAATTTTGATACGTTGTTAAGAGTAGAAGTAATGAGGACATTGTAGAGAGTACCACAACGAAAGATCGTTTTTTTTTCATTTTATGAAACATAAATTCTCCTTTGACTCTCTCTTGCATGTTACACGGCCCCAACTTGAATCAATGTGATTCAGTACGGCACTCTTGTAAAACTACGGATCACAGATCATAAACGTAATTTCCAATAAGAGCATAAACCATGCCGTGCATGAGAGAATTTAGAGTGTCTAAATTGGACCCACCCGTCTATTTTATGTGCATTCTATTAAAGCAATGAGCCGATTTCTTAATATTTTCAATAATTAAGAGACGAGCAGAGGCCTTGTTGACATGAAGATTTTATGGACGTTCAGAAATGGTTCAATTTCTTAACACTGGATAGATGCACCTCTAGCAATGATCTGAAATTGTATTGAATCAACGAAAAGGAGCCTTAGGACTATGCAAAATTCATTCCCAATATCTCGAAGCCTCCCTCTTCGAGCGGAGGCATATGAGGGGGGTCGAGTATATGCTTACTTTGACAACCTTCTGCCCGACGGCATTTCAATAAGACAGCTAATCGCAGCCCGGATGCACGCAACGAGCGATCAAGTATTCGACTTGTTAGAAGTTGTTGGGAGAGATTGTGTGGGGGCACTACAGTTCATAAAAACTACGGATGAAGACCCTGGTTTCGTTCTTGACCACAAAAAAGTCAGAAGAACCTCCGCTTGGTTCTGGCGGAATCGAATCAGCCAATAAATTCATCTGTCATGTGCGTCTGTCATGTGCGGATGAAACGATCCGGCGCCTGGTGGTACAAAATCAATGGTAACAAAGCTTTACGCATTCGTTGCGCCTACTACAACGGAACATTTGATCAGATTTTTGCGAAATACAAACGGATCCAGCGTGGAGGTAAAAAAATCAACCCAAACGCCTAATGCTCCCTTTCCAAACCCCTCAGAAACCATCTCCTCTGGTTTGTCCGGAAATCCTAATTTGTGATCAATGATCTCTGCCGAAATAAAGGTTGGAAGTTTTCAAGTTGCAATGAGGAATTTTCCAAGTGGCCCCAATGCGATCTCGTCATCGCTCCAATCACGTTGAGATCTCATCTCAGCCCACCAATCTTATCGAGCTGCAGGAGATATTGCTTGGACCGTTCCTTCGGATTTGAGACTTAAAAAGATCGATGGCTCTTACGAATACGGTTTGGATCAGATTCTTCAGATTGATACGGTTCGTTTTCACTATAGAAGCGATAACCCCGTTGGCGCAGATTCAACAAAACCTTATGTGGGAGGCATTGCACAAGAGGTGCAAAAAGTCATTCCTGATGCAGTTTCTGAAGAGAAAAACGGTTTTCTCAGTCTCAACAGCAGTCCTATCTTCTTGGGCCATGATCAACGCCATCAAAGAGCTCAAAGATTGGACCGAAAAGAGTTTTCAAAACCTTACCCAACGAGATGATGAAATTGAAAGGAAGATCCAGAGCCTCCGATGTGTCAGTGACCAATATCTACCTTAGGAGTGCAGCACTTAAACTTGCAGTTTGAGCCATCTGAATCATGAGAAACTGATTATTCACTTCGTTGACGTGCCGCACCGTTTTCTCGCCGCGCTCAACTTTGATCTTTGTTTCTGGACGTCGGTATGCTCTAATTTTAATCATGCGGGAAAGGAATCCGATTCACCAAGAGGTCACGGAGCTGACTCAATTCTTGGAAAGCGCAAAGCTTTACATGAAGGTCGTTGACTTCGACAAAGCAATCGAAATGCTTGTGAACGCTCGTGAACAGGCTAGAAATCACAAGATTTGGCAGACCTATCAAGATGCGGCAACTCTTCTCTTGAGAATTTATGGAGAGCGCCTTGAAGTACAAAAGGCCTCCGAAGTTGCCCTAGAGATCTTTCGACATGCCCATGTGAACGAATTTGAGATATCCTCGGGCTTTCACTACGTCTTTGGCATTTGTGAATTCAACCAGGGTCGAATTGATCAGGCGCTCAACAGTTTTGAATCGACAATCGCACGTGC
Organism: Pseudomonadota bacterium; assembly: GCA_014584465.1. Taxonomy (GTDB): domain Bacteria; phylum Bdellovibrionota; class Bdellovibrionia; order Bdellovibrionales; family JACTMU01; genus JACTMU01. Next base: position 104,273 of record JACTMU010000111.1, on the reverse strand, counting down.
CCTAGAGGAACAAAAACATCGTGACGTTGCATGTGGAATTCTCGGAAAGTTAACCTGTTATCTTGAAAGACAGGAAACTCGGATTGCGACTGAGACTGTTTCAGTGCTTCACCATTTGATTGAGGAACACCAGATCTCAGAGCTTAAGCCCCTCCTCAAACTTCGAAGAGTCTGGCTTTTATTGACTGTTAAAGAGTATGACGAGGCCAAACTCATTCTCGATGGCCTTCGTAGCGAAACGACAGGAACTTACGATGGTTCTCTTACTTGTTCCATACTCTATTACTATGGAGAACTCTATTTGAATCTTGGCATACACGAGCAGGCTTTGACTTACCTGGAACTTGCCGCCACTCTCATAGACCGAAAGAACCTTAAGTTCATGGCCCTCAAAGTTGACCGACTGTTGACGAGGATCAATCGAAGTGCCTCGACAGGCACAGATCTTGAGATCTCTTTTGGAGAACAGATTGAGATCAATGAGCGCGAGCTGGGGAGAGTCGCGATCAAGGGCCAGCACATCCTACGAGATCTTCTGGAGCTCTTTGCCAACAAGATCGGCCTACCCCAAGATAAAGACCAAATCGTACATAAACTTTGGAAGTGTGAATACGATCCCCTGATTCATGACAACAAAATCTATGTCACAATCAAACGCTTACGGCAGTTGATTGAACCAGACCCTAAGAATCCCATCTATCTGTTGCGCTCTCGTGATGGTTACTATTTGAATGACAACCGTAGAATTGTGATCAAATCATCCTGTCCATATTCAAAGTGAAGGCAGTTTGAGCTACTCATTGATCAATAGGAAATTCCCGTGAGAAGTGCAAAGATGAACTTGACCATTGTGGGGGTTGATGCCCATAGATTCAACCGAAGAGTTGGGTGGGAGGTTGTATCTGGCTGAGCTCCAAGTCTCTCCCCGATCGCTTGACTGAAAGACGAATTCGTGGCGATGAGCATAGGTGGCATCGCGAATTCCAACATAGATGTTATTTCCATTGGTCGGATCAACGATGATCATACGAGGCGCCAAGGAGCGTTTGAACTGAGATGTGAGCCCTCCAGCAAGACCCGTTGGGGTCCACTTCTGTCCGTTCCAAACATAGAAGTCTTGCGAACTTGCAACGTAAATGCGATTTGCATCATCTGGATCAATATCTATATCTCGAAGATCGAAACCCGGCAACGCCGTAAGGACTCTCCAGTTGGTCCCACGGTCATCAGATCGAAGGAGATTATTTCCTTCAACGGCAAAGAGGATGTCTCCATTTTTTGTGGCCTTCAGATGGATGCTCTTTCCAGCTAGCTTCCTCCAGCTCAACCCGGTGTCATCGCTGATCCAACTCTCCGCTTCACCTCCAACATAGACATAGTTGGGATTGTTTGGATTGAATCGTGTGTAGTGAAAATCTCCAGTAATGTCTGCACCATTGGAATCCTTTGCGACGCTCCACGATCGTCCTCCATCTGAGGATCGAAGAAGCGTATGAGAAGCCCAAAAGCCCCCAGAGGTCACAATGATGTTTCGATTCGTCGGATGTATGTCGCCTGCGGGCGAAGACCGAATGTCAAGCCCACGCACACCGAGATTCACCTTAGAGAAACTCGCTCCATTGTTGGTGGTCGAAAAGGGACCATAATCAAGCAAGAAGTAGGTGTATTGATCTTGATTCTGCGGATGAAACGAGATTGAAGATTTGTTGTGTCCACGGCGGCCTCCCATGTAACCATGACCAGAATAGAACCAATTCTTTCCGCCATCGATTGTCTTTCGAGGCGCACCATCCCAAAAGGTACCAATGGCAACGGCACTATCTTTCGGATGAAGCGCAAGTGGTAGGGCTCGTGCTGGAAAGATTCGACTGAAGAGTGAGCTCTGATCCTGATCGAGTGAAATGCTCTGAGACCATGTTGCTCCAGCGTCCGTTGAGTAGTAGGGATTCAAGTCACTGGCTTTCACGAAAAGAACATTGGAATTGGCTGGGCTCATTTGAATGAATCGAAACTCCTGACCCAATTGAACACCATTGTTGATCGCAAAGAAAGATGCTCCACCATTGGTGGATTTGTAAATCCCCTCTGTTCGAGCCGCAACATAGAGGATGTCTTGATCAAAGCTGGCTTGAGGATTTAGCTCAATGGTTACAGAATAGTCTGCAAATGTGCCTAAGGACGAAGTTGCAACGGATCCGTCACTCTTTTCGACAATTTTTTTGATACCATTGGTCGTTGTAACGTAGAGAGTGACCGTTGAGCCAATTCTGTGAAGTTTTGTATCAAGCACAGTCGATCCCGCAAGAGCCAATGTCTTCCAAGTCGTACCTCCATCAACGGATTTCATTACTCCTTCACCATTTGTGGCAGCATAGATGGTCATGTGCTGAGTTCCATTAAAACTATTGGGGTCAAACGCATAGTGGTCCCCTTGGACAGGATGAGCAAAGTCCAACTGTTTGTAGATGGTCTCTTTCACGAGACTCCAAGAGTCCCCGCCATTGAGACTTCGGTAGATCCCAGAGAGGGAGCTTGCCGAAAAGCACCCACTGACAAAAACGACGTTTTCATTGAGTGGATCAACACCAATGGCAAGTCCCCCTTGAGCAGAGTACCCAACTCTCTTTGAGACCCAGCTTGTGCCACCATCCACAGATTTCCAAACTTGAGAGGTATCGACGGAAAAGTAGACGACATCGGGATTGGAGGGAGCATATTCAATGGCACGAATCATCTGCATGCCCTCTCCACCCGACAGCCCGGAATCATACTGGGCTTGAGAAGTCAGCGGCATGGCTTTCCAATAGGGGCCGACCGGCAAAACTTCTGTCGCGGATTGATCCGGAGATTCAGGTGGGAGTGATCCAGAAGGTAGACCTCCCTCTTCTTGACTTACCGGCTGATCCACGGGCGCTTCATCGTCAATGATTGGATCTTCAGATCCGAGGTGATCCGATCCATTTTCTCCATCCCAAACATGATCAAAATCTTGAGATTTCAAAGAGCCCTCTGTGAGGAATGAGGTTGCAACTTTGCAACCTGAGAGCATAAGGCAAAGAATGAGAAGCCCAGTCTGGAGTCTGACATCCCGACCCATTTGATTGCAGTTCTGAACCCAAAACGATTCGACGGATCTCTTTAGACTTCCCATATCGACCTCCACAAACAAGATATTTGATCTCATGGAGCACACCTGTTCACCAAAGGAGAGGTGAAACGAGGCTTCCTGAGACACTCATTCTAAAGTGAAATTCAAAGACGGACTGCATACGGCAATCATGTGAACAGACGGGTGGGATCGCTGTTTCTATTTTAGTCGAATAGTGTGGTATGTCAATTTTTACTCATAAAGATGTGTTGAATTGACATGTCTCAAATTGAGATCGAATTACAACTAACGAAGTAAAATAACTTTATGAAGAAACAACTCCATTGCCGCCGATTTTCGCTGGTCGGTTGTCAAAGCCATTTCCATTCTGAACCGTAAACGCACGACAAGACTCTCAAGGCAAATCTTCTTTTGATGGCAACACTCTCACCAGGTGCTCCTGACCGCCTGTTATTCATTTGGCACCCGAGTTGCTTATCAGAACTGTAGATGGTCGCCAACGTATCGTTCTGAAACATCAAAAGAGATTCTGAAACAGTACAAACAAAGGGGTAAAACCAATGACACGAATTACAGTAAAAATTGCTTTAACACTACTTGTCTTCACAGTGGGCGTTGGATGTTCCAACAGCGGTGACAGCGCAAATAAAAATAATCTAGAAAGTGAGGCTCCAAAATCGGCCACGACTCTCACACGAATGGTGATTCTTGGTAGTGCTCTTGATGATCTTAAAGAAGATATTTCTCAAAACGGTGGACATGTCGTTCGCAATCTCGACTTTATAGATGGAGTTGTAGCTCAGATTCCTTCTGCAGCCCTTGAAGGACTTCGTCATCGATTTCAAAATGTGGAGTTTTATGACGATGTTGTTCTCAATCTTGTGGATCCCGAAGAGTTTCAAGAAAAGGGCAAACCCGGAAGTCCTGGAGGTGGTGGTTCAACCCAACCTGCTCAACAAACACCCTGGGGCATATCTCGTATTGGTGCAAATCTTGCCCATGAAGTTCATCGTGGATCAGGAACCACGGTCTGCGTTGTAGACACGGGAATTGACGAAACTCACCCAGATCTCTCCGCAAACATTGTGGGCGGCAGAAACTTTGTTATGAATCGAGGAAAGGTAAATCCAACACAATGGGATGATGACAATGGGCATGGATCGCATGTGGCAGGAATCATTGCATCCCTCGACAACAGCATTGGCACCATAGGTGTTGCGCCAGAGGCTAGCCTCTATGCCGTAAAAGCTCTTGATAAGAGAGGTTCTGGTTATCTCTCCGATGTCACCGATGGAATCCACGCCTGCATCAATGCTGGTGCCGACGTCATCAACATGAGTCTTGGTGCCACGGGGGATCCCAACTCTCCCTCTCCGATGAAAACGGCCATTGAAACTGCAACCTCACTTGGAATTCTCGTTGTCGTCGCAGCCGGCAATGAAGGTGATGATATCTCCAATCACATCCCAGCTGGCTATTCCTCGGTCATTGCCGTAGCTGCAACGGACAGCTCGGACCACTTTCCAACTTGGTCCAACTTTGGTTTATCCGCCAAAGATTACTCTGCTCCTGGCGTCTCCATCTACTCCACCTGGAAGGATGGAAGCTATTCCACGATCAGTGGGACTTCGATGGCGGCTCCCCACGTCACCGGTGTCGCCGCTCTCAAGATTGCTGCTTCAAGCCTTGGATTTCTCGCCATAGACCTTGGATATTCACTCTCAGTCCAAGGATCGGGATTGATGGATGCACAACAAACAGTCCTCAATCAGTAGGCGGGGTGGCATCGAGACGGTCCTGGGTGAACTCCGCGGTCGGAGTGAAATGACTGGAAAGCAGAAGTAGTGGCTGCGGGATGTACGCAAGCCACTACTTGAATGGAGCGGTCGTTATCGACCGCGCAACTCTTTGATCTTTTCTTTAAGACGCTCAATCTCGGCTTCGAGATCCTGAATCTTAGATTTTTTGATCTCAAGTTTCTGTTCAAGATCTTGGACCTGGCTCTTTTTATTCTCCAAGCGCTGTTCAAGGTCCTGAATGTGATTCTTCTTATTCTCAAGTTTTTGCTCAAGCTCAGAGACCTTCTTGACCTCTTCCTTAAGTGATTGAATCTCTTGATTCTTCCTTTCAAGTCGCTCTTTAAGTTCTTCCACCTTTTGGCCACTCGATCTTAGGGATTCAACCTCCTCTTTCAATCGTGTCACACGAGTTTCAAGATGATCAATTCGCTCATTTTTCTCTTTGATTCTCTGATTCTTATCATGAATCTTTGCTTTGGCTCGTTTGAACGCTCCAAAGAGGTTGATGTGAGCCGTGTGAAGGTCAATGTTGGCCGCTCTCAATCTTCTATTGGAGTCACGCAAAACCTCATTACGAATCTTAAGTCCAAGGACGCGCTGATTCAATCGATCATTGTTCTCATCAAGATCTGCAATTCTCTCACATAGATTCTCGATCTTTTTAGCCATCTTGAGTTTGCCAAGAATCATGTTCAATCGTTCAAACTTCTCATCGATTTCTGAATCTCCAAAGAATTGAGCACGAATCTGTTGTGTAATTGAATGGATCCTATTTTCAATCCTGCGAGCGAGATCTGACTCATCAAAGATGGAGATGGTCACATCAACTTGAACATTGGTCCAAATTCCGACGGATACGTCTCCAATGACATCGAATGAACCTACAACCGTTAGGTCCTCTCGGATCATGCCCTGATTTTGCACTTGGAGAGTTTTAAGGCGACTCAACTGATTCTTCTTGATCTGGGCCATCTCCCCATCAGCCCATGGTGTAAGCTCTCCCTGCTGTCGAGAAATGCTGCCTATGAACTGATCGTCATCTTGCGCCATCTCTTGAAGCCGAGACTGATATCTTTGGAAATTGGAAAGATCGTCATCTTCTTGACTCGAAGGTGCCTCAATCTCACTTTGAAAGCGTGACTGCGCAGATAAGATGTCTGACCGCCCCTCTCGGATCGACGTGAGCATCTCAACAAAGGCACCCACCTGAACTTCAGTTTGCACTGTAACAAGTGACATATGATAGTGAGTTTCATTGATGATCAACAAAAGATCTCTAAGCCAATCTCGCTCACGATAGAGCGCCATAAACTTTTGCGTCTTTCTTGGTTTTGCCGAATAAAGTTGATTTAAGACATTGTGTTTTCGCTGTACCAGGGTCTCAACATGATCATTGTCAGCCTCTGTGCATGAATTGAGATAGAAGTCCCTGGGACCCGCAAAGACCGTGCTGCTTCCTGCAACCATGGAAAGCGCCGCAAGCAGCGTAACTATTTTTCTCATTTGATCCCCCCTCTTTTTGTAACTCTGCCCCCAGAGTCACTTCTGGTTTTCGACCACTTCAAGAAGTGGGCCAAAACTGAAAGCTCCACGAGACAGTCTGCTTTCAGCTGAAAATTCAAGGATTTAGGCACAGTGGGAAGAGATCTTCTTCTCTTCAACCCTGGTGTCAAGGTGGGACCGAATTGAGTGCCTGACGACACAGCCTTTGAAAATTCTCTATACTGCCTGTGTTACCGAATTTGATGATTTCGACCAATTTGAACCCTCCAACAGCTTTGCACCACATTCCTCTTCGCTCAGAACATAGCCAATGCCTCGAATGGTTCGAATCACTGAGCCAAGGCTCCTCAACTTCTTTCTTAGAGCGCACATGTGAACGTCGAGCGTACGACTGCTCACATTGATCCCCTGAAAGATATTTTGGCTCAATTTTTTTCGAGTGACCACCCGATTCAAACTCAGTACAAGCTCCTTCAGCATGCGAAATTCGGTCAACGTCAGAGCCACGCGTTCATCAAATAGAAACAACTCATGGTTGAGCACATTTAAGGCCAAGCCTCCCACGCGAACGATCTCACTTTGAGTGGATCTTGATGAGGTTCGTGCCATGAGCAATCGTATCTTTCGCAGGAAAATGGAACTGTTGATAGGCCTAAGAAAGTAGTCATCAGCGCCGAGCTCCAACGCCTGTACAAATGCCTCTTCATTGCAGATCGAAAAAATCAGAACAACAGGAATGGATCTATTTAGATTCTTTCGGACCCAGCTCAACTCCTGCATCGCATCTTCTAATCGCATGGCCTCTGCAACATCAATGAGAATGAGATCCGAACTGAGAAGATCAACGTCTTGCACCCCCTCATTCAAAGAGGGTAGGGAAATGACATTGATGCGCTCTCTTTCCAAAATATTTTTCAGTTCAAAGGCACCACCATCTTTCCCTCTAACGTGCAAAACAGTCACAACAACATCCTCATCTTTCATTGTTTCCTGTGATCAAACTATTTATATTTATATAGAAGAAATCTACCATGCGCAATTCAGATTTTCAAAAAGGGACGATCCAGGGGGGCACCTTCGATCTCACTGCGCACAATATCAGACAGATTGTCAAAAAGCGAATTACCGGACAGCCCCTAAATAGTGCTTGGCGCGAAATATGAATATTCCTTAACCTTTCTCTTTTGCTAGTTGATCTCGACACTTCTCACAAAGACAGTGGGTGAACTCCAATTTGGATCGTCGACTCAAATAGCTTTCGACGGATTCCCACAACTGACCGTCATTTCGAATCGACTTACACCATGCACAAATTGGAAGCAGACCCTGAAGTATCTTGATCTCATCATAAAGCAGCATGGTTTTTGCTGCAATTTGGACACGGGCCTTGAGCTCCTCACTTTGAAATGGTTTGACGATATAATCATTGGCTCCAGAGGCAAGACCCTCAGTTATGTCACTGGTCGTTGATCTACCCGTGAGCAGGATGATGTAGGTTTCAATAAGGGATTTTTTCTGCCGCACTTCATGACAAACGTCCAGACCAGTTTTTTTGGGCATCATCCAATCCAAAAGGGCAATCTTGGGTGCATTGACCCAAAGCAGTGCTTCTAGGGCCTGCGCTCCATCTTCACACTTTACGACGTCATACCCGAGAGTTTTGAGAATTCCTGAAGTGTATGTTAAAGATGTCAAATCATCATCGGCAATGAGTATTTTCATAGAAACCTCTTGGATAGCTCTTAACCCCTTACATGAGTCATTTCGGATGGACTCGTTAATTTCTAGATCTAGTTTTTCAGTTGAATCGGGAAAACTTGATCTATTCTTAATACCGTAGCTTTTACAAAATGACGTAATTTGAACTAAGGAGACGATTGTTCAATTGCAAACAGGAGCACAATCATGACAATGACTAAGAAATCTGTGATGATCGTAGATGACGACCCCAATGTGGTTGAAACCATTGTTTCATCTCTCAAGGACACATATGAGGTCGACTATGCGTACGGCGCAAATGAGGCTATTGAAAAACTCGCAAGTGGAACCTTCGAAGTGATGCTTCTTGACATCAATATGCCAGAAACCAATGGTTATGAACTCTGTAAGAAAATCAAGATTAACGAAAAGCTCTCTCCCACTCATGTCATTTTTCTCTCGGGTTACAATGACGTAGATGCTCGACTCAAATGCTATTTGAACGGCGGGGACGATTTCATCAGCAAGCCCTTCAACCTGGCTGAGCTCACTGCAAAAATTGAGGCCCATTTTAGAAGCCTTTTTCGAGAACATGACCTGGCGAATAAAGTGAACAATTTAAGCTCAGAAATGAATCGACAGGTTGACCATATCTTGAAGCTTGAACGCCGAGCCGACGTTGGGCTCAATGTCGTGCAGATCATTCACAACATAAGAAACATCATGACCCTTCTTCCGCAGTGCATCGACCAAGTTGACCATGCACTCCCCGGGAACAAGATAGGTTCCAAGATGAGAAGCATCTACGAAAGGTTGGATACCATTTCGAAGTCGATCCTTTTTAGCGTCAAGGAAGAAAATCCTAACGACAACCGCCACATTGACCTCAATGAGGTTATACGAAACGAGCTCAGCCTCTTTGAGTACAATGAGTTCTTTCGATACAAGACAAAGTTGAGACTTCATCTTCAACCTCTTCCTAAGATCGAGGGATCTCAAACTCGATTTTCTCAGGTCTTCACAAACCTCATACAAAATGCCCTAGAGGCTATGGTGGATTCAGCTACAAGGATTCTCTCCATTTCCACCTACTGTGAGAGGGACCACATCGTGGTGGTAATCTCCGACACTGGATCAGGGATCCTTCCAGAACATAGGGAAAAGCTGTTTAAGACTCTTTTCACAACCAAGGATGGTAGAAACGGCAAACAGGGAACTGGGTTCGGCCTCTCCTATTGCAAACGTGTCATTGAGAGTTACCATGGCAAAATATTGGTCGAATCGGACCCAAATCTTGGCACCATTTTCCGTATCGAGCTTCCCATCACGACCGCAAACGCAGCATAAGGGTTCGACTCAATGAGGCGCAGAGTTTTGGTTCTTTGCAAATTCGGGAATCTTCGGAAAGAGCCAACCCACAACGAGAAAACCCAAGAGACCCAATGTCCCTGCGATCAGATAGGGGTACTCCCTTCCCATCTCTCCATAAAAAAACCCTCCCATCGCGGGCCCCAAGATTCTACCTAAAGCCGCAAGACTTTGAGTTACCCCCATGATGCTCCCCTGCTCCTCCTTGGGAGTCACAAGGCTGATCGTACCAAGAATCGATGGATGTGAGAGCCCATTTCCAAGAGCCAAAACGGTCATCACAACCGCCAAAACCGCAACAGAGTGGGAAAACCCGATCCCGTACATTCCTAGAAGAAAGAGCGAGAGCCCGATCGGCAAGAGTCTTCTCTCTCCAAAACGTGGCAAAAGTTTTCGCACCAAATAGCCTTGCGTAAAGACCATCATAACGCCAACGTAGGCAAATCCAAAACTTGCAGTCCGTAGATTCCAACCAAACTGATCTTTCACATACAAAAAGAGGGTCGCCTCCATATGGGACATGGCAAGGCCCATAACAAAAAAGGTGAACATCAAGGGACCGGCAATAGGGCGAGTCAAATAGGAAAAGAGCAGCTTGATCCGGGAGGGCCTTACATCGATCTTCCCCCTCCTCTCCACAGGCAACGTCTCGGACAAAATAAAGACGGCGGAGAGGAAATTGGCAAAACAGATTGCAGAGGCTACAAGTGCAGAGAAGTTCATACCGAAGGGAGGCTCTGAGCCCAACATCATTCCCCAATCCCCTGTGACTCCTCCGACAAATGGGCCAAATACAAATCCCAACCCAAACGCAGCACCAATGAGTCCCATCCCCTTGGATCGATCCTTCTCATCGGTGATATCTGCAATGTAGGCCATAGCCGTTGATATGTTTCCACCAAAGGCACCCGCAAAGAGCCTTGCCGCAAATAAGATCCACAATTGAGATCCCATCGCAAACCCCAGATGTGCCAGAGCTGCTCCAAAAAGGCTCACCAAAAGGATAGGACGTCGACCGTAGCGATCACTGAGCCTTCCCCAAAATGGGGCAAAAATAAATTGCATCAGAGAGTAGATCGACATCAACAACCCAACTTGTAAGGGTGTCGCGTGATATTCCGTTGCAAGATAGGGAAGTAGAGGAATGATCATCCCAAAACCCAACAGATCCACAAACACGGTAACGAAGATCACACCCATCTGAGACTTCCTATTAGAAAAATCTAAAACCATCTTAATCATAACCCAGTCCCGTTGTGTTGCTCGGTTATTGGAGATTCCGTAACCCAGCGTGATTCGTCCCAAGCGCTGCAAGATAACTCCACCTCCAAAAAAGAGATAGCCAAATCGATTCAGACCACTTTGCCATTCGATCGAAAATAGAGCTCTCTTTGTCTCTCTCCAGACACCTGCCATCGCCCCAACCGTGTCCGGTTGCCCCTGATCATTCAAAAGGAGTCGAGGGTTTCCACTGTAGCCCCCTGCGCCAAACCGCCAGTAAGCAGGGTTTTAAGCTTCATTACGCAGAGTTGAACACATTTCTCACTGCGGATCAATGTGTTACCCTTTATAAAGAATGTCAAAATTTCCGGTTTTTATCCTCATCATCCTCCCGATGTGGTCGACCATCGCATGGGGTGGTCCACTGCAATTTGATATCAATCGCATCGACCTCTCAATTCACACAGACTATTTCGAAACTCATGCCAACCATGACGTTGGGGGAAATACATTTTCACGGCTGAACGATGATCAACTTTTTACAAATTGGACAACCCAATTTTTTGGTCGCTGGAGTCTTTCAGAAAAATGGGCCCTCTTTGGCCATCTCAACGTCGCTCACTCACGAAGCGTCGGGAAATTGGCCACTCGAACCTCCTCGGCCTTCAGCGAAGGTGGGTTGGGTGTCGATTTTATGGTTTCATCAGGTTTCTTCATAGTTACGACCCAACTCTTTGGAGCCTTTCCCTTTCGATCTGTCGCTTTGGATACGGATGAAGTGATCATCTCTGAAGGGGCCAAACAGATCGGTGCAAAGCTCTACGTGGCAAAGCCACTGAAATCCTTTCTCTCTTGGGGATCCCTTGGGATTGTTTCTCGAAGTGATGGCCGATCCACATTGATTCCTTGGGAGTTGGCCCTCAGTTCAAAATTTCACTACTGGATGATTGAGGGTCGCATCTATGGATATGAAAATCTTGGCGATGACCAATACACAGAGATCCCGTCGACTCGAACAAGTGTGACCGACCGAGTGAATGCGGGAAGCCTCCATTTTTTTTCGATCAATCCAAAGAGTGTGGCCTGGGAGGCCATGAGTGGCTATCGGTGGACTCCAACATTTGAAACTCTCTTGGGATATGGTTCGACCATCACTGGATCCAGTTCGGCAAGTGGATTTCACGTTTTAGGTCTTGTCCGTTTCTCTCTTGGTGAATCTCAGACGCAGAGGATTCGGCGACTTCGTTCTGAAAAGCTGGATCGTCGATCCAGAAAGAACGTCGATGAGTTTGAATATGATGAGGAGAAGAGCGATGTCGAGCTCTTTGAAATTGAAGAGGAAAACAAGGAGACTCCAAAAAAATTTGAACGATTTCTTCGAGAAAGTGAACAGGAACTCGAAGGATTATGACTTTAAGCACTATTTAATGATCCATTCCGCAGCCTTCAAAAAGTGAGACGTTACAAAGTCCGCCTTTGTGGGAGACTCCTGAACTTTTGGCGAACTCGGCTCGTGAAGCCAAATGGTCTTGGTGCCTGCCCGTTGGCCTGCAATCACATCGGTGATCTGGTCACCCACCATCCAACTTCGATTTAAATCAATCCCATGGTGCTGGGCGCCCTGAAGAAGCATCCCTGGGTTTGGCTTTCGTAAAGGGTGATCACTCTCAACCAAATAGGGGGCATACAGATATTCTTCAACTCGAAGGTCTTTTGAGTTCAACTTGGCTTCCATCCGCCGATGAATTTCATGGAGGTTTTCAAGTGTGACAAGCCCACGAGGAACTCCAGATTGGTTCGTCACAACTACAAAAACAAAACCCTCATCACGAAGCAGAGCAAGTCCCTCAAACACTCCGTCGAGATATTCGATCTGCTCAGGATCATTTAGATAGACCTTATCCACGATCAGGGTGCCGTCGCGATCTAGGAATATGGCTTTTCGACCCATCTCTTACCCCCTTTTCCCCGAGTGGATGGTGCCGCTCCATTGTTTGTGCCAAGTGATCGACAGTCAAGTGAGTATACCTCTCCGTCGAACTCAAACTGGAGTGGCCCAGCAGCTCTTGCACAATTCTCAAATTGGCTCCATCGGCCAAGAGGTGGGTTGCATAACTGTGGCGAAGGGCATGAGGATGGAGTGGCGCCACAAGACCAACACGTCGACCCCACACACGCACAATTTCATACCCTGTACGGGAGTTCATTGGCCTTGAACCAAATAGGAAACTGCCCACACGAGGAAATGATTGCAGTGCAGTCAAAACGATGGGCGGGAGAACCACAAGCCTCTCTTTTCCCCCCTTCCCCAAAACCCGCAGATGTCCATCGCCTGTAACACAACTCCAACTCAGATTGCAGGCTTCACTGATGCGCAGCCCTCCGCCGTAGAGAAGGAGTATGAGGAGGCGATCTCGTGCCAGGCGGTAGATGGATTTCTCATCCGTGGGGGCCCTCTCGTGCCTTCTCTTCTCCAGCTCAAATCCCCTTAGAAGGGTGATCACCTCATCGAGGGAGAGGAAATGAGGCAGTTTTTCATGGGACCTCACTGAAGGCACATAGAAGCGAAGGTCGTTTTGAATCTTACCCCCCTCCAACAGCCACCCCAAATAGGCACGCAGTGTGGCCAGTCTCCTTGACCGTGTCTTCAACTCAAAATCTCCCAACCCTTCTAGAAAAAGGCGTAGATGAACTTTGAGCCCCTCTTCAAAACTCCCCTCCCAAGATCTCTTTTTATGGCCCGATCTTTGAGAGGCCTTCTCAAGGAGCAGAAGGTCTCCTCGGTAGGCTCGGATCGTATGTGGTGAATATCTCTTCGCTTTTGAAAGATATTCTAAAAAGCTGCAAATGCTCTGAGCAAGCTCATTGGGCTCCAATTTTTGGCTCCTGTGACAAGATTTGGCTTATGTATTGGAAAAATGATACGGTGCAAAATTTATCATTGAAATATATACAGGTTGTGATACATTGCGTCAATATGCGCTGTCTCACTTTGATACAAGTGGGGCGGAACGAAAGAAAAAAAGAGATTGAAAGGAAATGGTGAACGTTTATGGAAAGTATGAAAGATCCCACAATCTTACCCCCGAGCAATTTGGGCCCTCAAACAAATCGACTCTCATCTGAAGCTCAAAGTACATCCACTCAGATTATCTACTGCTCACCCGTGATGGATCAACTGATGAAACTTGTAGATCGGATTGCACAATCCAATGCTGCGGTCCTCATCTTAGGCGAAAGCGGTACCGGAAAGGACCTGATTGCGCGTTCAATTCATGAACGAAGCCATCGTCACAACAAACCCTTTGTGGTCATCAATTGCAGTGCGCTGCGTGAGACTCTTCTAGAGAGCGAACTCTTTGGACATGAAAAGGGAGCCTTCACAGGCGCCTACGCTCGAAAGATCGGACTGGCCGAAGTTGCAGATGGCGGAACACTCTTTCTTGATGAAATTGGGGAACTCAGCCCAGCCATTCAGGCCAAACTTCTTCGCTTCTTGCAAGAGGGAGAGATGTTTCGAGTTGGTGGAAAAGAGAAGATCAAAGTCGATGTACGACTGATCAGCGCCACAAACCGCGACCTTGAAGACGATGTCAAAAAGGGCAATTTCCGAGAAGATCTCTTTTATCGCATCAACACCATCATCCCAAGAACGCCTCCTCTTAGGCAAAGACGTGAAGACATCCCTATGCTCGTCGACTACTTTCTAAGTCACGGATCTCATAGGTATCTGAAACGCGGCCTCAAAATGAGCCAGGAAGCCTTGGATGTCCTTTTGAAATATGATTGGCCCGGAAACGTGCGAGAGCTTCAAAACCTCTGTGACCGACTCCAAATCCTCACCGAGGGCCATACCATCATGCTCGGAGATCTCCCTGAGCATTTGACTGAAACAGAAGCGATCTCAAATCGTCTGACCATCACCGACTTTGATCCTAACATGAGTCTCTATGAGCTGGAAAAACGCTACATCCTGATGGGCCTTCAGCATTTTCAAGGAAACAAGACTCGAGCTGCCAACGCCTTGGGAATCACAATCAAAACACTCTACAACAAACTTCACGAATATGGTGTGTTTGACAAATTTGCAACTCAAGGAAGAGAGTAACCCGGATATAGCACAAAAAGGCCTGCAAAGGCCTGGAAAAGGCTGACAATAAAACAGGACCTCACGGAGGTCCTGTTTTATCTCGGGGAATCACCTGCAGAACTATGAAAGTTAAAAGAGAGAAGGCCTAAAAGTAGCCGTCCTCTTCTTCCCCTTCATCGTCATCTTCAAAATCATCATCATCATCGAAGCCCTCTTCTGCGTCGTCGGCTTCGTCAAAGTCCTCGAGTTCACCCTCGTCATCTGTTTCGCTGTCGTACTCAGTACCGTCAAATCCAAAATCATCATCATCCATCGTTTCATCCACTTTAAAGGGATTATCCGAAGAACCTCGCGAGGAATCGCCCGATATGATCTGCTCTAATGAGGGAACCTCAGGTTTTTTCCCGCCACCACCGCCACCACCGCCTCTCTTTTTTTTTGGGGCCTCGGCTTTCTTGGTGGCCTTCTTCGTCGTTTTCTTCGTCGCAGCCTTCTTCGTCGCTTTCTTTGCAGCTTTCTTCGTGGTAGCCTTCTTGGTTGCCTTTTTTGTAGCTTTCTTCGTGGTTTTTTTCGCCGCTTTCTTTGTGGCTTTTTTGGTTGCCTTCTTGGTTGCCTTCTTCGTGGTGGCAGCCTTTTTCGTAGTCACTTTCGACTTCTTCTTACTCTTTTTCTTTGTTGTCTTAGCCATGTGGGAGCTTCTCCTTTCTGCACGATCTTAAAATATCGATTCTCAATTTAGGTTTATAAAACAAATCTACATTCATAATTTGGCAATGCCAAAGAAAAAATGCATCACTCGGACAATCGAAACAGACTCTGCAGGGCGGAAATGCTGAAACCTTTACACCCATTGCCCCTGACCCAGGCATTTTGGAGATCCAACTCTGTAAAATTCATAACTAATTGAATTTACTAAGAAAAATGGGGTCGTTAAGACCCCATTTTTCATTCGTATTTAAAGATTTGCGTATCAATTCCTAGAATCACGAGATCAGTTTCAATGCCAACGACTGAGTTTGGTTGGCTTGAGCCAAAGTTGAAGTCCCTGCCTGTAGTAAGATATTGTTACGAACCAACTCAGCTGAGGCTTCCGCAATGTCGGCATCTCGAATTCGGCTATTGGCAGCACTCATGTTCTCCTCACTCACCGCCAAGTTCGTCACCGTTGAGGCCAACCTGTTTTGCAGAGCTCCAAGGTTTGATCTCATTCGGTTCACATCATTTTGAGCCACATCCAGTGATTCAAGTGCTGTCTGAGCACCCTCTTTATTGACATAGGAGATTCCGCTCAACCCCAATGCATCGAGGGTCGCAACGTTTTCACTTGCCACAAAGCTGATTCGATCCTCAATTTCATTGTTAAAAATACCGACTTGATAATCAAAGGTAGGTGTTGAACCATCAAGAAGCTTGGTGCTTCCCCAGGTTGTCACCTTTGCAATCCTCTGAATTTCGTCTTTGAGCTGCTGAACCTCTGTGTCGATGAATGCTCTTTCCGTTTCACCAACAGTGTCAGAGGCTGCTTGGATTCCCAACTCTCGTAGACGTGTAATGATGTTTCCTATTTCGTTGAGACCACCCTCAGCCGTTTGCACCATCGACATACCATTGTTGGCGTTTCGATTGGCCTGTCGAATGGACCGGATACCGGCCTTTAAGTTTTCCGAAATGGCCAGCCCTGCAGCATCATCTGCTGCTTTGTTGATTCGGCTACCACTTGCAAGCTGAGCTAAACTGGATTCGATATTTGTTTGGCTTCCCGACAAATTTCTTTGTGCGTTGATCGCCGCAATGTTTGTCGCTACTCTCATTCCCATTTTATCCTCCGTTCATTTTCAAAAACCCTCCATGAATGAAATCCCCAAATTGGGGTTGGCTTCCAGGCCACTGAGTTGATTCATCTTCCTAAAAATTCCGTTTAACTGTCCATCTTCCTTGAACCTCCTTTCATTGACAAAGAAAGCTTGACCAGAGCCTTCCAACTCGTCCTAAGTAAAATGGGATTAACATCCGCATCTCAACATGATCAATTTGTCGGACTTGGCGTTGCTTTCTTGACACGACGACGGACTGGAAGTGACAAATTATTGATGAATTGGTCCTTTGAACGATCCTGCTAGAGAGGATTTCCACGACGTTTCGCCGTCTATCTCGATCTGTTTGTTGACGGTCACTCGTCCACTGTCATTTTTAAGTCAGAGCCACCTCTGTCGAAAAACTTGGAAAACTCTTCAACCGTCCAGTATGGATCATCCTCCATCGGGTGGTGTCCAACATTTGGGTGGATCACAAGTTCTCCCCTCTTCAATCTTTTCAACATCATATCAATTCGCCTTCGAGATACCAGACGATCCTTTTGTCCCCACATTATAAGTATAGGGTTTTTGATTTCCGAAAGTGCCTCAAAGACCCGAGGATCCGACAAGATGTGCGTCGCCCTCATGAAAGTCTTGATCGCATTTCGATCTTGACGATAGGGCGCCAAATAAGATTGAACCGTATCCGAATTGATGAGCTCTCTTCGTGTGATCACGACCTTCATAATTGCAGAAACAGTTGAGGGCCTAATGGCCGGGTTCATGAGTCGAGCAACTGGCGATAGGTATTGAGTTCCTTTCGGAACAAGTCCCGGATGAGCTGCAGGGGCCATACAGATCACTCGCGGAAAACGATCTGGCCGCTGATGAGTTAGCCACATGGCAATGGCACCACCCATCGAACTTCCGACCAAGAAACCCCTTTCAATTTTCAACTGGTCCAAAATCTGCAAAACACGAACCGATTGGGAATGAACATCATAACTTTGACTTGGATCCTTAAAACTCTGACCAAAGCCCGCCAGATCGATGGCCGTCACCGTGTACCTACTTGAAAGAAGAGGTATCACAAATCGCCATGAATAGAGAGACGCCCCAATACCATGAATCAAAATCAAATGGGGACCTCGACCTGACTGAACATAGTGAATCTTTCCATCTGAAATTTCAACAAAACGAGACTTAGGTAGCTCCACACGAAGTGTGGGAGGCCTACCACCCTCTGCCAGAAGTCCAACGGAGTGGTAAAGAACCACCAGGGCTGCACCCACCACTACAGAACTGACGATCAACAAGATCAAGTGAAGTATCATATGCCGTGTCTCAAAACGTTGTCCCGATCTCTATTTTTGTACTGTATAGATCTTGACATCTTTCGCAAAGATCTCAATGTCTATTTAGGGACTGTCCGGTAATTCGCTTTTTGATCGATTTTGATAAGTTTTGGCTAGCCAGAGGCGCTAACTCGAGGAGGCTCAACGAAGGTATAAGGAAAACTTATAGAAATCGGCAAAAATGGAATTACCGGACAGCCCCTACTTAGTACCTGGCACTATGAATGCTTAGCACTACTTCAAGATCTCAGTAAAACTGCTGCTTGTGGAGGCGAAGATGCACGATATCGAAAAAATGACTCGGATGAGTCAAATGGCCATGCAGGAGGCTGCAAACCTTGCGGAAAATGCACAAAATCCAGTCGTCGAGCCTGAACATCTTGTGGCGGCGCTTCTTAAGCAGGAGGGTGGAATCGTTCCGCGGCTCATTCAAAAATGTGGAACAGAACCCTCTACTTTGTTGCAAGCTCTCGAGGAACGCCTTAAGACTCTTCCTCAAGCCAGTGGTCCCTCCACTCGCATTCAAGCCGGTCCTGAACTTGTTAAGATCTTCAAAGGAGCTGAGAAGGAGGCCTCTCAGATGGGGGACTCCTTTATATCGACCGAACATTTTCTATTGGCGGTTCTCAGAGGTCCAAAGACGAAACTGGTCGAGCTCTTAAATCAAAGAGGGGTGACCCTTGATCAGGCAATGTCTCAACTTAAGTCGCTTCGTGGGAGTCAACGAGTGGTTGATGACAGTCCTGAGGGAAAATATGAGGCCCTCACCAAATATGGGCGAGATCTCACAGCACTTGCCGCCGAAGGAAAACTCGACCCCGTTGTGGGCCGTGATGATGAGATCCGAAGGGTGATTCAGGTCTTGGCTCGCCGAACAAAGAACAATCCCGTACTTATAGGGGAACCTGGCGTAGGAAAGACGGCCATAGCCGAAGGGCTTGCACTCCGCATTGTCAAACATGATGTCCCAGAAGTCTTCATTGGCAAACGTCTGATGGCTCTTGATATGGGAGCTTTGATTGCTGGCGCAAAGTATCGAGGAGAGTTTGAAGATCGATTGAAGGCGGTCATTAAGGAGGTGGTTTCAAGCAATGGTGAGATCATCCTGTTTATTGATGAGCTTCACACCCTCGTTGGAGCAGGAAAGACCGATGGTGCGATGGATGCAGGGCAACTCCTAAAACCCGCATTGGCTCGGGGAGAACTTCGCTGCATAGGAGCCACCACTCTGGACGAACATAGAAAGTACATTGAGAAGGATGCGGCACTGGAACGCCGTTTTCAGGTCGTTATGGTTGATGAACCCAGCGTTGAAGATGCCATCACGATTCTTCGTGGTCTGAAAGAGAAATATGAGGTCCATCACGGAGTTCGTATCAGTGATTCGGCCCTTGTGGCCGCCGCCCAACTCTCTCATCGGTACATCACCTCACGATTTCTTCCTGATAAAGCCATTGACTTAGTGGATGAGGCCGCCAGTCGACTCAACATCGAAATTGGAAGCGTTCCTTCGGTAATCGATGAGATCGAACGAAAAATTCAGCAGCTTCAAATTGAACGAGAAGCTCTCAAAAGAGAAAGTGATAAACCATCTTTAGAACGTTTGGAGAGAATTCAATTCGAACTTCGAGAATCAGGACAAAAAGTCGCTGATCTTCGCAAACAATGGGAGGCCGAAAGATCTGAGATTGTTCAACTCAAGAGGATCAAGGAGGAGATTGAAGCTGTAAAGGTTGAGATGGAAAAGGTCGAGCGTTCGGGCGATCTTGGCAAGGCCGCGCAGCTCAAGTATGGACGTCTTCCTGAAC
The DNA here is from genome assembly GCA_014584465.1 of Pseudomonadota bacterium. Taxonomy (GTDB): domain Bacteria; phylum Bdellovibrionota; class Bdellovibrionia; order Bdellovibrionales; family JACTMU01; genus JACTMU01. The sequence continues at coordinate 84,526 of JACTMU010000111.1, read as the reverse complement.
TTGAACGAACTCTCAAAGAGAGCAACTTGCGTATGGAACAGGGGCAAGAACACCAAATGCTCAAAGAGGCCGTGGGACCCGAAGAGATTGCCGAAGTCGTTGCCAAATGGACCGGAATTCCTGTCTCCAAAATGCTTGAGGGCGAACTTGAGAAGCTTTTGAAAATGGAAGATCGACTTCGAAAGAGAGTCGTGGGACAGGACCATGCCCTCATGCTGGTGTCCGATGCGATTCGTCGAGCACGAGCGGAAATCTCTGACCCCAATCGCCCTGTAGGATCTTTCTTCTTTCTTGGGCCAACAGGAGTTGGAAAGACGGAGACCGCCAAGGCACTCGCTGAATTTCTTTTTGATTCTGAGCAGTCCATGGTTCGAATTGACATGAGCGAATATATGGAAAAACACGCTGTCTCTCGACTCATTGGTGCGCCTCCTGGGTATGTTGGTTATGAAGAGGGCGGGCAACTCACCGAGCAGGTCCGTCGAAAACCCTATTCCGTGATTCTACTTGATGAGATTGAGAAGGCCCACCCTGATGTTTTTAACATCTTACTTCAGGTTCTCGATGACGGTCGTTTGACCGATGGTCAGGGTCGCACTGTGGATTTTCGCAATGCCATCTTGATTATGACCTCCAATGTCGGATCACAATCCATTGTCGATCCTAAGTTGACGGAGCTCGAAAAGGAGGCTGCGGTTACCGAGGCCCTCAAGGAGACCTTTCGTCCTGAGTTTTTGAACCGCGTGGACGAGAGAGTGATCTTTCACGGGTTGGATCAGAATCATGTGCAAGGAATTGTTCGAATACAACTTGAAGAGGTTGTCTCAAGACTCCTTCAAAAGAAGATCTCTCTTGAAGTTGACGAGAGTGCTGTCAAGTTTGTTGCGGCCAAGGGTTTCGATCCTATCTACGGAGCTCGTCCTCTCAAGCGAGTGATCCAAAGCACGATCCTCAATCCCCTTGCAAAGAAGCTCATCTCAAAGGAGATCCAGGAGGGCGACAAGATTCGCCTCTCTGCCGATGATCTTCACGTTCACTTGAGCAAGTAGCAGACCACACTTGGGCGGCGACCTTAATGAAGATTTATCCAATGAAGATTTATCCAAATTAGGTGCCCAAATCTGTTATTTTTTCAAAAGTTCGACAGTTCCCCCAATGCAAGAGGTAGTGATCGAGTGCTCTTGTTTGGCACAGTTTTAGGAATTGTTAAGATCTTAGATGAATCAACCAAATCGATAGGAGAACTCCCCTATGAAAAAGTCTGCATTGGCTCTATTTGTAGCTTTAGGAATCTACGGAGCGATCGGCACTCATCACAGCCTTCGCGCAGATCCTCCGTCCACTGCAACATCGAGTGAGTTTGAGACAATGATACGCGCCAAGATCGCCAAGGCGATTGCAAAGATCTCCGATCCAAAGAAACAAGAACAGATTCTACGACTTGCTCAAGAGATTCCAGAAACTGAAAAGAGAGTCCTGTTTCAACTCATTCAACAGGCTGGAGGAGGGACCGATCCAACTCAACTTGACCATGTCACCAACTTCTTTCTTGAATCCACGACCATTCGGTTCAATGAGGAATTTCAGGATTGGTCGATCTTGACCGCGGACATGGATGGCCGAATCGCTGACGAGATGATCCGACTCTCAGATTCTCCAACGGCAGCAACTATGTTACGAAATCCCGACTTTCTGCGCGCATTTGAACGCCTGGCTGGCAATCGATTCTCGGTCAACAACAAAGTTGAACTCCTTCTTGACGGATCTAAAGCCTTTGAGTGGAGAATGGGCGCCATAGAAGATCTCCTTAGGAAAGCAAAGATCGAGATGTCAAAACCGGTCCATGAGCGAACGACTCTTTCGCTCAACATCCTGGTTTGGGCAATCTATGACGATGCCGCAGGAGCTGTGATGGCCGACAAACTCGTTGATCTTGCTCAAAATGGCGTCGATATTCGCCTCATCGTAGATGGTAAGACAAGCCGTCAATCACCCTACGGCGTTGCTCTGCTCTCTCTTTTAGAACAAAAGATTGAGATGCTGGGGGATTCCGTTGCAAGCAAGATGACCATCGTAAGATGGTCTGACTTCGAAAGTAATTCAAAACTTTGGGCCTCCCACCTAGGAAACCACAGCAAAGTTCTTGTCATAGATGATGGAAAACCCACTAAGACCTGTGAGGTCGGTGGGCGAAATATTGGATCCGAATACTTCTTCAATCTGGACATTGTAGAAAATGAATCGCGCTCTCCTCTTGCAAGATGGTTAAGTCCTGAAAAATTGAATCAAAACCAATTCTATAAAGAGATCGCAAAGCAAGGCGATCAATTTAAAAAGACACGCGACCATCTGGACCGAACAAACAAGTATTCCGATGCCTCTTTGGTGGCTCAAGGCGACCTCTGTAACGACGCCTATGATCTCATCCAAAATATGATTCATGGAAAGGGTCTTGGCTTTCGCTCATCCATGTCGAAACTTGCAAGGTACACCGAAGCTGCTGACCACGAACTGCGATCCCTTCTTTCTCAAGAGAACAACCCCGTTTCAGGACTCATCGACCACAGGGCAAGTCGAGACGACGCAGGCCTCATGTCCCATGTCTTGGCGATCAGTACGGCCGGACCATCAGATGAGATTTACATCAAAAATGCCTACACAGTTTTAAATGGACCTCTTCGACATGCATTGACCGCAGCGGTCGGTCGTGGCGCAAAGGTGAAATTCATGACCAATGATCTTTCAAGCATTGATGAGCCGACTTTAGGAATCCCCATGATGCTCTCAACTCATCAACTCTTTCGAGAGACCTTTGAGAAGCATCCACAGAAGATCCAGAATCTTGAAATCTACCTGTACGATAAAAACGAAGCACATGCAGGCGGTTCCAATGAGTTAGATCCCAATTTCTTTGAAACGATCCACGATAAGTGGTTGGTTGTAACCAACAAAGAAAAAACTGCCATGATCACAATTCTTGGGAGTCAAAATCTGCACCCTCGATCCCATTGGTTGGATGGAGAGACCAGCATTGCAACACTCAATCGGAAAATCAGTAAAACCCTTATCTCTCATTTTGAAAGTGAAATTGGACGTCTAGATCTACCCAATCATGTTCAGAAGACCTTTCTCACAAATCATCAACCCCCTCTTCCAAAAAGCTGGGTCGGTGACTCTTGGATGCAGAAAGGACTTCTATTGGGCATAAAAGAAAAAGTTAATCTGGAACTCTTTTTCATTTCCAACGTCTTTTAACCTAGATTTTGGTTTTAACTTATCCCTAAGGTCCCTTGGATTTCTTCAAGACCCAATCTTTAAATGCAAGGTTGAGGTCTTTGATTCCACAGTAGGTGACCAGATAGTCTTCCATCTTCCGCTGAACGCTGAGTCGAATCAGATTTTCTAAGTCACATTTTTTTTCCAACATCTCAGCAAAGGCCTGCGAGGCCATGTATCGGTAGTTGATCAATGATGAGCTTCCCTGAAATGGATGAGCAAGACCCCGCACGTCCTCGGGAAAGGGTTGCTTGGCAAGCCATCGGTAATCAACCTTACCCCTCTTTGCCAAATGATTTGCAAGTCCCTCTTCAAGCCACTTTGGAATCGCACCCTTGTACTTTTGATTTACGATCACATGAACCAATTCATGACCAAAGACCGCATCGAAATTTTTGGTGTTCACTAGTGGCCCCATGTGAATTGAGGAGACCCCTTCGAAGAGCTTGGTTACGGCAATCGCCTGAGGACCTAATCCGTGCGCCTTCATAAATTCACCCTCAGTCAGATACCACCGCATCTCAACGCGACGAATGGACCACTCAAGTTCACTCTGAATTCGATCCGTCACCTTTTCAATGCGTGGCTGTCTCAACCACAAGGGAGCTTTGGAGGTCGTGATTGCGTTGGTCAAAATATCCTTTCCCCATCCACTTTGCCAGCACACGCAAAAAGTTAGAGCCCACATAAACCGCTTCATAAATACTCCATTTGAATATTAGAAATTCCTCGATTCAGTATGACTTGAAAGATAAGATGTTGCCAGCGTCTCATTTTCATCTCAAGATCATAATGGTCACTTGCGATGCGGAAGAACAAATTTGACCCTAGGAGGTACCCTCAGGTGAGATCTGCTTCTATCTCTTGCTCCTTTCTACTCCTTTTTGCTGCATTATTCCATCCTATACCTCTGAAGAGCATGGAAAATCGCTTGGGGCTTGGACTCGTTTTGGGTATGCCTACGGGGATCACGGGTAAATACTGGTTGCCGAGAAATCGAGGCCTTGACGGGGCCATTGCATGGAATCTTTCTGACGGCAGTTCATTGACCCTGCTGTCAACCTATCTTTTCCACAGACCTTCGATCTTTAAGATTCAAAAGGAGGCGTTTGACCTCTACTATGGCATCGGCGGGAGGTTGGAGAGTGTCAATAAGGGGAAGATCTCGAGCGAAAACAGTCTGAACATTGGGGTTCGAACGCTGATTGGACTTGAATATTTCTTTCATGATCCGAGCATTGAGCCTTTTTGTGAAATTTCCGCAACGCTCAATCTCATTGAAAGTACCGATTTTCTCTTTGGATTTGGAATCGGAGTACGGTATATATTTTGATCTTGAACCCCGTTTCAAGGAGATTGTCTATGCCCATTCCCAAGGTAGGATCGAAGGCCCCAGCGTTTTCTCTGCTCAATCAAGATGGCGAAAAGATATCTTTAAAGGATTTTGAAGGCCAAACGGTCGTCCTTTACTTTTATCCCCGGGCAATGACCCCAGGCTGCACAGTCCAGGCGTGTGGTGTACGAGATCACTCTCCTAAATTCAAGAAACTCGGCACTGTTGTTCTTGCAGTCAGTCCCGATAGCCCTGAGCGACTCAAGAAGTTTGATGAAAAGTACACTTTGGGATTCCCTCTTCTCTCAGATGAAGATCATAAAATTGCCGAAAAGTATGGCGTGTGGGGAAATAAGAAGTTCATGGGACGAATCTCATTGGGGATCAAACGGACCACCTTTGTCATCGATCCAAAAGGAAAAATTGTCCAGATCATGGAAAAGGTCAATACCAAAACACACCACTTGGATGTGGAAGAAATCCTCCAAAAGTAGTCCGGAAAACCACTTGGCCGTATTTGGCCATTTCCCACTTCATTAAACAGAGGGGAGAGAGAATCAGCTCAGTTACCAACAGTGAGTTTTTTCGATGGAGCACAACTCCTAATGGTAATTGTGCCGGAGCTATTGGCTGGCTGAAGCAGATCAGTTTTGATCTGTTCACGGCACAATTGAAATTGGTAGACTCGGCCGACCTCAAAGTGTTGAAGGCTAGTCGCCGCAACTGAAATTTCACCAGATGTCACACCAGCTTCAAATGCGAGGTCCTCAAGAGTTACCGAATCTTCAAAATGGTCATTAAATCCCCGGTAGGTTAATATCAATTTGTCTCTACCTATTGGCATTAATGTGTGCCAAGAAAGGGTAAATCCCCGTTTGCTAATTTCGGTGCCGGCAACCTCAAAGAGGGGAGCGTCAACGGCCTTAGCCGAATTGTTGAAAACCGCGCCATCATTTTGAACGTATCGCCATTGGTGTTCTGTGTTGGAATCTTGATGGCTGAGAATTTTCTTATAATAGAGCTGTTTGAAGGTAGGCTCCACTAAGGTCATCGGTAAGTTGTTGAAGAAAACCTCGCTATGATCAGTGAGTTGAATGTAGGTCGTGGTGGTCCAACCATCATCGTCCTTGGTCCATGAGGTGAACTGTGCTTTGCCAATCACGGTATTGTCAGTTGCGTCGAAGAGGAGATCATAATCGGTGCTAATCCAGGTTTGCCGGACGTTGTCTGAGGTCTCAGTGGGGCAACCGCCCAGAAAGGGAACTAATAGGAACATTAAAACTATGGTTTGTCTCATCGTATTTTTCATCGAGCCTATCTCCTTTTGCAGTTAGTTCCGGTTTCGCATCCAGAACTCAACTCCCAGTCCCCGTAACGAATTTGGGGTAAGAATAATCTGAGTCGGTGATAAAAACAAGGGGGTACTGGTACGTTGAAGTGAGATTTGAGCGAGGCAACGAAGTATTTGGCCATTTCCCGCCAGCCACTAATTGATGCGTTTTAAACGCGATATAGTCTGCCGCGCCTCCTCCAAAGCGGAATGGTAACCTGCCAAATGCAACTCCTTTTCAGAAAGAAGTTTCTGAAGTTGGCTCATTCGTTGCTCAAATGTGTGTACGATCTGATTGTGTCGATCGACCATCTCTTGAACCTTAGTTTCAACCAATCTTCGTTCATTGACTTTACCTGTGAGCTGCGCAACTTTTGCCGATAGATCCTGTGCCATCTTGGTCATATGTTCATCCGAGCGGGCGATGGCTTGAGCAAGACGCTCACTTTTCAAATGAGATACTTTCCCCAACTCTTCCAACCGAGTCGCCATCTTCTCAATTGTAACTTCCATACGGTCGACTTTTGATCTCAGCTTTTCAACCTGACGACCCTCGACTTCCGTCCTGATGTTCATTTCCGATTGTGCTCCCGGAAAGAGATCTTCAAGGTGCTCATCTCTATGAACTTTTCGAACAGGACTCGAGGAACTTGGACGTAAGTCCGTTTGCCAATCCGGTGATGCTCCAAATAGAGATCTATCAATTTCTCGCTTCATACTCACCTCTCAGGAAAAGATGGTTCTTTCTTCCAAAAACATTTCTTCTGGACTCTGGGCCTAAACCTTTCTATCGTAATTTTATGGTAACTGTTGCGACAGTAAAGCAGTATCTCAAAAATAGCACCTCGCAAAGAAAAGTTGCTCTTGGCGCACTCTACAACTACTTGAGTTGTTTTCACTCTTCCGAGGTCCAATTTACCACTGAAGTGGTGAACTCTTTTTTTCGACGATCCCTGAAGTTTCCCTACTGGCAAGAAAATCGTGACATTCTTTCTGGAGAAGTTGGTGAGTTTTTAACAAAATCACCTCTGCTTAAGAGAGAACCGATCGATTTTACTGCCACTCTCAATGTTAAAGATCTTCAACTCATCACTCTCAAACGACCTGAGGATGCTGTTGAAGTCATTCATAGATATCTGATACCTGCTCTTGGCCAGAGTGAACAGCTCAGGGTTCTCAAACATGACAAGACAAAAGTCTTGGCTCTTCGACTCGACCATGGTGGAAATCTCTCGGTCACAAGCTTCAGCTACATTATGATACTTTTGAACGGTGTGCTTGAACCTTTGGTCGCATTGGACTCGCTCCATTATGATCCCCAAATGGAGTTCCAAAAAGGTGTGGATCAAACTGTGGAGATCTCTCCCTTTGTGGTCGCGCGATTTCAATCCTCAGTCCACCTTCAAGGTGCACTCATTCGAGGTTACACTTTTCAAAGATATGAGAGCTTTTCCACACTTAAACTTTCCCAAAACACCCACCTCTTCTATGCCCTAAAAAGGCTGGAGCAGTCCTATGTTCGTAAGGAGTCGGACCCAATTTATCATGAATTGATCGATTATCTGGAGCAGGCGATCCAGCATGTGCGAAATTCTCCTAGCTTTGACCTTCGTCGAGGTCACGAGGTGCTAAATCGTGCAAGAATGGCCTTAGAAAACATCTTCCCTGGTGACAAGACCTTGGTCCTTCTGATAAGGACTCTGGATGACTCACTCAAACTCCAGGAAAGAGAAAGCTACCATGAGGTCGAACCCCTTTAAGAGAGCCCGAAAGCCCCGAAGAAGGGCCAAGAAAGCAAATTCAGACAGTGCCTCCCGCCACGTAGAACCTCAGCTGAAAGGCTCTGAGGTCAGACTGAACAAGTTTTTGGCCGATTGTGGCGTCTCCAGTCGACGTAAAGCCGATGAGCTTATTGAGTCGGGTTTAGTCAAGGTCAACGGCAAGCAGGTCTTTGAACTAGGTCGAAAGATCGATCCACAGATGGATCAAGTTGTGGTCGATGGAAAGAAGATCGGAAAGATGGATCAGAAGATCTACATCATGCTCAACAAGCCTCAAGGCGTCTTGTCGACCATGAACGACCCCAAGGGGCGTCCCACTGTCGCTGAGCTGATTGAGAAGATCCCCTATCGGCTTTTTCCTGTGGGGCGATTGGATTGGGACAGCGAAGGTCTCCTGCTCATGACCAACGACGGAGACTTCAGCCAAAAAGTAACTCATCCTAAAGAGAAAATCCCAAAGACCTACCTTGTAAAGGTTGACGGTCAACCGACTCCAGATCATTTGAATAAGCTTCTAAACGGCGTCTCGATCATTGGAGGCCGAGTCAAAGCTCAAGAGATTGAGAAGATTCGGTCCAAGAAGAAATCCTCTAAATATGATTGGATTCGTATTACAATCACTGAAGGAAAGTACCGTCAAATTCGTCAGATGTTTGCAAAAATTGGCTTTGATGTGATGAAACTTCAAAGAGTCTCCATCGGTGAACTCAGGCTGGGGAATCTCAACCGAGGAGAGTTCGTCTTTTTAACTCCTCTGTCCATTCAGAAGATCTTTCGCACTCGCCCCGTTCGTTCGAAAGCGACGAGCAAATTTAGGGATTGAAAATGAAATTTCCATGACTGATGCTGATGTGGACCGAACCATCGCGTGGATCCACCGCCAGCCCCCAAATGCGGGTTGGGGAGGGTAGATTGTAACCAATGTCTTCCCACGTTTGGCCATAGTCCACAGACCTAAAGATGAACTGTTTTCGCTTTCCATATCCAGATACCATACCTGCATAGAGAGTTCCGCTTGTCTTGGGATCTGCAACCACGTTCCATGTTGTAAAAAATGTCGTCTCCCCAAAGGTTTCACCTGGCAAACCGTTGGACTTTGCAATCTCTGTCCAACGACCCTCATCACATTTGTAGAGACCATTACCACCAGCTGCATAAATGACTTTGGAGTTGAAATCAATATCGACATCATAAACACTCGCGGTAGGAACACTTCCTATTTCAATCCACTGATTTCCTCGATCGGACGAATACCAAAAGACCACATTCGAATTTCGCTCCTCTGTGGCGTAAACGATGTTGCCATTGTTTGGAGAAACCACGCGAATGAATTTATCGGTGATCTTTGTCCACGTAACCCCCATGTCCTCACTTCTCCACCCACCAACTGGGGCATCTGATCCACCCCTACTGCCTGCATAGATGCAATTCTTGTCCTGCGGATGAACTGCCATGAACCGAAAATTTCCCGTTGTTCCGGTAATGGCGGTCCATGTCTCACCCCCGTCTTGGGATCTCACGATGCGCTGAGAGTTCCACTCGCCCACTGCTGCGACAATCACATTGGAATCTGCCCCCGAATAGGAGACCCCCACAGGAGTCGATCGCAAACCACTTTCTGGAACAGGAAGCCTCTTCCAACTATTTCCTTGGTCGGTGGTTAAAAAGGGGCCAAAATCGGTCAAGAAGTAGATCATACGGTTGGAGTCGGTTGGATCAAAATAGGTTGAGGACCTATTCTCGCTACGACGCCCCCCCATAAAGCCATTGCCACTGAAGGACCATGTTCCGCCACCATCCTCAGTCCTCATCACAATCTGATCATGATAGGAGACAGCGACCATCTCATTGGTCGGATGGAAGGCCACAGGCACATTGTAGTAGATTCCATAACCTGTTGCCGACAATTTTCCAACATCAAGACTCGTCGGTGCATTCCAGGTCACTCCACCATCACGGCTGTAGAGCGGATTTCGTGTTGTGTTCAGATAGAAACTCACATAGATATATTCAGGATTGGAAGGCGAAATCACCACCGTATCATGATCAATTCCTATGTAGCTCGCACCCGTACTCAATCGCACAAAACTTGCACCCCCGTCGGTCGACTTGTAGGCGCCAGAGGGTCCTGCACCTACATAGATGGTGGGCTTCTCTGGTGTCCGCCCATCCACCGCAAGGGTTCGAGGATAGTTAGGAAGATTTCCGAGTGCGCTCACAGAAACACCTCCAGAGGAATCAGAGATCTTGTAAAGCCCCTTTCCTGATGATCCCTTGTCATTGGTTGCCACATAGATCACATTGGTTGTACTGCTAAGACTTACAAGTGCAATGTCTGAAACCCGCTTGCCATCAAGAGCCAATACGGTCCAGGTGCTTCCTCCATCTGTTGATTTCATAACCCCACTTCCATGGGTCCCAGCATAGACAGTTTGGCATCTCGTCCCATCAAAGCTGTTAAGATCAAATGCAAAAAATTGACCTTCAGCTGAGATCTTCTTCACTCCATCGATGATTTTGGAGTAGTAGGTTCGCTTTACAAGCTCGAAAGACTCTGCTCCATCAAGTGTTCTATAGATTCCTGTCACAGGGGTGTCATAATCAGGATTCATACCTGCTGCAAAGACCACATTTTCATTGAGTGGATCAACTCCAAGTGAACGTACACCCTCGGCACGAAAACCGGAAGGTTTTGGAGTCCAAGAGAGACCTCCATCCAAAGACTTCCACACATTGGAGGTGTCCACACCCAAATAGACGACCTTTTCATTGGTGGGCGCAAAAGCGATCGTCTGCACCGCCTGAAGGCCCTCTCCTCCTGCATGTCCCGCTTCAACTTGATTCTTAGTTCTAAGAGGCATCGCTACCCACTGTGGGGTTGAATCTCCACCCGATGGATCCTCTTGAGTGGCGTCGGGCAAATCTGGATTGCAAGAGGATTCGCCTTCGACACAGGGTGAATCCGATTCGGAGGTTCCATCTTCAATGGATCCATCTCCACCTCCGTCTCCGTTGCTTCCGCTCGAGTCCATTGAGAACTGTGTCATCAAAGGGCCCTTTTGGCACCCTGGAATTAAAAGAACAGAGATCCACAAAAGAAGAAAATATTGAAAAGACATTCTCTTGGGGAAGAAACCCATGCCAATCTCCATCAAAAAAAACATTGATCATCAGATGAACGCACAAGGATGGATTCACCCTGCTCTATAGAGAGACAGGGGGACCTCAATTTGCAATAGACGCACGCAGGTCTATTCATCATACCACTCCCCGCCTTCAACACCCACTTTTTTTTGCGAAGAGCTCTCAAAATTGAACAATCAAATCGACCGCCTAAGCTGTTACAACCGCCACCTGATCTCGTGTCTTAAAACAATGCATTGAATCTCCATGAACATACTGGGATTCAATCTGCTATCTTCTTAGCTCTTTGGATGAGGCGACCTGCTGTTCATATTGTTGACAGTTATGAAATATTTCCAGGGACCTATCAAAGGGTGAGTTTGTATAGTATAAGCAATCCATGTACCAAGTAAGTACATCGATTTGTTTATTTCGCTTATTGAGATCATAAGGAGGTCACAATGAAAAAATGGTCGCCATTGTTTTTTTTGATTTTTCTAGTTAGTTCGTTTTCGTTGGAAGGGAATGCCACCCGTCTTCAATGTGAAGGCATAATGGATGATTCGGGCAATATTCGAATGCTTAAAACAAAAGGCCTTTATACTTCCGCAAAAATGGAATGCAGTACGAACTCCATGAGTTATGATAAGAGAAATATTGATTACCTGGTTGATGTTTATGGAGGCGGAGCAGGACTCAGCTATCTCTATGATGAATTTGGAGTTGATTTGAAGTGTTACGGAAAGAGGGATCCTTCGGGAATCTACATTTTTGGGAGTGCCGCTTTCAGTTTTATCTTTGGTTGGAAGGGTCTATTGGCGTGTGGCACAGCTGGATTTTGCACTTTGTCGGGTCTCGTAGTAGGCTTTGGCCCTGAAGCTACCGCTGGGGCACTCATCGTCAGGAAAACGGGCACACCTGAGCCTAGCAAGGAAGAAATTGAAGAAGCAATAGAAAAACAAGAAAATGGGCAATGCAACTTAAAAGTTGGCGAAGAGCTCTAGTGCCATTTGGTTCTTTTCTAAGTTGATTGTGCCAGGTTCCGTTTGCTGGGCACGATGAGTCAGATCCAAGATGATTCGTTTCTTCCTTGGATCTGCATCTGTGATTGTGTCACTACGCGTCCAGCAAACGGAACCTGGCACTCAACAATCTCAATGGGAATGCCGAAACAGATATTGAATGGCTATGGACCATCAACTCGACTAAGGGGTAGGTATGTCTCTTTCATTGAAGATTTCTCTGGATTCCTCAATTGTGGCTCTAACCGATGAGTTTGAACGAAAAGGCAGCGAGATCATTCTTGGAAAACCAGAAGTTTTGAAATTGACCCTGTGTGCTCTGATCTCACGAGGGCATCTGCTCATTGAAGATCTCCCTGGAATGGGAAAGACAACTCTCGTAAAATTTCTGGCTCGAGCAACTGGACTCGACTTTCAAAGGATTCAATTCACAAGCGATCTTCTGCCTTCCGACATCATTGGAGTTTCCATCTTTGATCAAAACGAACAGAGATTTCGATTTCATCGTGGACCTATCTTTGGGCAGTTGGTTCTGGGTGATGAACTCAATCGAGCCAGTCCAAAGACCCAAAGTGCCTTTCTCCAAGCCATGGAAGAGCATCGAATCACCGTGGATGGCCATACTCACACCCTGCCAGATCCCTTCTTTTTGGTTGCGACTCAAAACCCAAGACAACAAATCGGAACGTTTCCACTTCCGGAGTCACAACTCGATCGCTTTCTTATGAGATTGACTTTGGGATATCCCAGTCGTCAGGCAGAAAACCAACTCCTCTCTGGAGCCAAACGACAGACCCTCATCGACAACCTGCAACCCATTGTCACGGTTCATGAACTTGTCAAGCTGCAGGAGCAGGCGGAACTCGTCTTTGCCTCACCACCAATCATCAACTACATACAAGACATTCTCGAGGCCAGTCGCACCGAACATGCGGATCTCGTCGGCCTTTCTCCACGTGCCGGTCGAGATCTTTTGGCTGCGTCTCGAAGTTGGGCCTACATGCACGGACGAGACATTGTGCTACCTGAAGATGTCCAGGCAGTCACGATCAGTGTCATCAACCATCGACTTTACTCCTCGGGTGACATCACAGTTTCCCAGGCCCAAGATCAGGCACGTGAGTTGATTCGAACCATAAGAGTTCACTGAGGCGCGGTCGTGGATCTTAAGAAACGTTCCCATGACATGCGAATCTACGTAATGCCAACCTTGTATGGATGGCTCTTTATCGGCATGGGTGCCATATTTTTTTTCATATCGATCTATCGAAACAACAACATCACCTACATGCTTGCATTTCTGTTTATCTCAACACTCTTTGTCGCAATGATTCAAACGCACAACAATCTCCTTGGGATCTCACTTCGATCCATTCATATTCCTCCTCAATTTGCAGGAAATGCAATTTCAGTGATGGTCACCATCCTCAATGAAAGCTCCCATACGAACTCTGCTCTAACCATCACCACTTCTCAAAAGAGAGAAAAGAATCTTTTTGGCAAGATCAACGCTCTTGAGGCTCACACAAGTGGCACCGTGAACTGCTTTCTTTCGGTCTCTCAACGAGGAGTTCACACGCTGCACACTGTTTGCATCAACTCGCTCCATCCCGTAGGTCTCTTTAGAGCCTGGAAGCGCGTGCGGGTCGACACTCCCTACTACGTCTATCCATCACCCCAAGGTGAACTGCTTCCTCCACTCGAGAGTAGACCCTCTCTTCAACAAGGTGAGGGAGGTGGTGGCTCAGGTCGAAGTGATTTTTCAGGGCATCGCCAATATCTGACCGGAGAATCCCAAAACCACATTGACTGGAAGGTCGTTGCTCGAGGACGTCCCATCATGGTCAAGGAGTTTCACGAGGGGCAGCCCGATTATCTCGTTTTCGATTGGCACGCGATTCGAAAGGGTGACGAAGAGTCCAGGCTCTCCCAGATCTCTCAATGGATCAAAAGTGCTCTTCAAAATGATCTTAAGTTTGAGATGCGCCTCCCCAATCAACACGTGCCTTTCGGACATGGTAAAGTTCACGGCGCGAAATGTCTTAAGATTCTTGCGGGCTATGGTGGAGAATGAAGAGATCCTTTGGATATCTACTTGTTGTCTACCTTCTCATGACGTTTGCACCCTTTGCTCTACACTTTCCCGTTTGGCTCACGGTTGCCCTTGGCAGCGGCCTTTTGGCGGGTTTTCATGGATTTCGGCGAAGCCAGGAGAAGCCCTCAAAATTCCTTATCAGTGCCGCAATCATTCTCGCTCTCATTACTCTCTATCTTCAGTTCGGTACATTGTTGACCTTCAGTCTCATCCCGCATTTTATGGCGTTGATGGTCATGATCAAATTTCTTGAAACTCGTACCTACAAAGACGTCATGACTTTGACTCTCATATCCTATCTTCTCATTCTCTGCTATGCTTTGAGCTCCTCCTCGTTGGCACCCACCGTCTATTCTGCCATCCTCTTTGTGACCTCCATCTTTGTGCTCGTGGATCTCCACTCACCTCAAGATGCATTAACCTTTCTTTCGATTCGAAAAGCTCTTCGACTTCTCGCACTTGCTTCACCATTTGTGATTTTTCTCTTTCTTTTGTTTCCTCGAATTCAGGTCGACGCTGTTTCCAATGGAACAAAAAGCAAATCCCAAGTTGGATTTTCCAATCGTCTTGAACCCGGTGAAATGGCCGATCTTGTGGAGTCCAATCGGATCGCATTTCGAGTCAAACCCCCGTCCCATGTTCCCATTCCTATGGACCTACGATATTGGAGAGGCACGGTCCTCACCAACTCAAGCGGCCTCAGCTGGGATTCCACTACGAACCACGCTGAGCTCCTCTCGTCGGAGTTCAAGGAACCTCAGGTTGGGGGTCGAGTGTATCTCTATGAGATCACCCTTGAACCCCAGTCTGGACCTTGGCTCTTTGGAATGGATCGACCCTATTCGATGAGGATCCTCAACCTTGAAAATCAGGTCTTCGTCTCTCAAGAGAGTGAATTCCAGATGGATGAGGAGCGCAGGGATCTGGTCTATTATCAGATCTACTCCGTCGTCCACTCCACCACGGAAGCTCAAGAACCCGATCATGTTGAGTCCTATCTTCAGATTCCTAAGGATCTCGATCCAGAGATCCTAAAACTTGCTCAATCATGGGTCCATCAATCCACTTCGGACCAAGAGCTTGTGGACCTCGCCCTTAGATATTTCGAAACCAACGGCTTCTCCTACAGCTTGAGTTCCCATCTCACTAAGAAAGACAAACTCAAAGAGTTTCTCTTTGAAACGAAGAGCGGTTTTTGCGAACACTACGCTGCAACTTTTGCAACGCTCATGAGAGCCGCTGGCATTCCCTCACGGGTCATCATCGGTTACCATGGAGGGCTCAACAACCGATATGGTGATTACATCCTCGTTCGAGATCGCGATGCACATGCTTGGGTCGAAGTGTGGCAAACTCACCGTGGTTGGGTCCGCGTGGATCCCACCACCGTTGTGGCGCCCATGCGCATTGCGATGGGTGGACAAGATTACCTTCGCGATCAACTTGAATCGGTTGGCGAGCCTGGTTTCTTGGATCAATTGGTGAAGAACACATTTCTAGCAAATCTTCGCTTAAGTTCCGAAGTCCCCCTTGCATGGGATGCCATCACCAACAATTGGAATCTTTTCCTCTTCAACTACAACTTTGAGGCTCAATCACTTCTCCTTGAGTTCTTTGGGATTGCATTTCAACCTTGGCTGATCCTTGCAGTAGTGTTGATCGGGGCCATTCTCTTTGGTTTCATTCTCATCTATCTCCACTTTCGAAGTCAGCCTCAGTACGATCAAGTGACGGTTTTATATCAAAAACTCTGCGACGCTTTGGAAAAGAGGGGGCTCTCCATTTCAAACTCAGAGGGACCTATCACACTCTTTGAACGAGCGGCTCTTGCCTTTCCATCTCACAGGCAAGAGCTAGAAGTCCTATTTACCGACTACACATTGCTGCGATTTGGAAAGCGCTTCCATCAGGCTGATCTTAAGGAATTCCAAACAAAGATTCGAAATCTCTCGAAATGGCTACCCAATCCTTAAAATAAAAGCTCAGTCAATTTAAGCATCCGGCCTCTAGGCTCCTAGATTCAAGATGAGGAGGGGCTTCTTATGGAGCGTCCCAGCATTCCACCAGAACACCCTTGAAACTTGACTTTTGAGAGGCTAGGCTTTTTTTCGCAGTTCTGCATTAACAAAACATTTTTTGTGAAGGAGAAAATCAAATGAGAAAAGTTACAGCGCTTCTGGTAAGCTCACTTATGACCCTTGTTTTCGCCCAAGCTCAAGCAGGTGAACATGGTCTTACCAGCATCAAAGGCACAAACATCGATCTCAAAATGGTCAACCATGGCATCGCAGGATCCATTCGTGATTTCATCATTATGGGCAAGATGAATGAAGAGGATTTCAGCTCAGAGCTCAAAATTTGGAGAGATGGTAAAATGATTGATGCCCGTTTTTATCGAAACGAGCAGCGCATCGGCGGCATTATCCACCACACCACTAAGGATGAGAGTTTCACAACGATCATTGAGCTTGACCGTGTCGAACCTGAATCCAACCTCATCGTGGTTCGAGTCAACAATAAGGAGATTCCAGTTCAGATCGAAGCTGCCTCTTTTGAGAACAACCACTTCAAGAATCCTACCTACACAGCAGACCTCGGAAACGAAAAGGTCTCCTTTTCAATCGAAAATGGGGAAGCCTGCTACGGATATTCCGTTCATCTTATCTTCATGATTCTTGGCTCCTACCTACACTAGGCCCCATTGATCTGATCTCAAGCTCAACAATCACTGTTGTTGAGCTTGAGGCGTCCAGTTCTCTTTTGAGGCGCAGATTCCAACTGCGCCTCTCATGTGTCACGAAACCATACGGATCTAAGCGAAACTAGAAGGCCTCGTTGAAGGCAAGAAAGAGTCCCGATTGATCGGGTGCAAAGCCAAAATCGAGCCTCACCTTGATCAGTCCATCGGGTGGAAGACCTATTCGTAACCCCATCCCCCCTGAAGACCTGATTCCATTGGATTTCTCGTCATTGAGCCAAATGGATCCAAAATCGACAAAACAGACTCCCGAAAAGATCGACCACAAGGGAAAGCGTAACTCCTCAGATCCAAGCCAGTAGTGATGGCCACGAAATCGGTTTCCATAATAACCACGAAGCTCTCGATTTCCACCAAGTGAAAAATTGGTTTCATAGGCAACCTCTCCCTGAGAGCCACCAACTTCAAATCGCGACGCCAAAACAAGGTTTGGTGCCACAAGTGGTGTGAAGTGCTGCACCTGAAACCCTCCCCTTTGACGACTTAGACTCTCCCCAGCCTGACGGAACCAATGCTCGATCCACAAAACCGCTCTCGATCCAAAACGGGTAGAAAATTGACTCTCTCTTGTATTCCACTCTAAGGAGGCTCGAACACCTAGATAGTCACCACTGACTCGCCCCTCTGCTTCCTTTGCAAATTCTAAGATTTGGGACTCCTCAACCTCCTGCACCTGATGCGTCTGTGCTTCAATGATTGCATTTAGATTCTCGGTCCAATGGACTGTGACCCCCAAATCGGCAAGATGTGCTGTTGGATCTGTCATAAAGAGGGTCTCACTCGAAGTGGAGTCTCCAACTCCGAAGTACCGAGATCGAGTGTTTCGAAAGGTATAACGAATGAACGGACTTAAGGAGTCGGTGAATTTTCGACGACTCCACTCAGTTATGACTTTCACTCGCCCTTGCGAAGGCAAGTAATAGGTTTGAAACTCTCCCTGCCATCCAGGAATGTGGTAAGGATAGAAGAAGAGAGCGGCACCTCCAATAAAGCCAACCGTTTGATCATATCCGACAATGGGACTCATTGCTCGACCCATGGGCCACCCTCGATCTCGATTTTCAGAGGGAGGATCCAAAGGAGTTGAATTTTCGCTAGCATCGTAAACTTTTTCCCCGTCGATGTAGGTCACTAAGACTCTGGGTTGAGCACTTTCACTTTTAGAAAGTAAAAGCGGAGATCGATCCAACAGGACAAAATCTGCACGATAACCAACTTTAATCTTGCCAAGATCATCACCCCGACCGACCGCTCCGGCAGCGTTGGTCGTAATGGCTCGAAGAACATGACCCTTTTGATCCTCTGAGAGGTTTTGATTGTGGATGCTCAAGGCCACGTTCCTCATCGGTGATAGAAGATCTCTCGAATCACCTCTCGGCCAGCCTGATGCCAAAGCTGGTTCGACTCCGGAATCAATGACTTCAAGGAGTGAGGGTGTCCTGAGCCCAAGCTTCTTTTCTTCATCTGTTCCAACATGGGTTGCCATCGGATGAGTTGACAACACAACACGAAATCCTTGCTCAAAAGCCCTCTTGATCTCTCCGACGCTGCATTTTTCGCACGACTCGATCACATCAGGCAGAGGCTTCTTTGCCGTTGGGATGGAAATCGATTTTTTTACATTCGCCAAACGCTTCAGTTGATCATCCTGAGTAAGGTGAAAACCAAGCCCGTAGCGGTCAGAAAAGATCATAATTCTTCGAAGATCCTCTTCAGAAAAGGAAGAGTCCTCAAGAAAGTACTTAGGTCCAAAATAGAAGAGCCGATCTCCACTCTGAGGGTGACGAACCGACTTCATAAGAAACTTCGTCTCCTGTATCTTCCCATAGGATTGAAGGGCCACTCTCATCTTAAGAAGTCCCGTTGTTGCCAGTCTTCGATACTCCGTCGCCCATGCAGGGTCAAAGGTGTTGTCCCTAATGGTCGTAATCCCCAATGAGAGCGCACGTCGTTGAGCTAAAAGAATGGCTGATGATACTTGATGAGGGGTCAACTCAATCTTCTGTTCAAATGGTCGAATCACTGGTTTGGATTCTAGGAGCGCCCACCCTCCCTCAATAAAATAGACTTGAGCATCAATGAATCCTGGCACCAGGTATCTCTTCTTCAGATCGACCTTGTCGCGCAACTCCTGCCAGCGGGCGGGAATGGTCTCTGTGGACCCAACCTCAAGAACTCTTCCTTCATCCACCACCAGCCATGAGAGATCAAACCGACTCTCTTCGCCAGAAAAGATGTGGCCGTTGTAAAACAGAGTTGCGCCCAGAGAGATCTGAGTAAAAAGAAGACAGCTGCAAAATAAAAGAGATCGCACGTTCAACCACCGAGATAAGCGGCACGAACGGAGTCGTTGTCAAGAAGATCCACACCCTTCCCTTCAAGTTTGATCTGCCCTGTCTCGATCACATAGGCGCGATGAGCAATCTTAAGAGCCATTCGCGCATTCTGTTCAACCAGTAAAAGTGTGACTCCATCCTCCGAATTGATTCGTTTGATGATCGAAAAGATCTGAGAAACAATCTGGGGAGCCAACCCCAACGATGGCTCATCCAACATCAAAAGTCGAGGGCGAGCCATGAGCGAACGAGCAATGGCAACCATCTGTTGCTCTCCGCCGGAAAGAGTCCCTGCAACCTGCTTGAGACGCTCTTTAAGCCGTGGGAAGAGTTTAAGACAATACTCCATGTCGTCGCCAATCTTTCCGTCGCTTCGATGATAGGCACCCATCTCCAAATTCTCTTTGACTGTCAAAGGGGCAAAGATTCCTCGCCCTTCAGGAGCCTGAGAAAGCCCCATTTGAACAATCTGATGAGGTTTCGTGCCGCTGAGATTTCGTCCCTCAAGTTCAATCAACCCCTTAAATGGCAAAAGCCCTGAAATGGCTTTGAGGGTCGTTGTCTTCCCAGCTCCATTAGCTCCAATCAGAGAGACAATCTCTCCCTGCATGACGGAAAAGCTGATACCTTTGATTGCGTGAATCGATCCATAGGAGACATTGAGATCTTTGATCTTGAGTATTGGATTCATGACTCATCGACTCCCAAATAGGCTTCAATGACCTTTGTATTGGTCTGAATGGAACCTGGATCTCCCACAGCAATGGTCACTCCGTGATCCAAAACAAAGATGCGTTCGCAGATTCCCATCACGAGTTTCATGTCATGTTCAATCAAAAGTACGGTCAACTGAAACTCATCTCGAATTCGAACAATGGTCTTCATCAAATCATGGGTTTCAGCATGGTTCATGCCAGCTGCGGGCTCATCAAGTAGAATCATCTTCGGATCTGTCGCCAACGCACGAATGATTTCAAGTTTTCTCTGATCTCCATAGGGAAGTGCTGATGCAAGTTCCTGGCATTTGTGTTCCAAACGAAAAATCTTAAGAAGTTCAAGTGCCTTCTCTTGATAGATCATCTCCTCTTTAAAATAGAAGGGAGTCTTAAGAACCGACGCCAACATTCCATAGGCAATGTGCTGATCACAGGCAATCAAGACATTGTCGAGCACTGAAAGATCTTTAAAAAGACGAATGTTCTGAAAGGTGCGGGTCAGCCCCAAATGGCTGATCTGATAGGGTTTAAGTCCCTTGATGGAGGAGGATTCAAAGAGAACATCTCCCGAAGTTGGTGTATAAACTCCGGTCAACATGTTGAATACCGTCGTTTTTCCTGCTCCGTTGGGACCGATAAGCCCCACAAGCTCACCTTGACTCAGCTCCATGCTGAAGCGGTCCACCGCCTTAAGACCGCCAAACTGCATCGTGATCTCTTGAACTTCAAGTAGTTTTGGCATCACCTCTCCAAAGATCAGGTAGCTCCTTAGATCCCATAATTCCCTTAGGGCGAACAATCATCAAAACAATGAGAAGCAATGCATAGATGACCATCCGTAGATCTACTCCAGTGATCTCTTGAAGTGGTCGTAAAATCTCAGGAAGAAGTGTGATGACGACTGCCGCAATTAAGGACCCCGTGAGACTCCCCATACCACCTAAGACCACAATGATGATGGCATCCACACTCTTAATAAAGCTAAAGGTCGAAGGATTCAAATAGTTGGCAAAGTGGGCAAAGATCGAACCTGCCACTCCGGCAAAAAAACTTGAGAGCACAAAAGCCCGCACCTTCACCTTAGTCGTATTGATTCCCATGGCCTCAGCTGCAATCTCATCTTCACGAACACTCTTAAAGGCCCTTCCGTGAGTGCTTCGAACCAGCCGCCAAATGACCAGGAATGTGACCAACAACCAAAGAAGTGCATGAACAAATCCCAAAAAGAATGCATGCACGACGATCGGAGTTCCACCAATTGAAACTACCAAATCCTGAAATCCAGGAATTCCATAAAAGCCGCGGGCTCCACCAATGGCGTCCACGTTGAGCAGAACCACTCGAATGATTTCGCCAAACCCCAAAGTCACAATTGCAAGATAATCTCCTCTGAGTCTCAACGAGGGAAGTCCTACGACAAGACCTGCTGTTGCCGCAAGCAACCCTCCACTGATCGCATAGATCGGAAAGTTGAACATCTCAAATGGAGCGGCAAAAAAGGAGATCTTCGTGCTCACATAAGCCGAAAGATAGGCTCCTACAGCCATGAATCCCGCATGACCAATGGAGAACTGACCTGTGAGTCCATTGACCAAATTCAATCCCAACCCCATGATCGCATTGACACAAATGTAGATGAAAAGGAGCTGAATGTAGGCGTTGACACTCAAATCGATGAACAAAGCAAAAGCAATCACAAGAAAAACGGAGATGATCGGAACAATGAGCGACTTCTTAAAAAGGGTCTTAGGCTCTGGCTTCATATCTAGACCTTCTCGATCTGGCTCTTTCCAAGAAGCCCAGCTGGTCGAAAAATCAAAATCAAAATGAGAATGCCAAAGGCCAATGCGTCCCGGTAGGTGCTGGCCCAATATCCAACCACCATCTCCTCAGAGAGTCCCATGATGATTCCTCCCAAGATGGCACCCATAAGGTTTCCAATGCCTCCCAATACTGCAGCCACAAAGGCTTTAAGACCGATCAGCAGTCCCATCAGGGGATCAATCTTGGGATACTTCATCCCAACCAAAACACTCCCCACTCCTGCCAAAGAAGAACCTATCACAAAGGTCACTGCAATGATCCGATCCACATTGACCCCCATCAAAGCGGCCACCTGTTGATTGGAGCTCACAGCTCTCATCGCCTTTCCTACTTTCGTTCGATAAATCAGAAAGTTGAGAGCCAACATGGTGATCATCACAACACAAAAGATTGCGACATCAAAGGAGCGAAGTTGAACCTGTCCCCAGGAGAAGAGGTTTGCATCCACCAGCACATCAGGAAAAACCTTAGGATCAGGTCCAAAGACGATCTGCCCCAAGTACTCAAGAAAAAAACTCACCCCAATGGCCGTGATCAGAATATTGAGACGGGGCGAATTTCGTAATGGTCGATAGGCGAATCGTTCAATCAGAAGACCCAAGACGCTGCAACTCACCATCGATACAATTAAGAGAAGAATCAACGTCGAGATCCCAGGGCTGGAATCAATCCCAAAAAAGCGGGCCACATAGTAAGCCGCAAAAGCCCCGACCATGTAGACATCGGCATGTGCAAAATTGATCAGCTGGAGAATACCATAAACCATGGTATACCCCAGCGCAATCAGAGCGTAAATGCTCCCTAAACTGATCCCATTGATGAGGTGTTGAACAAAATCTTGCACAAACGGTCGATCAAGGCTCAACCGTTGTCACGTAGCGATTGGAAGCTCCATCAACTTGAACCACAACGGCACTCTTAATCGCATCACGTTTTTCATTGATTGTGATCACCCCCGTGACTCCCTTAAACTCCTTGGTCTTTGCCACTTCATCTCGAATCGCAGTCGATGTGATTTCACCTGAAATACGACTTAAAGATGAAATCAAAATGCGAGCGGCATCATAACCAAGAGCCGCCAAACCATCAGGGACCTCTTGATACTTCTTGTTGTAGGCATCAATGAACTCCTTCACCGATGCATCCGTGCTCTCAGTTGTGTAGTGGTTGGAGAAGAAAGAGCCGTTGATGGAGTCCTTTCCAATTTCGTAGAGCTTCGAACTGTCCCAACCATCTCCACCTAATAGGGTCGCCTTAATGCCAAGCTCTCGGACCTGTCGAGCGATGAGCCCCACTTCGGTGTAGTACCCTGGGATGAAGATTGCGTCGGGTTGAGTGCTGCGAACTTGAGTTAGCTGTGCTTTGAAATCAGAATCACCGGCCACGTAGCTCACATCGGCGACAATTTGGCCACCCAAAGCTTTGAACTTTTCAGTAAAAAAGTCGGCCAACCCCACGCTGTAGTCATTCTTTACATCTCTTAAGATCGCCACTTTTTTGGCCTTAAGATGTTCGTGAGCAAATTTGGCCATGACGGTTCCTTGAAACGGATCGATAAAGCAGACGCGAAAGATGTAATCGCCAACCTCTGTGACCTTAGGGTTGGTCGAGCTTGGACTGATCATAGGAATCTTATATCTTTGAGCAATGGGCGCTGCAGCCAATGAGTTGCTGCTTGCAACCTCTCCCAAGAGGGCTACAACATTGTTCTGAGTGATCAAACGACTGACCACGGCCGCAGCCTCTTCAGGTTTTCCCTGGTCATCCAAAGAGATCAATTTGAGCTTCTTTCCCTGAATTCCACCCTTTTGATTCACCTCTTCAAATGCAAGCTCAATGCCCCTATGAGTGCTCACACCAAAAGTTGCATTGGGACCAGTCATCGATCCAAACTCCCCAACCACAATCTCTTGTGAAGATCCTTTTTGAGCACTTCCCCCTTCTGTTGGAGAAGACTCCTTTTTTGTACAACCTGCCATCGACAGAGCAAGAAAGGCAAAAGACCATAGACTTTTCTTAAACATTTTCTTCATTCTCCATTTTGAAAGTTAATCCAATTCACCAAGTATTAGGCTCCAAATTTAGTCTCTTCACTTGGTGGGACACACTATTGTGGTGGCTGGCGCGAAACCTCATTTCGGTGAATTTGTCATAAGTTTTCCATATACCTTTGTTGAGCCTCCTCGAGTTAGCGCCTTTGGCTAGCCCATCGTCGGCTCGCCTCGGTATAAGAAAAACTTATGCAAATTCACTCGAAAGCAGGTTTCGCGCCAGCCACCATATAGACATTACGAATAAACTCGATTCACGCCGTGCTGTCAATCTTACTCGGTTCCTATTTCGAGAGAATCTGAACGAGATCAAGGAGATCAAATGAGATCTTTTTGGCACCATCAAAGGTGGTCTCCAGAGGAACAAGTTGGATTTGACCCGATTGAATGGCTACCATCGCATCACAATATCTCTGTTGAAGAGCCTGAATGGCACCAAACGACATGCGACTTGCCATATTGCGATCCGTGGCCGTAGGCTTTCCCCCTCTTTGGATGTGACCCAAAACACAAACTTTGGCTTCAAACCCAGCCCGCTTGCGAATGGCCTCAGCCAAGTCATAGGCTCTGCCTGGCTTTTGCCCCTCTGCAGCAACTAAGATGCTGCTCTTCTTCCCGCGGTCCATGCCTTGACGAATTCGATCCACGACACGATCAATCACGACAGGACGCTCTGGAATAAAGATCTCCTCAGCACCGCAGGCCAGTCCCACCGCAAGTGCAATGAAACCAGAATTTCGTCCCATCACCTCCACAATGAAGAGGCGATTGTGACTTGCAGCCGTGTCACGAATTCGATCGATGCAATCCAATGCCGTATTGATGGCGGTATCAAAGCCGATGGTGAAGTCGGTCCCGACGATGTCATTGTCGATCGTCCCAGGAACACCGATCACCGGGAACTGATGCTCCTTCCAAAGCAGGTGAGCCCCTCGAAAGGTTCCATCTCCTCCAATGCAAACAAGAGCATCAATCCCAGCGCCTCTTAAGATCTCAACGGCACTCTTGCGCACCTGAGGCTCAAGAAACTCACGACATCGCTCCGTCTTTAGGATCGTCCCACCCGTTTGAATGATGTTGGCAACCGAACTTGTAGATAGAGGAGAGATCTCTCGATTGAGCAGTCCTTTGAATCCATGATAGACACCAAAGATCTCAAGACCACCATCAATCGCGGTTCGAACCGTCGACCGTATCGCCGCATTCATCCCAGGAGCATCACCTCCGCTGGTCAACACAGCTACCTTTCGGACTGATGTAGAAAACTGCGCTATGGTCATCTCTCATCCTTGTTGAGTTGACTTCTTGACTCTGCCCACACGTCCAAAAAAACAAAAAGGATCAACCTAAGCTGATCCTTTTCAGTTCATGTTCGAGTGCATTATTTAGGCCCGACATGCTCCTGAGCATACCATTTCTCTTCATTTGGTTGAGAGAAAGGTGAACTCAGAAATTGCTCAATGCTTAAGCAGGATTATCGTACGATGTCCTTGAACTCAGTTCCAGGTCGGAATTTAGGATACCATGCTGCTGGAATCTTAATGGATTCACCTGTTTGAGGGTTACGGCCAGTTCGTGCCTTTCTTTTTGCTTTAGTGAAAGTGCCAAAACCAACGAGCTTCACATCGTCGCCCTTCTTGACGGATTTACGAATTGTATCCAGACAAGCATCAAGAAGTCTCTCTGTATCAGCTTTAGTCATTTCGGTTTCTTGAGCAACTTTTTCAATCAATTGTGCCTTGTTCATGATTACTCCTGTGAGGTGAACTGTGTTGTTAATCTTTCTATGAGGTAAATTTGAAACTAAAGAGAAGCCTCTGGTCAATGGGAAAATACCAGATTTCACTTTTTTTCGACTTTTTTTGCCGGTTGTCAGAACCCTTACCGTTACTGACCCTCGTAGTCCCTGAGAGTGGAGGCCTTTGCAAACTCATTTCCTTCATAGAAGAAGTGTGCGTCTTGTATCTCAACATCGTCGGTGCTGCCAAATTCAACCTCCATGCGGAAGTCACTGAACCCTTGAGTCAACCAGGCTCCACCAAAAACATCGCTCGCGATGAGCGTAAATCCTTGACTGTCGTTGAAAAGAGAATAGCTCACCTCAAACTGCCGTTCGCGCTCCAGATCGAACCAGGCGTATTGGGCGTGGTAACCCGCGCTCCAGTCCAACCAGTAGTGGCTGTCGTTGGAACGATAAATGTAGACATACCCCGCGTCTTTGTGAGTGTCGCAGTCCTCAATGTCGACAAATTGACCCGTTGGTGTTGTTGTAAAGTTGATGGACCATCCGCGGTCGCAAATGATCAAAAACTTTTCGAGAAATCTTTCGTAGATCTTCTTGTTGGTGATTTTGAGCTTTCCTTCCCAAAGTCCGGAGGCATCCACAGGAATTACCACTACGGGTGGTGGTGCCGGAGGTGCTGGATCTCCACCGTCATCGCCACCGCCATCGCCACAACCGCCCAATTTCAAGGCTAGAACTGAAAAAAGTGCTGCTTTTACGATCATCTTTTTCATAAAATTTGCTCCGTCTAAACCCTGTACATCATCCATCGGAAATCCCGATTGGATGTCAAAAGTTTCGCTACGCCTTGAATTATATTCACGATCCATGCCATGGATCCCCTCCACAAAAAGGATCCATAGAGATGTCAGCAAGGCTCTAAGTAGGATCTAGTGAAAATTCGCTCACGTGGAAAGATCTCTAGGAGCCCAAAAAGGGCATTGCCACTGTACGTTCTGGCCAGTTTTGGTCCCTGTCTAACGATTGGACGATCTCGTTGCCAAGATGAATTCTCTCTTCGCACTGAATCCAGGCTCCTTGTGAATCTCAAATCCTGAAAGGGAGAGGGCCCGCTTGATCCTTGCGTTTGAGGCATAGGTCGCAAAGATCGAAGTCGGGGCCGCACAGATTTTCAAGAAACGTAGCAGGAACTCATCTTCCCAAATCTCGGGGGACTGTGCAGGGCTAAAGGGATCAAAAAGTATGCAGTCAAAGAGTTGATCGACCTCTGTGTTGCGATCAAACGCACCAGGAAGTCTCCATCGACCCTGATGGTGCAATTCTCGTAAATAACCACGAGGTGTCTGAGAAGTGGAACTCAACGAAAACTCATTGGCAATTCGAAGCTCAAAACTCTCATAGGCATCAAGAAAGTGGCGAGACTCTGGGGAATCTTCCAGATCGCCATAGACCCAATTCACAAATCTCTGATTCAGCTCGGATTCAGATTCATAAGAGACCAATTCAAGAGAGTCACAAACCCTCTTCCCTTCACTTCTCATCTTGAGCACCTGGGCCGCCAAGGTCATTTCGATGTATCCCAACCCAAGGCCAAAGATCAGAAACCGAGGAGCCAAACCATGGTCCTGATTAAGCGTCCGGTTGATGGCTCGGCCATAGACATGAAGAGTCTCGCCATAAGCCCCGTGCATCGTGTGCATGAGTTGCCCTACACCTTCACCTGAACGCACGGTCCAACTGCCATCGGAGGTCTGGATAAATTTGGAACTCATAGGAATTCAATGAAGTTTTTGGCCCCACCTCCGATGATAAAGGAGATGGCCCGTAAGAGGAGATGGAGATGGTAAAGGGGAAACATTAAGACCCGACCTACTGCCAACATTTCAAACCTAACTTAAAAGGATTTCAATTATGTTCAACAAGCTCACCTATTTAGGAGCTCTTATCACCATTGCAGCCACTTTGTCACTTGTTGTGATGAGCATAAGTCGCCAGAGCTCACACAATCCTCCTGCCCATTCATCTCACAAGATCTTCTGCCAAGGATGGAATCCCGCGCGCTCAGAATATTATATGATTCGCTACGCCGAAGGATCTTCACCCAATGCACGCTTAGAACTTCTCACCAAAAAATCCCCCAACGAGGAGTGGCACTCCAAGTTGGTGGATTCTCGTGGCATTCTCGGCGAAACCTCTTCATCCTCCAACTCAGGCTTGGAACGCGTTGCAATGAAAGGAGAATCATCGCAGATGCGCCTGCAGTTTCATCGCTCTTGCACCCCTCTACCCCAATGCAATCTTGAGGAGATCACCATTCCTAACAAAAAAGTTGTGGATCAGGACCAGCGCAAATACCATGAGCTCTCCCAACAGGCCCTTGAAGCTCGAAAAGCCACTTCAAGACATATGGCTCAGCAGACCGAAATTGCAAACATGATGACTCAGGCCCAAACTGAGGTCATCGCAGCCCTAGCCAAAGAGCACCTAGTTCAAGGAAAGCCTCTTGAGAAGGAGTGGACCGCGTCTCATCAACACCCTCTGGTCCGAGCTGCGGTCGACTATGTGGCCAAGAGCTTCACCCTCTCAAAGAAAAAAGGGGGAGATCTTAACCGAAAGGAAAAGAGTCCCTCATGGGACTCCACAGAGGACGATGTCCGTAAGGCACTTGATGTTTATGAGAGCCTCCTACCTCGTGGGACCAAACCACCGACCTCTTACGAACAACTCAATCTCTCTGCGGCCAAGAAATATGAGAGCGAAATTCGAGAGCGCGCCCATGAGTTGACTCAACGATTTCACAATCTCTCTGCAGCAGCAGGTGAACTTGAGAGGAAAAGTCAGATCTTTCGAGAGACTTCGTCTTTGGCTCCCGTCAGTCCCACAATCACCTCTCTTGAGCCTCTTGAACCTGAAGCGTGGTGCCCATAGAAGTGCCAGGCACTCAATGCCAGACACTAAATGCCGGTGATGCTCATCACGTCACAAGTTGCATCACTGTAGTTGAGCTGAATGTCGATGGTCGTGCTGGTCATGTTCTTATCAAAATCAATTCGTCCCACTCGATTCGATCCGATCGTCAAAGACATACCAGGTGTGAGCGTTGCAGTTTGAGCGGTCGTCAACGGACAGGGTGAAAGTTGTTTGGGCATCGAACAGAGGTAGGAGAGCCCATCCAAATCAAAGCGGCTGTAGAGCGCCGACTTTCCAAAGGTCAACACCGCAGTGGAAACAGTCACGTTTTTAAGAATGTTGACATTGTAGTTAAGGACTTTGCCCCCACCGGACAAGGAGGCACTGGCCGGCACATAGGCCACCGAAGCTGAAGCGCACCCAGTTCCACCACCACCTCCTCCACCGCCTCCGCTGATGGCAAATGCCGTCAGTGAAGTGGGGATCAAGTAGTTGGCTTGATCGACTGTGATGGAAATGGGGCCTGCCGTAAAGGTGGGAGAGGCCTTGTTCGGGATCCAGATCTGAATGGATCTCAATCCCAATGGAACATTGTTAAAGGAGAACGATCCATTGTCTCCGGAGACCACGTTGTCAGAGAGAGTTTGAAGGGCACCAGATCCATTGGGCTGGTAGAGCTCCACCACCGCATTTCCGACATAGGGAATCGCACCATCAGAGATAAATCCATACACATTTGCCATGAGCGAAGTGTTAGGAATCGATATGGTGATGTCACTGTCAAATCCGCTGCCACCTGCAGCGCCGTTGGCTCCCAAACTCGTGATCGTCGCGGGATTGGTGGATCCATTGTAGGAGTAAGTGCGCCCCCAACCATCTGTGGTGATGTCTGAGTTGGAGAGGTTGGTCGTAATGTAGGGACCGTTCCATCCCAGACTCAAGTGGACCGTCTGATTCACAGACCAGGCCGACACTCCACCAGGCGCCGCCGTCAACGCACCTAAACCCTGTCCATTGGTGGGAAGAGCACCCACATCTCCATTGTATCCAAAGCTGATCCTTTGCCCTCCGCTTCGAAGCTCTTGATTTCCAATCAGTGCCTCTCGAATGGCTTCAAGCTCTTTGACAGTCGCATCGAATCGGCTCTCATCAAGACTCCCCTCAAATAGAGTCAGTGATGCCACTGTGAGAATTCCCACCAGGGCCATGACCATAATGATTTCCACAAGGGTAAATCCTCTGGACCGAACTTCAAAGTGATTCAACAAGGTCATCTCCATCACCGCACACACGATTGGCACCGCAGCTTCTTAAAGAGACTGTATCATACTCAATTGTACTTCCCCACCCATCTCGCTGAAACTCGCTGGCATCTTGCTGAAAGACCGGATCAATGTAGGGGCCACACCAATTGAGCATCTTTCGATAGGTTGAGCTTGATGGATCTGTGTCCACCGTACAATTGGCTTCGCCACCCTGGCTCACAAGCTGATCGAGACTTGTGGAAGGTGGAAGTCCCTTATGATGAACTCGATAACGATCAATCGCCTCTTCGAGAGCACCAAGCCTCTTCCAGGTTACATCAACCTGATCCGTCCGAAGGGTTGGTTGAGTTGTGAGGATGGCTGCACCCAGACCGATTCCCATCACGATCATCAACATAAGGACGGAGACAAACGAAAATCCACGTTGATGAGTCCAAAGATGAGAGTGACAAAAAGGATGAATTTGTTTCCAACCTTTAATGAAAATCAAGATCAATAAGAGAATCTTAATCCGAAAAACTTTGGGTCGGCCCAACACTAAAAGCTCATGCTCAGGTCATCGGCATTTCCACATGCACCATCGGGTCCACAACTCGTGAGGGTTCTCCCCGCCTTGCTATAAACTAAGAGATTCCCCCATCCATCGCGATTCCAACTGGAATCACTGTTGGAAATGTAGGGCCCACGCCATCCACGTTTGGTGAAGGGATTGTAGGCCGGAAGTGCCCCTTGAGTCACAAGTTCATCCAAATTGTTGGGAAGATCCCCGACTTGGGCTTCAAATCCAGGCTGAAGGTAGGCTCCATTACTGACGATGCGCGAATCCCCAATGATCGCGAGTTTAAACGCAAGAAGGCGGTCGTTCGTCACCGCCTTCTTTGCTTCATCACCAAAATCCACAAACTGAGGAATCACCACTGCACTGAGAATGGAGACCAAAAGAAGCACCATCAAGATCTCAGTTAAGGTGAATCCAAAGGGGCTCTTCATCAACTCGAGGGACTCCCTAAACGGACCTAAAAACTCTCTTCGGTGGGCGTTCCCCCATTTGCTTGGGAGTCTGCCCAAATTTCCCCTGTGTTACTATTGTAGCACCAGCCTCCTGAAAAGCCGGCTCCACCACAACCCGTAGCATTTCCACGCGTGCAATCCCCTCCTGGATCGGTACAATTAAGAACCGTCTTACTCGTGCCCCAAGGGTTAAATGGAATATTCTCGCTTGCTACAAACTTATTATCTGCAACTGGAGTTAAACTGCACGCGCTATTATTGATGCTGTTTGCATTGATGTCAGCGGCTGGCGGCCATCCGGTCGTGGCACATCTTAGGTTCGCCTGGGCCCTCTGATTGAGAATCCCTGTCCGAAGTGCTGCCAAGTTCGACTCGGTCGCGGAGTTCTTCGCATCAGCCTGAAAATCGACAAATTGAGGGATCGCCACAGCCGCCAAGATACCCACCAATAGGAGAACCATGAGGATTTCAACAAGGGTGAAACCCTTTTCGTGATTGCGTTCAAATTGACATCTCTGTTTCATAACCTTTAACTCCTGTTAAGCAAAGAAACGTAGTGCGTTCTTCTATCTACTTTAATCGAAATTGCAAAATTCTCCATGCAACTCGCAGCTGCAAAGCAAACTCTAGTCCAAAATCCAGGCTCTTCGCCCCAACCGCGGCTTTCGACGAGTCCTGCTTTGCTGGTCCTTTGCATGGAATTTGAAACGAAGTATTCAAGTCCTGGTCAACGCTTAGAACCTCATTGCGATCTTGAGAAAAGAGCTTCAAATGCCGATGAGAAGCTATGTTCAACTCCTTCTATCGCCTCAGACAAGACCCCTTCTCGCAGACACCGGACCTCCGGTACTACTACCCCTCTCACACGCACAGGGCGACCCTCGACGGCATTGTCCAATCGATCAATCGCGGCGATGGATTTGTCGTGGTCACGGGAGAGGTGGGCTGTGGGAAAACGATTCTCAGTCGCCTGGTCATCGAAGGATCCAAACGAATTGCGGATTCGGCCTTAGTCCTCTACCCTCAGCTCAATGGCAAAGAGTTGATTGCTTCGATCAATGATGAGTTTGGCATCCACGCCCCAAACAATCTGTCGCTTAAGGATCACCTTTCACTGCTCACAGATCATTTGATCAAGAACGCCAAAAAAGGCCGAAAAACTCTCCTCATGGTCGATGAGGCTCAGCACCTCTCACTTGAAGCACTTGAGACCATACGCCTTCTTAGCAACATTGAAGGCGGCAAAACAAAACTTCTTCACATCATCCTCTTTGGCCAAAATGAGTTTTCTCAAAAGCTCCTACTTTCAGAGGTTCGACAACTCAAACAGAGAATATCAAAGGAACTCACGATCACTCCTCTCTCATCCAACGAGGTGGGGCTCTACATTCAACACCGTGTGGAGCGTGCTGGCGGTGGCAATTTTCTCCGCTTTGAACCCAGAGCAAGTGAGCTGATTGCAAAGTATTCCCAAGGAGTCCCTCGCGTGGTCAACTCAATCTGTGATCGCGTTCTTAAGGCGGGGACAGACCGAGAGATCCGCTTGATTGTTCCTGAACTCATTCGATCGGTCACACAACAAGAGTCTCAAGGCATTTGGAACCAGGTTCAAAGGGGCTTTGAGAGGATCTTTTCTCTATGAGCAAGATCCTCAAGGAGATTCAGTCCATTGATCAAGACCCGGTAAAACCTACCCATGAGCCTCACGCGGCTCCTCGTCGATCTTTAAGCTCAAAGAGTCTTTTTTTTCTTAAACGCTGGAAGGTCCTTGGTTTCATTTTAATCGTTCTTGCTGCCGGAGTGACTCTGTGGCTCCAATTTAAGAAAGGAGCCAATTCGAATCCTCCTCCAACAGCTCAGAGCCAAAGTCCTGGTCAAGTGCAGGCTCTCAATGAGTTTGCCACTTTGAAAACCGAGAACCAAAGAGGGCTTCAACTCTTTTACAATGGCAATCTTGAAGAGGCCATTCGCCATTTTGAGGAGCTTCTTACAAGAACTCCGGATCAGGCGAGTCTGACCATCAACCTCGCCTCAGTCTTTGCAAAAAAGGGTGATCTTCAGAAGGCTGAGGAGCTCCTTGAAAAGGTGATTGAAAAAAATCCTGCCCATGCAACAGCGCTCAACAATCTCGCGGCCATCAAACGAAAGAGAGAGGACTTCAAATCTGCAGAGGAGTATTATCGACGAGGAGCTTTGATCGCCGACCATGATCCAAAGATCGATCTCAATCTTGCAACCCTTCTTGAGCAAAATCGATTGTGGTCCGAGGCTATTGCCAGTTACAAGGCCTACCTTGCGCGCACAAATTCAACGGAGGACTCACAAACCAAAAAAAAGATCGAGCGTCGAATTCGCATGATCAACTCTCTTCATCGCTCAGAACTCAGGGAGACACCCCCATGAGCCTCTTTAAATCTTCGACAACACTTGGAATTGATTTAGGAAGCCGAAACATCAAGGTTGTGGAGCTTCAAAAAAAGGGGGAACAGGTCCTCCTCAAAAGAAACTTCTTTCTAGATCTGGCCCTATCGAACCAAGAGTATCCAAACCAAAGAGATCTTAAAGACACTCTTCGGGCTCTTATGGAGGCCCAGAAGCTGAAAAATGGCAAAGTCATCACTTCTCTCAAAGATCAAGCCATTCAAACCTATGACCTACAACTTCCCGACCTTTCTGAAAAGGAGTTGAAAAGCACGCTTCAATTGGACATGGAGCAGAAATTTGAGGGCTCCTTGGATCAGATCACTTTTGACTACTACAAGATGTCACGCTCAGATGTCGCTTCAGATCGTTCGGGCCTCTATAAGATCTTCTGGGCCAAAAAGAGTGATCTCAAAGAGCAGTGTGATCTCCTCTCAGGCATCTCTCTATCACCCAGCTCCGTCGACATCAACGTTCTCGCCATTGCAGCCATGCTTGAGTTTAATGAATACACCAAGCCCAACCACAACTCCATACTGATTGAGCTGGGTGAACTTCACACCACAACGGCTCTCATTCTGGACAGTCAAGTCCATTTGATGTCGGTCGAAGCTGTAGGCGTTGGCAACATCAACCAAACTCTGATGAACGAAGGCCAAATGAGCTACCTTGACAGTGAAAAACTCAAAGAAAGGATGAACCTGTCAGCCAACCCAGAAGAGCTCAGCGAGGTCGAACAGCGCGTGGACAATCTCTTTATAGGAATTCTCAATTCGATTCAGAAGAACATTGACTACTTTATGGTTCATTCTAAGGACTTTCCACTTTCCAATATCTTTGTAGTTGGGGGAGGATGCGCAAGACATCCGGAACTTTGTCAAATCTTTGAGGATCACTACAAGATCAAAACTTTGATCCCAAACCCCTTTCGAAAGGTTGAGCTCTTTTCAAAAGATGGATCCGACGGCAATGTGGACTTTGATCAACTTGCACCATTTATGGCCACAGCAGTCGGCTTGGCTCTGGCGGGGGTAGCATGAGGGGATCCAAGCGAATCAACCTTTTGACTCCCGATCTCAAGCGACCGCCTGCCGTGACTGTCGACGCGCTCCTCCTTGGATTCAGTTTTGTGATCATCGGTTCTGTATTGGCCCTTGCACTCTTGAAGGTCCAATCCAAGCGAGAGCTTCAAAAGAGCGTCGCAATCAAGGAGGGCGAGCTTAAGAACCTTGAAGTCACCCTGGCTTCAACAGCCCCTCAACCCCAGAACGATCAAGCCAACTCCCACATTCGATGGATTGAAGAGATGAAGTCACAGCAAGTTAAGTGGTCTGAGTCGTTCAAGGAACTCTCTCTTCTCATCCCTCAAGAGAGCTGGCTGATCTATCTCAAATTTTCTAATGAATCTGGAAAGATCGACACTGCGATTCGCGGAGAAACCTCATCTCAACTGAAGATCGCAAGCTTCTACGATGGACTCAAGAACTCCTATTACTACCGAGAGATTGTTCTTAAATCCTCAGATCTGCTTCCAACCTTTCAACCTCCACTCTTTCGGTTTTCATTTGAAACTCTCGCTAAAAAAGAGGCGCCCTCTTCAAATCCATCGAAGAATTCGACCAACAATGAGAAGAGCTCTCCTGCAAAGGTGGCAAAGAAATGAAACTTCTCAAAGTGCAGATGTCCAAACGAGAACGCATCTTAACGATTGTGACCACCGTCTCCGTCTCCTTGGGGCTGATCAAATACCTCTACATTAAAAACCATCAAGAAACAGTGAAGCTTGCAAGTCAATTGAGCCTTCTTGAAGGGCAGATCGCAACTTCGCAATCCATTCTAGCCTCTCAACAAAAGCGCTCTCCGGCCTCCACTTCAAATGATTCGAATGCGAAATCACCTGAAGAGCTGATCTCTGAAGCCCTGAAGGGCCAGACGCCGACACGCTTTTTTCAGGAGATGACCAAGGTGGCCTCGGAGTTGGGTCTTACATTGAATCGAGTGGAGACCGACATCTCGAATATGGACAATGGTCTCATCCGAAATCGACTTCGCATCGACGTCTCATCCCCGTTCATTCCGCTAGGCAAGTTCCTGGATTTCTTTGAAAAATCACCATTTCTCGTAGAAGTGAGCGCTGTGGAGATCACTCGAATCTCCGATGAACTTCAAAAGTGCACTTCGAGCATCGATCTATCTCTCTACTCCAAGGAGACCTCATTATGATTTCTGTTGCGCGAATGGTTGCACTTCTTATTCTGCTTGTCGCTTCACCACCTAGATCTGATGCCGATCAAGATCTGGATTTGATCCTTGAGGTGGATGTCCATCTTCTTGATCATGAAGTGGAGTTGGCTTGGGGAGAGGATCCCTTTCTTAAGACACCAGGCTTTGCAATGGATCAAACCCCAAAGAGATCCCTGAAACTCACCTCAATCCTGTATGATGAACAAAATCCCTTGGCGGTGATCAACGGCAAAGGGGTTTCAGCTCATTCGATCATCGAAGACTACGAAGTGGTGACGATAGGGCCTAACTATGTTGTACTTCAAAGCGACAGCTCCCTGATTGAACTCACCTTGCCAGCTGTGAACAGTCGCAAACTTGCCACACTCCAAGAGACCTCTCCAACCGATCACAAAGGTTCATCCACCGATCACTTGCCAAAGAAAGAGAATCCCATGAAGGAGGATCATCCATGAAACTTCACCTCTTGACCACGACGATCCTACTGTTTCTCTTCCATTTCACAGTTTCTGGTTCAGATCGCTATCCAGCTTCCTTTGTCGAAAAGCGTTTCACCATCAACATTCGTGACGGAGCTCTTAGTGAGTTTCTTGAGCTCGTTTCAAAACAGACTGGGCTTTCCTACAAAGTTGCTGACAGCGTGACCAGTCGAATCTCTTATGCCTTCAAAGATGTGACCTTGAGAGAGGCATTTGAACAGATTGAACGTGACTACAAGCTCAAATTCACCATTGAGGAAAACACAATCTATGTTGCCTCAACGGAGGCCTCAAATGAGGAGTCCGGATCCCTCTCCGCAAAATCGAGTCTGCACCGTTTTCAACTCAAGTATCTCACAGCTGGTGACCTCAGCAAAGATCTCACGACCCTTATTGGAAAGAATGACAAGATCTTTGTGGATCATGGCTCCAATGCCATTGTTTTTATGGGTTCATTTGAGGGCTACTCCCGAATCAAATCTCTACTGGATGTCATCGACATTCAGCCCAACCAAGTCATGATCGAGGGACAGATTGTGGAAGTGCGTAAAAATAAGGTCCAGGAGCTGGGCATCTCCTTTGGGGATCTCACCAACACCTCATTGAGCAATGTTTCAAGCGGCTCTTGGCTCATCAACAATCCTGCACCCGGAACTCCCAACGTCGCCTTCAAATTAAAAATTGGTTCGGTCGACTCAAGAGCACTTGAAGCTCGACTTGCTGCAGCTGAGAGCAGTGGGGACGCCAAAATCATCTCACGACCTAAAGTCGTTACCATCAACAACATGGCTGCTAAGATCAACAGTGGCATCACCTACAACGTTCGAACTCTAAGTTCGTCCAGCTCTTCGGGATCATCCGAAGCAAGTCTTACAGGTGGCGTTCAATCCATCTCAGCAGGATTAACCTTGTCTGTACTCCCAACCGTTTTGGATGAACAGCACATAAAGTTAAAGATTGACGTCACAAGCAGCGAACCCGATGACGCCACAAAGGTGGACGGCATCCCAGGGATTTTCGACAACTCTGCCTCCACTTCGATCATTGTTCAAAATGGCAGCACTGCCACCATGGCAGGCCTCATCAAGAACACCTTTGGGACCAGCCAAACCGGCGTCCCCTTTCTCTCTTCCATCCCCATCATTGGGTGGCTCTTTAAGTATCAAGATGAGCGAAAGCTCGACACCGAACTCCTGATATTTATAACCCCTCAACTGGTACGAGAGCTCAAACAAGCCACCAGCCTCTAAGGTGCCAGGCGTATTTTTCGGATGCATCGCATCCGAAAAATACGCCTGGCACCTTTGGATTGACCGAAGTCACTTTTCGGAAAAGAGTTGAGCGATGTCTATGTTGTTCGTGGTGATGTAAGCTGCGTATTCCCTATCAGCTGTTTGAACGTGATCAATGAACCAATCAATCAAAAACTGAATGATGAGGCTTGCCGTGATACCTGACTCTGAATAATGTCTTTTGAATTCTTCAACTTTTTCCAAGAAATAGGCATGTAGCTTATTATGTCTAGAAAGATCAGGAAAAGAGATCTTCTCCAACATTTTTTCTTCATCCATCAAATGAACTCGCACATAGGAATCCATAAAAACAATCATCTTCATCACCATACCATCACGCAGATCTGATGTTTGAACTGCCTTGTGCAAACTTACTATTGATTCAACGAGTTTTCGGTGTTGATCGTCGATATGAGGTATCTTCAAATTGTAGATCGATTTCCAACTCAAATCCGACCGCTTGATATAGTCTGTAAGATCAACTTCTCTTGAAGATAGATCCGGAGGGAAAAAAACATGACTGCATTTAGGGCATCGAATTCTAGACATAACGATCCAAGCATATCATTTACCCTTTTGAAAGCAATTGTTGGCTCAACTGTTATGAACTTTGGTCGGGACAATGTTTTAGGTGCCAGGCGTATTTTTCGGATGCTTTGCATCCGAAAAATACGCCTGGCACCTAAAAAAACACACGGCTTTGATGCGTTCAAAGCCGTGTGAAAGAAAGGGAAGGACAATAAGGGATTAATTGGCCTTCTTGTAGGAACCTAAGTTAAAGTTTCTCAAAACGATCTTCCTGATCGTCATGGACTGTATCGTTTCCAGAGACCTTTTTGAATGATCGCTGAGGCGATGAGAAAGAACGCGAACCCGACTTTCTCTTATTGGTTAAATCCTGAACATTTTGACGGGCAGACCAATCGAGAGATTCATCTTCATCAAGACTTTCGCTCCCAGCATTGGCAATGGAAACATCAGCTCCACCTTCTAAGCCCATAACCTCGGCTTGAAGATCCTCCACAATGGTTTGAAGGATTCTTGCTTGATCGGACAACTTCTGTGCACTGTTGAGAGTCTGATTGGCCGTCTCTGCATTGATGTTGGTGCTGTGATCGATTTGGTTCATGGCCGTCGAGATATTCTCAATTCCGCTAGACTGCTCAGACGCCCCTGCCGAAAGGTCGGACATCATGCGAGTTACGCCTGCAATGTTGTCTACAATCTGATCGAGGACTTCACCGCATCTTTTGGTTAAATCAAGTCCCGCATTCACTTTGGTCGCCCCATCCTGAATCTTTCGTTTTACACCGTCCGTTGAATGTTTGACGATGTCTTGAACGGTGGTGACACTTGAGGCAAGCATGGCCTTGATTTCTCTGGCTGCCTCACCGCTCATGCGCGCAAGACTTCCCACCTCTTCGGCAACGACCGCAAACCCTTTCCCATGTTCTCCAGCACGAGCCGCTTCCACAGAGGCATTGAACGAGAGAAGTTTCGTCTGAAATACGATGTCGTGGATCACATTGGTCTTATCTGAAATCTCGTTGATCACTTTGACAATGTTCGCCATTCGTTCATTACTTGCGGTGACCTCATCCATGATCTCTTTGTTACCACTGTTGATCTCATCCATCGCACGAGTCATGTTGTCCACCGCGGTCTTTCCTTCATGGGAAATCTCCTGACAGCGAATGACACTGGTTGTAGATTCATTTGCAAACTCAACACTCTTTTTAACCATCGCAGAGAGCTCTTCCAATGTTGTGGAGATCTCTTGAACCGAAGAGGCCTGTTCCGTTGCCGTTTCAGAGACCTTTTGAGAGGCCTCATTGACCTGGGTGCTGTCTTTAAGAGTTGCAAAAGTCGTAAGTTTAAGTCGTTTCACAATATTGAGAATGACTGTGGCGAGCTGACTTGAGAAGTACCATGCAAAAAGACCAATACAGAGCATGCTGATGGCAAGCACCGCAAGCATAATCCGTCCCAACTCTACGGCCTGAAGCGCTTCGGCTTCATCAATCTCTGACAATACATACCAATCAAGACCCTTGATCCCAGCGGGCCGATAGGAACTGAATACAGGTACGCCGCGATAATCAGGAAAGACATCAAATCCGGTATTGCCACTAATGGCATCACGAGCACCCTTAGAATCAACAGGTTGGGCCAGAGCCGAAGTACCCTTGGAACTGATGTAATCAAGTTGATCTTTAGACACGAAGGTTTTGGCTATGTCTAGATACCCCTCCCGATCTTCAGAGAGAAATCTTGAAACACTTCTCATCTTTTTGTCACTTCCAATGAGATAGACCTCGCCTGAATCACCAAATCCTGTCTCTTTCCACTTGGCCTGGTTGGTCATGATGCTATTGATCTTCTCAACAGGGATTTGATAGATGAGCACACCAAGAAGGGTGTTCCCCTCCATGATGGGAGCGCCAATAAATCCGGCTGGAAATTCGTAGGAGGGGAAGTACTCCTTAAGATCGGTAAGCGCCACGTAGTCGGCCTTTGCAGCACCCTTTGCTTCTCGAAAGACATCTCCAATGTTGGTTTTTGCGTAGGATCCATTCAAGAGGGATGTGGTGAAGTCGAGCTCCTTGAAAACGGTATAAACGATATGACCGTCTTTGGGCTCCACAAGAAAGATGTCGTAATACCCAAACTCCTCAAGAAATCCTTTGAAGGATGGGTGAAACTTCTGATGGGTGCTCGACCAGGTTGTGCCATCCGAAGCTCCCATCAACTCATGCTTCGACCCCAACGGATTGGGATTGGCACTGATGTAGCTGTACTGAAGGGCCAGTCCATTGGGATTCAGGCGATCCAGAATGGATTCAAGTTCGGCGGGCGTTTTTCCACCATTTTTTGCACGATACTCTTGCCCAAACTGGCTCTCGTAGTAGCTTCGAACCGACTTCTTCATTTCATCGACCGATGGCTTACTCTTAAACTCTTCAGCGTAGTTGTAATAGCTCTTACTGAAAGCCTTCATCGCCTCCACAACCATGGTCGAGTTGGCCATCGTTCGCACTTGACCGCGCATGGTATTGAACAAGGCATCGAGCTCCATGATTTTCGTCTCGCGCACAAATGTGAGTTGCTGTTCTGCCTGCCCCTTAAGAGATTTCATTGTGCTCTCCCAAGAGATCCACGAGATGATTCCCGCCGGTGCAAATCCAAAGAATAGAAAAGAAAGGATCAACTTTTTCTTTAGTTCAATCTTCCGCCACCATTTCATGCGGCCCCCTTTGCTGAAAATGACTTCATTGTTTACTCATTACATTTCGGATCAAAAAACCTAAGCTTTAATTATTTTTTACTTATCGACCTAGGCTAAGTAAAAAAAGTGGGTCTGCCCGCCCTGGCCGGACAGACCCTTTGCAACTAGGAGGAACACATTGAGACGACTCAACTGTCCTAAAATAGGACAATTGCCGCGATATTTCCGTCAACGAAGGTCTCTTTGGAGGCTGCATCGCTGAGCTGTTCTGAGTTTGAGAAGACATCCGCCTTAAAGATCATCGATTCACTCATCTGAACCTTAAGTCCTAGACCCGCCTTCGTTTGGATTGTCTGGTTGAGAGTCCCACCACTTAGCTCCGCGTCAGATACCGATTCATACCGAAGAGCCACTGAGTGTTTATCGCTGATTGCATAACCCAACTGAAGAAGGAGTCCCATAATAGGATCTCGGGCAGGCGTATCGCTCCCGACCGCAACCTTGGTCTTACCATCTTTGTTCGATATCATATCCAAGGCCGCATCGATTCGAATGGGTCCAAAACCTGCGCCTGCGGTCACGTCGATGAGCTGTTCATTGCCAAGATCCTCCGTTGGAACGTCCGCGTTTGTCCCATCAAAGCCATTGACGAGTGTTCCTGCACCTAGAGAAAAGGTCTCATTGCTCCATGAGAGACGCACTCCAGCTTCAGGTTTTCGTGCAGTTACCTGCGCCCCCTTACCCCCAGAATTGGAGACAAGAAGCATCAAGGTCACTGGTCCGAATCCATAATCGAGTAAGAGGCCCGTGTGAGTGACCGGCATTTGAGCAAAGACAATTCCCTGGCGAGCAAAGTGAACATCCTTTGTATCGTTGAGTTCAAAACCATAAATGGTATCAAACTGACCAAGGGTCCACTTGAGACCAAAATCATATTTGTATTTGACAAAGGCCTGGGCCTGGGCCGTCGCAAAAAGGAAGTTGTTGCCCGAACTTGAATCCGTGGCAAATGGAAGATCAATGAGACCCTCCATAGCGCCCTCACTCTTTGAAAGATAGAGAGCACCCTGATTGAGTATGAACGTGTTTGGTGTTCCCCGATCAAAATGGTATTGCGCGTCGGCAAACCCAGAAACTTTGACGCCCTCGCTCGCAAACGAGGCTGATGTTCCTAGTAGCAGGCTGATGATGAACGTGGCTCGAATCCCCATAGATGATGCTCCTGTTGGTTGTTTGCATACAATGCAATATAAAATAATTAAATCATCATGTGTTTAGAGTAAATTTGCTTCAATGGATGTCAACAGAAAATGAGAATTTATGGAGTTTCTTGAAATTCCTCGACTTTA
Organism: Pseudomonadota bacterium; assembly: GCA_014584465.1. Classification (GTDB taxonomy): domain Bacteria; phylum Bdellovibrionota; class Bdellovibrionia; order Bdellovibrionales; family JACTMU01; genus JACTMU01. Next base: position 42,940 of record JACTMU010000111.1, on the reverse strand, counting down.
GTTCTAGCCTGAAACCCAAATAACCTTGCACTCGGCAAGTAAGCGGATTTTGAAGCAACTCCCAATTTGAGGTGAAGAATTTGACGATCCATGATTTATGGATTTTGTTCTGCTCTGTCCTAGTGATCCTTATGCAACTTGGCTTTTTGTGCTTGGAGTCAGGCCTCACTCGGTCTAAGAACTCCATCAGCGTTGCTTTCAACAACGTCATGGATTTTGCGCTCTGCTCTCTTCTTTTCTATTTTGCCGCATACATGATGATCTTTGGGCCAAGCTTTCACGGCTTTGTCGGATTGCAACTTCTCGACCCCCAATCGCTCGTCCATTTTTGGAACAGTGACGCCTCTCTTACCCCACATTTCTTCTTCAACCTAGCGTTTTACTGTACCTCGGCCACCATCATCTCGGGAGCAATTGCAGAAAGAGTCCGCCTGAGGACCTATCTCATGATGGTCTTTGTGACCTCCCTTTTAATCTACCCTTTTGTTGCCCATTGGGTCTGGAAGAGTGCTGATGGAATCAGTTCGTCGGGATGGCTCAAATCTCAAGGCTTCGTCGATTTCGCAGGTGGAACAGTTGTTCATAGCGTTGCAGGGTGGATTTCACTTGCCGCCATTCTTGTCATTGGACCGCGATCGGGCCGTTTTGATCGCTCCAATGTTCTCTCCAGCAGCAACCTACCCCTAACGATGCTTGGTGTTCTTCTTCTTGTGATTGGTTGGCTCGGCTTCAACGCTGGAGCCCTCGGACGTCTGGATCAATCTACGGCTCCCATCATGGTTAAAACACTCTTGAGTGGATCTGCAGGAATGGTTGCCACCTATCTTTGGGTGCTTCAAAGCAGCAAGAAGGTGGCCTCCATTGAAGAGCTCTCCACGGGGCTCCTCACTGGGCTTGTTGCGATCACTCCCGGCTGCAGTGCCGTCGTCCCAGGGTCAGCCATTCTTATTGGCGCAGTCGCAGGACTCCTCTCGAAAATGGCCATATCTCTTCTTTACCGTCTTAAGATTGACGATGCCGTTCATGCGATTCCGGCCCATCTTGTCGGTGGTGTGTGGGGAACACTTGCCGTAGGTTTCTTTGGAAATTCAGAGCTCTTGGGGACTGGTCTTTCAACTTCTTCCCAACTTGCAGTGCAAGTCGAAGGAGTTGCAGCTACAGGAATTTGGTCCTTTGGGCTCAGTTATCTTCTCTTTCGCATCATCAACCGTTTCAAGCCTCTTCGAATTTCACTTGAAGATGAAATGCAAGGCCTGAACTATTCAGAGCATGGAGCCACAACAGAACTTACAGACCTCTTGACTGATATGAAAAAACACAGTGACCAACAAGAATTTCAAACCCCAGCTCATGAAGAACCTTACACAACCGTGGGCCAAATTGCTCGCTATTACAATAAGGTTCTGAAGGCTTTCGTCAATGCGCAGAACAAGGAGCATATTTTAAGACAAGAGGCGGAAGAGCGCGCCACGGAATTGGCAAAGACTCAGGAAGCCCTGAAGCAGATCAACGACAATTTGGAAAGGGAAGTTCAGCTTCGGACCACGAAACTTCTCCAATCCGAAAAATTGGCATTCATAGGGACTCATTCAGCTGAGATCATTCACAATCTGCAAAACCCTCTCTCAGGCATTCTCTTGTGTGCTTCAAAAATGGAACGTGAGGACGCCAACAACAAGTATGTAAAGATCATCACAACCGCTGGAAAGCAACTCAAACAGATCATCTCTTCCCTGCTTGTTTCTGCACGAGCCTCAATCACTCCACCTGCTCAGATCAACTTGAATGAGATCATACAGAGTGAAATTGATCTCTTAAAGATTCGACTTGTCAAAACCAAACAAGTTGAAATTAAGGCAGACCTGAAAGAGATCCCCTTGATTGAGGGCGTTGCAATCCATTTTCATCAAGTCATCAGCAACCTCATAGAAAACGCAGTTGATTCAATGGGCGAAACTCTTGACAAGGTTCTCTCAATTTCTACGGTCTTTGAGGGCGGTAGGGTTCAAATTCTCGTGTGTGATACTGGACACGGAATTTCCGAAACCATAAGAGAACAGATCTTTGAGCCTTTCTTCACGACAAAGTACGATAGCTCTTCCCTTATGAAAGGGACAGGTCTAGGGCTCTCGTTCTCCTACAACGTCATCAAGAGTTATGGAGGCGACCTCTCTTTGGTCCCAAAAACCACTCCAGGAACCTGTTTTCAAATCTTACTTCCTATTCAATCTCAGAGTTAAAAATCGGATCTAAAATCGAATCAAGGAACCTGCGATCCTTTACCAGTTTTCCACTCAAAATTGAGACGCTCACCCTTTTGAACACAACCACGTAGGTAGAGGTTGATCAAATTCTGGTATGTGATCCCCGTTTCGCTGGCCAATCTTTTAAAGTAGTCGATCACCGATACGTCGAGCCGCAATGTGATCTGTCGCTTTTGAATCTTTTCTCTCTTTCCTGAAGTTTGAAGAGCCCGCTCAACAACTCGATCAAAGTCACCCAACTCGAAAGGTTTCACAATGTAATCGACAGCACCGACCTTCATCGCATTGACCGCAACATCCACATCAGGATGAGATGTCATGGCAATGAACGGGGGATCACTCACATCAGAGAGACTGTGTTGCATGAGATCAATGCCACTCCCGTCGGGCAAATGAAGATCCAAAACAATGAGATCAAAGCTATTTGATTCCATGGATTGAAGAGCTTCTTTGGCCGATGAAGCCAGCTGAACACGATATTTGCCACTGAGATGTTCTGTAAGAACATCTTGTAAAGATCGATCATCTTCAACGAGAAGTATCTCAGCCCTTTGCTTATCCATCGATCAGTCTCCCTTTCTATAGAAAACGTTGGATCTCTTGAGGAGACAAGCTCCTCTCCAATATTGCCCTTGCCCACTTCAAAAGTGGTCATTTTTTTACCATGCGTTGATGCGGCGAGTTGATCTTGTATACAGCAGATCTGATTTGAAACCCGGACCTGAAATTAGAAATTCGGATCTGGTGGTGGCTTTCGTGGGTTTTAGCCCATTTCTAACTTCAGACCCGGGTTGAAAGCTTCTGACGCAAGGTCTGCCGGGTGATTCCCAGCATCTCTGCCGTTCGGCTCTTATTTTGAGCCGACCTGAGATAGACCAATGATACATAAGCTCGTTCGAGCTCTGCAAGAGAGGGGAAATGGCCCTCCTTTGAATTACAGAAACAATTAAATAGGCACCCTTGAGTCACCCCGTCAACAAGGTCGATCGGAAGAATGTCCGTATTCAACTCACCATTTTCGATCAAAATGGCTGCACGTTCTAAAACATTGCGCAACTCACGGAAATTTCCCGGCCAATCGTAGGCCTGAAAGACCCTAAACACGTCGCGTGAAACGGAGAATGGTTTTCTCTGGAGCTGTTCGCACAAATCCGAAATCATTTTTTCAAGAAAGTGCGGTAGGTCATCTTTACAATGCCGCAAAGAGGGTAAAAAAAGCGAAAAGACATTGAGCCGATAAAAAAGATCTTTCCGAAATCCTTCCGAAGGGTTGGCAAGATCGCGCTGAGTTGAAGCCAACACTCGCACATTCACATCCAAATCTCCCTCTGAGCCAATCCTTCTCATAGATCCTGCATCAAGAAAATAGAGGAGATCCTCCTGAATCTCCGCAGGAAGATCCCCTATTTCATCAAAATAGAGCGTCCCTCCTTGCGCCAGCTCAACAAGGCCTATTCTCTTTTTGCCCAACTCGCTGTCGGCTGGTTCGGATCCGAAAAGTTCAGCTCTGTACGAATCTCGACGAAGTTTGGAACAAACCACCTCAATAAATGGACCGTCGCCACGCGGACTCTCTCGATGAAGGATCTTAGCGACCAGGCTCTTGCCACTTCCGCTCTCACCACGGATTAAGACCGGTGTGCCACACTGTGCGAACTTCTTAATCTCCATCTTGAGTCTCACCCGAACTTCCGACTTCCCATCCAAATCCATCAATCCCGATGTCCATACTCTTTGTCTCTGGAGCACGCAGGCCCTCTTCTCTAAATGAGAATGGCTCAGGGCACGTCGAAGCGTGATCTCTAATACTTCCAGCTCAAAGGGCTTGGAAAGATAGTCGAATGCACCATTGCCAATTGCCCTTATGGCAGTAGAAATCTCCGGGTGAGATGTCATGACCACAACTCTTGTAAAACCATTTCCTACAAAACTGGGAATGTGGTCAACCGCACTGCCTTCTGGCATATAAATGTCCATTAAGACAAGATCAAAATGGATCGATGCAAAGAGATTCCTTGCACTCCGAAGAGTTGTTGCCACGTGAACCCTAAAAGATCTTTCAAGATGCTCTCCCAACAGACCTGATAAAGTCAGATCATCTTCAATCAAGAGCAATAACGGGCGCTCACTTGCCGCCTTCTTCTCTTCATAGGTCATCTTGGTCGCCTATCCTACTTTTGCACATCCTGTTGGGCTCCGACTTAAATTCGGGTTGTCACACAGCCAATTTTAGAAAAGCTACAGTCCGTTCGGAAAATTCTACGACACAACTAGCTTGTTCTTTTTCATCAGATTGAACAAAGATCTCATCGAATTAGCTTCTGGCTAGTCCTTCGTCGATCTTTGTTCAATCTGACAAAAAACACCTTCGCAATTTGCATCGCAGAATTTTCCGAACGGACTATATCACATTATGTGACGGTTCTCCACACGATCCTTTGCAAAGTTTTATAGATTCCTTTGCACTCTCCGCCAAGGGGCCTTCAGGATGCCTTCTTAAGTTCAGAGCATCCGACACCCTATTGCCGTACGAGTGAATCAAGCTCCACAAATCGAAGATTGAACAGATCGTTGCCTTGACACGCCTTCTGCCATTTCCTACACTCTTTCTGCATTCGTTCAATATGGAGGTGTCATTATGGTGAATTTTAAAAGAGAAGTCTCATTGAGTGTGGAAGCCGCAGTCAAAAGAGTCGAAGAGATATTGAAAACTGAGGGTTTTGGCATTCTTACACGAATCGATTTTGACAAGAAGATGAAGGAGAAGCTGAACAAAGATGTCCCTCAGTTGGTTATTCTTGGGGCATGCCATCCACAAATGGCTTTTGAGGCTTATCAACGAAATAGCGATGTCACTTCACTTCTGCCTTGCAATGCTGTCGTCCGTGATATTGGAAATGGGAAGGTCTCAATTGAGTTGGCAAAACCCTCTGCCATGATGACCCTTCTCAACGATTCCGAGCTCGTTGAGTTTGCAAAAGATGCAGACCAGAGACTTCACCGGGCACTCGAAGCTCTTTAAATAGTGCCTGGCACTGTTACTTCAACAGATTCGCGGAAGCTGCTCATACATCAGTGATTCAAGGATGCGCTCGCTCCCCCATTCGCTACGAAGCACCAGTGGATCGCGGCCATCCTGCACCACTTCACCAATGATCCTCGGATCAGAAGCACAAGGATGTCCAGACAGAAATTCAAGGAGCAGGCTCGATGACGCTTTCGGCGCAATGAGGACCATACGTCCCTCGCAGGCTGAGTAGAGCGGATCAATTCCTAGAATTTCACAGGCCCCTCTTACTGAATCACACACGGGTATGGTCTGCTCGTGAAGAACAATTCCACAGGAAGAAGATACGGCCAATTCACGAAGATTGGTGGCAAGCCCACCTCGAGTCAGATCCCTTAAACAGTGAAACTCAAATCCCGATTTGATGATCTCCAATACAACTTTTGAAAGATCTTGGCAGTCGCTTTTTAGATCACTCTCAAAATTCTGCCGAGAAGCGATGACTGCCAAACCATGCCTCCCGACATCGCCGCTTAAAATCACCTGATCGCCAGGACGAATGTTCTGTGGCTTTGAGCTCCTCAGAATCTCGCCGACTCCACTTGTGTTGATGAAAATCCCATCTCCTTTTCCTTTTTCCACTACTTTTGTGTCACCAGTTGCGATCCTCACTCCACACTCTTTGGCGGCCTCGGCCATGGAGGAGATCACTCGACGCAGATCAGAGATCAGAAACCCCTCTTCAATGATCAAGCTGCAGCTCAGATATCGGGGTTTAGCTCCACACATGGCAAGATCGTTGACGGTTCCATAGACAGCCAACTTTCCTATGTCACCCCCTGCAAAGAATATAGGAGTAACTACGAAGCTGTCGGTGGAAAAGGCGAGCGGCCCTCCAGGAAGTTCTAAAGTCGCACCGTCATGGTGATCATTCACTTGTTCTCGATCAAAAAGAGGTAGGACCACTTCATCAAGAAGTCTCTGAGTTAAGCGACCTCCACTGCCATGACCCATCAGCACTCGTTCGAAATTTCGATGAGGAAGTGGACAGCTGTTCATTGCCCTGCGCTCTCTGTGGCACCACCACTCTTTCGACTGTATCGAAAGTAGGCAGAGCAGACCCCTTCAGTCGAGACCATGGGCGCACCTATGGGATTCTCCGGATTGCACCTCTTCCCAAAATGGGTGCAATCAAAGGGCTTCTTCTCGCCTTGCATGATCAATCCACTGATGCAGTCAGGATCCTCATTTGCTTGAATGTGAGAGAGAGAAAACTTCTCTTCTGCATCAAATTGTTGATATTCCCGCTTCAAACGAAGACCGCTCATCGGAAGCGATCCGATCCCTCTCCAGATTCGATCCGACCGCTCAAAGAGCTTGTCCATGATCTCCATGGCACTGTGATTTCCTTCACGCCTCACAGATCTCACATATTGATTCTCCACCTCGTAGCGCCCCTCATTCAACTGCTTCACCAACATGATGAGCCCCTGAAGAAGATCGACAGGCTCAAATCCTGTCACCACGATGGGCACCTTGTATCTCTCCGCTATGGGAAGATACTCCTCATACCCCATCACCGTACAGACATGTCCTGCTGCCAAAAACCCTTCGATTCGATTTTTCGGTGAAGAGAGAATGGCCTCCATCGCAGGCGGCACAAGAAAATGGGAGACCAATAGCGAAAAATTCTTCAGTCCCTTCCTTAGTGCATAGAACAAGGCCATTGCATTTGCAGGGGCCGTTGTTTCAAAACCAATGGCAAAAAAGATGACCTCTTTTTCGGGGTGAGCCTCTGCAAGTTGAGCTGCTTCAAGTGGTGAATAGACAGTGCGAACATCGCCACCCTGAGCCTTGGCATTGAATAGGTCACTTTGACTTCCCGGAACACGCAGCATATCTCCAAAAGAGCAAAAGATCACTTCGGGAAGAAGTGCCAGATGGACCGCTCGATCGATCAACTCCAAAGGGGTCACACAAACCGGACACCCCGGCCCATGAACAAGTTCAATCTCCTTTGGAATGAGATCCTGAAGCCCATATTTCATAATTGAATTGGTTTGACCACCACAGATCTCCATGACGGTGACCGATCGACGAACGATCTCTTTCAAATGGTGGACCTCGCTTTGAACTAAGGTGGGATCGCGATACTCATCAACATATCTCATGAACTCTCCCCCAACTTCTCTTCAAGCTCGCGCAACAGATGAAGACTCTCAGCGGCGGCCTTCTCATTGATCCGGCTGATGGCAAAGCCTACATGCACCATCACATAATCGCCCACCTGAGCCTCGGGCAAACAGGCAAGTGAGACCTCTCGACGGACTCCCGCAAAATCAACCTGAGCTGAACGCTCAACTCCGTCATTACCATGAACTGCGACAATTTTACCAGGGACTCCAAGGCACACGGAAACTCACCCTCATATCACTACTGCCTGCGCAGCGACCAACTCTTTCCCTGATTGTCACTTAAAAGAACAATTGGAGAGGGAAGGTCCGTTTTAATGGAAAGCTCAATCGTCTTTCCAAGCTCTCCGATCAGATCAATCTTTTCAATACGCAGCTCATTAGGAATGTGTTGCAGTTTGTTGTGAATGATCTCGACGATCTCATCCCACTTTATGTAGTTTTGAAAGGTGTGACCCTGGTCATCACTTCGAAAGGAGCCCACGTAGACCGTTCCCTCTTTCGAAATGGCAATGGGGTGGTTCTCCCCTTCAAACCCCTTCACTCCCTCCCAGCGGTTGCCATCGTAGGTTCGGAAGATTCCTTGAGCTGAGGCAAACATCAAGTTCGGTGTCACTGGACTTGCGGCAATATCGAAGATTTTACGACTGAAGAGCTCTGAGGTCTCCAGAACTTTACGATTCAAAGGTCGGTCGGACTGAGCCTGACCACTTGGACCTGCACGGACACTCTCATTTGCACCCTTGTCCTCCACCCGCCACCAAAGACTCTGCCCCTTTTTGAGTTCGGCTCTCCCCCACTTGACCACTCTTCTCTCAAGCGGTTGAACTGGGTGGAGAAAGGTCAACTCTTCGACCTTCTCAGACTCAAAGGAGGGCTCAGTGTAGACCGTGCTTTGAGGCTTGGCTATGTAGGCCCAACTCTCCTTTATTCGAAGACCTTGAACCAGAGCGTAGTCCACAAACTGCCCATCTTTGAAACGGATCCATCCACCAAGAACTGCATCGACCTCAACCCACTTACTGTTCACAGCTACATGAGATGCAATGTCAACCTTAGTCAAAAGCTGACCAAGGTGAGCGTAGCCAGAGGCACCATCATAAAGCACCTTCATCCATGGACTTTTCAATGCAACTGGAATCAACCGAGCTCCTTGGGGTGCGAGCTTTGCAATGGAGCTCTCCTCTTTTGGCTGTACGTGCAATTGAACTTGATTCTTCGTATAAAAGTACCCCCAATCTGATTCAACGGGATCCAAATGAGAGATGTCGATCCAGCCTGGAATTTGAGGATCGAGCTGGACCAACGCCCAATTTTCTTCCGTTTTGTAGATGGTAACAACAGAATCTCGCTTGAGATTTGAGTGGGGATCAAGATTCCAATAGGGGTCTCTACGCAGAGGTGCCTCTCGATTGATCTTTCCTTTACGATAGAGGTCGGTTGGAAGGAGAAGATCCTCACTGGGAATCCATGCCTCTTTCTCTCCCCAGCGCACTCTATGCCAGAGCTTAGAGACCACGATTTTTGTGGCCTCTTTCAGCTTGACCAACTCCTCCTCACCTGATGAAAAGAGGCTGGTCGGCTCTCGGTACACCTTGATACCACACCAGCTGATCACAGGGAATAAGATCACCACAAAAGAGAGAACGAGGTGGGCTACGGACATCATATACAAAAGACTAACAGACCTTCTTCTGATTGTGAAGGTCCAGGTTTGTCGATACACTCAAAGAGAAATGGTTGTAGTGATCACCCAGCTTTTGATTGCATTTCTCTTTTGCCTGCCCACGTTGGGCTCTGAATCCATCGGAGAGCTCTCTCTCAGACGCTTTCTTCTTGAGCCTCAAATTCACACAACGGAGCCCAAATCAGGGGGACTTTCGTTTCAACGATACCTCCTTGAACTTCAGTGGCAGAGCCTTCACGACGTCTCTGCCCATTTTGTGATGGGTGATTCCATGCTGAGGCCACAGCCACGATGGTACGGAGACTCCGTATCTGCAGAGGACTTCACACTTTTAGAGGCCTACCTTGAATGGAACGCGCCCGTTGGGGAAGTTCGCTTTGGATTGATCCCTATCTACTTTGGTCTAGAAAGTGGTTCACAAGAGTATCACCTCATTCTTCCAAGAAGTCTTCTCTATCAGGAGCGTTTCCTTCTTCTTCGAGATTTTGGGGCAAGCTATTGGCTGACTCACCAAGACTATTTTACCTCCATCATACTCTCCCACGGCGAAAGTGCACCTGATCAGGACAACCAATATTGGCTGACCTGCCAGTGGGGATGGGGGTACACTCGCCCGTTTCAAATCGCATTGAGTGGATCGGTGGGGCGCACGACGACCGATTCGACAAATCCGAAGGGGATCACTTCAACCTCTCCACTCTACAACATCTCTGAGGATGGTAAGATCCGAATTGGAGGACTTCACCTGATGCAAAACGATCCCAGTTGGCAAAGTCAACTTGAGATCTATATAGGTGAAACTTTGCAAGAATCGGGAATGCATCGCTTTGGCGGAGGCCATTTTGATCTCTCAATCTCCCTAGGAGAGTCCCTGTCACTCATATCTCGTTACGACAAACTCTATCTCTCCGAAAATGAGCAGAACTATCGTGAAGAGATTTCAGCAGGAATCTCATTTCACAATATCTTTGGGACCTCAATTCTCACTTTGCTGGGGAAAAAGCGCAGCGATGCCACTTTGGGAGAACCCCTTCACGAGGGATTTCTCATTTGGCGAGCAAGTTCGGAAATCTTCTCTCCTAAACCCAAGTGAACCCGCCAATCTCAGATTCAAGTTGATATAGTTCACAAGATTTGCTAGAGGTGCGGACGACATGGGCAATCGATATGAACGACTCGACGCTTTTGAACGCCGAGTTTGCAATGAACTCCAAAAACAAGAGCTCTCTGGGGCTCACATTTTAGTTGGGTTTTCCGGGGGAGTCGACTCTTTCTCTCTCTTAGAAGTCTTAACCCGTCTTTCACACGTCATGAAATTCAAAATTGGTGTGGCCACGATCGACCACAGTGAGATCGATTCAACCCAAGACGAAGCTCGACTTGCCTACCGAAGAAGGGCTGTGCAACTTGGAGAAGATGAGGCTCTCAAAAGAGGACTCTCATTTTTCACGAACCGATTCTTCGAGGCACCCACTAAAGCCTCATTGAGTTCGATTGAACCTTCTGATCGTGCAATCCGTAATCCATCAGATGAGGCAGAGCTTCGTGCGTTTCGATACAAAATGCTCCTGAAATTTAAAGAAGAGGGCGGCTTCCACTTTCTTGCTCTAGCGCACCATCAAGATGATCTTCTGGTCACACGACTCATTCGCCTTATTCGCGGCACAGGAATTGAGGGCCTCAAATCCATGGCGCCGTTTTCATCAGATCGCATTCGCCCCTTCCTTCATGAAGGTCGATCCGAGATTGAGTCCTATGCCCGTCGAAGAGCTCTTCCATGGATTGAAGATCCCTCCAACAGGAGCTCAGACCCACTTCGAAATTGGATCCGCGATGAGTGGCTCCCACCGTTGGAAAGTAAGAGAACAGGTGCGGTGCAAGCCCTCTCGCGTTCACTTGAGTTGATCTCACACTCCTTTCAACCAAACAAAGCTCCCCCTTTAGAAAACCATCTTCGAAGTGATGGCTCCATCGATCGAACCCATTTCTTGAGCCTTTGCTCAGAGCAAAAACGACAGATCATTGCCTCCTACTTACACTCAAAAGGGGCAAAGAATTACAGTCATGGCCAGATCGAAGAGATCCTCAAACGATTGAACTCAAATCAAAATCACTACACCTTTCGGGTTGCCCATCAAACATGGCAGGTTGAACCCACCTCATTTTGGATCTAAAGGTGCCAGGTTCCGTTTGCTTGGCGCAAGGGTTCAAACCCGGATCTGAAATTAGAAATGGAGCCCCAGTGATACGGTGAGGTCTATTTTTTCGAGCACTTCTGCTCTGGTGGCGGCTTTCATGGTTTTTAGCCCATTTCTAATTTCAGATCCGGGTTCAAATACCCGAAGCGATCGAGTGCTTGAAACAAGAATCCGAGCATCAATGGCTTGATTGACTTATTGCGTCCAGCAAACGGAACCTGGCACATAGATGTTGGAAAGAGCTTCTCTCGAAGCGCTACCACACCCTCTTGACTCAGAAGATGAACACCGCTTTTCGACATCATCACCGGGTCGACAATGATTGGGGTAGCTCCATAACCTCCTAAGGCGCAAAAGGTCTTAAGATCAGCCTGAATCCCTGCGCCCCCTCCACTGTCCGATCCTCCAATGGTCAAGCATCTAACATAACTCTTCATCTCTTCTCTCACCCTTTATGAGTCTCATCAGGCCATCATCACCTGATCCACGAACTTTTTCACTAAAAAGTCTCGCTGTCTCCCAGGGATCCACGGCACCGCATATCGCTGAAACAACAGCAACGCCATCAGCACCTGCCTGAAGCAGAGACTCTGCATTTTCGAGATGGATCCCACCAATGGCCACAAGAAGATGATCCGTGATCGAACGCAATCGAGAAAAGCCCTCGACTCCCAATGGCTCTCTTTGTGTGATCTTAGTTGTTGATGAGAAAACGGGACCCACACCTAGATAGTCGACCGCACCATCTTCGATCCTCTGGATCTGCTCATCGGTGCTAGCACTGACGCCAATGATCGCATCAGGACCTAAGGTGTGCCTGGCTTCACGCCAATGCATGTCACCCTGTCCAACATGAACACCCTGGGCTCGGACTTTAGGTACAATGTGAACTCGATCATTGATCAGCATGGGAACTTGAAAAATCTCCGTGAGCTTCAACACCTCTTGTGCCAGTGAGATAAACTCCTCATCTGAGCAGCTCTTCTCTCGCAACTGCACTATGTTAACTCCACCCAAGAGGGCCCTCTCCAGCACCTCAAGGAGTGGGCCTTTTCGAATTGTGGTCGGGTCCAACACAAGATAGAGACCCAAATCCTCGCCTCGCAGATTTCGTTTCGATCGCCTCATAAACTCACAGAGTTAGCTCAACTTCTCGCCACCCGTCAATAAGTTGAACAATGGCGCGAGCGGTCCACACAGCAGTGTGACCCTCCACCAGTTTTTGCCTCGCCGAGACTCAAGTTGGAGCATGAATCAACCGATAGGGTGGGTGGCGCGAAAAACTCAGAGACTTCTTGCCACATTCAAAGGGAATTGAAACATGAATCGAAAGAGACGATCGCGATGTCCTTGGCTTGCATTTGGAGCTATGGTCGTCATCCTCTGGCATGTCCCAGCGCAGGCCATTCAAACGGTCCAGACCCTTGAGGTTGACGGTGAGAAGTACAGCGTTCTGATTCGAAATTCAACAATTCCCTCTCGACCAAGTTCCCGATTGATCTCACATAAGAAATTTCAAAAGAGTGCCATTGACTACGATAGCGACGGCACTTTGGATCTCCAAGAAGTTCGAACGAAGGATGTTCGAGTGCGCCACTCCTTGCCTCTGCGCAATCAATATTTTCGAATTGAGTACTGGATCGATCAGAAAGATGGAACACACCACTACGTCTACAACTTGGTGGAACATGAAAAGAGATATCTCTTGACTCAACATGAATTCAATCCGTGGAGGATTTGGTACAACAGTGGTGGAGGAGATACCTGCGAGAACGGAGAACCCCTGAACAAACTCAAAGCTAAGGTAACTCACCTGAAAGACGACTTCGTTCATCTCGCACTTCGCGATTCGAACCTCTTTGACCAGAGTTGCCGGTACCGTAGCGATTTCAATCAAATTGTTACAGGCGTCTATCTTGCTCTTATGCAGATGGAGGATTGTATTGACAAGGGTTGGACCCCTGAGGCCACAGATTCAAATACGCTCCTTCCTCTTTTCCAAATAAGCGAAGGAAGCCCCCTTAAGAAAATCACTTGCCAAGTAGCCAAAACATCCTCCATGGATGATAAGTACGGAACCATGAATCTGAGGCACTACGATTCAAATCTTACAGAGAACCCTGAGGATTTGGAGGTCACCAAGTTTTATGCCAAAGAGGCCATCCACGAACTCTTCCATCCTAATCTAAATTTGGAAAGCAAAGTCCTAGCTGCCGCAGATTGTTGTTCGGGCGGGTCCACTGGATCATGCAAAGAATATTCTCAAAAGCAGCTCGAAGAAGCACAAATTTTCGCAATCCTAGCCTTTTTGGCTCAAATTCAAGATTCCGCAAAATTGGCTGCGGCCCTGGATAAATTTCCGAAAGAGGTCCAAAGGGCTTACCTTGAAAAATGGGCCGAGGCTGTGAACTCCGCAAGAGACCACCTTGAGACCTGCCTCGCCAAAGGGAACTCCAATTGCGATGAAAGCGCGACCAAAGAGATCCGCTGGACCCAAGAAAATTATATGGAGAAGCTCCCTCAATGCTTGTCCCAAGAGTATAAAGATGCCTGTGGTGAGCTTCAGACGGCGACCCAGAACGTCTTAGCTCAACTCAACAGCTGTCCAGCTGATCTCAAGGCGCCTCTGTCCAAACCTCAAGACGGAAAATTCGCAAAAGTTTTGGATTTGCTCACTGACCTGTTTCGCTCTTGGAAACTGGGTGATTTCTTACTGCCATCGAGTCGAGCTGCAGTTCCCAAAGAGACAGATAGCTGTCTGCTCATGCGTCTTGAAGATTTCAACCACCTCATACCGCCCACCTTCAGGCAGGATTCAAAATCGGATATGATCCCCTTGTCGCCCGTGATTGCCCCCATTGCCGACAATGACCTTGCTCAGACCAAAGAAGATCGGAGAAGGAGTGAAACCGCGGAACCCATCCCTTCTTCACCCTCGCCCAATGCTCCTCCCGACGAAGGTGTTCCTCTCGAACTACCTGATGGACCAGCTCTCAAGGTTGCTCTGAATCCCCACATCCCTAAAGAGGTCATTGAGGATATCGCCTCAGAAACTGGTCGCAGTGAGGGGGAACGAGCAAATACTCATGAAGATGCTCATCGAGAAGTCACGCCAGACTCCCCTGGAGAGGACTCTCGTTCATCGGGACCCTGGTCAAACACCCGAGAGGTCGACAGATCATCCTCCATAGCTAGAAACGAAACTCGTTCAAGTGACTCAATCCTCGAACTGTTCTCTCCTCAATTCCAATCAATCGCGCAAGGAATCCGTTCACTGGAGTCTCCAGATCGAAGAAGCTCTCGCTCAAGATCTGCCACTCCAACGAAGCATGTTGTCGCGGTCAACTTTGGCACCTCGATTGCCGAAATGAAAGAGATCATACGCGACACGTTTGATCGTGGCTCAATTCTTGACGACTTCGAAGTCCTTTTAAGAACTCTCAAGCCACGAGAGACATTAGGACCCTCTGAAAACAAGGCCCCTGAAAGATCCATCGAGCAGCTCCTGAATAAGTTCAACATGAGACCGTGGAGTCCCAACCTCGTGAAGGTCGGCAACGGCGGAAATCCTCAAGACAAGACAGCTCAAGATGGTTCAAAGATCGGATCCAAAACCTCATCGGGTACGACGAAAGGTCCCTTTGCAAAGCGAAATCCAAGTGGCCAAACCAGTGCTCAAAATCCGACCAAAAATCTTTCCATCTCACAAAAGGGGACTTTGGGCCAAGGGAAAAGGCGAACTTTTAGATCCACACAGGACCTCATCGATTATTTGACTTCTGACTACGATACAGTGAGGGTCGAGCTTAAGAGGCGTTGGCTCTCCATCGAACTCAATCGTCACCATGTTCTTGTGGTCGATCATAAAGGTCAGGAATTGGGCCCCCAGAAGTTCCGACACAAGTTGATCTACTCTAGAGAAATTGGACGTTTGGTTGTTCAATGAAGTTGTTCCTATCTAGAATTCCAACATTTGTCCTATTTCTGGTGGCTCTGGGAGCGATCTACAACATCGCATCCAAACTGGAAATCATCAATTACCTACGAGAGTATCGTGTAAAATATGAAGATCAGCAGGCACTGAACATCTACATTTACATTGGAACTGTCAAAATTCTAGAACAAACGGGCAATGAACAAGCGATCTATTCTTACCTTGATCAGGCCGTTGAGGGACGACACTTTGATTTCTACTTTCTTTGGAATCAAAACCAGACCCTTCGATCCAACGACCCTTGGGCCTCCATGGGTCCTCTCGACCAATACAGTCCAACAGTCGATCAACTCATGAGTGATCCTGAAGAGAACATCATCTACGCAAGCACGAAGGTCGGCGAGAACATTCTGACCATTGGTTTTCGTCTTGTGGATAAGATCAGATTCTTTGATCGAAGCCTCCAATCGCACGCACGACACACAGACAGCAACAACATTCTGGTGGTATTCTTAGTTGCGATCATTGGGTTCTTCTTCTTTCGCGAAATCTACCAGCTCATCTCCGCGCTCAAAAGTCCCGATCGTTTGGGAAGCAAAAAGATTAAGCCAAAATCCACCGAAGCAGACCTTCTCCTTCGAGGGCTCTCACTCTACGAAAGACAGATCGAAGATCTCTCAAAGGAAAATCAAACCCTCAATGAACATCTCTTGCCGGCCCTCAAACGCGAGCTCTCTTCGGGCCGTGAGCCTCCTTACTCCTTTGATTGCACACTTGTCCGCACAGACATCAATGATTTTTCGACCATGTTCAACCGATCCGATCGAGAAAAGTTCATGGAGAGCATCCACGATTTCTTTGTCCTGATCAGCCACACCATCTCAAGGTATGGAGGATACGTGTACGAGTTCATTGGAGATGAGGTGATTTACTACTTCAAAGATGAAGAACATGAGAACTCCGCACTTGCCGCAGTCAGTTGCATTCGTACAATCCATCAAGAGGCCGACCTATTTTCAGACCATACAAAAACGGAAATCGGCTGTCCCTGGATTGTGAAGTCCTCAGTGGCTCATGGGTCCCTTCGATTTGGTAGGCTTGTCAACGGACACTCCCTGGCAGGTGGCATTCTCATTGAAACCGTACGGATCTTATCCCATATCCATGAAAAGGCGTCTCACACCATCTACTACGGCAAAGAGGTGGCAACACGGATAGAACCTCTCTGCACAGGTGAACTGGAGCAGGAGGTTGTTCTAAGAGGTGTGCCCGGAGGTTCACGTCCGCTCTACTCTTATCGATCACACAGACCCCTCCTTGAGCTTCTCAAGGAGAAGCGAGAGAGCAGCCTCCATTCTCTCGTAGTTTTTTATCGATCCAACGCAGACATAAGAGAGATGTTTGAGTTTCTTAAGAAAAATGAGAGGCAGATTGAGGACTCGCTTTTCTTTTCAATCATTCTAGTGTTTCGAAGCGTAAAACTCAAACAATCGGTACTTGAGTTTAAAGAGGGGTATCAGATGCTTCTTCAAGAGCTCCTCTCTCATCTTCCAAAAGCAGAAGATCCCTCGAACCTCATTAAACGTCTGACAGCTCTAGTGGGATGTGCAGATCATCTTCTGACGGCTGAGAATCTTGACCCCGAACTTAACGCAACTCATCGCCAAGTCTTAGCCATCGATTCCCCTCGCTTAACAGCCACGCTCATCGAGCAGGATGTCCTTGTTGATTCTTTGAATGCACCCATCTCTTACAGACACTTTCATAGCACCGGAAATGGAAGGCTTCTCTCAAATCTTCTGATTCGCCACGGGAAAATCGAGATTACAGGACGGGTGATTCGAGAGATTTGGTTCATGCTGAAGAACAAGGATCCACTCTTTGTGGCCTCTGGCCTCTATGCTGTCGGCATGATTGGCACCCACTACCGACACCACAACCCGATCTACCTTGCAGCCCATCGACGCTTTCAAGACATTATACTCAAGCTCCCCAGCTTCATTGCACACTCCCACGACTCGATCTCCCACCAGGCTCTGCAGGCCATCAAGGCCATTCAAAGCGAAGATCAGATGGGATTTCTTCGCTCCCTTTACCATGCAACTTCCGATGAAAAGCTCAAATCCAAGATCGACCAGCACTTTGATCTACTTGGTCTAAAAGAGAGTGCCTAGAGGAGAGTGCCTAAGGTTCTGTCCAGACGAAGTAATATTGCGCGTCGAGACTGCGAAATCCTCATCTTCAGGCGGGCAAAGTCGCAGGATTGCATGATTCTTTGCTGATGTGGAGCTTATATGATATTCTTCATGAGGTTGTTACCTATGTTCATGCTGTCGTCCGTGAGAAGAGAAGATTTTTGTTTTTCACCTCGGCATTTTGATAGAGAAAAAAGAGGATAAGAGAGGGGTTTAGATCATGCGTTCACCTCAAAAGACATTGGCCTTGTGGGCCGTTTTGGTGGTTGTTGCGATACTTCTATTTCAAATGTATGAGCATCAACGCCAATCCGTCATTGCCAACTTCAACTACTCAAAGTTCATTGAGGCGTTGGAGCGAAACGAGATTCAATCGGTCACGTTTCGTGAAGATTCACGCGAAATCGTCGGTGAGGTCAAACCCGAGTTTGAAAAGCAGTATGGCGGCAAGACCTTCAGTATTGTTGGAAATACGGGAGACTCCGGTTTTGAGGCACTTAAGAAATATGGAATCATTCCCAACTACGAACACTCGGAATCCAATGGCCTCTTGCAGGCTCTGCTGATCAATTGGCTTCCACTACTTTTGATCATCGGTATGTTTATGTTCTTTATGAGACAGATCCAGATCGGTGGTGGAAAGGCGATGAGTTTTGGGAAGAGTCGTGCCCGACTTCTGAACGAAAGTAAGCGCAAGGTGACCTTCAGTGATGTTGCAGGTGTTGATGAGGCCAAGGAGGAACTTCAGGAGATTGTGGCGTTTTTGAAAGAGCCCAAGAAGTTCACACGCTTGGGCGGGAGGATCCCCAAAGGGGTTCTTTTGATCGGGCCCCCAGGAACCGGAAAGACTCTTCTGGCAAGAGCTGTTGCAGGGGAAGCCGGCGTTCCCTTCTTTTCAATTTCAGGATCGGACTTTGTGGAGATGTTCGTCGGGGTCGGGGCGAGTCGAGTGCGTGACCTCTTTGAGCAGGGAAAGAAAAATGCGCCTTGCTTGATCTTTATTGACGAAATCGATGCGGTCGGTCGTCACCGTGGAGCTGGCATGGGCGGAGGCCACGATGAACGTGAACAGACCCTCAACCAACTGCTGGTTGAAATGGACGGGTTTGAAAGCAATGAAGGAGTCATCCTCATTGCCGCAACCAACCGTCCTGATGTGCTAGATCCAGCGCTTTTGCGTCCCGGCCGATTTGATCGAAGGGTCGTGGTGAGTAAGCCAGACTACTCGGGTCGAAAGAAGATCCTTGAGGTCCACGCCAAGAAGACCCCCCTCTCCACGGAGGTCGATCTTGAAACCATATCGAAAGGAACTCCTGGTTTTTCGGGGGCCGATCTTGAAAACCTCGTCAATGAGGCCGCACTGCTGGCCGCACGAGGAAATAAAAATAAGATCGACATGGATGACCTTGAACGGGCAAAAGATAAGGTGATGATGGGCTCAGAACGAAAATCGATGGTCATCAGCGATGAGGATCGAAAGATCACAGCCTACCATGAGGCTGGACATGCGCTTGTTGGCAAGTTTCTTCCAGGAACAGATCCTATTCACAAAGTGACCATCATCCCACGAGGAATGGCGCTGGGTCTTACCCAGACTCTTCCTGAAGAGGAACGCCTCAACCTCAGCAGAACCAAGGCCAACAATATGATTGCCTTTCTATTTGGTGGTCGTGCAGCCGAAGAGCTTATCTTTAAGGACTCTACCACGGGGGCTGGAAACGACATTGAGCGCGCCACCGAAATTGCACGACGAATGGTTTGTGAATGGGGCATGAGCGAAAAATTGGGTCCATTGAGCTATGAAAAGAGAGAGGGTCCTGTCTTTTTGGGGATGTCCACAAACCAAACCAAGGACTATTCTGAATCCAAAGCAGAGGAGATCGACCAGGAGGTGTATGATCTGGTCACAGCTGGATACAAGAAGGCTGTGGAGATACTTAAGATTCATGAGGATAAACTCCACGGTCTTGCCAAGATCCTACTTGAATATGAGACGATCGATGGTTCCGAGGTCGATATAATTGTAAAGGGTGGTGGGGTTAGTGAAATTCGTACGGCTCGCGAATCTCGAAAAAAAGAGCTGGCCGATGAAAATGCCTCGGCCTCTCAAGAAAGTTCCAGCGCAGGAGCGGAAGCTCAAACGCAAAGTGATGAGAAGAAAGATCCTCTAGGAAGTGCAGATCCAGTGACAGCATGATGCTGTTTTGAGTGTTGAAAGGCACACGACGTGCAGACAGTGATTGAGAATTTAAAACTCATCCTTACGACCATCCGATTTATGGATCTGATCGACCTTCTTTTGGTCTGGTTGGTTGTCTATCGAATCCTCCTCTTGATCAAAAGTTCAGGTGCAGTTCAAATCTTTTCAGGTCTGGGCATTGTGGCCATCGCTTACATCTCTAGCATTTGGGCTGAGTGGGCCACCTTCAACTGGATCCTTGAAAAATTCTTTTCAAACCTCTTTGTCATCGTGGTGATCCTGTTTCAGGGTGAAATTCGCCGCGCTTTAGCTCAAATCGGAAGCAATCCCTTCCTGTTTGGCAGCAACGTAGCACAAGAGACCCAAATTGTGGAAGAGATCGCCAAGGCTGCCGTTCAACTCGCCGACCGTGGTTTTGGAGCACTCATTGTTCTAGAAAGAGAGATTGGTCTTGAGTACTTCATAGAGGTTGGAACGGAGCTTGATTCCAACATTACTGCCGAACTGCTCCTTTCTCTATTTCATACGACCAGTCCACTCCACGACGGAGCCGTCATCATTCGAAAAGGTCGTATGGCCATGGCGGGATGTTTCCTTCCCCTAAGTAAGAATCCCATTCTAGACAAAAACTTAGGAACTCGACACAGGGCTGCCATTGGCCTTACTGAAGAGACCGATGCCATCGTCATTGTGGTCAGCGAAGAAAAGAGTGCCATTGGCATTGCCCATGGGGGCCAGTTCACACCCCAAGTGGGACTCTCGGAACTGCGGCAGACACTCTACGATGTCTATGGACTCAAGTATCGCACCGAAAGGGGGACTCTGTGAAGACATCCACGAACCCTCCCTCTCGATGGGCCTCCGACTTTTGGCCCAGCTGGTTCAATGAAAACTTCAGCTACAAATTGGTTGCTCTATTTGTCACCATGGTTCTCTGGGTTGCGGTCAAAGGCGAGAGAGACATTGCAAACAAGACTGTTCAGATTGAATTTCAGTTGGCGCAAGATCACGTCATTGCCAACTCCCCGACTCGGTCGATTCGCGTCGAAGTGATTGGTCCTCGGATCGTCCTTAAGAAATTTCTTCAAAGTAAGCGCCCATTGACACTCGATTTGACAGGCCTCTCCCCAGGTCATCACCAGATCTCACTTTCCTCTGAAAAAATTGACTTGCCAAGAGACCTCAGAGTACTCTCGTTTGAACCTAATTCGGTCACCGTGCATTTGCGAAGGTTTGAGCGCGAACCGCCTGAGGATATAGGAGTCGACCATGGCACAACAAGCAGTCCAGCAAACGGGAACTCTGCCAAAGAATCCCAAGAAGAACCAAAGTCGCAATGATGAGATCATTGAAGAGATGAGCCCTCCGATGAAGACAAAAGCTCCCCAACGCCTCTTTGGAACCGATGGTATACGTGGAACCGCCAATCAATTCCCGATGACCTCAGACATCGTTCTTAAGGTCGGACAGGCCCTCGGATATCTCCTCAAACAAAAAAAGGGAGTTGGGGGTCCTCACAAAGTCGTCATCGGGAAGGACACTCGACTTTCCGGCTACATGATCGAACAGGCACTCTCAAGCGGCCTTAATTCTATGGGCATTCACGTCCAGCTGGTGGGTCCTCTTCCTACCCCGGGCATTGGATTTTTAGCTCAGAACATGCGAGCTGATGCGGGAATTGTCATTTCAGCATCACACAATGTTTATCAAGATAATGGAATTAAGATCTTTGGAGCCGATGGCTTTAAGATCCCTGACGAACTTGAACGTGAAATCGAAAATCTCGTCTTTCATTCCAATTTGAACTCCTACTTGAATACGGGGAGCCATATTGGACGTTCTCGAAGAATTGACGACAGTGCGGGTCGTTACATCGTCTTTGTAAAAAACACGTTCCCAAAGGAGCACACTCTGGAAGGACTTCGAATTGTCCTGGATTGTGCTCACGGAGCTGCCTACAAGGTGGCACCAGCAGTATTTCAAGAGCTCGGTGCTGAAGTCGTTGTCACCGGCAACGAACCCAATGGTACAAACATCAACGACAAATCAGGCGCACTCTATCCTTCAAAGATGGTGGAAAATGTTTTGAAGTATCGGGCGGACCTTGGAGTCAGTCTCGACGGAGATGCAGATCGAGTGATCATGTGTGATGAAAAAGGCTCAATCGTAAATGGAGATCACATCCTTGCAATCTGTGCAAGTCACATGAAAAAGGCAGGGATACTTCCTCATGACACCTTTGTAGCCACTCAGATGAGTAACTTTGGTTTGGATCAAGCCATGAAGAGATTGGATATTAGAATTGTACGTGCCGATGTGGGAGACAAGAATGTCGTGGAGGAGATGAGGAAAAGCTCCTATGTACTGGGAGGCGAACAGTCTGGACACATTATTTTTCTTAACCATTCCACAACCGGTGATGGACTGATCGCAGCACTCAAGGTGATGTCCGTCATGCGAGATCGAAATCACCCACTTTCAGAACTTAGAGCCATCATGACTGAACTTCCTCAGGTTCTGATCAATGTCCGAGTCCAGGAAAGAAGAAGTCTTTCCTCGCTCCCGGGTTACAATGAATTGATTCAGAAGATCTCCGACAAGCTTCTTGGTGATGGACGAATTTTTGTTCGATTCTCCGGAACTGAACCACTTGTGCGAATTCTTTTGGAAGGCAAAGATGAACGACTGATCAATGAGTTTGGAGAAGAGGTCGCAACCTTTCTTCAAAAGAGATTCTCAACATGAAAAAAATTCGCTTGGGCGTGAACATCGATCATGTTGCGACCCTACGGCAGGTGCGTGCCGGCACCACTTCTTACCCAAACCTACTCGACTGCACCTTGCAGGCGATTCAAGGTGGTGCCGACCAAATCACTCTTCATCTTCGAGAGGATCGACGACACATCCAAGATCAAGATCTCACTCTGCTCAAAAAAAAATGTCCTGTTCCATTAAATCTTGAGATGGCCGCCACCTCTGAGATGTTGAAAATTGCCAAAAGAGAGCGCCCTGACCATGTCTGTTTTGTCCCTGAAAAGCGTGCCGAGCTAACAACGGAAGGTGGGCTTGATGTGGCCTCATTGAATCGACGGCTCAAGAGCTACTGTGGTCAGCTGAATCGACTCAAGATCTCCGTAACCATGTTCATAGAACCCGATCCCTTGCAGGTGCGCGCCTCAGCTGAAGCGGGAGCTCAAGCAGTCGAGTTTCACACGGGAAAGTGGGTTCAGTCTCGGGGTGCTGCAAAAAGACGAGAGTGGATTCGCCTCTCCAATGCGTCTGAACTTGCCCACCGCCTTGGTCTTGAGGTTCATGCAGGTCATGGGTTGGACTGGCCAACCACAGCTGAAATCATTCGTCTTCCCCACGTTGAGGAGCTCAACATCGGACACTCGATTGTCTGCTATGCACTGACCTTGGGGATCAAGCAGAGTGTGAAGAAGATGAAGCAAATTGTACGAGGGAAAAGCCGTTGAGACTTGCCAGTCGCGAACAGATTCGTGAAATCGACCTCTTGACCCAAAAGGTCTACGAGGTGAGCAGCGAAATTCTGATGGAATCTGCTGGCTGCAGTGCCGCTCGAGAAATTGACCAAGCCTTCTATCCGGAACTCAAACGTGGAAAGATTGCCATTGTTTGTGGCCCAGGTAACAACGGTGGGGACGGTCTTGTTTTGGCTCGCCATCTTCACTCCCTTGGGCATCGAGATCTGGATATCTTCTACCTTGCCCCCGAAGAAAAGAGGTCTGAGCTTTTTAAAAAGCAACTCAGACGAGCGGAACTTCATGGAATTCGTTGGATCGATCTTGAAAAGAGTCCTGAAAAACTTGAGCAGGTTCGTTCATCGAAGTTTATTGTGGACGCCCTCTTTGGTGTAGGACTGGATCGAGAGATTCAGGGGCCCTTTCTCAAAGTCATCGATGCTTTGAACAGCTGCAAAGTTCCCATTGTGAGCCTCGACTCACCTTCGGGTCTTGACTGCAATCGAGGAGTTGTCCTTGGAGGGGCCGTTCACGCCTCGATGACCATCACATTTGGCCTGGCCAAACCTGGTTTTTTTGTTTCTGATGGACCTCGACACGTGGGACGACTTCGAGTTATGCCGATTGGATTTCCCTTTGAGGTCTTAAGAGGAGTTGCGACAACCCATTATGGTTTTAATGAACGCCTTGCTCGAAGATATCTCCCAAAACGGGCCGACACCTCCAACAAGTCTCATCATGGACATCTCCTTGTCATTGCGGGCCAGCCTGGAATGTGGGGCGCAGGCGTTCTTTGCGCCCAGGCAGCTCAAAGAGTTGGAACAGGCTATGTCACCTTTGCGAGTTTTTCCGATCCCAAAGAGATTCTTCCAGAAACGCCAGAGTTGCTCACCGCAACTGTTGAGGATCCCGATTTGTGGAAGAAGAAGTTTTCTGCAATCGCGATTGGTCCAGGTATTGGTGTTCATCAAAAGAGTGCCACCTTAATAGAAAGACTTAAGAAAGAGGGCTTTTCAAGAGTGGTCCTTGATGCCGATGCTATTACGACGTGTGCTCAATTTGGTCTCTTGCCACTACCAAAAACTTGGATCGTCACTCCACACAGTGGAGAACTTTCACGAATTCTTAAAGTTTCAGCCCACGAAATTGAACTGGACCGATTCCACTACGCCCTTAAAGGATCTGAGGTCATGGGGTGCAATTTACTTCTAAAGGGATATCGTTCGATTCTTACCGTGGAACGGAGATGCATGATCATCCTCGCCGGAAATTCTGCGCTCGCCAAAGCGGGGACCGGAGATGTTCTCACAGGCATGATCGGAGGATTTCTGGCTCAGCGACTTCCACAAATCCAAGCAACTGCGACCGCAGCCTACATTCATGGACGCATGGCCGATGAGTGGGTCCGCATCGGCCATGATAAGCGGGCCCTTACCCCGTCCGACTTGAGGGATCACCTCCCCGTTCTCATGGGTCGACTTGCTTCTGGAGCACTCATCTGATGTCGGAGTCATTGGCTCCCCGAACCAACGTGAAGAATCTTGAGGAACTTCGAAATTGGACAAGAGATTTTGCAAAGCAATTGGGACCCAAAGAGGTCGTTCTCATTTCAGGCAAGATGGGAGTAGGAAAGACACAGCTTGTGCGCCACTTGGTGGAGACTTTGGGTGGAAAGCAGATCAGCTCCCCCACATTTGCTCTTCATCATGAGTATCCAACAAAGAGTGGCATCATCGACCACCTCGACCTTTATCGTATCTCCTCAAACGCCGAATTGGAATCTCTTGGTATTTGGGATCTCTTTCAGAAGAGTCAGGGCCTCATCCTCATCGAGTGGGCCGAACGCATTGATTTTCGTCTTATACCTAAGTCGTGGAAGGTCTCTCAGATTTCTCTGACGTTGCTTCCCGACCAGAGTCGTCAGGTCACTCTCAATCCTTAGCCTCATTCATCCGATAGATTCTTGATGAATAGAGCAACCAAGAACTTGTCAAAAAGGGCAAAGTATACTCTCTTTGGTATCGCTTTTGGCGCTACTTTTCCCCTATTTTCAACAGTCGCCTACATTCTATTGACTGGTCGTACCGTCCTAGAAGCCCATCAAGAGATGTTGATGTGGATCATCAATTCAGCTCCATTCATCCTTGGGTTGGTTTTCTCTTTGGTTGGTGATCGCCAAGACAAGCTCATCAATGCCCATGAGAAACTCAAGGAGG
The DNA here is from genome assembly GCA_014584465.1 of Pseudomonadota bacterium. GTDB lineage: Bacteria > Bdellovibrionota > Bdellovibrionia > Bdellovibrionales > JACTMU01 > JACTMU01. Next base: position 17,565 of record JACTMU010000111.1, on the reverse strand, counting down.
CTCTTGAAAATAAGAACAAGGTCTTCCTTCAAGCACTTGAAGAATCCTCTGGAATTACAATGACTGATCGCAACGGCATCATTACCTATGTCAACGAGAACTACTGCACCTTTTCTAAGTACAAACGTGAAGAACTTGTGGGTAAGCCCCACTCAATCGTTGCCTCCGGAGTTCACAGCAAAGTCTTCTTTAAGAACATCTGGGAAACCATCTCTTTCAAAGAGGTTTGGAGAGGGGAGTTTCAAAATCGAGCCAAAGATGGAACTCCATTTTTTGTGAGTGCGACCATCTTACCCATTTTGGATGAAGACCAAAAGGTCACTGGATACATTGCAGTCACACACAATCTTACCAAAAAGAAGAGACATGAAAAGGAGCTTCAATTGGCCCTTGAAAGAGCAGAATCGGCTGCAAAGACCAAGGCTCAATTTTTAGCCAACATGTCTCATGAGATCCGTGCGCCCATGAATGCCATCATCGGAACGATCTCATTGTTGGTCAATTCCGTTGAAAAATCCGAAGTGAAGAACCAACTTATGGTCATCCGCAGGAGCTCCGAAGGACTTCTAACTCTTCTCAATAACATATTGGACTTCTCAAAGATCGATGCGGGTCGATTAGAAATTGAAATTGGTCCCGTTGACCTCCACGAAGAAATGGAACTCATTAAGAACTTTTGGAGTCAACAAATAAGCGAGAAGGGTCTCAACTTCATTGTCAATATATCGGGTCGGACGCCAAGATCCATTCTTGCAGACGCCACCAGACTCCATCAGATCATCATGAACCTTACGAGCAATGCACTTAAATTCACAGAAAAGGGACATATTACAATCTCCATCGACGCATCTGATACTGTTACAAAGAAGAAACAGATCTTGTTTGAGATTGAAGACACTGGATCGGGAGTCCCTGAAGAACTTCGGCACAAACTCTTTCAGTCGTTCTCTCAGGTGGACGGTTCCACCACTCGCACGTTTGGCGGGACAGGGCTTGGTCTGGCCATCTCAAAGGGGCTGTGCCTAGCGATGTCCGGTGACATTTGGTACGAACCGAACCCCTTAGGTGGGTCCAAATTCTGCTTTACCATCATCGTAGAGGAATCCTCTGCTCCCACTCGATCGCTTCGAACCGAAGAGCCTTCCAAAGAAATTGGACCTTCACAGCCTCTCAAGATACTTCTTGCAGAGGACAATCCCGTCAACCAAATGGTAGCTGTAAAGATGTTAGAACGCCTCGGTCACCAAGTTACAATTGCCAACAATGGCCTTGAAGTTCTTTCTGCTCTTGAAGTAGCGTGGCCAGACTGCATTCTCATGGATTGTCAAATGCCTCAAATGGATGGATACGAAGCTTCGATGGAGATTCGGAAACGATATCCTGATGAGCAACTTCCAATCGTCGCAATCACAGCAAATGCTTTAAAGGGCGATCGCGAAAAGTGCATCGAGGCAGGCATGAATGACTTCCTTCCCAAACCGATCTCACTGGAAAAGCTCACTCATCTTTTAAAGTCTTATCCTCCCATCCAACGTTCCGACAAGAATTTGGCATCATAGAATCCTCAAATCACTGTTTCATCTTGATACCCTTCAGCCGGAATCCGAATTTAGAATTTAGAATTTAGAATCCAGATCTAAAATCAGAAAGTCAGAAATCAAAAATGAACTCGTGGTTCAATCCATCAATTTTCTCACCCACCTACTTGTTCTTTCTGGTGAAATTCAGTCTTAAATTGAGACGGCAGTTTGCACTTGAAAATCGTGTCAGATGTTGTACCCTATAAATGTGGATCGACTTTCGCGCTTGTGTGTTATTGTGGCTACATGATCCCATGAAGCTTAAATTTAACTCCAATCAGGTGTTCATGAGCAAACAAGTTGCCTTTTTCATTGTTCTAATTTCCATCTTAGGTTGGCAAAATTGCGGAGAGCTAAGCTCCGTAGATCAACTCACGGGCATCCCGGATAGTTCCGTTGTGAACGATGATGTTCAAGATGACGATCAACCCAATGACCTCAATGATATTGAAGAGAGCAAGGTGAATCATTCGCTGATGGTTGTTCATTGCGATCCAGTCACGAACTTAAGTTTTTCAAGAAATTTTGCCCTCTTGGAAGAACTTGTAAAATCTGCAGACAGTTACAATTTTAAACTTTCGATTCACTTCACGCTTTCTTTTGCATACTATTCACTTCAATATGGAAAATCTCAGACCATAAAAAACTGGTTGACGATGGGCCATCAGTTTGGCACCCATCCCCATCCTGAGTGGTCGGTCAATGGAAGATTTGTGGAATCGGGGTGGTCCGCCCTCCCTGCGGAAAAAGTGAAGACCTCGATCGATCAAGCAACCAGCGCGGTCAATCAACTTGTTGGTGAAGAGAACAACAAGATCTTAGATACTTTGTCCTATCTCTTTTCGGATGCAGGGTCTCCAAGCTCGCTCATTCCAGCTCAATTTACGACTCTGGCGTTTGGCAACATGGGACATCCACACCGAGTGCCCATTCTTCTTGCCGACAACCGAAGATTGACGGCTTACTTTTATCGAGGCATTCCGGGGTTTGTTGATGACAACAAGAAAACGTTGACCGCGCGTGAGCTCATCCGTGAGGCGACCTCCTACACAGGTGAACTTTTGTCCGCAGCCATTCATCCATTTAATTTTAGTGAAACCACTTTGAACAATAATAATGAAAGGGAGGAGACTCTTCTTTGGATGAAGTGGAGTCAAAGTCATGTTGATCCACTCAATCTCAAAGCAAATTTGGATAAGGATCTCAGCGCCCCCGTAAACCAGAGTTTGAGACTCACAAGTAGCTCTGACTTGAGCGAAGATAATGAAGTTCAATCCATCGTGATCACGGTAGATCCTGGAGAGAGCAGCACAACAGTCGACGTCCTTTCCTATCTGCCCTCGGGATTTCATGAACTTGACCTCACCAGCGTGGCGCCAGAGGGTTATGAATATGATCAGGAGTGGGGACGGATCTCTTGGCCTAACCAGTCCCTTTCTTCTGGAGCCAAGATCACCTACTCTTACAAGGCCAATAGAACTAACGAGCTGAATGGAAATTGGCACCCCACCTCAATCGCGGTCCACAGCTTTGTTCAAGAGAGCGACTCTCTGGGAAACCCCTATGGGTCACGACGTTGGAGCATCTCCAACGATGCTGGAACCATCTCAAATGCCCAAGGAAAGCGCATCTCCAGTTTTGACAGTCTTCAGTAGGGTTAAAGCTCAACCAATGTGACCCCATCTCCACCTGAATGCGCCCCCCCCGAGGACCAGCTCTTGATGTAGACCGAACGGGAGAGGTGGTTTCGAATGGCTTTTTTCAGTGCATCCGTACCATGACCATGTATCACTTTGAGTCGATCCTCTGAGTTGACCGTTGCAGCATCCAGTTGATCTTCCAAAATCGATATGGCCTCCTCAACTCTTCGACCCCGAAGATCCACCACTCGCATCCCTTCACTCACCTCATACCGAAGTCGTAATCCAGGAGAGGTGGTACGACCCATGGACCCTTTTGGAGGTGATATCTCCGTCCAAGGTACCACCACTCGCATCGACTCAGAAAGCACTGGGACTTCGCCCTTTGCATTTGGTTTACCCTGCACAACGCCACCCCTCCCAATGGTCTCAACAAAGACTGTGCTACCTGGGGGGAAGATTCTTTCAAAACTCTCCAGAGAATCAGGCTTCTGCAATGCAGACTTGGTGATTGCGTGCTTCACAACTGTTGGAAACTCAGATCTTATCTCAGAGGTTCTTCGATGCCGCTCTAAAATCTCACGTGCACCCTCCTGTTGCATGATCTCGTCGAGATTCTTTTCAGCCTTCTTGATCAGACGGTTCATCCAATTTTCACGCTCAACTCGAAACTGCTCAATCAATTTCAGATATCTACGCCGTTGTTCCGAGGCCCTCTCTTTTTCTTGGACGAGTTCCTTTCGCAGATGAAAGAGCTCCGCCTTCAAATCTTCCATCTCCTTCATGCTCTGATATTGGCTCTTCACTTCAGGACTTAAGAGACTTACGGCCCTTTTGATGAGACTGCTGTCGACACCTACACGCTCGGCCATCTGAAGTGCCAAGGACTGACCCGCAACTCCTAGGAGAAAATGAAAAGTGGGTCGTCCACTTTTGGAATCATACTCAAGACTCCCATTCACCACTCGTGACTTCTCATCCCAGCCCATCTTAAGCGGACCCAGATGGCTCGTTACCACTGCAAATGTTCCGTTGCTTGCAAATCTCTCGATGAAACTTCGCGCAAGTGCACTGCCCTCCTCTGGATCGGTCGAACCGCAAATCTCATCAATCAGCAGCAGATTTTGAGGACCGATCAGCTTTGAGGCCTCCCCAAGAACTTTAAGATGAGCGGCAAATGTGCTCAGATGATCGTCCACATTTTGTGCATCACCAATTCCAACCACAATGGAGTCAAAAAATGGAAGCGAGGAGCTCTCCTCAGCACAAATTGGAAGACCACAACGAGCCATTTGTGCAGCCAATCCAACCGACTTAAGCAACACGGTCTTTCCACCTGCATTGGGACCTGAAAGCAAAAGAACTCCACGGTCGTAAGTCAGTGCAACATCATTGGCAATCACGGCCTCACGACCAAGAACCATGAGGGGATGACGAAGCCCCCTGAGATCCACCTTTTTCGGATGAAACAGACAACGATGTGAATCAAGTGCTGCCGTCAGCTGGGCCTTTGCAAAGACCACATCGGCCTCCAACAGTGCCACGCGACTCCTGGTTATGGGTTCAACCAGTGTTCGAAAATAGTCGGAAATCTGGATCAACAGCCGCTCAATCTCAGCCTCAATCTCCGCATCGATCTCCTTGAGACGATTGTTAAGGCGAACGGTCTCTTCTGGCTCCATAAATACGGTCTGTTTGGACTGACTCGAGGCATGAATGATCCCCCCCATAGAGTGCTGCATGCCACTCTTAACAGGAATAACCCATCGCCCTTCACGTGTCGTAACATATCGATCCTGAAGGACCCCCTCCATTTCATGGTTCTTAACGATCTGATCCAAGATTCGCTGGATTTCCCGAATCTGCTCATCTTTTTCTCGACTCAGTCGATAAAGAGTCTCACTGGCATCGGTTCGAATGTCCCCAGACTCAGTGATCAAGTGTTCAATGGCGGAGATCGGCGGCGCCGCTGGAATCAACTCACCCAGAAGAAGATGGGACCATTTACCACCTGGCGACCTCAAAAGATTTTCAAGTTCCAATGTTTCCCGAAGGAAGAAACGAATATCCTTAATCTCAAGGGGCTTTAAGATGGCCCCTTTCACCAGACGATCCATCCACATGTGATAAAGATCAAGGCTCTCCATGAGAGGACGCGGACCAAAATTCAAAAGAGAGAGGGCCTCTTCAATCTTCTCGAAACTCTCGAGGGCGTACTCTGGGCCCGACAGAGGTTCCATCGATTGCAGACGTGCGGCCCCATCGGACGACGTTGCAAATCCAGAGAGTCTTTCAACGATTTGATTCCAGTCGAGATTTCTTAAAACCATAAAATCCGATGATCCCTATCAAAATGATCATTATGATCCAAAAATACCACCCACAGATCATGCTATATAGGGTTCTTGGAGGATTTTCAAGGTAGAAGACCTCTTGAATTGCGGTCCACTCTTCAAAGAGCGGGGAGATTCTCAGATGTGTTCCATCTGCCATGACGGCACTGGTGAGCCCCGTATTGGTCGTTCGAATCACGGGTCGGCGAAATTCAATCGCACGTGCGGCAGTCATGTAAAAGTGCTGCCAGGGTTCACTGAAAGTCCCAAACCATGAATCATTGGTTGCATTCACGAAGATCTGGGCTCCATGCTCGACGAGGCTCTTCACGAATTCGGGATGAAGTGACTCATAGCAGATCTGAAACCCCACCTCAAGACCACCTACACGCTTGACAGTTGGCCCGGAACCACGCGAAAAATCTGAAATCGCAGGGACGATCTTCTTAAGAAATGGAAAATAGTTGGCCCCCGGAAAATATTCGCCAAAGGCAAGTAAGATGGTCTTACGATAGGGATCACCGATCAGTTCACCCTGCCCGTCAAAAGCAAAGAGAGAGTTGAAAACCCCCTTCGGTGTTCGCGAAAATCCTCCAATGACCGACGGAATTCCTGTAGATTTCAAAAAGTATTTGAGCTCTTTGGGCCCATGACGAAAATGAAATCGTGAGTCTAGGTATTCTGGTATTGCCACCTCAGGCCAAACCAGCAGATCGACTCTATTCCCCAGATCTTCATTGAGGGCCTGAGTTGTGAGATGAATGTAACGGCCTCGAATGTAGTCATCGAATTCATCCCCCTTTTCCGCCATGATCTTTTGATGGTTGCCAATGTTCGCCTGAACCTGAAGAATCCGAACCGATTTGTACTCCTCTTTTTGGAGCTGTTCCAATCGCACCTGGCCCACAGTGACCAAAAATCCAAGAACGATCATGGCACTGAGCAAAGGCCATACAGGGTTTCGAAGAGCACCTCTGCGCCACATTCCATAAGACCCACAGAGATAACCATTGAATATGAGCGTCAGAAGACTCAATCCCTCAAACCCTACAAACTCAGCCACTTGGTGAACTTGGGTTCCTGTGTAGATCCATGGATATCCGAGGTTCCATGGAAAAATCTGTGGATAAACCAACTCCAAGAGAAATGTCACGAGAACCAGAAGAGCCATCTCCACCGAAAATGGCATCGAGACTCGCCTCTTTATTGCAAACCAAATCATTCCCGCAAGCGGGATATGCAAATTTGCAAATCCGCAGTAGCCAAGAAGAATAAGGATGGAGAGTGCCATCGGGATCTTTCCAAACTCATGAGAGACATGAGTGACCCAATAAAAGCCTATGAGTGTGAGTACAAACTGGGAGATCCAACCCGACCAAAAGATCTCTCTAGCCCTCTGGGCTTTAGACCAATTCCACCATAAAGGAACCAAAGAAAACAGCAAAGCCCACGGGGGAAAGGGAATATAGCTTGTTCCCACTAAGATCCCTGTTAAAATAGAATAACGATGATGGAACAAAAATCTCTTCACCCCCCTATTAAATACGATCCCTTAGGGAGAGGCAATGGTCTTAGCTGATTCTGACCAGCAAGAATCCAAAATGTTGTCTCGAAAGTGGGAGGAGGTGATGGCCTCCTATCATAAGCCCGAGATTCACTACGATTTCATTGATCTCTGTTTCGTCAACGACAAGGTGGCCTACGGATGCGAAAAATATGCAAAGATTCTAGAGGTTCAACCCTCTGATGAAACTGCCCAATCCATGGTCAAACTCTTCGAAGTTCTTGCGGAGTCCGAAATGCCATTTCACGCAGAGAGCCCTCAAACCCAATTTCGACGGTTTGGAGTCTTTTCTCTAGGCTATGCACTGTCGGGATTCATGATCGTTTCAGGGTTTCTGTTGCCTCAAGGTGGATGGGGCCTCCTTCTGGCTGGATTGGGACTTCTGTTGGTCCTCCTTCGCCTCAGATTTCGCACGAGCATCTAAAGGTTGTGGCACATCGCTAACTAGGGGCTGTCCGGTAATTCGCTTTTTGATCGATTTCTATAAGTTTTTCTTATACCGAGGCGGGCTAGCCAGAGGCGCTAACTCGAGGAGGCTCAACGAAGGTATAAGGAAAACTTATAGAAATCGGCAAAAATGGAATTACCGGACAGCCCCTAACTAGGGCGTAACACGTATCCCTCGATTTTTCCGAAGAATCTGAATCAAATCTTGACCAAAGAGTAGCATCTGCTTGGCCTGCCGATCCGAAGACTCCCTAAGTGCAGGATCATCAGAGGCGACGCTATCGATTGCAAAGCGACTGGGTTTCATTTTCGCTGTATTTCGAGCCACGACTCCCGTGAGCCCCACTCCTTGATCAAGCGTACTCAACGCCTTAAAGGAGTTCAGCTGCTTCGATGTTCCCGTCTTGGTCAAGAGATGAGGACGCTCATCTCCAGTTTGAAGAATGTAGCGTTTGATGGCTGCGGCATCAAACTCTGAATTGTAAGCCCTGATCAGCGCCGCGACCCCAGTCACAAAGGCTGTGGCCTGCGAAGTTCCAGTCATCGTTCCATATTGATTGTGAGGAAGAGTTGAGTGAATGTTGAGTCCTGGAGCCGCAATATCCACAGTGTGAACCCCATAGTTACTGGTTGGAAGCACCTTTGTGTGCGGATCAACGGCCGTGACCGAGATGATGTTTGAAAGGTCGTAATCGGCAGGATAATATTTTGCATGGTCTGAATTGGACTTTTCGTTTCCGGCTGCTGCTACAAAGAGAATTCCTTTCTGTTGAGCTCGCTTAATGGCATCGTACTCTGCCTGACTGTGCTCCAAACCACCACCAGAATAATTGATGATATGAACACCCATGCGAGTAGCATATTCGATTGCAGAGACTGTGTTTTTGAGATTGTTGTTGTTGAATGAACTGGGGTCATAATATTTGAGGGCCATCAGACTTACTTGAGGCGAAATGCCCGAGGTTCCGACCCCGTTCCCACCGCGCGCTCCTACAATGCCCGCAATGTGGGTCCCATGTCCATGATGATCAGAGAGATCGTTGTTGTTGTTCACAAAGTTCCATCCATGTACATCGTCCACAAACCCATTGCCATCATCATCGACGCCATTGGTCTCTTTTCGTTTTCCACTAGAATCCACACCACTTTCACCTTGATTGACCCAAAGATTTCCTCGAAGATCTTCGTGATCGACATCAATTCCCGTATCGATGATCGCAACAACAATATTTCGACTTCCTTGAGTGATGTTCCAAGCCCGATTGGCTTCGGTTTGATCCAAACCCCACTTCTTGTTCATTGCTGGGTCACTCAAAATGACTTGAGACTCACTCTTTTGTTCTGTTTCGACAGCCTTAGGAACACCAAGCTCCGTCTTCCTTTTCATCTTCGATTTGGTTCGGCGTGGGGCCTTCTGGCCCAACTTGGAAGAGCTCGACATCGCACTGTGATGAAGGTCTTCTCCCTCACTCATCTTTTCTTGGACTCGATTCTTCCACAATATTACAAAACCGGTGAAGATCGCAATGAGCGAAGCACAGATCGTAATAATAACACCATTTGCAACCCTTCTCTTCTTCTGCTCCATAGTCTCTGCCATCTTCCTTTCTCAATGAATGGATGAGCGCCTAGCTCATGTTGATGACCTCTATAGAGCAAGGTTGGTGCCAAGGCAGAAACCCATAAGATGAAGCGTAACTATTTGAAATTGCATGCTTTTTTTAGACCCGCAAAGGCGTCTTAACTCTCTTTCCTGCTCAGCTTTTAAAGTCCTGTATATTTTCTAGACACCACTCAGGAAAGGGTATGGGCTGTTCTCCTGCATTGATTCTTCGATAGAAGATGAGGTTGCGCAGCACCTGTTTGACGTAGGTTTGAGTCTCACTGTAGGGGATGTCCTCAATGAACTCCAGAGGATCGCCATTGAATCGTGAATTGATCCATCCCTTGATCGCCTTCTCATTTGCATTGTAAGAGGCCACGGCAAGTATGAATTGACCGTTGTATTTATCCCAAAGTTCTCGCAAATAGGACGATCCAAGAACGATGTTGGTCTCAGGATCATAGAGATCTGTGGACGCATTGATCTCCATCTTCACTCGTGAAGCTGACTCCTTTGCAACCTTCGGAATGATTTGCAAGAGTCCAAAGGCATCAGCAAAACTTCTCGCTTTGGGGTCAAAGGCTGATTCCTGCCGCATGATCGCATAGATCAACTCTGGATAGATACCAAATTGATAGGAAGCTGAATCGACAATCTTCTTGTAGGGCTGCGGAAATATAAGACGAGGATAATCCGTATAAAACTTCTCTCGAACTCCACCATCAACCCGCGCCAACCAACGATAGAGATTTAGGAAATTTTCGGATTTGGCCATAAGCTTAAGAAGTTGCAACCAATCCTCAGGGGAAATATCTTTACGAGTCTCAAAGTTCCGTGCCAAGTGGACCAAATATTCTCCCGCAATCTCTTTTTCGCCTAGGGACAATAACCATTCAAGCTGAAGCCGCTCACCCTCTGACAGTGCTGTTGAAGAAAAGATCTCTCGACTCTCATCCAACTGACCACTTTTCAATGGAACTGCAAATTGAGTTGCCAGTTCACGATAGGCCAAGAGGCCATAGTACCCCCGAGGATCTTCCTTCGTAAGTGCTTCAAGCTCAGTCTGTGCTCGAGCCTTGTCTCCGATCTCCGACGAGGTCTTTGCAAGCCAAAAGCGATATCGTGAAGAGCCGTTGCCATCAGATGTCTGGGCTGTCATCTTCACGAGCTTCTCAAGTACTTCTTGAGCCTTTTTTAACTCTCCAAGTTTTCGATGGTTCCAGGCTTGATACCATCTGATCTGAGCAAGCATGGTCGAATCGGATGTCTCACTCTTTGCGGCCAACTCCAACCAGCTCAGTGCTCCTCGATAATTCTTCGCCTCTTCCTCAATTCGAGCTTGAAGCCAATAGACCTCCCCTAAGGGTCTGTACTTTTTCAAATCCCGAGTCAGCTGCTTCAAGATGTTCTTTGCCCGTTTTGCACCACCTTCCGTCCAATGAGCACGTGCTCTCATGGTCTGCGCCTCAAAGTGAAGGACGCTGTAGGCAAGCGGCTTTTTTTGAAAAACCTTTGAGACAAAGCTTGCACCTCGGTCGGTCCACTCAAGATAAAGCTTCTTGTCATGTTCCAGCTTGTAGGTCATTCGCATTCCTTTATAAGCCTGAAAGACCTTCTCTGGATCTGACAAAGAATCAATGGCCCGCCGGTAGTAATCCCTTGCCCGCTCAAACTCCTGAACGCGTCGATAGTCATAGGCCATTGAGAGATATTCGTCTGGAGTGGGATCAGAACGAAGTCTTGGCGCCACCTTATAAAGTAACTGCTCGATATCGACTATATAGCCTGGATCTCGATGAATTCGGGCAATGGAAAGTGCCTCTTGAATCAAATCGATTTTTTCATTTTGAAGAGATACTCGCTTTGATTTCTCCAATGCAAGATGCATTTGATTCCACCAATCTCGTTTTCTTCGAGACTGATCAAGCCCTACTTCAACTGCAAGATCTCTGAGCCATGGTGCAAAGGTCATCGGGGAATCCATCTCACTCCATCCGATCAGCTCACTCGCATTGGGGCATGTTTGATAAACTCGCAATTGAGCCAACTGTCGAAGCGGAAACTCTTTCTCCTTGGCCAATATTTTGTAGCTTAGACAGGCTAACCTCGGATCATTGGAACTCCAGACTTTGCCTCTCATAAAGTGCATCCACCACTTCATTGCCTGAGTGCTGCTTCGATAAGCCTTGCTTTCAAGAAAGATCTCTAGACTTTTTGAGTCCCTGCTCTTTATCTCATCTTGAGTCACCAACGGCTTGGGCGCGCCACTTCCGAAGAATTCAAGTCCTCCTGTGAAGTGATCATTGCTCGCAGTGCTGGAGCACCCTAAAAAGAAGATCAAAGAACTACCATAAGTGCCAATGGCTCTTCTCATTAAACCAATATCCATAGAATAAGGATAAGGCACGATCAGCCTCAGTTCAACCCGACGAGCGTTTTGACTCAAATTGAGAGGCCTTAAAGAACCTGGACTTTGGTGCCGATAGTAAGTAGTGGCTGGCCCTTCGTCAGCTCGCCTCGGTATAAGGAAAACTTATGCCAATTCACTCGGAAGCACGTTTCGCGCCAGCCACTCGATAGAAACTTGTATTGCACCAAAGAGGTTCCCGTGGATGACCACGCCATCATAGTCATAAGCTCATTTCTCTTAGTGCTTCTTGCGTTCAACATGATGCTTCTTTAACTCATATAGACAGGCCGACGATCCTAAGGTCTACTATTTACTGGTGAGACTTTCTAGACAAACATTCCCATTTCTTTTCTTGATTTCATTGTTCTGCTCTCGCATTTCTCTAGCCTCAATTGAGCTTGGAGTCGGAATGAGCTCAGCAACCAGTGGCAGAACGGTTCCAGCCCTTCAGGGAACTCTCATCTTCACCGATTGGGCCTTTTCTGTTTCAGCTACGGGTGTAAAGTCCCCTCTCTATTATCACTCCGCTTATCTTGCAACTTTTCATAAGCTTTGGAGTTCTGGTTCCTTTTTTTGGGGTTCACTTCGTGCAGGTCTTGGAGGAGGTCTCTTTTTTGCCTCCCGTGGCTTTCGAGAGGACCCCTCTCAATCGGTTGATTCGACTCAGGACCTCGCTTTAGGTCCCTCCTTTCTTGTCAATTGGTATTTTTTGGGTCCATGTTACATCTCCTTGGAATCTCTCTATGGCATTAGATCCCCATGGAGCCATCTGATGCTGAGTTTTCAAGATGTCACGATCCTATCGCTAGGATTTCAACTATGAAAAGGAGATCGGAGATCTCTTTAATCCAAGGCATGTGGTACAGTTCATGTAGGTTGTGGATCACCCTCACGTTATGCTCACTGCTCACACTCAGCAGTCCTGTAAAAGCACAAAATGATTATCACATCTATGCGGCGTTTGGACCTCTTTTTACTTTCCCAGGCTCTTTGCGTGTTGGTATGAATCATTGGGAACTTGGACTTCTCGGCTATGGTTCGTACGGTTTTGATAAGATCTTCATTTTTGATCACAGTTACTACACTGGATTTGGCTTGGTCCTAGGTCCAGGCACGAGTCCTGGTTTCTACGGATCTCTCGGCATTCGAAAAGAGCTCTTCTGGGGTCTTCATTTTCGTGGAGAGCTTGCCTCGATCGGTCTTATCAACGGCTTTCTCAAAGCTGATGGTCAGGTCGGACTGACCTTTGAGTTTTAGGAGGATTGAAAAATGAGGAGACTTCTCGTAGGTCTTATGATCTTTCTCTCGCTAGGGTTTCGAGTCTATCCAGGCGGAATGAAATGGGACGTTTCAGTTTCGGATCCAAAGATCTGGCTTGATTTCTGCAGTCGCCCCAACATTGGCACCAATGATCTCCCTAGCAATGATCCTCTTGCAGATACCACATTGACTTTTGACACGGCCGTCACGTCGGTCATCTCGGACTTTAACAACCTTTCAACTGTCTTCCTAACTTTGGCAGACACTTTGACCGACCCCGAGTTCAACTCAACCCTTCACAGCCGAAGAAAGATCTCAATCTGTTTTGAATCCACCGGAAGTCAAGCAGGTGGCGTGGCAAACTTCACTTATGAAGGCGATCAATTTACAGGATGCACAATCACGATTTCTCCTTCAGAATTAGGAAGTGGAAAATCTTTCATCCGAACCATGACCCATGAACTTGGGCATTGTCTTGGACTGGATCATCCACAAGAGACCACTCATGCCATAATGTCCTACTATGTGGACTCCAACATCACTCGTCTTCAGCAAGATGACATCATGGGACTCACCTATCTCTATCCCTCAGATCCAAACTATAGCAACGAGCAACCTACGTTGGGACTCTCCTGCGTTCCCGCCCAAGCCCAAAATATTCGCGCCAGGCACAATTAAGTTCTTCTGAAATTCTGGCTCGATCTTTTTTGTCCTAATTACGAGATGCTATTGAATCAAAAGGTAGACGATATAAATATGAGTTATGTGGTGAACCGTCTGGTCAAACCCTAAGCAGTTCCAAAAGCCGGGTTTGTCGCGATCATTGAACCTTCCAAGGTACTTGGGACCCGATTTGATACGATCCATTAAAAAATGGACCACAAAATCCAATAGAGATAACCACCACATCTGTGGGCGTACCACAAGAACAATGGCAAAGGTCAAGGCAGCATGGACCAGACAGTGTGTCGTCAGCGGTAGCAAGAAATCCCAGTCAGGCGACACCTTTTTGAGCATGTACTCGCGCTGGAGAGGAAAATCTGCAACAAAGTGCTTGATTTGATAGATCACAAGCAACACGAAAGCTAGTTGGATAGGTTCTGCCATATACTCAGTTGTAATAAACTCCTTGATTGATCATACAAGGTGTCGGTGTACTTTGAGTACCGACCTCGAACCAGAAATGATCTCTATTTTCCTTTTCTCTTTCTTATCTCATGAGAACTCGACAAAGAACCGGGTTCACCCGGCCCGAAGTGAATGGGCCCTCACCAGATAGGGGCTAACGCGAATTAGAATATAGATAAACAAAAGGGGCCTTTTTGCCAGGCCCCTTCCTTAAAATAGGGTTAACCTTTAATTTGAATCTTCCTTGAGCTCAGTGGAGTCGCCTTATGGACTCGAAGCATCAGCACCCCATTTTCATAAGCTGCATCTACCTTCTCGGAATCTACATTCTCTGGCATCTCAAAAGAGCGTTTGAACTCCCCATAGGCTCTCTCTTCCAGATGATAACCCTTGCTCTTCTCCACACGCTCTTCCTTACGTGTTCCCGAAATCGTCAATCGCCGATCATGCAACTCTACATTGATGTCCTCTCGCTTAAAGCCTGGAAGATCGACCTTCAGTACGTACTCCTTCTCCGTCTCTTCCACATCGACCGCCGGCATGTACTGTTTTGCCTGTAGCTGCCGCTCTGGATTAAATACATCATCAAAAAAGGTCTCTAACGCACCTTTTTTCCATAGATTTGGCCATCTCTCCCACTCTTTGCCCCAAGGTGTTATACCGTACTTCATATCGACTCCTTTGTTATTGGTTGGATCACTCTATTCCTTTTCACTCTTATGATGGGGCTCAATGAGGTCCTGTCAAGATCGAATCAGAAAAAATTCAAGATGATCCATTGCTCAGGGGTTTGTCGATTCTAGAGAAAAAACCATCTTGACACCATGCCAAGTCTTGTCATTCTACGACTATGCACCAAACTCAAGAAAATCCCAGGGACGCCTTTTTGAATATCTTCTTCAATGTCCTTCTTCCTGTCATTTTGCTCAACCAAATCACGAAGCACGTGCAACCTCATGGGCCAACAATTGCTCTCTTTGTGGCTCTGGCCTTTCCGATTGGATATGGATGTTACGAATATCTAAAGGCCCATAAAAAAAACTGGTTATCGGTGCTTGGCGTTGTGAATGTTTTATTAACGGGAGGTCTTGCACTTCTCAATCTTGAAGGCTTTTGGTTTGCCGTCAAAGAAGGTGCGTTTCCTCTTTTGATCGGAATTGCAGTGACCATCTCAGCTTATTCTCGAAGACCCTTTATCGAAATTCTCTTGTTTAACGACCGAATTCTAAAAATTGATTTGATTCAAACAAGACTTGAGGAGCGCGGAGCGGTAGATCAGCTTCAGGGACACATTCGAAACTCCACCCTTTTTTTGTCAGGCTCCTTCTACTTCAGTGCTCTTTTGAACTTTCTTCTTGCGCGATGGATCTTTGTAGACATCGATCCAGCTCTCAATGAGGTCGAGCGCGCCACCATACTCAACAGTCAGATCGCTCAAATGACTTGGCTCGGTTTTGTCGTGATCGCCATCCCATCCATTCTTATCCTTTTGGCCGTGTTGTGGCACCTTCTTCATGGAATTCGCAAACTCACAGATTTGACGTTGAATGATTTACTCAAAAATACATAGTGTATTTTCTTAAAGGCGCTGCTTTTTATGCCAACTCAAAAATCAATTCAAAGATGCAACTGGTGTGGAACAGACCCAATTTACGTAGACTATCATGACCGTGAATGGGGAGTCCCACTCTTTGATGATCAACGTCTTTTTGAATTCCTAACTCTTGAAGGAGCACAAGCTGGACTCAGTTGGATCACGATTCTGAAGCGTCGGGGCGGATACATCGAAGCATTTTCAAATTTCAGTGCCGAAAAAATCGCTCGCTTCAACCAAAAAAAAATCCAGTCGTTGCTTCAAAATCCCAACATCATCCGAAATCGCCTTAAGATTGAATCCACCATCAAAAATGCAAAGGCCTTTCTCAAGATTCAAGATGAATTTGGGAGTTTTTCCAACTATCAATGGCAGTTTGTCGAAGGCAGGCCCATTCAAAACCACTGGAAGAGCATGAACCAATTACCTGCCACAAGCAAAGTCTCCGATCTCTTGAGCAAAGATCTCAAGAAAAGGGGCTTCAGCTTTGTGGGTTCAACCATCATCTATGCTCACATGCAAGCGGTTGGAATGGTCAACGACCACCTGACGAACTGTTTTCGTCATAGAGAGGTCGAGAGGTTGTTTTGCGAACGATGATTCGAAAACGAAGCCCCTCTCGTCCTTTAGTTCCACTCATCATTGGCGTGAACGTCTTGGTCTATCTCTCCTGGCACTGGCCCATCTATTTCGAACCTACCATGATGTTAGAACATTTTTTGGTAAGTTGGACCGCTCTACTTGAAGGTCGAATCTGGACTCTTATAACCTCCGTCTTCTCACACAATATGTTTTTTCATATATTTCTTAATATGTACGTTCTATTGCAATTTGGATCCATTCTTGAAGCAGTTTTGGGTGCCCGTCGATTTCTTTTCTTCTATCTTACAGCCGGAGTGGTCGGATCTCTGAGCCACTCGGTCGTCTCTGCGTGGCTCTTGGGCGACCCTGACCTTGCCGCCCTTGGTGCTTCAGGCGCCATTTCTGGGGTTATCCTTACATTCTCACTTATTTTCCCCCGAGAAAAGATTCTCATCTTTGGCCTTATCCCACTTCCTGCATTTTGGGGAGCTGTTCTCCTCGTGGTTGCCGATGTGTGGGGCTTGGTCGCTCAAACCCAAGGTGGCTCTCTCCCCATTGGCCACGGCGCCCACCTTGGAGGAGCCATAACGGGGATTTTCTACTACCTCTTCTTCCTTAGGGGTCGAATATGAGTCGTTGGCAGATCCTGCGCCGTTGGCACTCTCCCCCACTCATCTCATTGTTTGAGACCTTGCAACGATCTGACCTCAATTTGCTCTCATCCTCGCTCGCGTTTTTCTCGATTTTGGCAATCGTACCATTTCTCACTGTAAGTCTCTTTGCCGCTCACTTGCTCACGGGACTTGGAAACGTGATCGAGAAGTGGATCTTCACACTCATCAACCACTATACACCCGGAATCAACGCTTCGATCGTCGGTGAACTTCAGAAGATTGCTTCGCAGACCAGCTTCGAGGCCATTGGATTTGTCGGTTACATTCTCTTGGTTGCAACCTCGATTCGACTCATCGACCTCATCGACGAGTCCATTCAAAAGATCTGGCAATGTGAAAAGAGAAAGATGACCATCCCCAAATTCATCTTAAGACTCTTTTTCGTACTCTTTGGACCCCCTGGCATTGCCCTTTTGATTGGATCCATTTCGGCCATTGCTCCCAGTACCTTAAAAAGCTTTCCCCTCGAGTTTGGAGCCTTCGTTCTTACATTTGTTTTGCTTCTCCTGCTCTACAACGTCATCCCCAACTCAAAGATCGGATGGTTGAGTTCATCCATCTCAGCACTGCTCGCCGCCATTGCGCTCTCGCAAAGTCCATTTCTTTACATCTGGGTGAACAGTCGATTTCTGAACTACAACACGATCTATGGATCCTACATTCCGTTAGTCGCCGCACCGTATCTCTGGAATTTTTTCTCTCATGATTCCAGAAGGTTACGTTTTTACTCGTAGCGTTTTTTCTTCTGTT